>NZ_JBVLTJ010000004.1:407944-620111 GCF_055597585.1 Streptomyces sp. AMJ-169
CCAAGCCGACCGACCCAGCCAACCACCGGCCCACACCGAACCAGCCGGCCCACCGGCCCACACCAAGCCGACCGACCCAGCCAACCACCGGCCCACACCGAACCAGCCGGCCCACCGGCCCACACCAAGCCGACCGACCCAGCCAACCACCGGCCCACACCGAACCAGCCGGCGCACCGGCTCACACCAAGCCGGCCGGCCCAACCAAACCACCGGCCCCCGAGCCAGCCGGCTCAGCCAAGCCAAGCCACCAGCCCATACCGAGGCCAGTCGGCCCACGCCGAGTCACTGACCCGCACCAAGCCGACCAGCCCGACCAAGCCACTGACCAGCCGACCCACGCCGAGCCGCCGGCCCGCGCCAAGTCAACCGGCTCACGCCGAACCACCGGCCGGCCCAGCCACCGGCCTGCACTGAGTCAGCCGGCCTGCGCTGGGCCGAACAGCCGAGCCGCCGCCACGCCACGCGCCGCGTCGGCCGGTCCACTCCGAGCCTCCGACCCATACCGAACCACCAGCCAACCCACCCCAACCCCTACCCCACCCCAAGCCACCCCCGCAACGCCCCCAACAACGCCCCGAACGCCTCCCGTGCCAGATCATCCGGCAGCACAGCCCGGTCCCAGACCAGCCGTACCTGCAAGTCCTCCCCATGTGAGGCGGCGATGCCGATCGGTGCCGCGTACCTCAGCGGCGCGGCGAGGTGGGTCTCGCGGCCGGTCGTCCGGTCCAGCCGCAGGGCGGGGCGGCGATCCAGGTCCTCGTAGGTGAGGATGCCGTGCGGCGTACCGTCCCACCCGCCCCCGGCGAGCCGGACGGCGCGTACCACCTCGTCGTACGGGGTGGCGGCCCGGTCGAGGTCGTCCCACCAGGCCGCCGCCGTGTCCTCGATGCGGGCGGGGCCGGGGGTGGCGGGGTGGATCAGGGTGTTGATGAAACAGCCCATGACGTCGGGGGCGCCGGCGGGACGGCCGCCCCAGGGGTAGGCGAGCGCGGGCGTCTCTCCGGCCCCGGGCCACGTACGCAGCGCGGCGGACCCGGCGTCGAGGAGCGCGGGGAAGAGGAGGCCGCGGAGTCTCGGGGGGACGGCGGGGAGCCGATGACTGAGCATGCCCTTCACCGAGCCCCCGCTTTCCTCCGGCACACTCCCCGACTCCGACGCCCCGCCTCCTACCAACCCCCTCCCCAACTCCGACCTGCCTCCCGACTCCGGCCCTCTCGCCGACTCCGACACGCCTCCCGCCCCCGGCCCTCGCCCCAACTCCGACGCCCCTCCCGACTCCAGCCCTCGCCCCAACTCCGACGCCCCTCCCAGCTCCAGCCCCTTTCCACCCTCCGAAACCCCGCCTGCCTTCGGCACCCGCCCCTCCTCCAGCGCCCCTGCTTCCTCCGGCGCCTTCCTCTTTTCCGACGCCCCGTCTTCCTTCAGCCTCTTCCCCGACCCCGGCGCCTCTCCCGACCCCAACCCCCCACCCCCCAAAGAGCCACCCCCACCCAACCCCCGCAACCGCTCCCCCCAATACCCCACATCCCCCTCCCGCGAAGCCCTCCGCTCAACCTCCAACTGCCCCTCCACAGCCCCCCGATAAGCACCCGCATCCCCCTCCCCAGCCCCCACCCCCTCCTCATACACCTCAGAAATCCCAGCCGTAACCACCCCCAACCCCCGCTCATCACAAGCCAGATGATCGAGCACCACCGCCAACAGCTCCTCTTCCTCCCCCTCCCCCCGCGCCAGCAACAGCCGCAACGCAGGCCCATACATCGGCGCAGCCCCCAGCTCCGCCCGCAACGCCTCCTCAGCGGTCCCGGACCGCACCTCCACCCGCCGCACCTCGACCGACGGCTCGCCGACGCGCAGTACCGGCAGGCCCTTGACGAAGTCGACGCGCCCGCAAAGAACCGTATGCCGCCGCGCGAAACCCAGTGCCGCCCGCCGCAGGCGAGGCAAGTCCACGGCCCCGCGCGGAAAGTGGAAGAACAGGGGCGCCAAATCCGGGCGGCGCAGTGGGTCCAGGCCCCGCGCCAGGAGGAACCTGCGCTGGGCGCCGGTGAGGGGGTACACGTCCGCCGCCCCCGCGGCAACCTCCCGGTACCGGGTCAGATAGCTCTCGGTGATGCTCAGACTCATGCGGGCGGTACCTTTCCGAGTTCACGTTCCTCAGCGGACCCCTTCGTCCGCCCCCGCAACGTCGGCGAGGACAGCAGAAGCAGCGGCAGGCAGAGGAACCCCGCCGCGCACACCCACAGCGCGGCCCGCGGCCCCCACCCGGACGCGATCGAGCCACCGGCGAGCGCGCCGAGCGGCATGACACCGAGCGCCACGAACCGCATGGTCGCGTTCATCCGCCCCAACAGATCGGGCGGGCACACCAGTTGACGGAACGTCAGCTGAGCGACGTTGTAGGTCACCGCGCCGAACCAGACGACCGCGAGCCCGGCGGCGAACACGTACGGGGCGGTCGTACCGGAGGACAGCGGCCACAGGACGGCGAACGGGGAAGTCAGTGCGACGGACAGGAAGATGAGGCGGACCTGGCCGACGCGGCGGGACAGGCGGCCCGCGAGGAGTGCTCCGGTGAGGCCGCCGACGGCGGAGGCGGAGAGGACGAAGCCGATCTCCAGGGGGGTCAGGCCGAGGACGCGGGTCCAGAAGGCGGTCTGGACGGCGAACAGGAAGGCGGTGAAGAGGTTGGACGCGCCGGTGGTGAGCGCGATCGCCCGCAGTTCGGGGTAGCCGAAGACGAAGCGGACGCCCTCGACGATGTCCTTGACCAGCGTGTTCTCGGCGGCGGGCGGCCGTTCGGGTATCGCCTCACGGAGCCGCATGCCCAGCAGCAGGACGGCGGAGACGAGATAGCTGGCCGCGTCGAGGATGAGCGCGAGGGGCGCGCCCATCGCCTGGACGAGGCCGCCGCCGATGCCCGGTCCGATGACCTCCGCCGAGGACTGCACGGTGGCCACCGCCCCGTTCCCCGCGATGAGCTGCTCGCGGGGCAGCAGTCCGGGCAGGAAGGACTGGGTCGCGATGTCGGAGACGACGGTCGCGGCGCCGGTGATCGCGGCGGCCAGGTAGAGGTGGGTGAGGGTGAGCCGGTCCACGGCCGCCGCCACCGGCAGGGAGCCGATGGCGACGAGCCGCAGCACGTCGGTCTGGATCAGCAGCGGCAGCCGGCGCACCTTGTCCACCCACACGCCCGCCGGCAGCCCGGCGATGAGCATGGCGGCGGTCTCGACGACCGTCAGGAGGCCGATGTGGAAGGGCGAGGCGTCCATACTGAGCGCGGCGACCAGGGGCAGCGCGAGGAGGGTGATCTGGCTGCCGGTCTTGCTCGCCGCGTAGCCGAGGAGGAAGAGCCGGAAGTCGCGGTGGCCCTTGAGGCTCACCGGCTTGCCGAGCGGGTCGCGACCAGTTGGGCGATGCCCTGGAGGTCGGGCTGGCGCAGCAGTTCGGAGGCGCGCAGCCGTACCCGGTAGCGCTTCTCCAGCGCGGCGATCAACCGGGCGCCGCCCAGTGAATTGCCGCCCGCCTGGATGAAGTTGTCGGCGAGGGCGACGCGGGAGTCGCCGAGGATCTCCCGGCACAGGGTGAGGACCTGCCCCTCGACGTCGTCGGACCCCGGGTCCGCCTGCGCGGTGTGTCCGGCGAGCAGCGCGGCCCGGTCGACCTTGCCGTTGGCGGTCAGCGGGAAGGTGTCCACCCGGTGGAACACCGCCGGGCAGACCTGCTCGGGCAGCCACGCGCGGGTGTGCTCGCGCAGCTCGGCGGCCGTCGGCGGCTCGCCCTCGGTCTCCAGGAAGCCGACCAGCACGCCCGTGTCGCGTCGCAGGGCGACGACGGCCCGGCCGACCCGGGGTGCGCGCTCCAGCACCCTTTCGATCTCGGCGAGTTCGACGCGTACGCCGCTCACCTTGACCTGGTCGTCGAGGCGGCCCAGGAAGTCGATGACGCCGTCCGCGCGCATGACGACCTGGTCGCCGGTGCGGTACAGCCGGCCGGCGTCGGGGGTGGTCACGAACCGTTCGGCGGTCAGCTCCGGGTCGAAGTACCCGAGGGCCAAGTGGTGCCCGCCGACGCGCAGTTCACCGGCGGTGCCCCGGGGCGCCGGGACGCCGTCCGCGTCGGTGACGAGGACGAGGGCGCCGGGCAGCGGCAGTCCGATGGGCGGGTCGCCGGCGGCGTCCGCGTCGGCCGGGGTGAACGGGTGCGCGGTGGTCACGACCGTCGCCTCGGCCGGGCCGTAGGCGTTGTACACGCGCGCGGTCACGTCCGGGCCCGGCGCGCGGCGCAGCCGGTCGCCGCCGATGCCGAGGTGGCGCAGGGCGAGGCCGGCCGGCCAGGGGCGGTCGAGGACGGGTTCGGCGAGCGGGGTCGGCAGGAAGCCGACGTCGATACGGGCGGCGCGCCACCAGTCGGTGAGGGCGCCGGTGTCCCAGCGGACCTCCTGCGGGCTGACGCTGAGCGCGGCGCCGGAGGTGAGCGTGGCCCACATCTCCATGACGTGCGCGTCGAAGCCGACGCCCATGAGGAAGCTGTGCCGGTCGCCGGGGCCGAGGCCGGTCAGCTCGCGGTACCAGCGGGCGAGCGCGCCGAGGGACGCCTTCCCGACGGCCACGGCTTTCGGCTCACCGGTGGAGCCGGAGGTGAGGACGGCGTAGTAGGTGCCCTCGGGCGTCGCGAACACGCCGTCACCGGGGGTGAGGAGGGCGGCGGTCACTCCGGGTACGGGCAACGGAAGTTGACGCGCCGCCCCAAGACCGGCCGAGCCCCCAAGACCGGCCGAGCCTCCTGGACCGGCCGAACCCCCAAGTCCGGCCGAGCCCCCAAGACCGGCCGAGCCTCCTGGACCGGCCGAACCCCCGAGTCCGGCCGAGCCCTCCGGCCCCGTCGATTCCCCGATCACGCACCGCAACCGCAGCGTCCCCGCCGCCGTCCCGATCCGCCGCTCCCCCGCGTCCGGTCCGAACGGCAGGTACACCGCGCCCAGCCGGGCCACGGCGAGTGCGACGGCGGCCAGGGTGACCGAGCGGTCGAGGCGGACTCCGACGAGGTCGCCGGGGCGTACCTCGCCGACCAGGGCGGTCGCGAACTCGTCGGCGAGGGAGTCGAGTTCGGCGTAGCTGATGTGCTGGCCGCCGTCGATCACGGCGGGGGCGTGCGGGGTGCGCAGCGCCCAGTCGTGGAAGAGTTCGTGCACCCGGCCGTCCTTCAGCGCGTCGGCCGCGAGGACGCTGGGCTGCGGGTCAGAAGTCATCTCTCGTCTCCTAGGGAGGTCAGTGCAGGCCCATGGCCTTGGCGACGATCACTTTCTGGACCTCCGAGGTGCCTTCGATGATCGTCATCATGCGGACGTAGCGGTACAGGAACTCCAGGGGGTGGCCGCGGACCCAGCCGGTCGCGCCGTGGATCTGGAGGGCGCGGTCCACGACGCGGACGGCCGTCTCGGAGGCGGTGAGTTTGGCGAGCGCCGCGTTCTGCGGCGACTCCTTGCCGCTGTCGAGGAGCTGGGCGGCGGCGAGGGTGAGGAGTTTGGACTGCTCGACCTCGGCGTGGCTGCTGACCAGGTGTTCCTGGATGTGCTGGTAGCTGCCGATCCGCGCGCCGAACGCGGACCGCTCGCGGGCGTACTCGACGCCGAGCCGCAGGGCGTGTTCGGCGATGCCGTTGCACTGGGCGGCGACGATGACCCGGCCGCGCGAGAGGCTGTCGATGGCGAGCGCGGTGGCCGCCCCGATCCCCTGTTCCCCGCCGATGACGGCTTCGGGTCCGACGCGTACGCCGTCCAGGAGCAGTTCGAACATGGGCTCGCCGGACATGCCCTCGTAGCGCTGTCCGATGCGCAGGCCCGGCCGGTCCATGGGGACGATGAACGCGGTGGAGCCGGTGGCGGTGCCGTCGCCGGGGTCGGTGGCGGTGACGACGAGGGCGATGTCGGCGCGGTCGGCGTTGCTGACGAAGGTCTTGCGGCCGTCGAGGACCCAGCCGTCGGCGTCGCGGGTGGCGGTGCTGGTGAGGTGGAAGGCGTCGGAGCCGGCGTGCGGTTCGGTGAGGGCGAAGCAGCGGATCAGCTCGCCGCGCACCAGGGGGACGAGGTAGCGCTCGATCTGTTCGGGGGTGCCGTTGCGCAGGAGGGGGCTGGGTCCGTCGGAGCCGCCGAGGGCGTAGGGGGCGAGCGGGCAGCCGCTGCGGCCGGCGGCGTGGTGGAGCTGGACGACGGCGCTCAGCGGCATGCCGGAGCCGCCCAGCTCTTCCGGGTACTCGCCGGCGTAGAAGCCGAGCGCGGCGGAGCGCTTGCGGACATAGGCGCGCAGGTCGGCCGGGGGCAGGTCGCCGGTCTCGGGCAACTCGGCGGCCAGGGGGACGAGTTCGCGGCGGATGAAGGTCTCGAAGGAGTCGACCAGGTCGGGGTGGTCGCCTTCGAGGACGCTGGCGGGTGCCGCGTCTTTTGAGAAAGCGGTCATGACTGTCCCACCAGGCCGAGGACGCGCGCCTGGTCGGCGAGGACGGGGTGCTGGAAGAAGGTGCGCAGCGGGGGCCTGCTGTCGAGGTGGGTCTCCAGGAAGGCGGCGAGCTGGGCGGCGAGCAGGGAGTGGCCGCCGACCTCGAAGAAGTGGGACTCGGCGGAGAAGCGGGCGTGGCCGAGGGCGGCGCGCCAGGCTTCGGCGAGCAGGGCTTCGCCGGGGTCGGTGAAGTCGGCGGCCTCGTGCTCCCGCTTGACCTCGGCCTCTTCGCGTTCCGCCGCGACGCGGGTGAGGGCGGGGCGGTCGGGTTTTCCGGCGGGGGTGGTGGGGATCTCGGTGAGCGCGAACCACTTGGCGGGCAGCAGGGCGCCGGGGAGGGTGCGGGTGAGGGTCGCGGTCAGCGCGGTGTGCTCGGGCTGCTCGGCGCTCTGGACGAAGCCGATGAGGCGGGGCCCGTGCTCGCCGTCGGGGTCGAGGACGACGGAGGTGGGCCGGCCGTCGAGCGCGGCGGAGGCGGCGGCCTCGATCTCCTCCAGCTCGATGCGGTAGCCGCGGAGTTTGATCTGGTTGTCGCCGCGGCCGAGGAAGAAGAGCCGTCCTTCGAGGTCGCGGTAGCCGCGGTCGCCGGTGAGGTAGACGCGCTGTCCGCCGAGGGCGGCCGGGGTCACGAAGCGGGCCTCGGTGGTGTCGGCCTGGCCCAGGTAGCCGTCGGCCAGCGAGCCGCCGGCGATGGCGAGTTCGCCGACGGCGCCGGCGGGCAGCGGGGTGCGCGTGTCGTCCAGGACGTGGACGTGGACGCCGGGCAGGTCGGTGCCGAGCGGGATGTCGCCCGCGCCGTCGAGGTCGGGGGCGGTGATCTCGTGGACGGTGGAGGAGACGGTGGCCTCGGTGACGCCGTAGGCGTTGAGGAGGGTCGCCGTGGTGTCGGCGTGGATGCCGCGCAGCGCCTTGGCGGGCAGGCGTTCGCCGCCGAGGACGATCAGGCGGGGCGTCCAGCGGCCGTCCTTCAGCGCCTCGCGCAGCGTCTCCTGGGCGCCGAGGAAGTAGTTGGTGGGCAGGTTGGCGACGGTGACCGCGCGCTGGGCGAGGACGGCGGTGAGTTCGGGCCCGGTGGGGATCTCGCGCTGCGGGATCACGAGGGCGGCGCCCGCGGCGAGGGTGGGGAGGACTTCTTCGAGGGCGACGTCGAAGGAGGGCTGCGCGAACAGCAGGACCCGGTCGCTCGCGGCCAGTTGGTAGCGGCCGGTGACGGCGGCGACGTATCCGGCCAGGGCCGCGCGGCCGACGACGACCGCTTTGGGTACGCCGGTCGAGCCCGAGGTGTGGATCAGGTAGGCGGCGTCCTCCAGGACCTCGGCGGGGGTGGCCGGAGGGAAGGCGGGGCCGTCGAGGAGGGCGGCGGTGCGGTCGGCCGGGAGGGCGAGGGAGCTCTCCCGGGTGGCCAGCACCAGCGCCGGGCCCAGCCGGTCGAGCAGCGTGCCGAGCCGGTGGGCGGGGTCGCGGGGGGACAGCGGCGCGTACACGGCTCCGGTGCGCAGGCAGGCCAGGAGGGTGACGACGCTGTCGGCGCCGCGCGGGAGGACGGCGGCGACGGGCTGCCCGGCGGTGACTCCGGCGTCGCGCAGCCGGCTGGCGAGCGCGTCGACGCGCCGGTCCAGCTCGCCGTAGGTGACGGTTCCTTGGCTGGTGATCAGCGCGGGGGACGCCGGGTCGTGGCCGGCGAGCGGGTCGGCGGCGGCCGGCGCCTGCTGTACGGCGGGCGGGGCCGGGAGCTGGGGGGCGGCGAGGGTGTGCAGGGGGGCGGCGGGCTCGGCCAGGTAGGCCTGGACGAGGTCCAGGTAGCGGCCCGTCAGGAGGTCGATGGTCTCGCGGGGGAACAGGTCGGCGTCGTAGTCCCAGATCAGGCTCATGCCGGCCGGGCCGCTGCGGGCGCCGACGACGCGGCGGGCGTCGGGCAGGAGGACGACGTCGAGGTCGAAGCGGGTGGTGCCGGTGTTGAAGCCCTCGAACAGGGAGACGTCGAGGCCGGGGGTGTCCAGCTGCGGGAGCGGGGCGTCGTGCGCGCTGAACATGACGTTGAACAGGGGGTTGTCCGCGCCGCCGGTGTGCAGGCCGAGGGTGCGGGTCAGCTCCTGCACGGGGATGTCCTGGTGCGGCAGGGCGCGCAGGAGGGCGTCGGTGACGTCGTCGACGGCTGTCACGCCGTCGGCGTCGGCCGGGAGGCTCACCTTGAGGGGGATGGTGTTGACGAACATGCCGATGGTGCGCTCGGAGTTGGGCGGGCGGTTGCCGACGGCGGTGCCGATGACCATCTCGCGCTGTCCGCTGTGCCGGCGCAGGAGTTCGCCGAAGAGGGTGAGGAGGGTGCTGAACGGGGTGTGCCCGCTGTGCTGGGCGTGCGCGCGCAGCCGTTCGGCGAGTTCTCCCTCGATGAGCTGGCGGACCTGCCCGCCCTTGTGCCGGCGGACCGCGCCCGGCGTGGCGAGCCCGGGGAGCGCGGTGTTGAGGGGGACGTCGCTCAGTTCGGCGAGCCAGTACTGGAGGCTGCCGCGCCGGCGCTCGTCGTCCGGCTGGTCGGTGGCGGCGCGGACGAAGTCCTCGTAGGAGCGGGTGGGGGCCAACTCGGCCACCGCGCCGCGCAGTCGGGCCGCGTACGCGGTGAACAGGTCGTGCAGGAGGATCGCGAAGGACTTGCCGTCGTGGGTCAGGTGGTGCTCGACCTGGACGAGGCGGTGCCACTGGTCGTTCATGGTGACCAGGTGCCAGCGGAGCATCGGGGCGTGCTCGGTGTCGATGGGCTCCTCCGCCTCCTGGCTGAGGAGGGTGCGGAAGGCGGCCTCGGGGTCGGGGTCGGCGGACAGGTCGGTGGCGCGCAGCCGGGGCGTGGCGCCGGCGCGGACGCGCTGGCCGGGGAGGGCGCCGGGCCGCGGCACCAGTTCCAGGCGCAGGCCGGGGTGGTGGTCCATGACCTGGGCGAGGGCCGCGTCCAGTGCCCCGGTGTCGAGGGTGCCGCGCAGTTCGAGGACGGCGGTGAAGTTGTAGCTGCGGCTGCCGGGGAGCATCTGCTCGTGCAGCCACACGATTTCCTGGGAGGTGGAGAGGTTGAACACGGGGACACTCCTCGTGAGAGCACCGCTGGAGGGTGAAGGATGTGGGGGGTGGCTCAGGCGGCGAACGGGTCGGGCAGCCGGCGGCGGTCGACCTTGCCCGCGGAGGTGAGCGGCAGCCGCTCCAGGACCCGCCAGACCCCGGGGACCATGTGCGCGGGAAGCTGCTCGCGCAGCCAGGACCGCAGTTCGGCGAGCGCCTGTGCGGCGTCGAGGGCGGGGTCGAGGACCGGGTAGGCGACGAGCAGCCGGTGTTCGGGGCTGTCGCCGTGCGCGGTCACCGTGACGTCCCGCACCGCCGGGTGCCGGCGCACCGCGGCCTCGATCTCGCCGAGTTCGACGCGGAAGCCGCGGACCTTGACCTGCCGGTCGATGCGGTCGAGGTAGCGGATCGTGCCGTCGGGCAGCACCGCGCACAGGTCGCCGGTGGCGTACAGCCGCCCGCCGCCGCCCGCCGGGTCGGGCACGAACCGTTCGGCAGTGAGCCCCGGCCGGTCCAGATAGCCCCGGGCGAGCCCCTCCCCGCCGATGAACAGCTCCCCCGGCTCCCCGTCGGCCACCGGCCGCAGCAGATCGTCGAGGACGTACAGCCGGGTCCCGCCGACGGCCGTCCCGATGGGCACGAAGTCGCCGCGCCAGGGCGGTACGACGGTGTGGGTGGCGGCGAAGACGGTCGCCTCGGTGGGGCCGTAGCCGTTGACGAAGCGCAGTCCGGGGTGGGCGTCCAGCACCTTGCGCACGTGCTGTGCGGACGGCGCCTCCCCGCCCGCGAGGAGCTGGCGGACCCCGGCCAGGATCTCGACGTCCTCGTCGACGACGGTGTGGAAGAGCCCGGCGGTCAGCCACATCGTGGTGACGCCGTGGTCGGCGATGACGCGGCCCAGGGTGCGCAGCGAGGACGTCGCGCCGGGCGCCAGGACCAGGCAGCCGCCGTTGAGGAGCGCGCCCCAGATCTCGAACATGGAGACGTCGAAGCAGACGGAGGTGAAGAGGGGGATCACCTCGCCGGGCCCGAGCCGGACCCAGTCGGGGTCGTGGGTGAGCCGGACCACTCCGCCGTGCGGGACCATGACGCCCTTGGGCCGCCCGCTGGATCCGGAGGTGTGCACGACGTACGCGAGGTGGCCGGGGCCGACCGGCACATCCAGGTCGCTGTCGTCGGCGAGGAGGGCGTCCATGTCGTCGAGGAGGACGGCGTGCACGCCGTCGTCGGGCAGCAGTTTCAGCAGGTCGTCGCGGGTGACCACCATGCTCGCGGCGGTGTCCTCGATGACCGCCGCCAGGCGCGCCGGCGGGTATTTGACGTCCAGGGGGACGTAGCAGCCGCCGGCCTTCAGTACGGCCAGGGCGGCGGTCACGTAGTCGGCGGACGGTTCCAGGAGGAGCGCGACGCGCTGTTCGCCGCCGATGCCGAGGTCGCGCAGGCGCCGGGCGAGGCGGTTGGCCCGCCGGTTGACCTCCGCGTAGGTCAGCTGCTCGTCGGCCGACTCCAGGGCGACGGCGTCCGGGGAGCGGCGTACCTGTTCCTCGAAGCGGCGGTGGATGATCTGGGCGGCGCTCACCCCTGGTCCCGCTGCCTGCGGACCTCTTCGGCCACGGCGGCCTCGAACGCGGCGAGGGTGGGGTGGCGGAAGACCGTGGTCATGGACAGCTCGATGTCGAGGGCGTCGCCCACCTCGGCGGCGATCCGCATGGCCAGCAGCGAATGGCCGCCCAGCCGCAGGAAGTCGTCGTCCGGGCCTATTTCCGGAACGCCCAGCGCTTCGGCCCAGATGTTCTGGAGCACGGGGGAAAAGTAAGTCACGGCGGCCAGCGTAGCGACCGCACTTTTATTTCTTGTATAGAAATGGTTGAGCCCGGATTCCTTGACGTCCGCCGAGCGCGGGTCAGATGCTTTAGGCACCTCACACGACAAAGGGAAGCGGCGTGCCAGAATTGGAAACGAACGCCGAGCTGTCATTCGCTCAGCAGAAATTATGGTTCCTCGACCGACTGCGCCCCGGCGGCTCCGCGTACAACTTCGACGTGGTGCTACGGCTGGCCGGCGAGGTCGACGCGGAGGCCCTGGAGCGGGCCGTGCAGCAGGTCGTGGCCCGCCATGAGCCGCTGCGCAGCACATTCCCGACCAGCGCGGAAGGGGTGCCCTTCCAGCGGGTCTCGGCTCATCTCCATGTTCCGCTCGAGTTCGCCGACCTCACCTCGGCCTCCGCCGCCGAGACCGATTCCGTGGTGGCGAAATGGGCGGCACTTCCGTTCGACCTGGCGGCCGGTCCCGTACTGCGGGTACTGCTGGCGGGATTGTCCGAGCGGGAACATCTGCTGTGCTTCTCCTTTCACCACATCGCGTTCGACGGCTGGTCGACCGACGTATTCGTCCGGGAACTCGGCCACTATTACACCCCGGGGAGCGGCGGGAATCCCAGCGGTTTGCCGAATCCCGCGACGACGTACACGCGGTACGCGCGGCGCCAGCGGGCGCGGCTGGCGGACGGCCGCCTCGACTGGTGGCGCGCCCGCCTCGACGGCGCCCCCGTCACCCTCGCTCTGCCGCCCGCCCCGGCCGGCGCGGCGGACGAAGGTGCCCGGATCGTCGTCCCCCTCCCGCCCGCGACCACGGAAGCCGTCGCCGCCCTCGCCCGCGCCGCCTCCGCCACCCCCTTCCTCGTCCAGCTCGCCGCCTACGCCCTCGTGCTCGCCCGGGCGACCGGTATGCGCCGGCTGCTGATCGGCACGCAGGTCGCCGGCCGCCCGCGTCCCGAACTGCACGATCTGATCGGCCTGTTCGTCGACACCGTGCCGATCCGGGTGGACCTCGACCAGGCCGCCGACTTCACCGGACTGGTCGGCCAGGTACGGGAGTCGGCGTGGGACGCGTTCGCCCACGAGGTGCCGTTCGAGGCGATCGTGGACGCCGTCCGCCCGCCCCGCACCCCGGGCGCCAACCCCCTGATCCAGACCGTCTTCGCCGCCCCCGCCGCGCCCCCGGCCCCGCCCGAACTGGCCGGACTCGCCGTGGAGCACGTGACACTCGCGCCGACGACCGCCAAGTTCACGCTCGGGATGGCGGTGGAGCCGGGAGCCGGGGGGCATCAGGTGTCGCTGACCTACGACCCCCGGGCCGTCGACCCGGGCTGGGCACGGGAGTTGACCGAGCGGTACCGGGAGGCGCTGGGGGTGCTGACGGCGGCGCCGGACGCGCCGCTGGGCGAGATCGAGGCGGCGCCGGATGCCGCCGGGCGCCAAAACATCGACCCGGCCGCCCCCGCCGCCCCCGAAACCCCCTCCCCTGCGCCGGACCTGGAGCCCCTCCTCCTCTCCCTCTGGCGTGACGTCCTCAAGAACGACCGCATCACCGTCCACGACAACTTCTTCGACGTGGGCGGCCAGTCGCTCGCCCTCGCCGCCATCCACGCCCGCCTGGAACGCCGCCTCGACCGGGAACTCCCGATGGTCGCGTTCTACGAGCACCCGACCGTCAGCGCCCTCAGCGCCCACCTGTCGGCCGCCGTCTCCGCCCCCGCCCCCGCGCCCCAGGCCGCCCGCGACCGCACCGAACGCGCCCGGATGCTGCGCCGGCGCCGCGAGACGCGCGCCGCCGCCGCACCGGAGCAGTGAGAAAGAGGAAGCCCCCCATGCCCTTCGAAACCTGCGAGGACTTCACCGTCGTGCGCAATCACGAGGACCAGTACTCCCTCTGGCCCACCGCCCTGCCCCTGCCCGGGGGCTGGGAGAAGGAGGCGCGGCAGGGCTCGCGCGAGGACTGCCTGGAGTACATCGACCGCGTCTGGAGCGACATGCGCCCCCGGGGACTGAGGCAGTCATGAGCGACGCGGACGACATCCGGGACGATCCCGCGGCCGTCGCGGTCATCGGCATGGCGGGCCGCTACCCCGGCACCGCCGACACCGGGGAGTTCTGGCGGCACCTCGTCGCGGGCGACGACCTGATCACCCGCTTCCCCGAGGCCGCCGACGAGCGGGCGACCCCCGCCTACGGCATCGTCCCCGACGCGGACGGCTTCGACGCCGCCTTCTTCGGCTACTCCCCCGCCGAGGCGCTGCTGCTCGACCCGCAGCAGCGCGTCTTCCTCGAGTGCTGCCAGGAGGCCCTGGAGCGGGCGGGCCGCGTCCCGGCCCGCGAGGAGGGCTCGGTCGGGGTGTACGCGGGGTCGGGCGCGTCCTCGTACCCGCAGCAGCTGCGGGCCGATCCGGCGGTGGCCGACGTCGTCCCGGACTGGCACATCCAGCTGGCGACCGGTGTCGACTTCCTGACCACGCGGGCCGCCTACAAGCTGGGGCTCACCGGTCCCGCCGTCACGGTGCAGACCGCCTGTTCGACGTCGCTGGTCGCGGTGCACCTCGCGGTCCAGGCGCTGGTGGCCGGCGAGTGCGCGCTCGCGCTGGCCGGCGGGGTCAGCCTGCGCACGCCGTACCCGGTGGTGATCCCGCCGGAGGGGAGCATCTTCGCGCCGGACGGCTACTGCCGCCCGTTCGACGCGGAGGCCGACGGGACGGTCGGCGCCGACGGCGCGGGCGTCGTCCTGCTCAAGCGGCTGGCCGACGCGCTGGCCGACGGGGACCATGTGCACGCCGTGATCCGGGGTTCGGCCGTCAACAACGACGGTGTCGACAAGGTCGGTTTCACCGCGCCGAGCGTGACCGGCCAGACCGCCGCGATCCGCACGGCGTACGCGGTGGCCGGCGTGGACATGGACACGGTGGGGTACGTCGAGACGCACGGCACCGGCACCCCCATGGGCGACCCGATCGAGATCGCCGCGCTCACCGGAGCTTTCCGCGCCGACACCGACCGCGTGGGGTTCTGCCGGATCGGCTCGGTGAAGTCGAACATCGGGCACACCGACACCGCGTCCGGCGTGATCAGCCTCATCAAGACGGTCCTGGCGGTGGAGCACGGCGTCATCCCGGCCAGCCTCCACTTCACCGAGCCGAACAAAGAACTCGCCCTGGACTCCAGCCCGTTCGTCGTGAACGCCGAACGCACCCCCTGGCCGGACACGGCAGGCCCGCGCCGCGCGGGCGTCAACTCCCTGGGCATCGGCGGCACCAACGCCCACGTGGTCGTCGAACAGCCGCCCGCCGCACAGGAGTTGCGGTACGACGACCCGGGCCCCCAGCTCCTGGTCCTCTCCGCGCCGGCCCCGGACGGCCTGGCCGCCCTCGCCGCACGGCACGCCGACCATCTGGAGCGGCACCCCGGACTCCCGCTCGCGGACGTCGCCTGGACCCTCCAGACCGGCCGGGCCGCCCACGACCACCGGCTGCACGTGGTCGCCGACTCCCCGGCCGAGGCGGCCCGTTCACTGCGCACCGCCCGCGGCCGGGGCCCGCGCCGCCCCGACCCGGGCGAGGTCACCTTCCTGTTCCCCGGCCAGGGCGGCCAGCACCCCGGCATGGGACGGGAGTTGTACGACTGGTCGCCCGTCTTCCGGCAGCGGGTCGAGTCCTGCGTGGACGTCCTGGGCCCCGGACTCGGCGCGGCCGTGCGCACCGCCCTCCTGATCGAGGAGGAGTCCGCTCAATTCGCCTCGGTGCAGGCCGACTTGGACGCCATGCAGCTGGCCCAGCCGGTGCTGTTCACCCTGGAGTACGCGCTGACCGGGCTGTGGCGGTCCCTCGGGGTGACCCCGACGCGGGTGCTCGGGCACAGCCTGGGCGCGTACGCCGCCGCGTGCGCCGCCGGTGTCCTCACCATGGAGGACGCGCTGACCCTGGTCGTCGAACGCGGCCGGCTGCTGGGCGCACTGCCCGCCGGGGCCATGCTCGCCGTCGCCCTCTCCCCCGCCGAACTCGGCGCGATCCTGCCCGCCGAGCTGTCGATCGCGGCGGTCAACGGCGCCGCCCAGTGCGTGGTGTCGGGCCCCGCCGAGGCCGCCGACCGCTTCCGCGAGCGGCTGCTGGAACAGGACGTCGACACCCGCCGCCTGCACATCTCCAGCGCCGCCCACTCCCAGCTGGTCGAGGCGGTCATCGGCGAGTTCGACACCCGCATCCGCGCGGTGCGCCCGCAGCCCCCGGCGATCCAGTGGATCTCCGACCGCCACGGCCGCGCGGTGACCCCGGACGAGGTGCGCGACCCGTCGTACTGGACCGGACACCTGCGCGGGACCGTCCGCTTCGACGACGCGCTGAGCACCGCGCTCCAGGACCCGGGCGTCCTGCTGGAGGCCGGCCCGGGGCACACCCTGTCGACCCTGACCCGCCGGCACAGCGCGGTGTCGGACCGCCACCACGTCCTGTCGAGCCTCCCGCACGCGGTGGAGGGCACCTCGGCGCGGGCCGCCGTCCTCGACACGGCGGGCAGTCTCTGGCGCCACGGCCTCACGCCGGCCTGGGAGCACACCCACGCGTCCCCCCGCCGCCGGCTGGCCCTGCCGACCTACCCCTTCCAGCGCCGCCGCTACGCCCCGAACCCCGCGCTGCCAGAGCCGCGAACTCCCGTGCGGGCAGCGCCCGTTGAGGAGACCCCCCAAGCCGAGGCCGCTCCCCTGCCGACCCCCGGCTACCCGGACGGCACCCCCGCCGCCCGCCTGGCCCGCCTCTTCTGCGACGTCCTCGGCCTGGACGAGATCGCCCCCGACGACAACTTCTTCGAGGCCGGCGGCGACTCCCTGATCGCCACCCGCCTCGCCGCCCTGATCCGCCGCGAGCTGGACGTGAAGGTCACCGTCCGCACGATCCTCCTCGCGCCCACGGTCGAGCGGCTGCTGCCGCACGTACTGCCGGAGAAATGAACGGAGTTGGCCCGATGGCCCGATGGCTGCTGCGCAGGAGACCGACCGAGAGGGCGGCGGCGCGGCTGTACTGCTTCCCGCACAGCGGCGCCTCCCCCGGCGAGTACATGAGATGGGCGGGCCGGCTGCCCGGCACCGAGGTGCTGGGCGTCCAGAGTCCGGGCCGGGGCGAACGGATCGGCGAGCCGCCGTACGACTCGATGGCCGCGCTGGTCGCGGCGATCACCGACGAGGTGGAGTTCGAGCCGCCGTACGCCTTCTTCGGGCACAGCCTGGGCGCGCTCGTGGCGTACGAGGTGGCGCGGGCGCTGCGGGAGCGGGGGCGGGCGCTGCCCGCCGTGCTGTTCGCGTCCGCCATGGGCGCCCCGCACCTCCAGCCGCACACCCCGCCCACCCACCAGCTCTCCGACGAACTGCTGCTGCGCACGGTGGAGGCGCCCGCCGAGGTGCTGGACGACCCGGAGATGCGGGAGATCGTCGTGGCGCTGCTGCGCGCGGACGCGCGGATCCTCGACACCTACCGGTACGTCCCGGGGCCCCCGCTGGAGCTCGCGGTGGTCGCGGTCGGCGGGGACCGGGACAGCGAGACCGAGCTGCTGCCGGACTGGGCCGGGCACAGCACCCTTCCGGCGCGCACGCAGGTGCTGCCCGGTGACCACTTCTATCTGAGGGACCAGCATGAAGAACTCCTCGCCCTCGTCCGCGAGCACTTCGCCGCCGCGCGCGAGCCTGTCCAATGAGCTGTTCCTCGGCACGCTGCGCTGGGACCTGCTCACGCCGTTCCCCGGCCAAGGCGAGGCCGAGCGGCGGGCCGGGGACGCGGCCGTCGCCGAATTCACGGCGTTCCTGCGCGAGCGGGTCGACCCGACCGCGACCGACCTGTCCCGCGAACTCCCCAAGGACGTGACCGAGGAGCTGCGGGCGCGGGGCGCGCTGCGGCTGATGGTCGCCGAGGAGGACGGCGGCCTGGGCCTGTCGGCGTTCACCACGTTCCGGCTGATCGAGACGGCGGCGAGCTGGTCGCTCGCGGTCGCCAACGCGATGGGCATCGGGAACGGCTTCGGCGCCGGCGCCTATCTGAAGATGCCGCTGCCCGGCGCGCTGCGGGAGGTGCTGCGGGCGCATGTCGCGGCCGGCAACTTCTCCGGGCGGGCCGACACCGAACCGGCCGGCGCGGGCAACCGGCAGCAGCGGACGGTCGCGACGCCGCTGCCGGGCGGCGGCTGGCGGCTGAACGGGGAGAAGGTGTTCATCGGCAACGCGGTGATCGCCGACCTCCTCGACGTCACCGCGACCGTGCACACCGACGCGGGCCCGCAGAGCGCGTCGTTCTTCGTGGACACGGCGACGCCGGGCGTGGAGATCGTCGGGCGGCAGGACTTCATGGGCCTGAACGGCGCCCCGATCGGCCACGTCCGGCTGACCGACGTGGACGTCCCCGCCTCGCGTGTGCTGAGCGGCCCCGAGCTGGGCGAACTCGCGCGTGAGGTCAAGGAGTTCATCTACACGGCCCGCACGCTGAGCATCGCGCCGCCGTCGCTGGCGATCGCCCGGCTGTGCCTGGAGTGGTCGCGGACGTTCACGAACCGCCGGACCATCGACGGCCGCCCGCTCGCCTCCTTCGCCGAGGTCCAGCGGATCATCGCCCTGTCCGTGGCCGACACGTACGCCGTCGAGAGCCTGGTCCGCTGGACCCTGCTGAACCGGCACACCGACGGGCTGCACGAGCACGCGGCACTGAAGAACGTCTCCTCCGAGGCCTGCTGGCGGATCCTGGAGCGGACGATGGGCCTGCTGGGCGGCGAGGGCTACGAGACGGCCCCCGGCAAGGCCCGGCGCGGCGCCCCGCCCCTCCCGCTGGAGCGCTTCCACCGCGACGCGCGGGGCCTGCGGATCTCCGGCGGCGTCGACTACCTGGTCGACTTCCTGGCCGGCCAGATCCGCCTCACCGACTGCTACTACGACGGCACTTACCGGCCGACCCCTTCATCGGACACGGCCGCGGCGGCCCTGCACGTCGCCGAGACGCTGGGCGGCCCGAACGCCGTGCACGTCCGGTACGTCACCGAGGAGGCGGCGGCGCTGGCCGAGGCCTGCCACGAGCTGACGGCCCGCCACCCCGACCGCGCGGACGCCTTCCGCCGCCAGCACACCGTCCTGACCCTCCACCGCATCGGCAGCGAACTCCTCACCATGGGCGTGGTCCTGGCCCGCGCGGCGGCGGAACCGGACACGGACGGCGCCCTGGC
The DNA here is from genome assembly GCF_055597585.1 of Streptomyces sp. AMJ-169. NCBI lineage: Bacteria > Bacillati > Actinomycetota > Actinomycetes > Kitasatosporales > Streptomycetaceae > Streptomyces > Streptomyces sp. AMJ-169. Next base: position 426,516 of record NZ_JBVLTJ010000004.1, read on the forward strand.
CGACGTCTACTGCGCGGCGGCCCGCCGCCGGCTGACCGGCTTCTGGGAAGAACTGGAGGAGGGGTACGCGGACCGGTACGCCGGGGTGGCCGGGCGGTGGCTCGGCGGGGAGGGGCGGGAGTTGCTGGGGGACATCGTGACGGAGATCCCCGAAGGAGGCTTGGCCGGAGCGGCCGGAGCGGCCGGAGTCATGGGAGGAGGCTTGGCCGGACCGGCCGGAGTCGCGGGAGGACGCTTGTCATGACCGACCTCTTCACCGCCCCGCAGGACACAGCCCTCCTCGACCCCCACCCCGGCGCCCCGGCCCTCCCCGCCGACCACCACAACCGCACCACGCCACCGACCGGACAATGGCTGGCCTTCGAGGTGCCCACGACGGAGACGGCCGCGCTCCAGGATCTGGCGGCCTCCTCCGGAGCGACCCTGCACACGGCCCTCCTCGCCGCCTACCTCACGGAACTGTCCCGCTGGTCGGCCCAGCCGGAGTTCACGGTCCACGTACCGCACACCCCCCTCCGGGCGAAGGTCGCGCTCACCGAGTCGTTCCGCAGCCTCCTGAAGGAGGTCCAGGAAAGCCTGCTGACCGCCCCCACCGCACCGGCCCCGGACGCACCCGGCCAGGTCCTCTTCGCCGAGGGCACCGCCGACCACGGCACGCCCCACGACCTGGCCCTCACCTACACCCAGCGCGCCGACACCCTCAACTTCCGCCTCCGCTACCCGAGTTCAACGTTCGAGCGCTCGACCATGGAGGCTCTGACCCGCCGCTACCGCCTCCTCCTGCGCACGGCCCCGGCCCGACCGGACGCCGCACTGCACGAGTTGCCCCTCCAGGACGAACGGGACGAGGCGCACGCGGCCGGACTCGGCATAGGGGTGCCGCTGACGGAGACCCCGGCGACCGTGCTGGAGCGGTTCGCGCGGACGGTACGGGAACGGCCGGACGCGACAGCCGTCGCCGACGGTGAAACCCGGCTGTCCTTCAGGGAGTTGGACCGCCGCGTGGAGTCCCTGGCCCGGCGGCTCGCGGCGGCGGGCGCCCGCGCCGAGACCGTCGTGGCCGTCTGCCTCCCCCGCTCGGCCGACCTGGTCGTGGCGATCCTCGGCATCCTGCGCTCCGGCGCGGCCTATCTCCCGCTCGACCCGGCCTACCCCGTGGAGCGGCTGGCGTACATGGTCGCGGACAGCGGCGCGGGGATCGTGGTGACGAGGGAAGGAGTGCTGCCCGACGGGGTGCGGGGCGCGCACGCCGTGGACATCGGCGGCTCCGGGCCGACGGCGTCGTACGCGGCGGTCCGTCCGCGGCAGTGCGCGTACGTCATCTACACCTCCGGATCGACCGGGCGGCCCAAAGGGGTGCAGGTCTCGCATGCCTCATTGGGGGCTTTTCTGGCGGGACTTGAGGGGTCGGGGGCTGTCCGGGCGGGGCGGGGGCGGGTGGGGTGGAACGCCAGTCCCTCGTTCGACGCCTCGGTGCAGCAGTGGGTGCGGGTCGTGCGGGGGGACACCTTGGTGCTGCTCGCGGACGCCGTGCGGCTCGACCCCGGGCGGCTGGCCGTGGCGCTGGCCGAGGAGGAGGTGACCGACTTCGACATCACGCCCTCGCATCTGGAGTACGTCCTGCCCCGGCTCGGCCGGGTGCTCCGCGCGGGCGGCGGGCTGCGGCTGTGGGTCGGCGGCGAGGCCCTGTCCCCGGCGCTCCAGCGGCGCATCGGCGAACTCGCGGACCGGCTGGACGCGGTGAACGTGTACGGCACCACGGAGACGACGGTCGACACGACGTCGGCGCTGGTGCGCGGCGCCGGACCGGCCCACCTCGGGGCGCCGCTGCCCGGCCAGACCGTGCGGGTCCTCGACGACCGGCTGCGTCCGGTGCCCGTCGGGTGCACGGGGGATCTGTACGTCTGCGGGCCGGGCGTCGCGCGCGGGTATCTCGGGCGGCCGGGGCTCACGGCGACGGTCTTCCTGCCCGACCCGTGGGCGGGTGACGGCTCGCGGATGTACCGCACCGGGGACCGGGCCCGCTGGAGCGCCGACAGGCGGCTGGAGTTCCACGGCCGGGCGGACCAGCAGGTGAAGATCCGGGGCTACCGGGTCGAACTGGGCGAGATCGAGGCCGTGCTGGGCGAGCACCCGGACGTCCTGGAGTGCGCGGTGGTGCGCAGGCGGCGCGGTGACGGCTCGCTGCTGGACGCCTATCTGCGGCTGGCCCCGGCGGCCGGAGCGGAGGCGGTGCGGGAGCGGGCGGCGCGGCTGCTGCCGGAGTGGATGCGGCCGGTGACGTACACGGCGCTGGCGGCACTGCCGAGGACAGCGGGGGGCAAGCTGGACCGGGGGGCGCTGGAGGGAGGGGGGTACTTGGGGGGCTAGGGCCTGTCCGGCGGATCAGGCTGGCCGACAGCGGACGGCTCCTTCCGGCTTACGTGAGCGGGGTCTGGTGCGTGCAGCTGCAAGGCGGAGGAGGGCGGCGACGCGGAGCGTCGGCAACCGACGACAACGCCGCAGATGGGCGTGCCAGACCCCGCGACCCCAGCAGGATCCGCCGGACAGGCCCTAGCTCTGCCGGAAGGGGGCTCTTGCGCGCTCCGGCTCTTGCTCGCTCCGGCGCTGCCGGAAGGGGGCGTCGGTATTCCTGATCCACGGGAAGGCGCAAGAAGCCCGCCCAGGTGGGGACTTGTCCGCCCCCGGCGCCCTAGGGTGTGGAAACTGTGAAAACGCCTGTTCCCTGCCCCGAGTGCGGTGCCCCGCTCGCACGGCCGACGGCCCTGGGCGGCAGGCGGGCCCGGTACTGCTCCAACGCGTGCCGGCAACGGGCGTACCGGCGGCGTTCGAAGGCCGCGGCGGCCGGGCTCCCGGAGGGCGGCGACGGGTCCGCCGGGGAGAGCGGGTACCTCGTGGAGTGGCTGACGGCGCTGGTCGCGCCCTTCATCGAGCCCGCGCCCACGCTCCAGGTGGACGTCACCCCGCTGGCGCCGCTGGCCGCGCAGTTCGAAGCGGGGCTCGGGTGGACCCTGCGGCACGGCGACCGCCGGGCGCTGGCGCTGGCCTGCGTGTACGCGCGGTGGCTGGCGGAGGAGGGGCGGGGGCGGGAGGGGCTCAGGTGGCTGCGCGGGGCGCTGGCGCTGCCGGGTCCCGACGACCGCTGCCGTGCGGCGGCGCTGCTGGTGGCCGCCGGGCTCGCGTTCGAGGAGGGCGAGCACGCCGCGTCGCGGAGCCTCGCGCTGCGGGCCGCCGCGCTGGACGAGGTGCTGTGCCGGCCGGCGTGGCGGGTGCTGTCGCTGTGTGTGGCGGCGGCCGGCAGCCTTGAGCTGGCGGCCCCGGAGTCGGCGGCGGAGCTGACGGCGGAGGCGGGGGCCGCGCTGATCGCGCTGGAGGGCGACATCAGGAGGTGGGGTCCGGCCGCGCTCGCTTTGGCGGAGGTGTTCGTGCACGCCGGTGAGGAGTCGGCGGCGGAGCGCATCCTCGTCCGGTGCCGGGCCAGGGCTTCGCGGGCGCCGGGCGGGGTGCCCGAGTCCGTCACCGACCAGCAGCACATGGTCGCCGTGCAGATCGCCTTCGTGCGGGGGGACTTGGCGCGGGTGCGGCAGGTGCTCCTCGCCGTGCTGCGCAGGTCGCCTTCCGCTTACCGGCCCGTGTGGGTGGAGCACGCGCTGGCGATGCTGGCCGCGCGGCGCGGCTGTCACTTCCAGACGCTGCTCATCGCGGAGCTGGCGGAGCGGCGCGGGCTCGGGCGGCGGGTGTGGCGGCGGCCCTGGTGGCGCGGGCGGCTGGAGTCGGCGGTCGCGGCGGCGGTGGCGGCCTGCACCCCGGAGGAGGTCGCGCACGCGCGGCGGCTGGGCGAGTTCTACTCGCTGGAGGAGGTGCCTCTTTCCCGGGTCGCCGGCGGTCTGCTGGAGTCCCCGGCCCGGGAGCGGCCCAAGGCGAGGCTGACGCGGCGTGAGCACGAGATCGTCCGGCTGCTGCCGGAAGGGCTGACCAACCACCAGATGGCGAAGCGGATGGGCATCTCCTCCAGGACCGTGGAGTCCCATCTGGAGAACATCCGCAAGAAGACCGGGATGCGGTCCCGGTCCCAGCTCATCTCCTGGGCGTGCGCCGCTCCCGGGGTGCCCGGCGAGCCGCTCTGACCCCGTGCTCGCCCAGCGGCCCGACGTCCCAGCCGTACGCCGCGCAGGCGTCGAGGATGCCGGGGAGCGCGGCGAGGGTGGTGCGCCAGGAGCCGGTCGCCGAGGTGCAGTCGGAGTCGTGCAGCAGGATCGTGCCGCCGCCGCGCAGATCGCGCAGCACGGTGTCCTGGACGGAGGCCGCGGTGGCCCGCGCCCGCCAGTCCTCACCCCAGCAGGTCCACAGCACCGGCGTCAGCCCGAGCCGCCGGCAGGCCAGGTGGGCGGCGCCGGTCAGCACCCCGTACGGGGGCCGGAAGTGGACGGGCGCCCGCCCGGTGATCTCGCCGACGGCGTCGCGGGCGCGGGCGAGATCGTCATGGACGGCCCGGGGCCCGCGCACCAGCAGGGGCCGGTGCCGCCACCCATGAACGGCCAGCTCATGCCCCGCGTCGGCCATCTCCCGCGCCAGCCCCGGCGCGCGCTCCAGCATCGACCCGAGCAGAAAGAACGTGGCCCGCGTCCCGCGTGCGGCGAGGTGGTCGAGGAAACGGGGGGTGGAGAGGGGGTCGGGGCCGTCGTCGAAGGTGAGGGCGACATGGTGGGGGTCACCCTGTCCGGCGAGCCGGGGCATGACGGCGTTGCGGAGGGGGCCGAGGGTGGAGAGGACGGGGCCGGCGTGGAGGGCTGCGGCGGTGAGGGCCGCGGTGCGGGTGAGGTGGGTGGGGGTCATCGGTGGTCCACGTCCAGATAGTGCGCGACCGCCGTGAAGCGGGCCGGGGTCTCGGAGTAGGCGTAGGCGAGGGGGGCGACGATTCCCAGGGAGAGGGTCGCTGTCGCGGTGACCGCCGTGAGGGCGAGGCGCCGGAGGGAACGCGAGCGGGTCGTGGTGGACCGGGGTTCCTGGCTGACGCCGACACGGGACTCCCAGCCGCCCCCAGCTCCCGCTTCCCGGCTGACGCCGACACGGGACTCCCGGCTGACGCCGACACGGGACTTCCAGCCACCTCCGGCTCGGGACTCCCAGCTGACGCCGACGCCGGATTTCCAGCCGCCCCCAGCTCCCGCTTCCCGGCCGACGCCGACACGGGACTCCCGGCTGACGCCGACACGGGATTTCCAGCCACCCCCAGCTCCCGATCCCCGGCCGACGCCGACCCGCACTCCCCGCCCACCCCCAGCCCGCGCACCCCAGCCACCCCCGACCCGGGACTTCCAGCCACCCCCAGCCCACACTTCCCTGCTGCCCTCGCCCCACGCCTCCCAGCCACCCCCCACCCTCCCCGCGATCGCCCCCACCGGCCCCGCCGCAGCCCCATGCAGCTCCAGCCCCGCAACCCGCTGCTCCACCCCCCGCTCCCCATGCAGCAACTCCCCCAGCACCGCCCCCAGTTCAGCCGGTTCCCGCACCCACGCCGCCAGCCCCGCCTCCTCCAGCGCCTCCGCGTTGGTGTGCCCGTGGCCCGGTATGCACCGGTAGCTCACCACCGGCAGCCCGACCGCGAAGGCCTCCAACGACGTCAGCCCCCCGGCGTTCTGGACCAGCACATCGCACGCGTGCATGAGCCCCGGCATGTCGTCGACCCACCCGAAGACATGGCCGATCCCGTCCGCCCGCAACCGCCGCGCCAGCCCCTCGTTGCGGCCGCACACCACCACAGGCACCGCGACCCCGGTCGCCCGTATCTCGGCGGCGGCGCGCCGCACCGGACCGACCCCCCAGGACCCGGCGACCAGCAAGGCCAGCGGCGCCCCCGGGGGAAGGCCGAACTCCGCGCGGGCGGCGGCCCGTTGAGCCGAGGTCGCCGGGGTGAAGCGGCGACCGGTGACGGGCCCCGCCACGGACACGGCGGCAGCCCCCCGCGCATGGGCCTGCGCCGCCGGAACCGCGTGCACGGCAAGGTGCGCGTCGATCCCCGGCGCCACCCAGAGCGCGTGGACGGAGAAGTCGGTGAGGTAGGTGAAGGCGGGAACCGTCAGCCGTCCGCGCCGGCGCAGGGTGCCGAGGACCTGGCTGGCACCGGGGTAGGTGGAGACGACCGCGCGGGTCCCGGGCGCGAGCGCGCGCAGGGTGCGCCCCTCGGCGGCACGGAAGAGGGCCCGCCAGACGAGCCCGGGCCGGGCCGCCTGGTCGGTGGCCGTGTACAGCCGCTGATACCCCTTCGGCGCCCGGACCAGGAGCCGGTGATACACCCCGCACAGCAGCCGCCCGGCCCGCGCGGGCAGCAGGTCGAGGAAGTCGTGCCGGTCCACGGCGTACCCGTGCTCGGTGAGCCTGCGGGCCAGCCCCTCGGCGGCGCCGTCGTGTCCCGCGCCGACACCGGCGGAGATGATCGCGATCCGGTGCGGCGGCACCAGGTCGTCACGGTGGGGCACGATCAGCCTCCTGAAAGGGGTACGGCTCGGCCCCGGCGGAACCGAACGGCGCGGCCGAAGCCAGCCGGATCGGCCCCGGTGGAGCCGACAGCCGCAAGCTACTACATGATGTAGAATCAGAGAACCCAGTTGTACTACAAGACGTAGAGAATAGGGAGCGCGGGGAGAACTACGGGTGCCCGTGCCCCGAACAACAGGGCCCCGGCCCATGCACATCAGCCGCCGCCACCCCCACGGCCTCGGCGTACGCCGCACACTGCGCGCTGTCCAGCATCCGGTCACTGTCGGACGCCGCGTTGGCGAGACTCCCGCAGCACACCGCCAGCAGCACCCCGCACAGCACCAGCGGCAGCCTGCGCCGCGCGGGCGGCGGCGCGAGCAGCGCCCGTACCCGCTGCGGCACCGCACCCCCGGTCACGGCGAGCGCTCCCGGCCGCGCGGCGCCGGCCGTCGCGAGCGCCGCGCGCCCCACGGCCTGGGCGACGACCCGCCGGTCCCCGACCCTGCGCGCCGCCTCCTCGTCGGCCCACCGCTCCAGCACGAACCCGCCCGCGACCGCCAGCGGCCGCAGCAGCGGATTCAGCGCGGCGGTCAGCCGCCACAGGCCCTGGAAGAGATGGTGCCGTCCCCGCAGATGCGCCCGCTCATGCGCGAGCAGCGCCGCCCGCTCCCGGTCGCCGAGACACTGGAGCATCCCCCGCGAGACGACGATCCGCCCAGGACCCCCGGGCAGCGCGAAGGCCACGGGCACGTCGTCGTCGAGCACCGCCAGCTCGGCGTCCCCGCCCAGCCGCGCGCACTCCGCCCGGACCCGCGCCAGCTCCCGCCACTGCCGTACGGCGGCCACGCCCAGCGCGACGACGCCCGCGGCCAGCAGCAGCGCGCTGACGGCCGCGACGGTGAGGTACACCGGGTCCTCGGCCCGCAGCGCGGCCACCGACCAGCGGCCCTCCCGGGCGACCACGGGGATCTGCGCCACCCCGGAGAAGGCGAGCAGCCCGAGCGAACCGGTCCAGCCGACGGCGGTCACGAGCGCGGCGCAGGCCAGCGCCCAGGCGGCCGGGCGCGGGGGCAGCCGGCGGGCGACGCCGGGCGCGGTCGCGGCGAGCGCGAGGGTGACGAGGAGGGGGACGTAGACGCTGATCAGCACCGGCTCACCGGTTCCGGCGGGGGTACCCGTCGTGGGGTCCGTCCAGTCTGCCGAGCCCGTCGGCCCCGCCGGGCTCCTCGTGCCCCGACAGCAGCTGATGCAGCACATGTTCGTCCTGCGCCGACAGTTCGGAGACGAACCGCGCCAGCACCGCCTCCCGGTCAGGCCCGCCGGCCAGCAGCGAGTGCATGCGCTCGGCGGTGTGGGAGACCTCGTCGCGGGTCGGCTCGTAGGCGTACCCCCGGCCCTCCCGGTGGCGGACCAGCATCCCCTTGTCGTACAGCCGGGACAGGATGGTCAGTACGGTCGTGTAGGCGAGGTCGCCCGGCAGCCGTTCGCGGACCTCGCGGGCGGTCTTCGGTCCGTCGGCCGCCCAGAGCGCGGCGAGGACGTCGCCCTCCAGCTCACCCCGGGCCCGCCGGCCGGAAGCCTCCGGCTCACCGTGCGCGCGCCCGCCGGAAGCCTCCCGGGTCTCCTCGTCGCCTCGGTCCACCACCGTCCGCCTTCCTCCACCACTGCCGCCGTCGCTTGTCGCGCACAGCGTACTCCTACGCCTTGTAGGAGCCCCCCTTGCGGGAGAGCCCGAGCCAGGCCACGAAGCCGGCGATGGCCGCCGTCCACGCGAGGGTGACCGGGCCGAGCCCGAACCCGAGTCCGCCCCGGGCGCTGCCGAGCGCCATCCAGTCGGCGAGGGAGGCGCCGAGCGGGCGCGTGATGACGTACGCCGTCCAGAAGGCGGCCACCGCGTTCAGGGCGCCGGCGCGGTGGGCGAGCGCGGGGACGCAGATCGCGGCGGCGAAGAGGAGCACGGAACCGAAGTAGCCGAGACCCGCCGTGGCCGTCAGATCGCCCGCGGCCGTGCCGAGCGCGAAGGTCGCGAGGACGGCCGCCCAGTAGAAGACCTCGCGGCGGCGGGTGCGGATGCCGTGGATGGACAGGGTCCGCTCGACGGCGTACCAGACGGCGAACACCCCGGCCAGCGCGGCGAGGAAGAACGGCGCGGACAGCGTGTACGGCACCCCGAGCCCGACGTGCAGGACGTCGGCGGCCATCGTGCCGAACACGCTGACCATGACGACGGCCGTCCAGTACACCCACGGTATGTACCGGCGGACGGCGAACTGCGCGGCCAGGGCGGCGGCGAGGGCGAGTGCGCCGAGGGCGACCGCCGGGACCGGGCCGAGGAGGCGGGCCAGCAGGTCCGACGCGGTCTCGCCCATCCCGGTGGTGAGCACCTTCACGGTCCAGAAGGCGGCGGTCGCCTCCGGGACCTTGTTCGCGAGGGTGCGGGGCAGGGCGTGCGAGGGGGCCGGGGGACGGTCGTCGAGGAGGTGCTCGGTGGTCATGGACGGCACGATGACACGGCGTGCTCCCGCCGCCACAGATGCCTTTGCCATTGTTTTGGCGGCTCTGGTGCATGAGTTTCACCGGGGCGCCGCGAACCTGACCGCAACCTGAACGTCGTAGCGAAGCCGCTGGTCAGGAGGTTTTCCCGGGTGGTAAGGAGGCAGCTCACACCGATCTACTACATTGAGTAGAGCTGCGATCCGTTGGAGGGGCATGCGGTACAAGATCCTGGTCGTCGAGGACGATCACGCGCTGCGGGACGTGCTGCGCCGCGGCCTCGCCGACGAGGGCTTCGAGCCCGTGCCCGCCGCCGACGGCGCGACCGCGCTGCGGCTGGCCGGCGACCGGGTCGCCGCGGCCGTCCTGGACGTCGGGCTGCCCGACGCGGACGGCCGGGACGTCTGCCAGGCGATGCGCGCCAACGGTTTCGCCGCCCCGATCATCTTCCTCACCGCCCGCCACCACCTCACCGACCGGCTGTCCGGCTTCTCCGCCGGGGCCGACGACTACCTCCCGAAGCCGTTCCACCTCGCGGAACTGGTGGCCCGCCTGCGCGCGGCACTGAAACGGTCGGCGCCGACGCCGGTGTCCCGGGCAGGAGATCTGACCCTGGACGCGACCCGGCACAGCGTACGAGCGGGCGGCGCACCGGTGCCCCTGTCCCCGACGGAGTTCCGCCTGCTGGCGACCCTGGTGGCGGCGGCGGGCGGGATCGTCAGCCGCCGCGACCTCATCAGGGCCGCCTGGCCGGACGGGGCCCAGGTCAGCGACAACACGCTGGACCAGTACCTGAGCAGACTGCGCCGGAAGCTGCGGGAGGCGGGCAGCGGGCTGGGGCTGCGGACGGCACGGGGGATCGGGCATCGGCTGTCGTGAACGGAAGTTCAAGCGGGCCGGCGGCCGGGAGCGGAACTTCAGGCGGGCCGGCCGCCGGAACCGGAAGTTCAAGCGGGCCGACTGCCGGGGCCGGAAGTTCGAGCGGGTCGGCTGCCGGGACCCACGGCCCGCACCGACCGGCCGCTGAGACCGGGGGTGCGCGGCAACCGGCCGCTGAGGCCGAGGCTTCGCGGCGGCCGGCTCCCGGTCAGCCCCCGCGCACGCCCGAAACCGGCCACCGCCCCTCCCCCGTCACCCGCGCCCTGCGCCGCCTCTCCCCCCGCACCCTCCGCGGCCGGCTCTCGCTCGTCGCCGTCGCCACCGCCGCGCTGCTGATGACCGTCCTGACCGTGGTGTTCAACGCGATGGTCGAACGCCACCTGCGCCACCAGGCGGACGACGCGCTGCGCACCCGGGCGGCGGCCGTCGCCACGACCGTCGACACCAGCGGGCCGCGCGTACGGGTGGTGGAGACCTCCGACGACAGCCTCCTCGACACCAACGTGTGGATCTACGCCGGGACGCGGCTCGTGGAGAAACCCCCGTCGACGCCGGCCACCGGCACCCTGACCCGGACCGCCGCCACCCTCGCCGCCCGCGCGGAGACGCGCTGCACGACCGTGGACATGATCCGCATGTGCGCCCGCCCCGGCCCGGCGACGGTCGTCACCGCGCTGGACCTGTCCCCGTACCGCAACTCCGCCGACACCCTGCTGCTCGGCTCGCTCGCGCTGGACGCGGTGATGCTCGGTTGCACGTACGGGCTGACGCGGCTGGCGGTCGGGCGGGCGCTGCGGCCGGTGCGGACGATGACCGGGCAGGCGACGGAGTGGAGCGCGGTGGGCTCCGACGAGCGGTTCGGCGACGCCCGCCACCCCGCCGAACTCGCCCAGCTGGGCGCCTCGTTGGACGCCCTGCTGGACCGCATCCGGACGGTCCTGCGGCACGAGCGCCAGCTGACCGGCGAACTCTCGCACGAGCTGCGCACCCCGCTCACCCGGATCGTCGTCGAACTGGACTGGTGGCGCTCCCGGCCGCGCACGGCCGCCCAGACCCGCGCCACCCACGAGGTGATCGCCGAGGCGGCGCAGTCGATGCGGTCGATCTGCGAGGCGCTGCTGGACGACGCGCGCGACGGGGTGACGACGGCGCCGGGGGTGACGGAGGTGGTGCCGGTGCTGCGGAGGCTGGCCGCCGGTACCGAGGCCCAAGTGGTCGCGCCGGAACCGGAGTTGACGGCCGGTGTCGCCCCCGCGCTCCTGGAGCGGATCGTGAGCCCCCTGCTGGCCAACGCCCTGCGGTACGCCCGCTCGACGGTGACGCTCTCCGCGCGGCGGGCGCCGGGCGGGGTCCGGATCGAGATCACCGACGACGGTCCGGGGGTGCCGCAGGATTTCATGCCCGACCTCTTCCAGCCCGGCCGCAGGGCCGACCCCGGGGACGGCCACGACGGCGCGGGCCTGGGCCTGCCCCTGTCCCGCCGGCTGGCCCGGAGCACCGGCGGCGAGGTGTCGTACGACGCCGGGTACGGCTCCGGGGCGCGGTTCGTCGTCGAGCTGCCTACTGGGTGACGTCCTTGCGGGTGACCGTCAGGTACGCGACCAGCCCGAGGATGACCGCGAGGAACAGCCCGCTGGTGACGACGGTGCCGAGGCCGAGGCCCCCGTCCCCGGTCGGCTGCGACAGGTAGTCCCCGACGGACGCGCCGAGCGGCCGGGTGAGGACGTATGCGATCCAGAAGCTCCACACCGCGTCGAGCCCGAGCGTGAAGTGGGCGAGCGCGACCGCCGCGATGGCCAGGGCGAACAGGGCGGCCGACAGCCAGTACCCGAGGTCCATCCGCTCGGCGACCAGGTCGCCCGCCGCCGTGCCGAGCGCGAAGGTGAACAGGACGGCGAGCCAGTAGAACGCCTCGCGCGCGCCGCTGTCGATGTGGTGGATGGACAGCGTGCGCTCGCGCCGGTACCAGAGCAGGAAGACGGCGGCGAGGGCGACGGCGAAGACGGCGGTGCTGGTCTGGAGCGGCACCCCCATGTTGTCGGTGAGGTTGTCGCTGATCAGCGTGCCGACGACGCTGATGAGGGCGACGGCCGTCCAGTACACGCCGGGCAGGTAGGCGCGGGTGCGGAACTGCACGACGAGGACGCCCGCGAGCAGTGCGCTCATCAGCACGGACACCCCGGTCAGCCCGAGCCCCGCGTTCTGGTTCAGCAGATCGGCGGCGGTCTCCCCGACCGTCGTGCACAGCACCTTGATGATCCAGAAGTAGAGGGTCACCTCGGGCACCTTGTTCAGATGCCGGCGCGGGGAGGCCGTCGTGGGGACCTGAGTCGTCTCGTGTGTCATGAGGCCGGACGCTGTCATGGAAGACCTGAACGCATCCTGAGTGTCTAGGGCACCACGGGCCCCCCGAACTCCTTCATCGCGTCCATGAGCCAGCGCGCCGTGTAGTCCGCGAACGAGGCTCGGGGGAACACCCGGTACGAGGGGGTCGCCGTCGTCTGCCAGAGGAGTACCGGGACCGGGCCGAGGGCCGTCTGGAGTGCGTGGCCGGGGCCGAAGGCGCGGGGGTGGAGGTCGAGCGGGCAGCCCTTCTCCAGGACCGCGCGGGCCGACGGGCCCGTCAACTCCAGGGTGGTGCGGTTGGCGGAGACGTCGACCACCGAGCCCGGCGCCGGCCCCAGCGCCTCGCGCAACTCAGCGGTGAGCGCGGCCGGTTCGGCGGCGGACACCACCAGCCACTCGTCGGGGCCCAGCCAGGCCACAGTGTCCGTGGTCTCGCCACAGGCGCGCGGCAGCGGCGCGCCCAGCGCCTTCTCGATGCGGGCGGCGGCCTCGGACGCCGGGTCGACCCGGACGTTCACCATGGTCAGGAACGGCACCTCGGCCAGCCCGACCGCACGTGGACCCGTGACGGTCGCGGCGCTCAGCTGTTCCCGCAGATGGGCCAGCGGACTCACCGCCAGGAGGTTCGGCTCAGCCATCGCGCTTGGTCCCTTCGGGGTCGTAGAGGACGGAGTCGGTCACCTCGACCGGCACCAGGGCCCCGCCCACGGGGGCCAGCAGGGTCTCGCCGATCCGCTCCCGCCCGCCCGCCACCAGGGCCAGGGCGAAGGGCCGGCCGAGCGCGGGGCTGTGGTAGCTGGAGGTGACATGGCCCAGCATCGGCACCGGCTTCACCTCCAACGGCACGCCCTGGGCGATGAGTTGGGTGCCTTCGGGGAGCCGGGTCGTACGGTCCGCCGGCAGCAGGCCGACCAGTTGCTTGCGGTCGGCGCGCAGGGTGTCGGGCCGGGAGAACGACCGCTTCCCGACGAAGTCCTTCTGCTTGGACACCACCCACCCCATGTTCGCGTCCTGCGGAGTGACCGTCCCGTCGGTGTCCTGCCCGACGATGATGAACCCCTTCTCCGCGCGCAGCACATGCATGGTCTCGGTGCCGTAGGGCGTGATCCCGTACGGCTGTCCGGCCGCCCACACCTGCTCCCACACCGAACGCCCGTACCACGCCGACACGTTGATCTCGAAGGCGAGTTCACCGGAGAAGGAGATCCGGCAGATCCGCGCCGGAATTCCGGCGGCGAGGGTCGTCTCGCGGAACGCCATGAAGGGGAACGCCTCGTTGGACACGTCGACGTCCGGGGCGAGTCGGGAGATCACCTCACGTGCGCGCGGGCCCACGACGGCGATCGTCGACCACTGTTCGGTCACCGACGTGCAGTACACGTCGAGTCCGGGCCACTCGGTCTGGAGCCACTCCTCCAGCCAGTCCAGAACTCCCGCCGCGCCACCGGTCGTTGTGGTCATGAAGTAGCGCTCGTCGTCGAGGCGGAGGGTGACACCGTCGTCGAAGATCATGCCGTCGGGCTTGCACATGACGCCGTACCGGGCCATGCCGGGCTTCAGTTTCTTGAAGGCGTTGGTGTAGATCCGGTTCAGGAACTCGCCCGCGTCGGCGCCCCGGATCTCGATCTTCCCGAGGGTCGAGGCGTCCATGACGGCCACGCCCTCCCGCGCGGCACGGCACTCACGCTCGACGGCCGCGTCCATGTCCTCGCCGGCCAGCGGGTAGTAGCGGGGCCGCTTCCACTGCCCGACGTCCTCGAAGACGGCCCCCCGCTCAACATGCCAGCTGTGAACGGAAGTTGTCCGCTCCGGGTCGGCCAGCTCGCCGCGCTCCCGCCCGGCCAGCGCGGCGAAGGCGACCGGCGTGTACGGCGCCCGGTAGGCCGTCGTCCCGATCTCCCCCGGCGCCCCGCCCAGCAACTCGGCGATCACACCGATGGAGTTGACCCCGGACGTCTTCCCCTGCTCGTTGGCCGTCCCGAGCGAGGTGTACCGCTTGACGTGCTCAACTCCGCGCATTCCGGCGCCTGTTGAGCGCTGCACGTCGGCGACGGTGACGTCCCGTTGCAGGTCCACGAAGTGGGTGTCGTAGGAGTCCCCGGGTACGAGCCACAGGGCGCGCGTCGCCGACCGGGAACCCTTGTAGGTCACGGAGGGCACCGGCACCGGGAACCCCGCGTCCGTAGCCGCCCGCGCCCCGGCCCGCGCGCCCTCGGCGACGCAGTCGTCGGTGTCGTACGTCCCCTTCGCGGCGCCGGCGACCTGCTGGTCGCGCACGGCGGTCGACGGCACGAAGGCGGCCAGGTCCTCGTCCCAACTCACCTTGCCCTGGCGCTGGCTGTGCAGATGGACGACGGGGCTCCAGCCGCCGGAGACGGCCAACAGGTCGCAGGCGAAGGCCTGTTGGGGGGCGTCGGTGTCGAGGGCGCCGACCGTCACACCGGTCAGCCGGCCCTCCCCGGACGTGCCGGTGACGGCGCTGCCGGTCAGCACCGGCACGTCCAACTCGGCGGCCCGCGCGCTGAGTTCGGGGCGCGCGTCGATCACTGCGGCGACCTCGACGCCCGCGGCCAGGAGGGCGGCGACGGTGTCGTACGCGCTGTCGTTGTTCGTCGCGATCACCGCTCGGGAGCCGGGGGCGACCGCGTAGCGTTCGACGTAGATCCGCACCGCGTCCGCGAGCATCACGCCGGGGCGGTCGTTGTCGGCGAAGATCAGGGGGCGTTCGTGGGCGCCGGTCGCGAGGACGACCTGGCGGGCGCGGATGTGCCACAGACGCTGGCGGGAGACGCCCTCAAGTGCCGCGCCCAGGTGGTCGGTTCGGTGCTGGAGGGCGAGGACGTAGTTGCCGTCGTACGAACCGAAGGCGGTGGTGCGGTGGAGGACGGTCGTCTCGGGGGCGGCCTCCAGTTGTGCGGTGGTCCGCGTGACCCACTCGGGGCGGGACAGGAGTGAACCGCCCGGCTGGTCGTCGACGAGGATGACGCGGGCGCCGGACTCCGTCGCGGACGCCGCTGCCGCCAGGCCCGCCGGGCCGCCGCCGATGACCAGGACGTCCGTGTGGGCGTACTTCTTGTCGTACTCGGCGGGGTCGGGGCGGGGGTCGAGGCGGCCCCGGCCGGAGAGGGTGGTCGCGGTGAGGCCGTCGTACAGCTCGACCATGGTGGCCGGGAGCATGCCTTCGGAGCAGGGGCCGGCGAGCTGGAGCAGGGCGTTGGGCTCTTCCACGCCCGCGCTGACGATGCCCCGGCGGCGGCCCCGGTAGATCGAAGGGGCCACTTCCGCAAGGCCGCCCGCGAGGAGTGCGGAGGCGACGGTGTCGCCGGGGTGGCCGGTGAGTTCGCGGCCGTCGACGGTGAAGCGGAGGGTCGTGGCGCGGTCGATCCGGCCGCCCTGCGGGAGGCGGAAGGGCTGGTCGGTCATCGGGGCTCTCCTGCGGGGCGGGGTTCGCCGGGGCGGTAGACGGCGAGGACGTCGTGGGTGGCGGTGTCGCGCAGGACGTTGAACCAGCGGCGGCAGCCGAGGCTGTGCACCCACCGTTCGGCGAAGGGGCCCTTGGGGTTGTCGCGGTAGAAGAGGTAGGCGGCCCACTCCTCGTCGGTGAGGTCGGCGGGGGTCTCGGGGTAGGAGACGTGGGCCTGTCCGCCGTAGTGGTACTCGGTCTCGTCCCGGGGGCCGCACCAGGGGCAGTCGATCAGCAGCACGTCGTCTCCTCAGTGGGCCACGGCCGCGGCGCCGTGCTCGTCGATCAGGGCGCCCGTGGTGAACCGGTCGAGGGCGAACGGGGCGTTCAGGGCGTGTGGTTGGCCGGTCGCGATGGTGTGCGCGAAGGTCCAGCCGGCCGCCGGGGTCGCCTTGAAACCCCCGGTGCCCCAGCCGCAGTTGACGTACAGATTCTCAACCGGCGTGGTTCCTATGACCGGTGAGGCGTCGGGGGTGACGTCCAC
The DNA here is from genome assembly GCF_055597585.1 of Streptomyces sp. AMJ-169. Classification (NCBI taxonomy): domain Bacteria; kingdom Bacillati; phylum Actinomycetota; class Actinomycetes; order Kitasatosporales; family Streptomycetaceae; genus Streptomyces; species Streptomyces sp. AMJ-169. Next base: position 442,661 of record NZ_JBVLTJ010000004.1, read on the forward strand.
GATGCCGCCCCAGGTGCGCAGGACGTGCGCGCGGGCGAAAATGGGGAACAGCTCGACGGCGGCGGCCATTTGCTCCTCGATGACGTGGAACGAGCCGCGCTGGCCGTAGCCGTTGTACGTGTCGACGCCCGCGCCCATCACCAGCTCGCCCTTGTGGGCCTGGGAGACGTACACGTGGACGTGGTTGGACATGACGACCGTCGGATGGACCGGTTCGTGCAGTTCGGAGACCAGGGCTTGCAGCGGATGCGACTGAACTGGCAGCCGGAATCCGGCGAGTTGGGCGAGGACGCTGCTGTGCCCGGCGGCGGCGAGCCCGACGCGGCCGGCGTGGATACGCCCCCGGGTGGTCTCGACGCCGACGACGCGCTCGCCGTCCTTGAGGAAGCCGGTGACCTCGCAGCCCTGGATCAGATCGACGCCGAGCTGGTCGGCGGCGCGGGCCAACGCCCAGGCGACGTGGTCGTGTTTGGCGATTCCGGCGCGGGGCTGGTAGGTGGCGCCGAGGACCGGGTAGCGGGTGCGGGGGGTGACGTCGACGATCGGGCAGACCTCGGCGACCTGGTCAGGGTCGAGCCACTCGGCGTCGACGCCGTTGAGCTTGTTGGCCTCGACGCGGCGGACGCCTTCGCGGACGTCCTGGAGGGTGTGGGCGAGGTTGAGGACGCCGCGCTGGCTGAACAGGAAGTCGTAGTCCAGCTCCTCGGGGAGCGACTCCCAGAGTTTCAGGGCGTGTTCGTAGATCGCCGCACTCTCGTCCCAGAGGTAGTTGGAGCGGATGATCGTGGTGTTGCGGGCCATGTTGCCGCCGGCCAGCCAGCCCTTCTCCAGAACCGCGACATTGGTGATGCCGTGGTTCTTGGCCAGGTAGTAGGCGGTGGCGAGGCCATGTCCGCCGCCGCCGACGACGATGACGTCGTAGGAGGACTTCGGTTCGGGGTCGCGCCAGAGGAAGTCCGGGTGTTCCGGGAGGAGTTCGGCGGGTTCGGTGGTCATGCGGCGGCTCCGTGGAGCGGGAAGGCGGCGGTGAGCTTGGCGACGCGGGCGCGCAGTCCGTCCTCGGGGGCCTCGCCCTTGAGGGCTTCGGCGACGATGTCGGCGGCCTCGCGGAACTCGGGGGCGCTAAAGCCGCGGGTGGCGAGGGCGGGGGTGCCGATGCGCAGGCCCGAGGAGATCATCGGGGGGCGCGGGTCGAAGGGGACGGAGTTGCGGTTGACGGTGATGCCGACGCGGTGCAGCCGGTCCTCGGCCTGCCTCCCGTCCAGCGCCGATTTCCTCAAGTCGACCAGGACCAGGTGGACTTCGGTGCCGCCGGTCAGGACGGTGGCGCCGGTCTCGGCGACGTCGTCGGCCAGCAGCCGCCCGGCGAGAATGCGGGCGCCCTCCAGCGTGCGGCGCTGGCGGTCCCTGAACTCCTCGCTCGCGGCGACCTTGAAGGCGACGGCCTTCGCGGCGACGACATGCTCCAGCGGCCCGCCCTGCTGACCGGGAAAGACAGCGGAGTCGATCTTCTTCGCGAGCCCGGCCCGGCTGAGGATGACTCCGCCGCGCGGACCGCCCAGTGTCTTATGGGTGGTTGTGGTGACGACGTCGGCGTACGGCACCGGGTTCGGGTGCAGCCCCGCGGCGACGAGTCCCGCGAAGTGCGCCATGTCGACGAGGAGTTGGGCGCCGACTGCGTCCGCTATCCGGCGGAACTCCGCGAAGTCCAGCCGCCTCGGGTAGGCGGACCAGCCCGCGACGATCAGCTTCGGCCGGTGCGCCAGGGCGAGTTGCTCGACCTCGTCCATGTCGATCCGCAGGTCGGACTCGCGTACGTGGTAAGGGACGACGTTGTAGAGCTTGCCGGAGAAGTTCAGCCGCATGCCGTGCGTGAGGTGGCCGCCGTGGGACAGATCGAGCCCCAGGAGCGTGTCGCCCGGCTGCAACAGGGCTGACATCGCCGCCGCGTTGGCCTGGGCACCCGAGTGGGGCTGAACGTTGGCGTGTTCGGCACCGAACAGTTCCTTGACCCGGTCGATCGCCAACTGCTCGATGACGTCGGTGTGTTCGCAGCCGCCGTAGTAGCGGCGGCCCGGGTAGCCCTCCGCGTACTTGTTGGTGAGCACCGAGCCCTGCGCTTCCAGCACGGCGGCCGGGGCGAAGTTCTCCGAGGCGATCATCTCCAGCGTCGACTGCTGCCGGCGCAGCTCGGCGGCGAGGGCGTCCGCGACGGCGGGGTCCAGCTGGGCGAGGGGGGAGTCGAAGCCGGGTTCGCGGGGCGCCGAGCGGCTCGGGTCGCTGGTCAGGGAGTTGCTGATCGGAGAGTTCGTCGCCATTCGAGCGGCCTCCTGGGAGCCAACTAATGAGCAACTGATATATCAGGCTGTGCGGTACGGTATGGGAGGTCGGGGGACGGGTCAAGGGGGTAGGGATGGAGCGGGTGTTGGGCGGGATGGAGGGTGGGGTGGACAGGGCGGCCGGGGTCGCCGTACCCGTGGTGCCCGGTGTCACTGAGGAGCTTTCCCTCGCTGAACGGGCCTACCGTGCCATCCGGGACCGCCTGGTGATGCTGGAGATCCGTCCCGGGGCGCCGGTCAACGAGGAGCAGCTGGGGCAGTCACTGGGGCTGGGCCGTACGCCGGTGCGGGAGGCGTTGAAGCGGCTCCAGTACGAGCGGCTGATCACGACCTACCCGAGGCGCGGCACCTTCGCGACGGAGGTCAACATCACGGATCTGGCCGACATTTCAGAGGTCCGCCAGGAACTGGAACCCTTGGCGGCGGCCCAGGCGGCCCGCCGGGCGACACCGGCGGACCGGGCGACCTTGAGAGAGCTGCGCACCAACCTCACCACCCCCCAGGACCCCACCGCCCTGATGCACCTGGACCTCCAGGTCCACCGCGCCATCTACGCCGCCACCCACAACCCCTACCTCGAAGACACCCTGATCCGCCACGACAACCTCGCCACCCGCATCTGGTGCCTCTTCGTCGACCGCCTCCCCGACATGGCCGGCCACATCGAGGAACACGGCCCCTTGATAGACGCCATCATCGAAGCCACCCCCGACCGAGCGGCCCAACTGGCCCGAAGCCATGTGGAACGCTTCGAGAGAGCGGTACGAGCGGCGCTCTGACCTCCCGGCGACGGGAGTCACGCGCCGATCGGCCACCGCACGACGGCCGTACGGGCGGCCCGGTCGTATCTGCTCTGGTGGTAAGCGCCCCGGTCCTTGGCCATCTGCGCCAGCAGGACCGCGCCGACCAGCAGGTTCAGTACCGGGAGAGACAGAAAGGCCGCCCGGTCGAACTCCCGGACGAAGGCCTCTTTCCAGGACGGCGGACGCATGTCCTGCGCCCCCAGCCGGACCACTCTCAGGCCGAACATCCGCTTGCCCAGGGTCGTACCCCACCAGTGCACCAGGGGCACGTGGTAGGCGACTCCTCCCGCCATGAACCCGATGGGCAGCAGAATCACGAGAGCGGCACCGTCGCTGACGGCCGCGACCCCCATGAAGCCGAGCACCGAGAAGGCGGACGCGACCACGAAGTCCACGCAACGTGCCGCGATTCTCCGCCGGTTCGACGGAAAGACATGTTTCGCTGTCATCTTCTCCTGGCCTGTTTCTCGAGGCGGCTCTGTAGAGCGGACCGGAACCGGGCGAATCGGGCTTCGTCCTCCTCGATTACCTCAAGGATGTCCAGCGCGTTCTCCGTATCCCCGTCAACCGCCTCGCGGTAAAGGACCCAGAGCCCTTCTCTGGCCTTTTCGTAGCATTCGTCTTCAAGATTTCCGCGCCCGGCCGCGGTTTCACTGGAGTGGGACTCTCCGGAGACCGCGAACAGCAGCGTGACAAGGAAATGGTTACGGGCGAAGGGGGCCAGCTCGCCGGTGAGCGCGGCCAGGATCACCGACACCGCCGGCACGGCGGCCTCGAACAGCATCGACTGAATTTCCACATGCCCGTCGAGACGGTAACCGACCGCTTCCTCAGGCGCCTTGGCCTCCAGCAGCCGCCGGAAAGTCTCCGCCAGATGCGCGGCACCGTCCCCGCATCCGCACCGGAACTCCGACCAGTCATATCGGTCCAGCTCAAGAAGAGCGGCACTCACCATCGTCCACCACTAGCCTTTCCGCCCTGGCGGCTTCATCTCCAGAAGGGCCCCGGGAACAAAGGAGTCCACCGAGAACTGCCCCTGGCATACCGTGCAGATCGCTATCTCCTGCCAGACCTTACCAAGGCCGTCGTCGACGTCCATCAGCCTGCCCGCACGCGTGAACAGGACGTCCTGCGGGTCCCATCCGGTGAACTCCATGATGTTCACCTCGGCGCAGTTTCCGCCGCCGGAACAGCCGACCGCGACATCCCCGCTGCTCCTGTTGATGGCGGCGGAATAGGTCCGGTATTTCGCATCGCCGGTCGCCACCGTTCCGACGCCGTCACGAAGGGCGTTCGCGTCCGAGACCCGCGTTTCCAGATCCCAGCCACCGGCTGCCGGGTGAACGGTGACCGTCGGCTGGAACTTTCCCTTGGCGCCGCGGGAACCGCGAGCCGCGGCCGTGCCGCTCCTGGGTGCCGCCGCAGCTGCCCGCTCGCCGCCGCTCGCCGAACCTGACGCGGCGGTGTCCTCCGCCGCCGAAGCGGCGGCCTTGGCTCCTGAGGACGCCGCCGCCTCCTCTTTGGCGGCCGTTTCCAGGCTCTTCTCGGCGACGGCCGCACCGGCCCCGGCGATACCCATCGTGCCGGCGATGACGGCTCCGCCCTCGCTGATGACGCCCAGGGCGCCGCCCGCGACCGCCGCACCGGCCCCGGCTTCGGCTCCGGCGGTGATTCCGGTCGCTCCGGCTGCCAGTACGGCCGCGCACCCTCCGCCCGAGGCGACGACACAGGCGACCACTCCGACGACCACGGCCGTGGCGACGACGGCCGCGAGGACCGGGTGCCGCTCGATCGCGTGGTACGCCTTGTGCGCGTAGTCGGAGACGTGGCAGGAGAACGACCAGCCGCAGCCGTGATGGGAACTTCCGCCACCGCTGTGATGCCCACCGCCCCCGGACGCCGGATTGGTGTTGCCATACGCCGGGTCCGGTGGCTGGGAGCCCCGTTTGCCGCCGTCGTCAGGTTCGCAGTGCCCATTGCCGGGGTCTATGCACAGCCCGGCCGGGTCGCTGTTGGTGACGGGGTTGTCGGCGGCGTAGGTGTAGCCGTCGAGTTGCTGGGCGTCCGTCAGTTCCAGGACCGGGTCGTCGGAGACGAAGCGGCCGGTCGTGGGGTCGTACTCGCGCGCGCCGAGGTGGGTGAGGCCGGTGGGGGTGTCGGTGATCCCGTTGACGAAGCCCTTGTCGCCGAGCCAGGCAGCGGCGGAAGGCTGTGCTCCGCGCGGGTTGCCGAACGGATCGAGGCGGCGGCGGGTGATCGCCTGCGTGGTGGCGTCCACCGCTGTCTCAGCCGTGCTGTAGGCGTCCGTGACCTGCCACTGGAGGCTGCCGGCGGTGCGGACGGCGACGGTCTGTCCCGCCCAGGTGTAGTACCGCGTCCCCGTGGCAGCGGTGGCGCCCTTGGCCAGGCGTATCTCCGTGTCACCCAGGTAGAGCGTCGTGCCCGAGCCGTCGCGGGACAGGAGGCGGTTGCCGTCGGCGTCATAGAGGTAGGACGCCGAGGTCCCGTCCGCGTTCGTCACCTTCGCCAGTCGTCCCTCGGAGTCCCAGTCCAGCTGCTGGGTCTTGCCGTCGAGCGTGCGGGTACGGGTGTTGCCGGTGGTGTCGTAGGTGTACGAGTCGGTGGCGGTCGTGGCTCCAGACGTGATCGTCGAAGACGTCAGCGTGTGGGCCTGGGCCGTGCCGTGCGGTGGATAGACGTACGACGTCGTGGTGTCGGCGGCCCCGGTCGCCGTCGCGTGCGCGACCTCGCGGGTGCGGTTGCCCAGCGCGTCGTACGTGAAGCTCTGCCAGTAAGGTGCCGGGCCGCCCAGGACCGCTGTCGACGGGTTCGCCGAGCAGCCGTCCGTCGCGGTCCATGCCTCGGTCAGACGGTCGTGGCCGTCGTAGCGGTAGCACTGGACGTCGTCGGTGCCATCGGCGTGCGTGGCGGTCTTCGTCGGGTTGCCCGCGTCGTCGTAGGTGTAGGCCGTGTCCTCGACCGGAGCCGTCTGGGCGTCGTCGGTGACCAGTTCGCGCTGGAGGCGGCGGGTGCCGTCCTCGAACGTGTTGGTGATCTGGAGCCACTTCGCGCTGTCGGACGCGGAGGTGCCGAGCGTGAGCTGTGCGATGTCGCCGAGCTTGGTGTAGCCGGTGTTCTGGACGTAGCCGGAGGCGCCCTTGAGGGTGGCCGGCATGCTCAGGTCGTTGTATCCGTACTCCAGGGACTCGGCGGGCAGTCCGCCGGCCGCCGGGTCGGAGACGACCTGGACGGTGCCGTCGAGGTTGTAGCCGGTCGTCGAGGTGTAGGTGCCCGCCAGCGCCTCTTCGCCGGCCACCGAGGGGATGGTGACCCGGGTCAGCGTCGGGCGGTACAGGGCGTCGTAGGTGCCGACCTGGCTGATGTACGCCTTGCCGGACGAGCCTGCGACGTACCGGACCGATGACGTCGGCTGTCCCTTGGCCACCGAGTCATAGGTCCATCTGGCCAGTTCGTGCGCCGCGTCCTTGGTCGTGCCGTCGTACAGGTCGGTCTTGCGGCCGAGGACGTCGTACGTGTAGCTGAGGGTCTTCTCGTCGGCGGTACCCGACGCGGTCGTGACGGCGGCGACCTGGTCGAGATCGTTGTACGTCGTCTTCGTCGTGCCCGCGTCCGGGTCGGTACCGCTGGTTCTGCGGCCCATCAGGTCGTAGCCGTAGGACCAGGTGTTGCCGTCGTTGTCGGTCACCTGTCGCAGGCGGCTCTTGGGGTCGTAGGCGTATTTGACGGACGTGTACGCGCCGGTCGGGGTGCCGCTGTCGTACTGGCGGGTCTCGACGGTGCGGCCGAGGGTGTCGGTGAGGGTGGTGGTCGCGATGCCGCCCTTGGGCGGGGTGACGGTGACGCGGTCGCCGCCGTACACGGTGGTGGTGGTCCAGCGTTCGGTGCCCAGGGCACGGAAGTCACTCGCCGTGGCGCGGCCGGCGCCGTCGTAGGTGGTGAGGGTCTGGGCCGGAACCGCCGAGGTGATGTTCGCCAGGGTCGTGGACGGGGCCGAGGTGTCGGTGTAGTCGGCGTCGGACTCGGTGGCGAGACCGCGGCTGTCGTACTTGGTCTGGGCGATGACCCGGCCGCCGCCCGGCGCCGGGGTCTGGGTCTGGCGGGGGCGCAGGAGGGCGTCGTACAGGGAGTAGGTGGTGTCGTAGGTGGTGCCGTCGTTGTTGAGTTTGCCGGTGGCGACGGCGGAGGCCGCCGTGCTGGAGAGAGTGTAGGTGTAGACGAGGCTGGCGCTCTGGCCCGCGGACTTGCTGCGGTTGGCCAGCCAGAGGCCGGTCGTACGGCCGAGGGCGTCGTAGGTGTAGTCGGTCCGTCTGCCGTTCGGGTCGACGACCGTGGTGGCGGTGCCCCGGCCGGGGTCGAAGGTGGTGGTGGTCGCGTAGCCCTTGGCGTCGGTGGTGACGGTGCTGGTCAGCGGGCCGCCGGTGGCGGGGGTGTAGGTGGTGGTGCTCGCGGTCGTCGAGGTGGCGTCCTTGACCGAGTCGACGCGGCCCTGGGCGTCGTAGTGGCTGGTGGAGACCGTCTGGTAGACGGGGTTGCCGTCGCTGTAGGAGGAGACGCGCTGGGTGGAGGTCTCGTCGCCGAGCTTCGGGGCGGCGGCGTAGGCCTGGCCGTCGTAGAGGGTGCGGACGTCGGAGACGACGTCGTCGGGGCGGCTGGGGGTCGCGGCGCAGGAGACGTCGACGGTCTCGACGCGCACGGGGTAGGCCATCAGCCAGTCGGTGGTGTTGTTCGCGAGGGTGGTGCGGGTGCACTGTTCGTCGCCGGTGACGGAGTCGTCCCCGGCGTCGTCGACGAGGAGTGCCGCACCGGTGGTGTCGTCGTACGTGGTGGTGACGGTGGTGTCACGAGTACCGCCGGACGACAGGTCGGTGCGGGTATGGACGGCGTGCGGCCTGGTGAAAGTGCTGGCGCGGGTGCCGTCGGAGCCGGTCTGGTGAACCCACTGGTCGGTGATGACTCCTGAGACCTCGGCGGCGCCGTTGTACGTCACCGATTCGCGGGCCTGGCCGGCGAGGGGGCCGGCATCGGTGACAGAGGTACCGGTGGAGTCGGTGACCTTGACGCTGCGGGTGGTGCCGTCGGACTGTCTGTCGCTGTCCATGCCGCGGAAGTAGGCGGTGACGTTCTTGGTGCGGGTGGACTGGGCGTCTCCGGTGGTCGTGGTGACGCTGCCGTAGCCACGCCAGACGGACCAGGTCTTGCGTTTGGCGGGGGTGGTGACGTTGTCGGTGTCGTAGTGCCAGGCGGGTGAGCCGTTGTAGGAGTAGTCGGTCTCCTTCAGCGGGGCGCCGCCGCTGGGGTCGGACTCGGTGACCTGGGTGACGACGTATTTGTGGAACCAGTCGAGCTGCGGGTCGGCGGTGAAGGGCGGCTGCCAGTACGTCGGGAAGCAGCGCAGGGTGTCGGAGTCGGGGCCGGCGGGCATGGTGGCGCCCGCGACACACTGCGGGTCGGAGTAGTTGACGGTGAGGACGGAGCCGGTCTCCGAAGTGATGGTCCGCACCCGCCACTTGACCAGCGCGGCGATGTCGTCGTGGGTGGTGTCGACCCGGTTGGCGAGCTGAATGCCGGCGAAGGTGACGGGCGGCATGGCTTGGGTGGCGCCGTCCTTGCCGGTGTGGGTGATGGAGGTCAGCCACAGGCCGGCCGAGGTACCGTCGCCAGGGTCGGGGAAGGACTGGGCCAGGCTCCAGCTGTCGATGTCCCGGTAGGCGGGGGTGGCCAGGCCCGCGTCCCAGACGCTGGTGGTGACGGAGGTCAGGCGCTTGCGGGAGAAGAACGTCGGCGCGGTCGCCGTGCAGACCTTGCCGGCGGCGCAGAGCTGGTCGAACGGGACGTCCGGCCAGTGGGCGGCGGTGGCAGAGGTGAGCGACGTGCAGTCTTCCGTACCGGTCACCAGGCAGCGTTCGGCTGTGGTGAAGGCGACCTTCTCGGGGGCGTTGCCGAAGACCGTGGAGGAGGTGATGCCGTAGTCGATGCGGCTGAGGTAGCCGCCACGGTCGTACGCCGTCCCGTTGTCGGTGGTGGTGCCGTTCTTGGCGTAGTAGTTGGTTTCTTTGGTGTACCAGTACGACATGGCGTTGCCGTGGGGGTCGACGACGTAGTCCAGGTTCCAGCGCCAGGCCTGGGTGAGGGCGCGGCCGGCGAACGTGGTGCCCTGGTCGTAGCCGGGCTCACCGGGGTCGTCACCGAAGACCGGGACGGTCCAGGTGGAGTTGGTGACGGCGGCTCCGGTGGTCCAGCCGGGGAGACGGTTCCTGCCGAAGACGTACTGGGTGCCGTCCTGGGTGGTGACGGTCCAGTACTCGCCGTCGTTGTCGCCGTTGACGGCGCCGGTGGAGCGGACGACGCGTTCTCCGTCGTCCGTCTCGGGGTGCCAGTCGCCGGTGGTCTTGTCCTTGATGAGGGGGCTGGACTTGCCGCCGAGGACAAGGGTGGCGTTGTCGCCGGCCCAGCACTCATCGTTCTTGCCGCTCTGGCCGTCGTCGTCGCAGGAGTCGTACGAGCGCTCGATGTAGGAGGTGGAGAGGTCGAAGCCCTCCCCCACCCAGGACGGCTGGTTGTTGGTGGAGGGAAGCCGGCCGTCGACGCTCTGGGCGTCGTAGGTGAGGGCGAGGTTGGGGGCCGGGCCGCCGTTGGAGGGGGGTGCGGTGAGGGGGTAGGACCAGGTGAAATCGCCGCTGGAGCCGCCCGCGTTCCAAGCGGCGGAGGGGTTGAGGGAGGTCGCCTGGTAGGAGCCGGCACCGGACTTGGCGGTGGCCGCTGCGGTGGCGGCGAACGCGGTGACGGCGTGCGCGGAGAGCGGGGCGGTGGTGGTGAGGGTGTGGTGGGCGACGTCGTTCGTGGTGGCGGCCGGAGTCGCGGTGCGGCACTGCGCGCGGGCCGGGGTGGTGAGCGCGCAGGCGGGCAGGCGGACCAGGGTGAGCCGGGAGGCGTAGTCGCCGCCGTAGTTGCGGGCGAAGGCGGAGTAGTCGAGGGTCAGCCGGGTCCGGCCGGTGCCTTGGCGGCCGTCGGCGCGGGTGACGGACAGGACGGTGCCCTCGACGCCGAGGGCGGTCGCGGTGCGGTGCGGTGCGACCGTGACGCGTACGCGGGCCGGGGCCGGGCCGGTGTCCGGGGTGCTCGCCGCGACCGGCAGGCTTCCCACCGGTGTGGTGGTGGCGCGGGCGGTCACGGGCAGGGTCGCGGTGGCTTCGGCGGGCCAGCGCACCTGCTGTGCGACGCGGGCCGCGGTGCGGGCGGCGGCGGTCCGGGCGGGGTCGGCGCGGGTCGTCCTGTGCGGTGTGAACGGTGTGGCGGTGCCGTTCTTGACGACCGGTGCGTGCACCGTGCGATGTCCGTGCCGCTGGGTCGCCCAGACCGAGGGGGCCGTGCCGAGCCCGGTGGCCATCAGGGCGCCTGTGGTGACGGCGACGACCCACAGGCGTGTCCGCCGTAGCCCATCCATGACTGAACTCCCGATCGTGTGCAGGTCGTCTGAACGTCTGTCGTGCGACGGAGCCGCCGTCACAACGGGATGGGTACTTCGGCGATGTACATCTGGTTGATCGCGGTGCCGGATGTCACGCCGGTCCACACCCGTACGTCGTCCACGAGGCCGTGTGCGGCGTCGCCGTACGCGCCGGTGCTGACGCGTCCCCGGCCGATGTTGAAGGTGCCGGTGGCCTGCCAGGGGCTGGTGAAGACGGTGCCGTCACCGGTGGTGTCGCTGGTGTCGGTGTCGCCCTGGGCGCCCTGGCGGACTCCGTTGACGTAGAGCAGGAGCTGGTGGTGGGCGCCGTCGTAGACGCCGGTCACGAGAGTCCAGTCGCCGGGGTCGACCAGTTGGGCCGCCGCGGTGGTGGCCGGGACCTTCACGACCGCGGCGCTTGTCGTGTCGGCGGTGGTGCGGCCGAACACCCACATGCCTTGGGCGGAGCCGGCGTCTTGGTCGTACCACAGCCCCCAGGAGTCGCGGGTGCCGCCGGACTGGGTGGCGATCCGCATGTGGTGGGCCACGGTGGTGTCGGACAGCGCGGTGGCATCGAGTTTGGCCCAGGCGGCCACGGTGAAATCGCCCTGGGAGTCGACGACCGGTCCTGACGCGGTGGCTTCGGCCGCCGAAGTGCCGTCCAGGGAAAGGACGTTGCCCTTGCCGCCGTCGGTGTCGGCGGTCCAGGTGCCGCCCGCCGCGAGGGTGGCCGGGTGACCGTATCCGGAGGAGTCGGCGGCGCTGGTGCCGGAGGTCTCCTCCATACCCCAGTCGGCAACGAGCGCCGGGCGGGCCTGGCCGGTACCGACGTCCGTCATCGCCTGGAGGTCGGCGATCTCTTCGGGGGAGAGGATGCGGTTCCAGAGGGTGACCTCGTCGAGGCTGCCCGCCGTGTACTCGCCCCATGTGCCCTGGTAGAGGCGGCGGCCGATGTCGACCGGCCCTGAGGCTTTCCAGGGTGCGGTGAACGAGGCGTTCTTCGATTCGTCGTTCACGCCGTTGACGTAGAGCCTGAGCTGCTGGGTCTGGGCGTCGTAGACACCGAGGAGGTGGGTCCACACACCGGCGGCCGGAGTGGCGGACGACAGGGCTCGTACGATCGTCGGCGAGGTGACGTCGGCGGAGTGCCGGTTGAAGACCCAGCCGAAGCCGGTGGAGTAGTAGAGCTGGAATCCGTCGGCGGCGGTGCCCTCCTGTGCGACGAACGTGCTGTTCGCGGCCAGGGAGTTCAGGCGGACCCAGGCGGAGACCGTGAAGCTCTTCGTGGTGTCCAGCACCGAAGACTTCGTCGCCGCGTAGGCGGAGGTGCCGTTGCCTTGCAGCGCGCCGCCGAGCCGGGCCTTGCCGGCCCAGCCCGCACCGCCGTTCAAGGTGGCGTCGTTGCCTCCGACAGTGTCGGCCGCGGTGGAGCCGGTGCCTTCGTCCATGGACCATCGGTCCACCGGGCCCGCGCCCGGCGCGACCTTGAAGGAGTAGGTGTAGCTGGCCGACGCGTTGCCCGCCGAGTCCCAGGTCTGGACGGTGAGGGTGTTGAGCCCACGTACGTCAGGTGCCAGGGACGGTGTGTAGCTGACGGTGGCGGTTGTGAACGTCTTGGTCTGCACGGGATCGTCGTTGAGCTGGTACGTGTACTTGACGACGTCCGTGGCTCCGTTGGCCTTGAGGGTGAACGGGCCGGGGGCGCCGACGCCTCCGTAGGCCGTGCAGTCGTCCGGGGAGGTGGGGCTGGCGCACTCGGGGTAGGCGGCCGATTCGACGGCGGGCTGTACGGGGCGCGAGGTGTCGATGGTGAACCAGCACGCCGGTGACCAGGTCGAGTACATATACCCGGTGATCCCGTTGAAGGCGTACTTGTACTCGGTCCGGGCGCGGAACCAGTACGTCTGGCCGTTGGTGAGCGCGGGCGTCGTCCAGGTGCCGGCCGTTCCTGACGCCGTGTAGGCCGAGGGACTCCCCGACGCTGTCAGGGGGTTGGTGGCGTCGGGCACGTACTTGAAGACCTGGAAGTCCGGCCGGAGTGTCGCCTGCGAACCGTCCGAGGACGCGGGTGCGGCGGCCAGAGTGGGGGTCGTGTCCCGGATCACGGCGGCGGCGGTGCGGGCGGTGGCACAAGCCAGGCTGGGGCTCGCCATCTTCACAGCGGTTGGCGTACTGGGCGCGGAGACGAAGGTCACCGACAGGGTGGGCTTGTGGTCGGCGGGCGAGGCGAACTGTTTCCAGGCGATCTCGTCGTTCTCGTCGGCGCGCAGTCCCAGGGTGGTCGTGGCGGCGGACTTGCCCGCGGTGTAGGCCACCGCGCTCGTGGCGTCGAAGGAGACGTTCCCGCCGGGGCAGGCGGACGAATAGCCCTTGGCGGCGCTGACCGTGTCCACCTGGGCGGACCAGGCGGGCTGCGCGGCCCAGGTCGTGGCCGAGGAGATGGAGCCGGTGCGCCACAGCTGCACATCCTTGGCGGTGCAGTTGGCCGACCAGACCTCCAGGGCGGTAAAGGTCGCCTGGAGGATCTTCTTGCCGCCCAGGGTGTGGGTGTCGAACTGGTAGAGCGAGCGTGCCTTCTTGTGGTCGACCCACGCGTCGTAACCGGCGCCGAGGGAGTGGGAGGTCTTCCAGAAGGACGTCCCCGTCGCGCTCGACCACACGGTCGTCCAGCCCGAGAGCGACGCGCTGGTGGTCTGCGGGTCCAGCACCACGGGGTAGGTGGTGCCGGGGTCGTCGAGGAAGGACCTGTCGGGCTTCAGGGTCAGCGCGTCGTCCGAGACGGTCACGTCCATGGCCGCCGTGTGGGCGCCGGGGGCCGGGCCGGCCGGCGTGTCCGTGGCCGTGGCCTCGGCCGCGGGGCGCACGGCCTGTGCCACGCTCGCGCGGGACGCGGTGGACGCTTTCGCGGCCGGCGCCGCAGTGGTCTGGGAGTCGTACATCAGCGCAGTGCCGGTGGTGAACACCGGCCGGCCCTGAGCGTCGAGGAAGGCGGCGCCGCCGGTGTGGGTGTCGTGCGCGGAGACTCCGTCGACGGACACGGGGAACCGGATGTCCGACAGGTCCGTGTTCCGCGCCGCGGCACGGGACCTGATGACCAGGTTCTCGCTGAAGCCGTCCGGGACCGCCTGGACCACCAGGTCTGTCCCGGGCATGACATCCGGATAGGTGGCGGTGGCCCCCGCCAGGGCCGGCCGGGGCAGCGGCCACGGTGAACTGACGCTGTACGTCCTGCCGTTCTGCGCGATGGTCGCGAGAGGGGTGCCGGTCCCGCCGCCGGAGAAGGTGATGTCCGCGGCGGCGGCCTTCGGCACGATCGCTCCGGACGAGGTCTGCCGCAGGTCCGTGTCGACCGGTACCCAGCCCGACGCCGTCCTCGTCCGCACCGGTCCCGGATCGAACTCGACGGTGAACGTGCCGTCCGGCCGCGCCGTGACGAGCTGGGTGGGTGTCGTCTCGGCGCTCACGTCGACGGGGCTGCCCGAGACCTCGGCCTGCCGCGAGGCCGCCGCCTCGGGTGACAGGGTGTCACCCGTGCCGTCGGCCACGGCCCGCGCGGCGCCCGCGGCACCCAGCAACTGCGCAAGAAGCGCCGATGCCACGACGGCACGGCGCACCCCACTCCACCCCATGTCCCCCGCCTTTTTCACAGACTTTCTACAGCTGGGCAATGTCGTCCACACATGCGGCGCCGCATCCCCCTCCGGCAGCCGCGCGATCATGTACCGCACGCATCTCTCGACCTTCACCCGCCACAGCCGGGCCGCCTCATAGACGGCGGTGTCCTCGTCGGCGATGGTGTCGCAGGCCTGGCTGTAGTCCATGTCCAGGATCATGACGAACGCCCTCAGCCGGGCGGTGAGTTGTTCGAAGGTGCGGGTCGTCTGGGGGAGGTCCGCCGTGCGGGCCAGGGCGTCCTGGAACCAGAGGTCGACCTCGCGGATGCGGACGTGATCGCGGGCGCGGGCGGCGGCCGGACCTCCGCCAAGGCCGCGCCCGCCGGGGCGAGGACGTCCGGGCCGAGGACGTCCGGGCCGAGGACGTCCGGCCCGAGCATCGCCACCCGCCGGATCAGCAGCGCCCCCAGACTCGCCCGCAGCGCGTACAGATCCAGCACGTCCTTCGCCGTGACGGCGGGCACGGCGGTGGCGCCGCCGGGGAGGACGTCCAGCATCCCCTCCTCCGCCAGCGCCCGCAGCCCCACCCGAACGACCCTCCGCGACAAGCCCAGTTGAGCCGCCAACGGCGCTTCCCTGATCCGGTCGCCGGGACGGTGCCGCCGCCTCGGCGTTGCGGGTGGCCGGGTTCTGGAACTCCGGCCAGGAGTGCGGGGCCGCCGGCCGGGTCCTCGTGCACGCCTCCGTCGCCGAGGAGTTCACGTCCCTGCTCGTCGAGGAGGTCGCCGCGCTGGCCGTCGGGGAGCCCGGCGCCGGGGCGGACGTCGAGGTCGGGTCCATGGTCTCCAAGGCCCATCTCGACCGTGTCCTGGGGTACTTGACGCGCGCGGCGCGGGACGGCATCCGCGCGGCGCCCGGCGGCGGGGGCGCTGGACGGCCCCGGTTTCTCCGTCGCCCCGACCGTCCTGACCGGTGTCCCGGAGCGCGCCGAGACAGCCCGGGAGGAGATCGTCGGCCCGGTCGTCACCATCGAGACCTTCACCGGCGAGGAGGAGGCGGTGCGGCGCGCCAACTCCGTCCCGGGCGGCTGGACTTCGGCACGGTGTGGGTCAACTCCCATCTGGTGCCGGCGAACGAGGTGCCCTGGGGCGGGTTCAAGGGGTCGGGGTACGGGCGGGATCTGTCGGTCCACACGCTGGACGACTATGCGCGGACGAAGCATGTGCTGCACCGGCACAGCCGAGAGGGGGCGAGGCCGGTTTGAGGGCCACGCCGGAGAGCGCGCCCCCTCCCTGCGATTCAGGGCAACCCCCAGTGATCCCAAGCGAGTTACCGGCGAAGATACGGATCATGGAACCGAAGCCCCACCTTCACCCCCACCCTCGCCCTCGCCCTCGCCCTCGCCTGAGTACGGCCTTCACCCTCTTCTGGACCGCGCGCACGATATCCCTGCTCGGCGACGGCCTGGTCAACGTCGCCCTGGTCTTCGCGGTCCTCTCGCTCGGCGGATCCGCCGTGGACATCGGCACCGTACTGGGCGTCTCGATGGTCGTACGCGTCGCGCTCACCCTGCTCGGCGGAGTGCTCGCGGACCGGCTGCCGCGCCGCCGGATGCTGCTGGGCAGCGATCTCGCCCAGGCGGCCGTGCAGTTCGGGATGGCGTTCCTGCTGCTGAGCGGGGCGGCGCGGCTGTGGATGCTGCTGGCCGCGTCGGTGGCGTACGGCGCGGCGTCGGCGGTGTACCGGCCGGCACTGACGGGGATCGTGCCGGAGGTGGTCGGGGCGGGCCGGACGGGCAGGCCAGAGCCCCGATCCGAAGCCCAGCCCGAAGCCCAGCCTCAGCCCCAGCCCCAGCCCCAGCCCCAGCCCCAGCCCGACCCTCAGCCCCAACTCCAGCGCGCCAACGCCCTCTTGGGCATCTCGCAAAGCGTGTCCCGCGTAGTAGGCCCACTGCTCGCCGGCGTGCTGGTCGCCGTGACCGGCCCGGGCTGGGTGTACGTGATCGACGGGGCGACGTTCCTGGTGAGCGCCGTACTCCTGGCCGCGCTGCGCCTGCCCCAGCCCCATCTCCAAAGCAAGCAGCGGAAGTTGCGCGCCGATCTCACGGCCGGCTGGCGAGAGGTGGTCGCCCGGCGCTGGTACGTCACCGGGCTGCTGGCGCACGGCGCGTACAACCTGGCGTCGGCGCCGTTCTACGTGCTGGGCCCGCTGCTGGTGGGCGGGGCGTCGATGTGGGGCGTGGTGTCGGCGGCGGGGGCGGTCGGCGCGGTCGCGGGCGCGGTCCTCGCGACCCGGTGGCATTCCGAACGCCCGTTGTCGGCAAGCCACTTGCTGCTGGCGTCCGGCGCGGCACCGCTGCTGGCGCTGGCGGCGAGGGCGGCGCCCTGGGCGGTGGGGTGCGCGGCGGCGCTGGGGATGCTGGGGGCGTCGTACGTCAACGCGGTGTGGGCGACGACCGTGCAGCGGATGGTGCCCGACGAGCTGATGTCCAGGGTGAGTTCGTACGACTGGCTGGTCTCGTTGCTGAGTCTGCCCGCCGGGTACGCGCTGGCCGGGCGGCTCGCGGAGGGGGCCGGTTCGGGGGCCGTGCTGACCGGGGCCGCCGTGCTGCTGGTGCTGGTCGTCGTACCGGCCGCGCTCGTGCCGTCCGTGCGGGCCGTGGGACAGCCGGCGCCGGTCAAGGAGCGGCTGTCCCACGGGAGTTGACGTGCGTCACCTCAGCGGAGGCGACGCGGGTGTCACTGGGTGTAGATGTACAGCGAGGTGGTGGAGGTCGTGGCCGACTCCAGCGCCTGCGCGAACTCGGCGGTCTCGGCGTCGATGTCGATCTCCTCGACGGGCGGGGCCAGCAGGGTGGTGGTCATGTCGCTGTTCCTTTCGTGGGGGATGGTGCTTCATGACCCGGGGACAGGGTGTCCCCGGGGGTCTGTGGGGGGGGTCACTCGTAGCCGTACTGGCGCAGCAGGCCGCCGTACCGCTGCTCGAACAGCGCGTGGTGCTCGGGGGTGAACCGTTCGCGCCAGCCGCCGCTGCGGCCGGTGCGGAAGGTGTAGGAGTCTCGGTTGAACACCCTTTGGGCCAGGGCCTTTTGGTCGGCGGGGCCAAGGGTGTCGGTCAGGCCTAGGAAGCCGGCGAGCTTCTCGATCTCCGCGTGCTGCGTCGCCGTGGAGCCGCCGCCCTCGGGGCCGACCAGCGCTTCGAAGGACACCTTGCACACCTTGGGGTGGCGCAGCAGCCACAGGGCGCGTTCGAAGGAGGCGGCGCCGGGGCAGTCGGGGTCGGTGAGCGCGATGCGGACGCGTTCGGCGGGGTCCTGGACGGACTTGAGGATGTCGCCGTACACGACGTGTTCCGGGAAGCCGCCGAGGCGGGCGGTGTCCTTCTCGGCGAGGAAGTTCACCATGGAGAGCAACACGTCTCGCGGATCACGGTAGTTGAGGATGATGCGCGGGGTGCCGGTCTGCGCCCAGTCGAGCAGGAACCGCTCGTCGGCGCGGGCCAGGTCGAGGTCGTGGGTGAACCAGCAGACGCCGCCCGGGGTGTCGGCGAAGCGGTAACCCGACTGGCGGGACAGTTCCCTGGCCGTCAGCCGGTCCGTCTCCGCGTCGCCGTCCGGCTGCGCCGTGCCCGGCATGCCGAGCCGCTTCGACCAGGCCCGGTTGAGGACCGTGACCGCCCGGTCGACGGCGCGCGCGGTCGCCTCCCGGTCCGTGGACCGCCTCAACTCGGCGATCTCCTGCGGGGTGTGGACCGCGCGCAGCACCCTCAGCGCCGTCTCGCGGCCGAGCGGGCGCGGCGGGGTCCCGGCCGACGCCACGGCCCCGTTCAGGACGTAGCCGAACCCGGACATCACCTCCTTGAGGAGATGCGTTCCCGATTTGCGGAGCGAGACGACCAGGACGTGTTCGGCTTTCACATCTGGGCCAACGTGCGGGTCCGGTCCAGGAGTTCCGCAGATCTTCGATTCCCCGACACCGACTTTGCGCGATCACGCAACCGCCGCCGGAACCCTTCCACGAAGGGCGCCGACGGCGTCGTACGCATCCCTGGCCGCTAGGCCCAGGCGGTCACCGGTACGAACGAGCTGTCCTGCCGGAACAGGTCCGTGCCGTCCGAAAGGGCCACGCTCAGTTGGTAGTTGTAGTGGCGCAGGTAGTAGCCGGGGTAGTTGTACGACTCGAAGCGGACGGCGCCGGTGGTGGTGCCGGTGCGGGCGATGAAGGTCGCGTCGCGGGCGAAGGTCGTGGTGCCGTCGTTCGCGTCGAAACGGCCCCGGAAGTCGTAGTGGCGAAGGTAGTTGCCCGCCGCGTTCCGGAAGGAGTAGCCGTTGGAGTCGGCGAGGCCCGCCACGACCGTGAAGGTCGCCGCCTGTTTGTCGGCGGTGGCGCTGGAGCTGGTCAGGACAGGCAAGTTGAGCAGTGCGGACTGCTCTTCCCAGTACCGGGTGGGGTAGTTGGCGGACTGGAGGGACCGGGTGGCGTTCTTGGTGAGCGAAGGGCCGCCGGAGACCGTCTCCTTGATGACCGTGAAGTGCCGCGCGGTACCGGAGATCGAGGCGAGGACCTTCGGGGCGGACCAGGTCGCGAAGGTGTCGTAGCTGTCGCTGTAGTAGTAGTTGCCGTCGCCGTAGCCGTCGAAGAAGATCCGCCAGGCGCCGTTGTCGAGCTGGATCACCGAGGGGCCCTCGCGGTAACTGCCCCAGCCGGCCCAGTCGCCGGTCCTGGAGAGGGTGTAGGGGCCGGTGAGCGCGGAGGCGGTGGCGTACTCGATGTACTTGGTCGTCTCGTTCTTCGTGAACGCGTGGTAGGTCGAGCCGGTCTTCACGATGTACGTGTCGATGTGGTTGGTGCCGATCCCCGACAGCGCGACCGGTGAACTCCAGGCGGTGAGCGCGGAGTTGGCGGCCTTCAGCACATACGGGGTGAAGATCCACTCGTCGCTGGTGACCGAGCAGGAGACGATGACGTTGACGCTGCCGTCACTGTCCACGAACCACTCCGGCGCCCAGGCGCGCGAGAGGTTGGCGATCGGGACCGTGTAGTCGTACAGGAACGTCCAGTTGACCCGGTCGCCGCTGCGCGCGAAGCCGATGGTCGTCGAGACGTCCTGCCAGGTGTGGGTGGTGTACGTCAGGTAGTAGTAGCCGTCGGTGTGCTTGAACACGCTCGCGTCGCGGATGCGGTTGGAGGGCGGGGTGTAGGCGGAGGACTGCACCAGCCGGAAGTCGGTGGCGTCGTCCGACTGGTAGACGTTGACGGTGCCGTCGTTGCTGTTGAGGAACGGCACGATCGTGTAGCGGCTCGCCGAACCGCTCGCGGGCGCGGCGGCGAGGGCGGTGCCGAGCAGCCCGGGCAGCTCACCGAGGACCAGCGCGGCGGCGGGTACGACGGCCAGGGCGCGCAGCAGGCTGCGGCGGGTGGGGGGATGTGGGGTCATGTGCGGCTCTCCCTAAGGCTTCAGGGTTCGACGCGCCGAACAGGGTTCGGGACGTCGGTCAGCAGAAGGTAGGGGTGTGACCGAAACACGTCAATGGTTTCGCCGTGGCATGGAACTTCCTGTACGGCGGCTGTGGACGGCCCCGGAAGCCGCCCCGGCCCGTACGCTTGCGGCCATGGACGACGCGTCGTTGATCGGGCTGATGGGGCGGGTGACGGGGACGATCGGGCCGGGGCTCGTCGGCGAGGTGATCGTCCGGGTGCGCGGCGGCGCCGAGCACTTCCTGGCGTACCCGGTGGACCCGGGCGCGCGGATCGAGCCGGGGGCGCTGGTGACGGTGGTGGAGCATCTGCCGCCCCGGACGGTCTACGTGAGCGCCGCGTACGGTGACCTGGGCCCCGCGTACGGCAGTTGAGCGACTTTCGTCGCAGGTGAGAGCCGTATTCGTCAAGCTTGTGACAAAGATCGGCCGGGCTCTTCTCCCGGGCTCGCGGCGGGCGCACACTCCCCTCGTTCGGTGCCGACAGGGCACCAGGCAAAGGGGGCGTGCCGATGTTCGTCGGCGTCGTGGCGGGTGCGGCGGTTGTCGTCGTTCTCGCGCTGATCGGTGTGTTCAAGATGATGTGGCGGGTGGCCGAGCCCAACGAGGCGTTGATCATCTCGGGTTCGAACCATCGGACCGAGGGCCTCGAGGCGGGTATGGGCTTCCGGATCGTCACGGGGCGCGGCACGCTGGTGCTGCCCGGGGTGCAGGCGGTGCGCAAGCTGTCGCTGGACCTCAACGAGACCGATCTCCAGGTGGAGTGCGTCACGTTCCAGGGAATTCCCTTGAAGATCAGGGGAGTTGTCATCTTCAAGGTGGGTGACGACTTCGTGTCGATCGCCAACGCGGCCCGCCGGTTCCTGGATCAGCAGCGGCTGATGTCGGAGCGGGTGCACAACGTGTTCGCCGGTCATCTGCGGTCCATCGTGGGCGGGTTGACGGTCGAGGACATGATCCGGGACCGGGAGAAGCTGACCGGGCAGACCCGGGCGGCGTGCGGGACGGAGATGGAGAAACTCGGGCTGATCGTCGATTCGTTGCAGATCCACGAGATAGAGGACCCCACCGGCTACATCCAGAACCTCGCGATGCCGCACGCGGCGGCCGTCCAGCGCGACGCGCGCATCGCGCAGGCCGAGGCGAACCGGCTGGCCACCGAGGCGGAGCAGCAGGCCGCCGCGCGGATGTCGGAGGCCACCCGCGACAGCGAGATCCTCCAGGCCGGTTACCAGGCCGAGCGCGATCACGCGGCGGCGAAGGCCCGGCAGGCGGGGCCACTTGCCGAGGCCGGCGCCCGCCAGGAGGTCGTCGTGCAGGAGACCCGCGTCGCCGAACTGGAGGCGCACCGCCGCGAACAGCAGCTCCAGGCCGACGTCCGCAAGCCGGCCGACGCCCAGGCGTACGAGAAGCGCACCCTCGCCGAGGCCGAGCGCGACGCGCGGATCTCGGCCGCCCAAGCCAAGGCGAAGGAGACCGAGTTGGCCGCCATCGCCGAGGCGAACCGGGTCAAGCAGGCGGCCGTGGCGGAGGCCGAGGCGACGAAGGCGCGGGGTGCGGCGAGCGCTTCGGCGACCCTCGCGACCGGTGAGGCGGAAGCGGCGGCGGCGCAGGCGAAGGGGCTCGCGGCGGCGGAGGCGGCGCGGGCGCAGGGGCTCGCCGAGGCCGAGGCGATCAAAGCGCGGGCGGCGGCTCTGGCCGACAACCAGGAAGCGGTCGTCGCCCAGCAACTCGCCGAGAACTGGCCGGAGATCGTCCGCGCGGGCGCGTCCGCCTTCGGCAACGTCGACAACATGGTCCTTCTCAACGGGGCTGACGGGATGGGCGAGTTGTTCGCTAAGGCGTTGACGATGGGGGGTACGGGGCTGGGGCTGGCGCGGCAGTTGCTGTCGTCGATGAACCAGAACGGGCAGGAGGCTGGGGGGAGTTCGGGGCTGAACGGGGACGCGGCGCCGGCGACTCAGACGGCTCCGGTGGCTCCGGTGGCTGCTGGGCAGAAGGTGCCGGTGGACAAGGATTGACTTCCGCTCCCCGGCCTAAAGGCCGGGAATTCCTACCACGGTCGGCTGACCGTCTCGGTGGGTTCCTGCTTCACCGCGCTGGGCCGGTACGAGTACCGGTCTTACCTGCGCTCGACAGGCTGAGACCGCCAGTCCGGCGGCCTTGGCGATGTTGACCGCCGCGTTGATGTCCCGGTCGAGAACGGCCCCACAAGCCATGCATTCCCACACACGGATGTGCAGGGGCTTGGGGCCATCCTTGACTCCGCACCGCGAACAGACCTGGGAGGTCGGCTCGAACCGCCCGATGCGATGGAAACCGCGGCCGGACTTCGCGGTCTTGTACTCCAGCATCGCTACGAAGGCAGCCCATCCGGCGTCGTCCACAGACTTGGCCAGGCGCGTACGGGCGAGCCCTTTCACCGCCAGGTCCTCCACCGCGACCGCTTGGTTTTCACGGATCAGCCAGGTGGAGAGCTGGTGATGGAAATCGCGCCGTGCGTCGGCGACCCGCGCGTGAGCGCGGGCGGCCTTGATGCGGGCCTTGTCTCTGTTGTTCGAGCCCTTCGTTTGTTCGAGCCCTTCGTTTTACGGCTGAGAGCCTGCTGCGCGCGCTTGAGTTTCTTCTCGGCCCGGCGCAGGAAGCGAGGAGCGTCGATCTTCGTGCCGTCGGACAGGACGGCGAAATGCCCCAACCCCAGGTCGACGCCGACGACTTGATCTGTCTCGGCCGACGCGACGGGGCCGGTCTCCACGACGAAGCTCGCGAAGTACCTTCCGGCCGCGTCCTTGATCACGGTCACCGTAGAGGGAACCGAAGGGAGGTTGCGGGACCACTTCACCCGTACGTCTCCGATCTTCGGCAAAGACAGGTCCCCTCCAGCGGTGATCTTCCAATGGGCATTCGCGGTGAACCGTACGGCCTGCCGGTTGTCTTTGCGGCTCTTGAAGCGGGGCGCTCCCATACGCGGGCGCTTGCCTTTAAGGCTGCCGAAAAAGTTCCGGTACGCGGCATCCAGGTCCCGCAGGGACTGCTGGAGCACGACAGCGGATACCTCGCCGAGCCACGCGCGCTCTTCGGTGAGCTTAGCCTGGGTGATCAGCAGCTTGGACAGATCCCCGGTCTTCAAGAATGCCTCACCTGCGGCGCGGGCGGTCTCACGAGCACGGAGCGCATCGTTGTAGACCACCCGCGCACATCCGAACGCCCTAGCCAGCGCTGAGCGCTGAGGACCGTTCGGATACAGGCGGAAGCCGTACCGAAGGTACATGCCCATCACCCTACTGAAGCTGGTGAACTCCCCGCAGAAGGTTGCCTTGTCCAAGCTGGTTGCAGCTCCAGTCACAACGCGGCCCGTGCACACAGACGGAGGGGCAGAGCGCTCCTCAGGATCGCCTCACCACCGGGCTGAAGCCAGATGCACTGCGATAAGAACCGGTAGCCGTACGACACATACGGACGGGGCAGACGCATGGGCACAGGTCTTTTGGACCCAACCCCGTCCGACGTACCCGAAGGGCAGGTCCTCTAAGGTGCCCCCGTGAGTACGTTCACCGAAGAAGACGACGTCCCCGGCCGTTTCGGCCCCACCGCCACCACCGAGGCCGATCCGCGCGAGGTGGGCCGGGTCCGCACCGAGTACGCGCCCGCGCACGACGGCGACCCCGATCCCGGGGAGATCGTGTGGACGTGGGTCCCCTTCGAGGAGAACGACGGCCGCGGCAAGGACCGCCCCGTCCTGGTGGTCGCCCGCGAGCACGCCGGCACGGTCCTCGCCGTCCAGCTCTCCAGCAAGCGCCACGACGCCGACCGGGAGTGGGTCCCCATCGGCAACGGCCCCTGGGACCGCTCGGGCCGCGACTCCTGGGTGGACGTCGACAGGGTCCTGCGCCTCCACGACGAGGGCATGCGCAGAGAGGCCTGCGCACTGGACCGGGGCCGCTTCAACCTCGTACGCCAGCGGCTGCATGAGCGGTATGGCTGGACGTGAGGGGGGCTGCTTGAGAGCCGTCGCCCTGGGGTGCCCCTTTGGGGGACGGCTCCTTAGGGTGCCCCTTCGGGAGGCAGCACCCTAGGGACCAGCTCTCCTGGGGGACAGCCCCGGGGTGCCCCCTTGGCGGACGGCCCCTTAAGGACCAGCTCTTCTGAGGGCCGACTCCCTAGAGACCAGCTCTCCTGAGGGACGTCTCCCTAGAGTGCCCCTTCAGGAGGCGACTCCCTAGAGACCAGCCCTCCCGAGGGACGGCCCCCAGGGTGCCCCCTTGGCGAACGGCCCCTTAAGGACCAGCTCTTCTGAAGGACGACTCCCTAGGCCCCCGCTCCCCCGACCCCCCACCCCGCAAACACCCCCTCGAACGCCCCCCTTACCACCGCCCCCACCGTCCGATCCAGCACCCCGAACACCACCCGCTCGAACACCCCCGAGAACCGCCCCCCGAGCACCCCACGAAAGGCCCCAGCCACCTCCCCCGGATCGTTCTGGAACACCCCGCACCCCCAGGCCCCGAGCACGACCCGCCGGTACCCGCCCCCGGCGGCCACCTCCAGGACCCGTTCGGCCCGCGCGGCCAGCGCCCCCGGCAGCTCACCCACCCGCTCGGGCATCGTCCGCCGCACCACCCCGGCGTTCGGCGCGGCGGCGGTGAGGAAGCCGACGCGGAACGGCTCCTCCAGCAACCCCCCGCTGTCGTCCCGGAACACCGGCACGTCCGGTGAGTGAATCACCCGGTCGGTGTAGAACGGGTCCCGATGCGCGCGGTGATGCGCGTAGAACTCGGGAGCCTCCCGCAGACACGCGTAGAGCGCGGAAGCCCGGCAAAGAGCCTCCTCCTGGGCCTGCGCGCCGTTGAGATATCCGCCGCCGGGATTGCGCGCGGAGGCGAAGTTCAGAACCGCCACACGCTCGTCGGCCAGGCGCCGGGCGGCTTCGAGGCTGCTCTCACCGGTGACCTCGACGACGGTCGTACCCGTGAGCACCGACGACGGAAGAGTCACCGGCGGCGGAAAAGCGGCTGACTGCGGAAACGTGGCCGGCTGCGGAAACCCCACCGGCCCAGGCCCGAACATCCGCGTACCCGCACACGCCCCCTCAACCGCCACCGGCACCCACCGCCCGCCGGACGCGAGATAACCCCCCGCCCCCACGATCCGCTCGGTCTCCTTAGCGATCCCCCGCAGCCGCGCACTCACGGCATCACCCCCGTGGACGCCGCGAGCACGCACCGCGAAGCTCCCCCTGTCGTGCTCATACAACCAATCCTGACCACCCCCACAACCACCCCGCAACACAATTTCCACCCCCGAGAACGATCGGAAAACACCCCGGAAACGCCAAGGAAGCAAGGCGACCGGGCACCGATCGCCCCGCATTGCACCCTTGTGCGATCCGGAAAGAAGGTCTTGGGTGGAACGAGTGTTTTCCGGGCCCGGCGGTCGCGATCGCCGGACCGATGGCATGGTGGAACCTCAGGAGGGTCCCGAATGTCCGATTCGCCGAGTGGCTGTACGGAAAGTACCCACGCTCCCCCAGAAACCACCCGCACCCCAGAGCCGGCCCGCGCGCGGGAAACCCCGCACGACCCGCAGAACGCCCACACCGAACCCCGCACAGCCGTCACCGAGGCCGAGGTAGAAGCCCTGGTCAAAGGCATCTGCTTCAAGACCGGCCCCCCGAGATCCGTCGGCGTGGAAGTGGAATGGCTGGTCCACGAACTGCACGCCCCCCACCTCCCCCTCTCCAGAGAACGCCTCGAAACCGCGTACGCCGCCGCCGGAGCCGTCCCCCTGCGCTCCGCGCTCACCGCGGAACCCGGCGGCCAGCTGGAACTCAGCTCCCCGCCCGCCGCGTCGCTGATGGAGTGCGTGGACACGGTCTCGTCGGACCTCACGGCCGTCCGCGCGGCGCTCGCCGCGCAGGGCCTGGCCCTCGCCGGCATCGGCACCGACCCCTGGCAGACCCCCCGCCGCTTCCTGCGCGAACCGCGCTACGACGCGATGGAGGCCTGCCTCGACCGCACGGGGCCGGCGGGCCGGGCCATGATGTGCACCTCCGCGTCCGTGCAGGTCTGCCTGGACGCCGGGTACGAGGAACCGGGCCCGCTGGGCCTGACCCGCCGCTGGTGGCTGGCGCACAGCCTGGGCGCGGTCCTGGTCGCCGCGTTCGCCAACTCCCCGCTGCTGGGCGCCCGTCCGACCGGCTGGCGCTCGACCCGCCAGCTGCTGTGGATGGAGATCGGCGCGGGCCGCGCGGGCGGCCCCGACCTGACCCGCGCCCCCCGGGACGCCTGGTCCCGGCACGTCCTGGACGCCCCGGTGATGTGCGTACGGCGCGACAGCGGGCCGTGGGAGGTCCCCGAGGACCTGACGTTCCGCGCCTGGACCCGCGAGGGCACCGCGACCCGCGCGGACCTCGACTACCACATCAGCACACTGTTCCCGCCGGTGCGCCCGCGCGGCCACCTGGAGCTGCGCATGATCGACGCGCAGCCCGGCGACGACGGCTGGATCGTGCCGCTGGCGGTGACGACGGCCCTGTTCGACGACCCGGAGGCGGCCGAACGTGCCTACCGCGCGGTCAAGCCGCTCACGGAGCGCACGGGGGAGCTGCCGGCCCCGCACAACCCGCTGTGGACGGCCGCGGCCCGGTTCGGCCTGGCGGACCGCGACCTGCACGAAGCCGCGCTCACGTGTTTCACGGCCGCCGTGGAGGCCCTGCCCCGGCTCGGCGCGAGCCCGGCCGTGACCGACGCCGTGCACACCTATCTGGAGCGCTACGTCCTGCCGGGCCGCTGCCCCGCCGACGACCTCCTCGACCAGCTGACCCGCGCGGACGTGCACCGCAAGGAGACCCTTTCATGACGGCCCAAGACCCCGAGGCCCTGCGCGAGCGAGCCCTGACGACCCTCACCGCGGCCCGCGCCCGCACCACCCTCCTGACCTCCTGCGTCGAGGACCCCGACCTCACCGCCCAGCACTCCCCCCTGATGTCCCCGCTGGTCTGGGACCTCGCCCACATCGGCAACCAGGAGGAACTCTGGCTGCTGCGCAACGTCGGCGGCCGGGACCCCATGCACCCCGAGATCGACACCCTGTACGACGCCTTCGAGCACCCGCGCTCCGAGCGGCCGAGCCTGCCGCTGCTGCCGCCCGCCGAGGCCCGCCGGTACGCCGCCGACGTCCGCGGCCGGGTCCTCGACCTGCTGGAGAAGGCCGACCTGCACGGCACCCGGCTCACCGAGGCCGGTTTCGCGTTCGGGATGATCGCGCAGCACGAACAGCAGCACGACGAGACGATGCTGATCACCCATCAGCTCCGCAAGGGCCCCCAGGCGCTCACCGCTCCGGACCCCGATCCGGTGCCGCTGTTCACCGGCCCGGCCGAAGTCCTGGTCCCCGGCGGGGAGTTCACGATGGGCACCGACTCCGAGCCCTGGGCGCTGGACAACGAACGCCCCGCGCACCGCCGCGAGGTGCCCGCCTTCCACATCGACACCGCCCCGGTCACCAACGGCGCCTACCTCCGCTTCATCGAGGACGGCGGCTACGACGACCCCCGCTGGTGGCACCCGGCGGGCTGGGCGCACATCCGTCAACACGCCATCAGGGCACCGCTGTTCTGGCAGGGCGACGGCGGCCAGTGGCTGCGCCGCCGCTTCGGCGTGACCGAGGCGGTCCCGGCGGACGAGCCCGTCGTCCACGTCTGCTGGTACGAGGCCGACGCCTACGCCCGCTGGGCCGGGCGCCGGCTGCCCACCGAGGCGGAGTGGGAGAAGGCGGCCCGCCACGACCCGGCGACGGGCACCTCCCGCCGCTACCCGTGGGGCGACGCCGACCCGGCCCCCGGCCACGCCAACCTGGGCCAGCGCCACCTGCGCCCGGCCCCCGCCGGAAGCTACCCGGAGGGCGAATCACCGCTCGGCGTACGGCAGTTGATCGGCGATGTGTGGGAGTGGACGGCGAGCGACTTCCTGCCCTACCCGGGCTTCGAGGCGTTCCCGTACCAGGAGTACTCGGAAGTGTTCTTCGGCCCCGACCACAAGGTCCTGCGCGGCGGTTCGTTCGCCGTGGACCCGGTCGCCTGCCGGGGCACGTTCCGCAACTGGGACTATCCGATCCGCCGCCAGATCTTCTCCGGCTTCCGCACGGCCCGCGACGGAGACATCTGATGTGCCGTCATATCGCTTACGTGGGCGATGAGTTGCCGCTCAAGCAGCTCATCACCGACCCCCCGAACGGCCTGCACCGCCAGTCCTGGGCCCCCCGCCGCCAGCGGTACGGCACGGTCAACGCCGATGGTTTCGGGGTGGGTTGGTACGCCCCCGGCGACCCGCTCCCCGCCCGCTACCGCCGCTCGGGCCCGATCTGGGCCGACCCCTCGTTCCCGGACCTGGCCCGGGTGATCCGTACGACCGCCTTCCTGGCCGCCGTGCGCGACGCGACCCGGCCGGGCGCCGACGGGGAAGCGGCGGCGGCGCCGTTCGCCGACGGGCCCTGGCTGTTCAGCCACAACGGGTCGGTCATGGGCTGGCCGCACTCCATGGGCACCCTCGCGGAGACGGTCCCGGGCACCCGCCTGCTGTCCCTGGAGGCGCGCACCGACTCGGCGTTCGTGTGGGCCCTGGTCCTGGCGCGTCTGGAAGCGGGCCAGGAGATGGGCCAGGCACTGGCGGGAACGGTCCTGGAGATCACCGAGGCCGCCCCCGACTCCCGCCTCAACCTCCTTGTCACGGACGGAAGTTCGATCCTGGCGACCGCCTGGGGCGACACCCTCTGGTACCGCTCGGACCCCGGCCGCTCGACGACCGCGGCGTCCGAGCCGTACGACGACGGCGCCGGCTGGCGTGAGGTCCCCGACCGCACCCTGCTCACCGCGACCCGCACGGAGGTCCTCCTCACCCCCCTGAAGGACCTCGCAGCACCGAAGGAGCACCGCCCGTGAGCCCGTTCGCACTCACCCGCACCCTGCCCGAGGGCGCCACCGACGCGGCCCTGCGCGCCGACGTACGGGGCGGCCTTACAGCGAGCCCGAAATGGCTGCCGCCCAAGTGGTTCTACGACGCCCGGGGCAGCGAACTCTTCGACCGGATCACGGAGTTGCCCGAGTACTACCCGACCCGCGCCGAACGCGAGATCCTCCTGACCCGCGCGGGCGAGATCGCGGCGGCGGCCGGCGCCCGCACCCTCGTCGAACTGGGCTCGGGCTCCTCCGACAAGACCCGCCATCTCCTCGACGCCATGGGCGACTTGGAGACGTACGTCCCCGTCGACGTCAGCGAGAGCGCCCTCACCCACGCCGGTGAGGCGCTGATCGCCGAGCGCCCGGGGCTCGCCGTCCACGCCCTGATCGCCGACTTCACCGCCCCCCTCACCCTCCCCGCCACCCCGGGCCCCCGTCTGGTCGCCTTCCTCGGCGGCACGATCGGCAACCTGATCCCGGCGGAGCGGGCGGAGTTCCTGTCGTCGATCCACTCCCTGCTCGCCCCCGGCGACACGTTCCTCCTGGGCACCGACCTGGTCAAGGACGAGGAGACCCTGGTCCGCGCCTACGACGACGCCTCCGGTGTGACGGCCGCGTTCAACAAGAACGTCCTGGCCGTAGTCGACCGCGAGCTGGGCGCCGACTTCCACCCCGACGCCTTCGACCACGTCGCCCTCTGGGACGCCCGCAACGAGTGGATCGAGATGCGGCTGCGCGCCAGGACCGCCCAGACGGTGAAGATCCCGGCGCTGGATCTCGCGGTGGACTTCGCGGCGGGCGAGGAGCTGCGCACGGAGGTGTCGGCGAAGTTCAGGAAGGCGGGGGTGGGCGCCGAACTGTCTTCGGCCGGGCTGGAGTTGACCCATTGGTGGACGGACGCCGAGGGCCGCTTCGCGCTGTCCCTGTCGCGCCGTCCGCCGGTGTGAGGCACCGTGGAACCATGTCGAACCACACATACCGGGTCACAGAGATCGTCGGCACCTCCCCCGAGAGCGTCGACAAGGCCGTACGCAACGGAATCAGCCGGGCTTCGCGGACCCTGCGGAACCTGGACTGGTTCGAGGTGACGCAGGTGCGCGGGCAGATCGAGAACGGGGAGGTCGCGCACTGGCAGGTGGGGCTGAAGGTGGGGTTCAGGCTGGAGGAGGAGGCGTAGCGGGCGCGGGGTGCGGCGGTCGGGCAGCACCTCCCGATTGCTAACGGGAACCATTTTCATATAGCGTCCTCGGTGCCCGACCCCGCCGCACCGAGGAGCCCCCATGGCCGTCCCCAAACGCAAGATGTCCCGCAGCAACACCCGCCACCGCCGCGCCCAGTGGAAGGCGACCGTCCCCGCGCTGGTCCCGGTCACGGTCGACGGCGTCCAGCACCTCGTCCCGCAGAACCTGGTCAGGGCGTACGAACGCGGCCTGCTGCACCCGGAAGGCTGACCCACGCCATGGCGCCGTACGACCGCCTCCCCGTGACCGTGCTCTCCGGCTTCCTCGGCGCGGGCAAGACCACGCTGCTCAACCATGTCCTGACCAACCGCGAGGGCCTGCGCGTCGCGGTGATCGTCAATGACATGAGCGAGGTCAACATCGACGCGGCCCTGGTCAGGGGCGGCGAGGCAGCGCTGTCGCGGACCGAGGAGCGGCTGGTCGAGATGACCAACGGCTGCATCTGCTGCACGCTGAGGGACGATCTGCTGGAGGAGGTGGACCGGCTGGCCAGGGAGGGCCGTTTCGATCACCTTCTGATCGAATCGTCCGGAATTTCAGAACCATTGCCAGTCGCGGCCACGTTCGCCTTCGCCCGCGACGACGGCGCGACCCTCGGGGACGTGGCCCGGCTCGACACGATGGTCACGGTCGTCGACGCGGCGAACTTCCTCACCGAGCTGGCGAGCGGCGACGAACTCGCCGAGCGCGGCCTCGCCCCGTTCGAGGATGACGAGCGGACGGTGAGCGATCTCCTGGTGGACCAGGTCGAGTTCGCGGACGTGCTGGTCCTGAACAAGCTCGACCTGGTCTCCCCCGCCGACGCGGACCGGCTGCGCGCGGCGCTGGTACGGCTGAACCCGGTGGCCCGCGTCGTCGACGCCACGCACAGCCGCGTCGAGCTGCGCGAGGTCCTGGACACCGGCCGCTTCGACCTGGAGCGCGCCCAGCAAGCGCCGGGCTGGGTACGGGAGTTGAACGGCGACCACGTCCCGGAGACCGAGGAGTACGGCATCTCCTCGACCGTGTTCCGCTCCGAACTCCCCTTCCACCCCGGCCGGTTGTGGGACTTCGTCACCGAGAGCCTGGACAGCGGGAGGTACGGCCGCGTCCTGCGCTCGAAGGGCTTCTTCACGCTGGCCAGCCGAGCGCACGTCACGGGTCTGTGGTCGCAGGCGGGCTCCGTAGCCCGCTTCGAACCGTCGGCCGCACGCGACCATGAGGCGCCGTACGCGCAGGAACTGGTGTTCATCGGGACCCAGTTGGACGCGGACGCCCTGCAACTCGCGCTGTCCGTCTGCCTGCTGGCGCCCGGCGAGACGGTCGACGAGGATCCCTTCCCGGAGTGGGAGACGCACGACGTGTGCGAGCTGGACGCCTAGCTACTGGCTCTGCTTTCGGAGTGTCCGCGCGCACCAGCCGATCACGGTCGCGTTGACCAGCGCGCCGAGGATCATCGCGGCGACCATGAAGGCGAGTCCGTCCGGCAGGACGAGCATGATCAGGCTGAGCGGCATGGTGGCGAAGGCGGGGACGACGCCGGCCATGGACTCGCCGCTGTCGTCGAGGGCGCTGATGACGAAGGTGCCGATCAGCAGGATCGCGCAGACGGCCAGGTAGATCAGGGCGAAGACGTCGGTCAGGGCGGCGCGGATCTTGACGTTGCTGTTCATCGCAGGACTCCTTGGGTTCAGCGGCTCTCGGGCGGATTGGGGCGGGCCAGGCCCAGGTCGTAGGCGAGGATCGTCGCCTGCACCCGGTCGCGCAGGCCGAGTTTGCGCAGCAGGGCGTTCACATGGGACTTGACGGTGCCGACGGTGATCCCCAACTCATCAGAGATCTCCGCGTTGTTGAGCCCGGCGGCGATCAACGTCAGGACGTAGCGCTCGCGTTCGGTGAGACCGCCCAGCGGGCCACTGTCACCGGGCGGGGCGCCGACGGGCGGTCCGGCGGCGTAGTGCGCGATGAGCCGCCGGGTCGCCGAGGGCGCGAGGACACTCTCGCCGGTCGCAACGACCTTGATCCCGCTGAGGAGTTCGGCGACCTGGACGTCCTTGAGCAGAAACCCGGAGGCCCCGGCGCGCAGGGCGTCGAAGACGTACGCGTCGAGGTCGAAGGTGGTCAGCACGAGCACCTTCGGCGGATGTTCACGTCCGGTGATGATCCGGGTGGCGGCGATGCCGTCGAGCCCCGGCATCCGGACGTCCATGACGACGACGTCCGGCGCCAACTCCTGGGCGAGCCGCACCGCTTGGGCCCCGTCACCGGCCTCGCCGACGACCGTCAGACCGGGTTCGGCGTCGATCACGGCGGCGAATCCGGCGCGGACGACGATCTGGTCGTCGACGACCAGCACGCTCAGGGTCATCGGGGGTTCTCCTCGTCACTGCGGGCGGGCTCCAGCGGCAGGCGCAGCCGGAAGCCGTCGGGCGGTTCGGTGGTCAGGGTGCCGTCGAGCACCGCCGCGCGGGCCGCGAGCCGGTCCTGGAGGCCGGGGCGCAGGGGGATCCCGGTGGCGGTGAGCGTCAACTCCCCGCCGTCCAGGTCGAAGAGCAGCACGGCCGGTGCCGTGCCGCCCGCCGCGAGGGCCGTCTCGGCGGCGCGGTAGGCGGCCAAGTCGACGGCGGCGGGCAGCAGTTCGGGAACGCGTTCGGCGCGCCGCACCTCCACCTCGCGCCCGGTGGCACGCCACTGCCGGGCGAGCAGGTCGAGGGCCTGAAGGGTGGGCTGCGGATGCAGTTCGGCGGGCTGTCCGTCGGCACGCACGGCGTCGAGCAGCGCCCGCATCGCGCCCAGCGCGGCCCGCGCCCGCTCGGCCGTCGCGTCGAGCCGCCCGGCCTCCGCCTCCCGCACGACCTCGGCGGTCCGCGCCAGCACGGTCGTCTCCAACCCGCCCGCGATCCGCACCCGTTC
The DNA here is from genome assembly GCF_055597585.1 of Streptomyces sp. AMJ-169. Taxonomy (NCBI): domain Bacteria; kingdom Bacillati; phylum Actinomycetota; class Actinomycetes; order Kitasatosporales; family Streptomycetaceae; genus Streptomyces; species Streptomyces sp. AMJ-169. Next base: position 475,450 of record NZ_JBVLTJ010000004.1, read on the forward strand.
ACCCCAGGCATCCCGCACCGCGGCCTCCGCCCAAGCGGCCACCCGCCCCTCATGAAGCTGCCGCGCGTACCGCGTACGACGCCCCTGCCGGCCCCCGCCCCAACAGGCGAGACCGACAGCACAGACCACGACCACTCCGAAGTCACCGCCGGAGAGGCCGACATGCACCACCGCCGCGACAACACCCCACCAGACGAGCCGACTTGAGACCCCCACCCGAGCCGCGTACCCCGCGAGGGCCACGCACGTGGCGACCATGCCGAGCCCGTATGGCAGCACGGCCGGCCCCCCGTACGCCCCCGCGTCCGCCGCGACCGGCCACAGCGCGGCGAGCGCGAGCAAGGCGGCCAGGGTGAGGTGAGGCGCGCGGCGCAGCCACAGCAGGGCGGCGGCCTGGGCGGTCGCGAGCAGCGCGAAGAGGGCACCGGCGGAGACGGTCGTACCGGCGCGCTGCTCCTGCCAGATCACCAGCACCGGGAACGGCTGCACCAACACCCCGACGGCCACGACGACTTGGGCCACCAGCCGGGACCGGGACACCACGTCCATCGCACTCCCGGAGATCCGCCCCGGCAGTTCGGCCCGCACCTCCCACCCCCCGCCCTCGGTCGGACCGCTGACAAGCGTGCCACCCGCTTCCCGAGCCCGCGCACGCAGCAGCAGTTGCCCCCGCCCCCCACCCAACCCCGCCCCGCGCGCCGGGACTTCGGGGGCCGCGTTGCGTACGACGACCTCGGTACGGGTGTCGCCGTACCGGCAACGGACCGTCGTGGCGGCGCCGGAGGCGTGGCGGGCGACGTTGGTGAGGGCCTCACGGACGATGCCGTAAACGGCGTCGGCGACCGTGCCATCGGGCAGGGCGTCCACCTGCGCGTCGAGCGGCAGCCCCACGTCCCGGAAGCCGTCGATCAGGGACAACAGCCTTTGCTGCGGGGCTGGTTGGTCGTCAGGCCCCAGGGCGGGAGCGCGGACGGCGCCGAGGGCCCGGGTGACCTCGCGGCCGGTGCGGGCGGCGAACTCCAGTGCCTCGCCGACGAGTTCGGGCCGGCGTTCGCGCAGGCCGAGGGCAGCGTCGACGGTGATGACGACGGCCGTGAGGTGATGCGCGCTGACGTCGTGCAACTCCCGTTCCATACGCCGCCGTTCGGCCGCCGGGAGCCGGTGCCGTTCACTCTCCGCGCGGCGCAGACGCTGCTCCTCGGCCTGCCGGGCGCGCAGGCGGGCACGGTGACGCAGGCCGGTGGCGACTGCGCCCGTGTAGAGGAGAGCGGTGAGGACGACGTCGAGGCCGTCTCGGATGCCGAGGCCGTGCAGGGTGATGCCGTGGCCGAGCTGCCACAGCGCAAGGGTGGTGATGCTCAACAGCCCGGTGAACGTGCCCCGTTGGTCCGCCACCGTCCACAGCGCGAGGGCGACACCCGCCGTTCCGTACACGGCGACCGCGCCGGCCGGCAGGGGGCCGGCGCCGATCGCGCAGGCGTAGGCGACGAGCGCGAGGACGAGGACCGGGTGCCGGCGGCGCAGAGTGAGCGCGGTCGGGACGGCTCCGCCGAGGAGGACCGCGAGCAGCAGGGCGGCGGTTGTGCCGGGGGCGGCGAGGGGCAGGATTGCGGCCTGGGCGGCGAGGAGGAGGAGCGGGAGGGTTCGGTCGTCGGAGGGGCTGTGGGGGGCGCGGGGGAACGGTTTCATGACGTCGTCAAGCTATAGCCCGGGCACGGCGGGTCGCCTCGGGCGGTGGGAGGAGGGGGGCTCTATCTCCGGTTAGAGGTGCTGGTCATCCGGGAGGGCGAGGTCAGGGGGCTTGGGGCGGCTCTAGGGTCGTTTCGACCGAGTAGGGATGGCGGGGGTAGGTGCCGCGTGTTGAGGGGGAGGGCGATGTGTTTGAGGGGGTTGAGGTTGTTGGGGGTGGGGGCGGGGACGCTGTCGCCGGGGGCGCTGGGATCGGGGGCGCTGGGGGTGGGGGTGCCTGGATCGCAGGGGCTGTCGGGGACAAGACCGCTGGGGCCGCCGGGATTGCTGGGGCCGCCGGAATCAAGACCGCTGAAGCCGCCAGGATCGCCGAGGCCGTCAAGGTAGAAACCGCCGGAACTGCCGGGGCCGCCGGGGTCGAGACCGCCAGGGCCGCCGGGATCGCTGGAGCCGTCAGGGTAGAGACCGCCGGAGCCTCTGAGATCGCCGGAGCCATCAGGGGCGAGGTCTCCGGGGCCGCCGAGATTGCCGGAGCCGCCGGGATTGCTGGAATCAGGGGCGAGGTCTCCGAGATTGCCGGGGCCACCGGGGTCGGGGTCGCCGTCGCTGGGGTCATCGTCGTCGAGGCCGCTGGAGCCGGGACCGCCGGGGCTGCCGAGACCGCCGGGGCCGTCGGAGCCGAGGCCATCGAGATTACCCGCGTCGCCGAGGCCGCCGTCGCCAGGGTCGAGGTCGTCGCCGTCACCGTCACCGTCGTCAGGGTCGCCGAGATCACCCCAGCCGCCGCGTTCGCCCTCGCGAGCTGACCCCACCCGCCGACCCGAAGGAAGAGCAACCCCCGTGGACCGACAGGCAGCCCCGGACATCCACCACCCCCAACACGAGACCGACCTCCCGGAACAGCTGCGCCGGTTGCGTGACGCGACAGCCGACGCGCTCTTCGCCGCGGCCGACCCGCACGGCGAACACCTCTTCCCCGCCCTTCCCCGCGCCCGCGCCGCACACCCGCACGGCCTCGCGCACGGCACCGCAGGCGTCGTACACGCACTCCGCCTGGCCGGGCGTCCCGCGCGGATGCCGGTGCTGGCCCGGATGCGCACCGAGAGCCTGGCCCTCGCGGCGGACGCCCCGCCCGGGCTGCACACCGGGAACGCGGGCATCGCCTGGGTCCTGGCCGACCACGGCCTCCTGGAGGAGGCCCGCACACTCCTGTCGGCGGCGGAACACCACCCCGCGCTGGGGGACCACCCCACCCTCGCAGAGGGCACCGCCGGGATCGCCCTGACCCACCTGGCGCTGTACCGCCACGACCACGACGAGTCCCACCTGACGTCCGCCGCCCGACTACGCGCGACCATCACGGACGACACCCTGGCCGACGGCTTTCTGCACGGCCGCACAGGAGTAGCCCTCCTGGACCACTACCTGCACCACCTCCTGAACGACGCCCACGCGGCCCACCGGGGGCTTGCGCTGCTCCGCGCGGAGGCGGGGATGCCGGCGGGAGTGCGGGCGGGGCGGCTGGCGAACACAGCCGAAGACCGCGCGGCTTGCCAAGGGCTTGCGATGCACCGCGCGGAGGCGAACACGGAGGCGGGGACAGCGGCAAGCGCGCCGGCGGGCCAGCCGACGGACATGGCAGCAAACGACGATCGCGCGGGGCGCCACGGGTTTACGCCGCTCCGCGCGGGGACGGGGACAGCGGCCGACGCCAACCACACAGCCCGCCAAGGACTTACGCGGCTCCGCACGGGGACGCACACCGAGGCGGGCACAACGGCAGGCACACGAGCCGACTGGCCAGCGGACACAACGGCAAACGACAACTGCGCGGCCCGCCAAGGGCTTGCGTCGCCCCGCGCGGAGGCGCACACGACGGCAGGCACTCCAGCGGGCCAGGCAACAAACACTGCGGCAAGCTCGGCGGTGAGCCGGTCGGCAGACATGGCGGCGAGCGCGACAACCGGCCAGACAGCAGACGCGGCGGCGGACCCAACGGTAGGCCGAGCCGTCGGCACGACAGCCCGCATGCCGACAGGCCGGTCAGCGGACACAGCGGCAGACCCGACGGTGAGCCGGGGCGCCGGCACGGCAGCGCGCGTGCCCGTAGGCCGGTCAGCGGACCCTGCGGCGACCGGCAACACACCCGCCCACGGCACCCGCACACTGCAAAGCACCGCCTCCCTCTACCGCGGCAGCGCCGGCTTCGTGCTCGTCGCGAGCCGCTGGCTGCCGCTCGCCGATCGGGATCTGGCCGAGGTGACCGACGCGGCGGTGACGGCGAGTACGGCCGCGCCGGTCTCGGGGAACGGCCTGTACGCGGGCCGCGCAGGCGTCCTGTTCGCGCTGGCCGAGCACGCGGACCTGACCGCCGACCCACGCGCCCGGGAGGCGGCCCTACGGCTGGCCCCGGCCCTGCTGAGACACGCCCCACAGCGGTACGGCGCCGATCTGCGCGGCGGGGCGGCGGGGGTGCTGCTGGGGCTGACGCGGTTGCTGGACGGGCGGACGGACGCGTTCTTCACACTGGACTCGCTGATCGGCTGACACCCCGCCGGACATCCCGAGCACCCCGGCACCCCGGCACCCCGGCACCCCGGCACCCCGGCACCCCGGCACCCCGGCACCGGAGCATCTCGGCACCGGAGCATCTCGGAATCTTGAGCACCTCCAGCACCTCCAGCATCCCCAGCACCTCAACGCCTCGAGCGCTCAACATCTGGAGCACCCCGAGCGTCTCAACACCCCGAGCACTTCGACACCCGGCATCCGGTATCCGGCACCCGGATGCCCCTGCACCCCGAGACCGCGAGCACCCCGACGCCCCAGCACCCCTGCACCCCCGCACTCCGAGACCCCGAGCACCCTCACACACGGCCGCCCCGCTACCTCGCTACCTCGCTACCTCGCTACCCCGACGCCCCGACGCCCCAGTACCCGAATGCCCAACACCCCAGCCATCTGCCACCCCAGCGCCCACCGACCCACCAACCCAGCCAACCAGACACCCTGCCCTCTGAACACCGCTCCCCCACCCCCTAGGGAAAGCCCACCCCCCTCCCCTAAGGAAGCCCCCCAGGGTCCCCCTTAGGGAAGATCTCAGGGTCCCGCGCGGGAATCTCCCGCCGCCCCGGACGTTGGAACAAATGTGACCTCGTCGATCTCGCAGACCCGATTCTCCGTGCTGGACCGCTCTCGCACCCGCGAGGGCGAGCCGCCCTCTCAGGCGCTACGGGACACCGTCACACTGGCGCGGGCCGTGGAAGAGCTGGGGTTCCACCGGTTCTGGGTGTCGGAGCACCATGGGGTGCCCGGAGTCGCCGGCTCGGCTCCGACGGTGCTGGCGGCGGCCGTCGCGGGGGCGACGCGGAGGATCAGGGTGGGGACGGGCGGGGTGATGCTGCCCAACCACCGCCCGCTGGTGGTCGCCGAGCAGTTCGGGGTGCTGGAGTCGCTGTTCCCGGGGCGTATAGACATGGGGCTCGGCCGGTCGGTGGGGTTCACGGACGGGGTGCGCAGGGCGCTGGGACACGACAAGGGGGACGCCGAGGACTTCGCGGCACAGTTGGAGGAGCTGCTGGGCTGGTTCCGGGGGACGTCGCCGACCGGCGTCCGTGCCCGCCCCGCCGAAGGGCTCAGCGTGCCGCCGTTCGTGCTGGCCATGGGCGAGGGCGCCCGGATCGCGGCCCGCGCGGGGCTGCCGATGGTCATCGGGGATCTGCGCAACCCGGAGAAGATGCTGCGCGGCATCGACGAGTACCGCTCCGCCTTCCGCCCCTCCCCCTGGGCGGCGGAGCCGTACGTCGTCGTCTCCGGGACGGTCGCCGTCGCCGCCACCCCCGAGGCCGCCCGGCGGATCCTGGTCCCGGAGGCCTGGTCGATGGCGTACTCCCGTACGCACGGCGCGTTCCCGCCCCTCCCGCCCGCCGAAGATGCGGAGGCCCGCCCGATGACGGCCCGGCAGCGCGGCTTCTACGCCGACGCGCTGACCGGACAGCTCGCCGGCACCGAGGAGCAGGTGGCCGACGGCCTGGAGCGGCTGCTGAAGGAGACGGGGGCGCAGGAGGTGCTGGTGACGACCAGTACGTACGACCGGGCGGCGCTGCTGGAGTCGTACCGGCGGCTGGCGGCGGTCATCGGGGGCGGTGGCGCCATGCCTGGTAGTGGTCGGTCAGGGTTTCCTCGAGCGGACGGTAGGTGATGCCCAACTCCTCGACGCTGCGCCGGTTGTCGACCGTGAATCTGATGCCGAGGTGCCGCCGGATGTAGTCCTGGCTCAGTCCGAACGCGGGGCCCAGGATGCGAACGGGCCAGTGGGGCAGGGCTGTTCGGGGCAGGCGGTGGTCTTTCGGGAAGCGGGTGCGCAGGATGCCCGCCATCTGGTGGAACGACGTCATCTCCCGCGCGGCCAGGATGTACCGGCCGTGCGCGTCGGGGTGCTCGGCGGCGGCGATGTGCGCGTCGGCGACGTCGCGGACGTCGACCGTGGTGAAGCTGAAGTCCGGTGCGCCGTAGAAGAAGTAGCCCTTGAACAGTTCGTCGAGGAGGAAAAGGCTGCCGGAGGCGGAGGCCGGGGTGAGGGAAGGGCCCAGGATCAGGCCGGGGTTGACGGCCACCATGCGCCAGCGGTCCTGGCCGGCCGCCGCGTCCCAGGCCGACTGTTCGGCGATCGTTTTCGCGTAGTGGTAGGGGTTGTTGGCGACGGTGCTGCTCGTGTTGACGTACCGCTCGGACAGCACCCGGCCCTCCATCGCGTCGACGTCCGAGTAGTCCCCGAAGATCGCGCCGACGGTAGAGGTGAAGACCAGCGTCTCGACACTCCGGGTCCGCTCAACTGCCGCGCACACATTGCGCGTTCCGCTCAGCGCGGGCTCGACGACGTCCCGGTACCTGTCCTTGATCCGCTCCGGCATCAGAAAGGGCGAGGCGACATGGAAGACGGTCACGCACCCCTCCATCGCGGCGTCAAAGGAGCCCTCGGCCAACAACTCCGCCTCGAACAGCCGCAGCCGCCCCGGGTGTTGCTCACCCAGCGCCCGCAACGGCGCCGTCTTCACGGGGTCCGCGAGGCTGCGTACGGTGGCATGGGCGTCGTACCCGCGCTCCAACAACCGCCGCACAAGATGCGCGGCAACGAATCCGCTGCCTCCGGTCACCAACACGGCAGCCATACACGCTCCCCTCGATCGCCCCAGGGAGCGCCATGATTCCACTAGCTTCCCTCAACTACCCCTGCCGGGAGGGGATTCGGGCTCGCCGACGCCCTCAACTGCTCCCACCCGGAACAGATTCGGGCGCACCGGCGCCTTCGGCCACTCCCGCGCGGAGGGGATTCGGGCCCGCCGACACCCTCGGCCACTCCAGCGCGGAAGGGATTCGAGCCCGGGGAACGCCATGACGCCGCCCAGCGCCTCAATCAGGCCCAGCCCAGAAAGCGCCACCCCGGCTCAAAACGGATTGGAGCTCGCCGACATCTTCGCCCGCTTCCGCTCTGAACGGATTCGGACCCGCCGACGGCTTCGCCCGCCCCGCCCGGAACAGATTCAGACCCGCCGATGCCTTCGCCTGCCCCCGCCCGGAACGGATTCGGGCCCGGGGAACGCCATGACGCCGCCCAGCGCCTCAATCAGGCCCGCTCAGAGAGCGCCACCCCGGCTCAGAGGGGCGCCCGCGAGCCCACCCCGGCGCCCGTGCCCCCGCCCAGCGCCCAGCGCCCAGCGCCCAGCGCCCAGAAACCGTCACCCCGGCTACCTCTGGCTCCAGCAACCGCCCACCTCCGGCTCGAAGAACGCCTCCCCATCCGGCACCGGGCGCCCGGAAACCGTCGCCCCCAGCCACCCCGGGGCTCCAGCAGCCGCCCATCTCCGGCTCGGAGAGCACCTCCCCAACCAGCACCACCCCGAGCCGACCCCTCCCTACAGCGCCCCGGCCTCAACACCCCGCGCCAGCCCCACCCCTAAGCCAGCCTGTCCTCAGCGGCCCGCGCCAGCCCCTCCCTAGACCAGCCTGTCCCAGCAGCCCACACCAGCCCCCCTCCTAAACCGACCCGGCCTCAAGCCACCCGCGCCAGCCCCTCCCTCCTAAACCGCCCCACTCTCCGCAGCCCGCGCCAGCGACTTGCGGTCCGCGTACTCCCCCGCGTCGACCAGCGGCAGCACCTCCACCTCCGCCACCAACCGGCGCGCGGTGACGACCCGCCACACCGACGTGAGGAGGGAGTCGTCGCCGACGAAAGCGGGTGCGGTGCTGGCCGCTCCGTCGAGGGTTCGGTAGCGGATGCGGACCGGCTGCACCGGCACCCCCGCATCCAGCGCCGCCTGGAACACGGCCCTCCGGTAGTGGCCCTGTTCGCGTCCGCACCAGGTGCTGCCCTCGGGGAAGACGGCCACCGCCTGCCCCGCACGCAGCGCCCCGGCGATCTCCGCGACCGTGCCGGGCAGCGCGCGCAGCCGGTCCCGGTCGATGAACAGCGCCGCCCGCGCGGCGATCGGCCCCGCGACCGGCCAGTCCCGGATCTCCCGCTTGGCCAGCATCCGCGCGGGCCGTACGGCGGCCAGCAACGGGATGTCGAGCCACGAGATGTGATTGCCGACGACCAGAACACCACCGTCCTGAGGCGCCTGCCCGGAGATCCGCACCCGCATCCCGGCGGCCCGTACGAGCGTGCGGCACCACCAGGCGACGGCGACACGGAACCAACGCGACCCCTGCCAGGCGACGGGGGCCGGAAACCGACGCGAGCCCCGCCAGGCGACGGCCCCCAGGAACCGGCCCAAGCCCCGCCAGGCGACGACACCCGAGAACCGGCCCGAGCCCCACCGAGCAACGACGGCCCGGAACCGACGCGAGCCCGGCCAGGCAACAGCCCTGGGGAACCGACCCGAGCCCCGCCGAGCAACAACGGCCCGGAACCTGCGCGAGCCCGGCCGAGCAACGGCACTGGGAAACCGGCGCGCCCCCAATCGAGCAACGGCGACCGGGAACCGGCCCGAGCCGCCCTCCCGTACCCCCAACCCCGAGTGCCCCTCCCATACCCGCAGGCCCGAACGCCCCTCCCCCGCCTGCGACCCCGAGTTCCCCTCCCGTACCCCCAAGCCCGAACGCCCCTCCCCCGCCCGCAACCCCGAGCCACCCCCCTCTCCCCCCAGCCGCGCACCCCCCTCCCGCACCCGAAACCCCATAAAGCCGCGCCCCCGACCCCCCTCACGAACCCCCCGCCCCCCAAGCCACCCCACCCCCGCGACCACGAACGCCACCGCGACGGCGATCAGCATCAACCCCACCACCCCAGCCAACCGCACCACCCCCCGCACCCGCGCACCCCCCGCCGTATCCACACACGCCCCCGGAGTGCAGGGAGCGGCCGGCAGCCAGGTGCTCATCGGGTGGTGGGGGCGAGGGAGAGGAAGTGGCGGAGGTAGCGGGCGTTCACGCGGCGCATCGACAGGAGGACGTAGAGGTCCGCGACACCGAAGTCGGGGTCGTGGGCCGGCGCCCCGCAGACCCACGCGCCCAGGCGGAGGTAGCCGCGCAGCAGGGCGGGCAGCTCGGTGCGGGCGGCGGGCGTACCGGTCGGGGTGGCGGTCTCCTTGGGGACCCAGGGCAGCAGCGGACGCACCCGCATCTCCTCCGGCGCCAAGTGCTTCCCCTGCACCCGCTCCCAGGTCGCCGCCGCGAGCGCGCCCCCGTCGGCGAGCGGGACGGAGCAGCAGCCGGCCAGCCACTCGTGGCCGCCGTCGATCATGTAGCGGGCGATACCGGCCCAGATGAGGCTGATGACGGCGCCGTCGCGGTGGTCGGGGTGGACGCAGGAGCGGCCGACCTCGACGAGGCCGGGGCGGATCGCGGCGAGCGGGGAGAGGTCGAACTCACTCTCGGAGTACAGGCGGCCCGCGACGGCCGCGCGCTCGGGCGGGAGGAGGCGGTAGGTGCCGACGACCTGGCCGCTGAACTCCTCGCGGACCAGCAGGTGGTCGCAGTAGGCGTCGAAGGCGTCGGCGTCGAGGCCGGTCTCGGCGGTGCTGAGGAGCGCGCCCATCTCGCCGGCGAACACGTCGTGCCGCAGCCGCTGGGCGGCCCGTACGTCGTCCTCGGTGCGGGCCAGGCTGACGGTGTAGCGGACGGGGGCCGCGTGCTGCTGGGGACGGTCGAGCGTGGAAACGCCGGTCATGGCTCTCTCCTGGTGCGGTCGACAGGCGGCGAGCGGTGCCGCCGGAACTGTTCTTCCGATGGCGGCTGACGTGTACGTGACCGGCTTCAGGAGCGGGGATGTGAGCTTGCTGAACGGCGGGAACCGGGCGGCCGGAATCCGTCGGTCCCCGGCGGAGCACAAGCAGGAAAGCGGGCCGGGAAAACCAGACGGGGCCGGAGATGAGCACCACTCCCGGCCCCGCCCGTTCGCACCTTTACGGCGAACGCTTCCCTATATCTCGGCGAATTCCTCCACCGCCCCGCCGCCTCTCGGCAAACTCTCCCGCTCGCCGCCCCCGTCACCCCGGCGAACCCATTCGCCCCCCGTCACCCCGCCACCCCCCAGAGCCCCCGTCACCCCGGCAAACCCGTTCGCCCCCCGACACTCCGGCGAACCCATTCGCCCCCATCACCCCCCATCACCCCCCAGCAAACTCCCCCCTCACCGCTTCCCCACCCCCCTAACCGCCCGCAACCACTCCCTGTTCATCCCCGTGATCGACACCAACGGAATCCCCTTAGGACAAGCCGTCGCACACTCCCCCGCCAGCGTGCACCCCCCGAACCCCTCCGCGTCCATCTGCGCCACCATGTCCAGCACCCGCGTCTCCCGCTCAGGCGCCCCCTGCGGCAGGACGTTCAGATGGTTCACCTTCGCCGAGGTGAACAGCATCGCCGCCCCGTTCGGACAGGCCGCCACGCACGCCCCGCACCCGATGCACTCCGCGTGCTCGAAGGCGAAGTCGGCGTCCGGTTTCGGTACGGGCGTCGCGTGGGCCTCAGGTGCGGCGCCGGTCGGGGCGGTGATGTACCCGCCGGCCTGGATGATCCGGTCGAAGGCGGACCGGTCGACCACCAGGTCCTTGATGACGGGGAACGCGGCGGCCCGCCACGGCTCGACGTCGATGGTGTCGCCGTCGCGGAAGGACCGCATGTGCAGCTGGCAGGTGGTGGTCCGCTCGGGCCCGTGGGCGTCGCCGTTGATGACGAGCGAGCAGGCGCCGCAGATGCCCTCGCGGCAGTCGTGGTCGAAGGCGACCGGGTCCTCGCCGCGCAGGATGAGTTCCTCGTTGAGGGTGTCGAGCATTTCGAGGAACGACATGTCGGGCGAGACCGAGTCGATCTCGTAGGTCGCTATGGCGCCGTCGGTGTCGGGGTCGCGCTGGCGCCAGACGCGCAGGGTGAGCCTCATGCGTAGCTCCGCTGGGTGGGGTGGACGTACTCGAAGACCAGGTCTTCCTTGTGCAGGGCGGGCGCCTCGCCGGTGGCCGTGAACTCCCAGGCCGCCGCGTAGCCGAACTCCTCGTCGCGGCGGGCCGCTTCGCCGTCCGGGGTCTGGGACTCCTCGCGGAAGTGGCCGCCGCAGGACTCGGCGCGGTGGAGTGCGTCGAGGCACATCAGCTCGGCGAGTTCGAGGTAGTCGACGATCCGGTTGGCCTTCTCCAGCGACTGGTTGAACTCCTCGCCGGTGCCCGGGACTTTGATGCGCCGCCAGAACTCCTCGCGGATCTGCGGGATCCGCTCAAGTGCCTTGCGCAGCCCGGTGTCCGTGCGGGCCATCCCGCAGAACTCCCACATCAGTTCCCCGAGTTCGCGGTGGAAGGAGTCCGGGGTGCGGTCCCCGTCGACCGAGAGCAGCAGGTTCAGCCGGTCCTCGGTCTCCGCCAACACCTCCTGGACGACCGGGTGTTCGTCGGTCACCTCGTCCTGGCGCGGGTGGCGGGCGAGGTAGTCGTTGATGGTGGCCGGCAGTACGAAGTACCCGTCCGCGAGCCCCTGCATCAGCGCGGAGGCGCCGAGCCGGTTCGCCCCGTGGTCGGAGAAGTTGGCCTCGCCGATCGCGAACAGGCCGGGCACGGTGGTCTGGAGGTCGTAGTCGACCCAGAGTCCGCCCATCGTGTAGTGGACGGCCGGGTAGATCCGCATCGGGACCTCGTACGGATCCTCGTCGGTGATCCGCTGGTACATGTCGAAGAGGTTCCCGTATTTCGCTTCAACCGCCTTGCGGCCCATGCGTTTTATGGCGTCGGCGAAGTCGAGGTAGACGCCCTGTCCGCCGGGGCCGACTCCCTTGCCCTCGTCGCAGACGTTCTTCGCGGCGCGGGAGGCGATGTCGCGGGGGACGAGGTTGCCGAACGACGGGTAGATCCGCTCCAGGTAGTAGTCCCGCTCGGCCTCGGGGATGCGGTGAGCCGGCCGCGTGTCCCCCTTGGCCTTGGGCACCCAGATCCGCCCGTCGTTGCGCAACGACTCGCTCATCAGGGTGAGTTTGGACTGGTGGTCCCCGGTGCGCGGGATGCACGTCGGATGGATCTGCGTGAAGCAGGGGTTCGCGAAGTAGGCCCCGCGCCGGTGCGCCCGCCAGACGGCCGTCGCGTTGGAGTTCATCGCGTTCGTCGACAGATAGAAGACGTTCCCGTACCCGCCGCTGGCGAGGACGACGGCGTCGGCGAAGTACGTCCGCACCCGGCCGCTGATCAGATCCCGGGCGACGATCCCGCGCGCCCGTCCGTCGACGACGATCAGGTCGAGCATCTCGGTGCGCGGATGCATCTCCACGTTCCCCGCCGCGATCTGCCTGCTGAGTGCCTGATACGCGCCCAACAGCAGTTGCTGGCCGGTCTGTCCGCGCGCGTAGAAGGTGCGGGAGACCTGGACGCCGCCGAAGGAGCGGGTGTCGAGGAGGCCGCCGTACTCGCGGGCGAAGGGGACGCCCTGGGCCACGCACTGGTCGATGATCTCGACCGAGATCTGCGCCAGGCGGTGGACGTTGGACTCGCGGGCCCTGAAGTCGCCGCCCTTGACGGTGTCGTAGAAGAGTCGGTGGACGGAGTCGCCGTCGTTGCGGTAGTTCTTCGCCGCGTTGATGCCGCCTTGCGCGGCGATGGAGTGGGCGCGGCGCGGGGAGTCCTGGTAGCAGAACTGGACGACGTGGTAGCCCTGTTCGGCGAGGGTCGCGCCGGCGGAGCCGCCCGCGAGGCCGGTGCCGACGACGATCACCGTGTGCTTGCGGCGGTTGGCGGGGTTGACGAGTTTCGCCTCGAAGCGGCGGGTGTCCCAGCGTTCGGCGATCGGCCCCGCCGGGGCCTTGGCGTCGGCGAGCGGTGCGCCGGTGGTGTAGTGCGCGAAGGAGGTCATGGTCAGCTCACCACTCCGGTCATCACGCCCACGGGGACGGCGATGAAACCGGCCGTGAGCAGCAGGGCGAGTACGTTCGCCGTGGTCTTCAGGAAGCGGTCGCGGCTGCGGCTGCCGGCGCCGAGGGTCTGGGCGGCGGCCCAGAACCCGTGCCGGACATGCAGGCCGAGCGCGAGCATGGCGGTGATGTAGATGACGTTGCCGTACCAGGTGGAGAAGGTGTCCACGACGTTCTGGTACGGGTGGCCGGGCCGGAAGTCCGGGTGGACCGTGCCGGTCGTCAGGTCGAGGAGGTGCCAGACGATGAACAGGGCGAGGATGACCCCGCCCCACCGCATGGTCCGCGTCGCGTAGCTCGCCCTGCGTTTGACGTGCGCGTACTTGCTCGGCCGGGCCTTGAGGTCGCGGCGGCTGAGCTGGTAGGCGGAGGTCGCGTGGGCGAGCACGGCGACGACGAGCACGACGCGGACCACCCACAGCGTCCACTCGTAGTGCATGAACGGCTCGCCGATCGTGCGCAGCCAGTGGGCGTAGTGGTCGAACTCGCCGGCCCCGAAGAAGATCTTCAGGTTGCCGAGCATGTGCACGACCAGGTAGCCCAGCATGATCAGGCCGCTGACGGCCATCACCGTCTTCTTGCCGACGGTGGAGTCCCACACGGTGCGCGCCATCGACGGCCGTCGGTCCGTCCGCGTTGCCAGAGCCATGGTCAGAACGCTAGGGCCGGTCGGCCCCATCGGTCCAAGACATGGTCCGGCTTGATTCCATAGCCGGGGCCTATCGTGAGCACATGCAGTTCCAGCAGCTCCAGTACTTCGTCGCGGTCGCCGAGACCCGGCACTTCACCCGCGCCGCCGAGACCGTCCACGTCGCCCAGCCCTCCCTGTCCCAGCAGATCAGGGCGCTGGAACGGGAGCTGGGCGCCGATCTCTTCCAGCGCGCCCGGGGCAACATCACCCTCACCGACGCGGGCGAGGCCCTCCTCCCGCTGGCCCGCCGCATCCTCGCGGACGCGGAGACCGCCCGGTACGAGGTCCAGGAGCTGGTCCAGCTCAGGGGCGGCCGGGTCCGGCTGGGCGCGACCCCGAGCCTGTGCACGGGTCTGCTGCCGGACGTGCTGCGCGCCTTCCACGACCGCTATCCGGGTGTACGGCTGCTGATCGAGGAGGGCGGTTCGCACGATCTGATCCGCGAGCTGGCCCGGGGCGCCCTCGACCTCGCGCTGGTCGTCCTGCCGCTGCCGGCCCCGGCGCCCGCCCTGACGACCGTGGAGCTGCTGCGCGAGGACCTGGTGGTGGTCTCCTCCTCGGAGGCGCCCCGCCCGGGCGGCGGCCGGCGGACCGTACGCGTCGCCGACCTCGCGAGCGAGCGCCTTGTGATGTTCCGGCACGGCTACGACCTGCGTGAACTGACCGTCGCCGCCTGCCGTTCGGCCGGTTTCGAGCCCGGGTTCGCCGTCGAGGGCGGCGAGATGGACGCGGTCCTCGGCTTCGTCCGCGCCGGGCTCGGCGTCGCCGTCGTCCCCCGTATGGTCGCCGCCCGCTCCGGCCACGGGCTGCGCGTGACACCGCTGGCACGGCCGGGGCTGTCGCGCACGATCGCGCTGGCGCACCGCAGTGACGTGGCTCCGCCCCGGGCGGCCAGGGAGCTCCAGCGGATGCTCCTGGAGCGCTGACCTCAGCTGGGGCTGTCCGCCAGCGCCAGCTGGTGCAGCCGCTCCGGCGGGCCGGGGCGCGCGTAGTACCAGCCCTGTGCCGTGTCGCAGCCCAGCAGCCGCAGCTGCTCCGCCTGCGCGCCCGTCTCGACGCCCTCGACGGTGACCTTGAGGTCGAGGCTGTGGGCGAGCGTGACGATGCCCTCGACGATCTTCAGGTCGACCGGGTCGGCGGGGTACTGCTGCATGCCCTGGGTGAACGAGCGGTCCAGTTTGAGGACGTTGACCGGGAGGCGGCGGAGGTTGGCGAGGTTGGAGTAGCCGGTGCCGAAGTCGTCGAGGGCGATGTCGACGCCCATCTCGGCGAGTTGGCGCAGCGGTTTCAGCAGGTCGTCGTCGGCGCCGATGAGCGCGGACTCGGTGACCTCCAGGCAGAGCGCGTCCGGGGTGACGCCGATGCGCTCCAGGATCTCGACGGTGTCCTGCACCAGACCCGGATGAGTGAGCTGGCAGGGCGAGAGGTTGACGTTGATGCGCAGCGGGCCGCAGCCGGCGTCGCGTTCTCGCCAGGCGCGGGCCTGCCGTACGGACTGCTCCAGGACCCAGCGGCCGAGCGGGACGATGAGGCCGGTGTGCTCGGCGAGCGGGATGAAGCGGTCGGGGCCGAGGACGCCGTGCTGCGGATGCAGCCAGCGCACCAGGGCCTCGGCGCCGCGCACGCTGCCGTCGCCGAGGTGGACCAGCGGCTGGTACTCGATGAAGAACTCGTCGCGCTCGAGTGCCGCCGGGAGCGCGGTCGTCAGGCCGTGCCGGGTGATCGCGCGGGCGTCGGCCTCGGCGTCGGCCAGCTCGAACCGGCCGCCGCCGGCCGACTTGGCGCGGTACATCGTGATGTCGGCGGAGCGCAGCACCTCGGCGGCGCTGCGCTCGCCCGCCTTGCCCTCGACGATGCCGATGGAGCCGCGCACGGTCAGCTCGCGGCCCTCGATGCGGACCGGCGCGACCAGGGCGTTCATGATGCGCGCGGCAAGTTCGTCGACCTCGTGCGGGGCCTGCGGTCCGGTGGTGAGGGCGACGAACTCGTCGCCGCCGAGCCGGGCGACCATCTCGCCGGGCGCCGTCGCGCAGGACTGGAGGCGGTCGGCGATCTCGACGAGGAGGCGGTCGCCGGCGGCGTGGCCGAGGCTGTCGTTGATGGTCTTGAAGCCGTCGAGGTCGAGGTAGCACAGGCCGTAGCGGCGTTCGTCGCCCGCGGCCAGGACCTTCTCCAGGCGTTCGAAGAACAGGGTGCGGTTGGGCAGTCCGGTGAGCGCGTCGTGGGTGGCCTCGTAGCGCAGCCGCAGGTTGAGCAGCCGGCGTTCGGTGGTGTCCTCCATGAGGGCCAGCTGGTAGCGGGGCCGGTCGTCGGCGTCGCGCAGCAGGGACACCGTGAGGTTGGTCCACAGGACCGTTCCGTCAGGCCGGTAGTACGCCTTTTCGGTGTGGTAGTGCTCGCGTTCGCCGCGGACCAGTTCCTCGTGGAGCTTCCACACCTGCGGGGCGTCCTCGGCGTGCGTCCACTCCTGGACGTTGCGGCCCCGCACGGTCTGCTCGGAGCCGCCGAACATGCGGGTCAGGGCGCCGTTGACCTCCAGGACGTTGCCGTCGAGGTCGGCGATCCAGATGCCTATGGCGGCGCCCTCGAAGACCGCGCGGAAGCGGGCCTCGCTCGCGTGCAGCGCCTGCGCGACGACGCCCTGGGCCTGCAACGCGGCCTGGGCGATGGCCTCTTGCTCGGTGAGGGTGCGTTCGCGCAGGGCGTGCGCGTAGCCGGCGGCCATCGCGTGCTGGAGGCGTGAGCAGCGGGTGCGCAGCTTCTCGGGCGGGCTGTCGTCGCCGCAGTACAGGACCAGGTAGGCGTCGACGCAGTCCAGGGCCTGGGCGAGGGCCTCGGGGTCGGTGCAGTGCGCGCCGACCAGGGCCGCGCCGACCGCTCTGGCCTCGGCGGCGTCGAAGCCGCGCGACAGCAGCGCCGTCCGCAGCCGCTGGGCGAGCGGGAGGAGCTGGGCCTCGAACTCGGTGCGGGTCAGGGACGTGGAGGTGGCCGGGTAGACGGCGCGGCTCCAGATCGTCGCGAAGCGGCGGACTCTGTCCTCGGGGCTGTCCGGTGCGCCCGTCACGCCGTGGTCCCCACGCCGGCGAAGGCGCCGGGCGGCAGCGCGTCCTCGTCGTCCGCGCCCGCCGGTGGCCGCCAGCGCGGCATCGGCACCAGTCCCGGTTGCACCATGTCGTACCCCTCGAAGAACCGCGCGATGGCGTCGCGCGAGCGCAGGATCAGCGGGTTGCGGATGTTCGCGTACACGCGGGCCACGCCGTCGGAGCCCGCCCCTTCCGCCGAGGCGTGCGAGAGCGCGAGCACGCTGCCGGGCGCCAGCGCGTCCCGCAGCCTCGCCACCGCCCCGTACGGGTCGTCCTCGTCCGCCACGAAGTGCAGTATCCCAATCAACAGGAGGGCGACCGGCCGGTCGGGGTCGAGGACGGCGCGGATCTCGGGGTCGGCGAGGAGTTCCTCGGGGTGGCGCAGATCGCCCCGGACGCAGGCCGCGAGCGTGTCCCCGGCGAGGGCGGCGCGGCCGTGGCTGACGGCCACCGGGTCGTGGTCGACGTGGACGACGCGGGCGCCCGGGCACAGTCGCCGGGCGGTCTCGCGGACGCCGCCGGTGACGGGGATGCCGGAGCCGATGTCGAGGAACTGGGTGATGCCGCGCTCGCTCGCGTGGGCGACGGCCCGGCGCATGAACGCCCGCCCCTGCTGGGCGAGTCGGGGCAGCCCCGGGGCGTGGGCCAGGGCCTCGCGGGCGGTGGCCCGGTCGGCGGCGAAGTTGTGCGCGCCGCCGAGGTAGAAGTCGTGGATGCGCGCGACGCTGGGCACCGAGATGTCGATGCTCCTGGGCGCCCAGGCGGAACGCTGCATCTGTCTCTCTCCCCCGCGTCGGACGATCCGGTGTTCGAGCTGAGGCTACTGATCACCCGCCAAAAGAACGAGCGGAAACGGAAATTCACGGTCCGTTCCCGGTCAGTGTCGGTTGACTTCGGTGGACCTGGGCGATACGCACCGGCGGACCGCATGGTAGGCGCGGAAACGGCGCCGCCCCCTCCACAGGTGCGAAGGGGGCGGTCGGCGTCAGGAGTTGAGGCCAGGTCACTGGCCGGGCGCGCCCACCAGCTTCCCGTCGGGCGCCACGGCGTACCACGTCCCGCCGACGCCCTGGCCGTTGATGTCGCCGGGCTCCTTGTCACCCGAGAAGGTGTAGATCGGCGAGCAGTTGAGGGTCTGCTGACGCGCGCCGTCGGGCCGGGTGAAGTTCATGTAGCCCTTCTCCGGGATGTCCTTGGTGTCGTTGAACTCGACGGGCGCGACGACCGGCCACTTCTCCAGGCAGGCGCCCGTGCAGTTCGACACCGGCTTCGGCCACGCCTTGTCCTTGAGGAACCGGTAGACCGTCATGCCGTTCTTGTCGACGACGATGTTGCCCAGGTTCGCGTCCTTGCGGACCGAGAGTCCGGGCAGGTCCGTGAGCTTGGCCTTCTTGCCGTCGGGGGCGAGCGCGAACCACTTGTTGCCGACGCCCTGGCCCGCGATGTCCCCGGCCTTGGCGTCCTTGGCGTAGTAGTACGCGGGCCAGCCGCCGATCGTCAGCTGTTTGGTGCCGTCGGTGCGGGTGACCTCACCGAGCAGCGACTTGTCGATGCCGTCGCCGGCGGAGGCGTCGTCCGCCGCGACCGGCGGCCAGGCCGTCGCGCAGTCGCCGTCGCAGTTCGACTTCGGGGGCTCCGCGGTGTCGGCGTCGAAGCGGTAGAGGGTGCGCCCCGCGCTGTCGGTGACGAGCTTGCCGAGCTCCGCGTTGACGGCGACGGCGAGTTCACCGGCCTTGCCGGTCGACTGGGCGCCGGTGCCGGTGCCGCTCTCGCTGGGGCTGGCGCCGACGCCCGCGCCGACACCGCCGTAACCGCCGGTGCCCACGCCGCCGGTGAGGCCGCCGGTCGCGGCCGGGGCCGTGGCCCCGACGTTCTGGCTCGCGGCCGAACCGGTTTCCTGACCGCACGCCGACGTCAGCGCCATCACGGCCACAGCGCTCGCCACGAGTGAGGCGCTCCGCCAGGAGGTGTTCATCGTCAACTCCCCGAATTCACAAGGCTGTCGCAGCGCCCTGCTGCGCCGCCGCACGGCACTGGGTACGCACGGGGACGGGAGTTGTGTTCAACGTACGCACAAAAAACTTTCGGGCGGCTGTGGTTCGCGGCGGGAGTGGCAGGGGTCACGCACCCCCTCGCGCGCAGGTCAAACCGGTTGCGGGCGAAGTTCCCCCGTTCGAGGCAATCATCATCCAATCGGGGCGTACGCCGGGGTGTGAAGGCTGATGATCTGCGTCGTGCATGGACCCGAACCGACCCGAATCGCCCTCACCGTACGGGTGTTGGGTGTGGTGACCGCGGCCTGGCTGCTCGTCGGCGCGCCCGCCGGGGTCGCGCGCGCCGACGCGTGCGCGTACGCGTCGACCGGCTCCGGCGGCCTCGCGGTGGCGGTGGCCGGCGGAAAGACGGCCGCCGTCAAGGTGACCGCCGGGAAACCGGCCACCTGGCCCACCCCTTGGCCCACGTGGCCCTGCCCGACGCCGCCACCGCCCTGCCCGGAGCCGACCCCCACACCGACCCCCACACCCACCCCGACCCCCACTCCGACCCCACCCCCGAAACCGACCCCCACCCCGACCCCGAAGCCACCCCCGAAGCCGGTCCCGACCCCCACCCCGGCTCCCGAGCCGACCCCGAAACCACCGCCCCCGGCCCCCGCCCCGGCCCCGCCCGCCCGGGCCGTCCCCCCACCGCAGCCCCCACCACCCCCGACGCCGACCCCCACGCCCACCCCTACCCCGACCCCTACCCCCACCCCGAGTGCCGCCCCGGTCCACTACCCGGCGTACCACTCCCCCTCCAAACCCAAGCGGCAGCCCCGTAGCACGACCTCCCCGGTCACCTACGTGCTGCTCATCACCGCCCCCGCGGTCATCGCCGTCGCCGCACTGCGTCCGCGCTAGTGCCGAACCGAAGGAGGCTTCCTTGCCGGAATGGCTTGATCTGACCCTCGTGATGCTCGCCGTCTGCGCGGTGGTCGTCGTTCTGACGCTGCTGCGCAACCGCAAGTCGGCCGAGCACGCGCAGCCCGAGGACGCCGACGAGACGCCGGACGTCATCGAGTACATGACGATGTGGATCGGCGTCGTGTACGCCATCGTCCTGGGCCTGGCGATCGCCGGCGTCTGGGAGGGCCGCAGCTCCGCGTCGGACCACATCCAGGCGGAGGCGCAGGCGCTGCACGAGATCTCGGAGCGGGTGCGGGTCTACCCGGCCGACGCCCGCGACCTGATCCGCGCCGACGTCGACGCGTACGTCCACCAGGTCGTCACCGTCGAGTGGCGGACGATGAAGGACAAGGGCGAGATGACCGCGAAGGCGGACACCCTGCTGGAGAAGCTGCGCGCGGACGTCACGGACTACCAGCCGAGGACGGACTTCCAGGCGCAGGCCTACCAGCCGCTCCTGGACCAGCTCACGGCCCTGGACCAGGCGCGGACGTCCCGCGCGGACTCGGTGTCGCCGACGATGCCGGGGGTGGTGTGGTTCGGCCTGATCGGCGGCGGGATCGTGACCATCGGGATGGTGTTCGCGCTCCAGATCGGCCGCAGTCCGCGCGAGCTGATCCTCGCCGCCCTGTTCTCCGCCCTGATCGCGTTCCTGCTCTTCCTGATCTGGGACTTCGACGCCCCCTACAGCCGGGGCATCACGGCGAGCGCGGACCCGTTCCTGCACTTCTTCCCGAACGCCCGGAGCTAGCGTCCCCGGAGCCTGACGGCCGCTCAGACACGCCGCCGGCGTCCCCTGAGCGGCCCACAGTCATGCCCCATTCGCACGATCAGCGATCGCGCGTACGCACACCTGTTCCTAGCGTTTCGGTCATCGAGGTGCATTTCACTCACCGGCGGAAAAGGTCCGCGGCTGCTCCTCGGGGACCGGAGGATTGACCATGCGCGCGATACGCGTCGTCTCGGCCGCCGCGCTGGCCGCGGGTGCCCTCGTCTGCTCCACGCCGGCCGCCTGGGCCGGCGACCACGACAACCGCTTCGGTTTCCGGGCACAGCCGTCGACGATCGCGGCCGGCGGCCAGGTCACGCTCTCGGTGGAACGGAGCAACGGCAATTGCAGCGGGACGGTGATCGTGTCCTCCGGGGTCTTCGACACCGTGCGCATCGGCCCGGACCGCTCCCAGGCGACGGCGACCGTCGACTGGGACGCCCGGGCCGGCGCGGTGTACCGGGTGACGTTCACCTGCAACGGCGGAGACAGCGGGAGCGCCGCGCTGACCATCGCCAACGGCCGCGTCCCGGACCGCGGCGACGGGCATGACAACGGCCACGACAACGGGCACGACAACGGCTATCCACGCTCCGACAACCAGTACCTGTATCCGCGCGACCGCGGGGTGCACGCCGGCGAGGGCGGCACGATCGGCGGGTTCGACCTCAAGGAGCTCGGCCTCGGCGCCGCGCTCATCGCCGGTTCGATCGGCGCCGCCTACCACTTCTCCCGCCGCCGCGCGGGCGAGAACGGCGGCTGACCGGCACAGCTTTCGGCCCGGGCCCCTCAGGGGACCCGGGCCGAAGGCCGTTTAAAGCGCTTTAAGACCACTTAAAACGCTTTAAATGCGGCGCTCCGCCCGCCGCCGCATCCAGAAGACCCCGCCGCCGACGACGGCCGCCGCGACGAGCCCGCCGCCGATGGCGACGTCGGTCGGGGTGGCCCCGGAGGAGGTGGAGCCGCCGAGGCCGCCGCGGACCCCGCCGAGGACGGTGAAGACGCCGGGGAAGGTCCGGGTGCGGCCCTCGCAGGTGACGGTGACGGGGTAGGAGCCGGCCTCGGTGAAGGGGTGGATCCGCACTCTCGCGGTGGACGTGTTGCGGCCCATCGAGATGAGGTTGGTGGTCGGGAAGGCCCGGGAGCTGACCGAGCTGCCCGGGCTCGTGCAGGCGTTGTCGCCGCCGCCGTTGACGGTGAGGGTGAGCTGTCCGCCGCGGGAGATGACGCTCGGCGAGGCAATCACTCCGGTCGGATCGGTCCAGGCTGCCGCCGTCGGGGCGGTGAGCCCGAGGACGGCGCACGCGGCGGCCGAGGCCGCCAGGGCGCGAGTGGTTCGCATCTTTCCTCCGCGGAAGGCGCCCCGGGGCCCGTCCCCGGTCTGTCGGCGAGAGACACCTCCCGTGCACGACCCTCAGTTGCCGTGCCCGCGCCCGCATTTCGGGACTGGTCCGTACCGGTGAGCCGACACGCCGGGCGAATATCATCTGACGGGATATCACCGCAGGTCACGGACCGTCATAAATTTCCTCGCCGGGCCGACTCGGATGGCGCACCCCTCCGCCCGGACGGGGTGTTCTCACGCGCGGCGGCCACCCGTTCGCCGCCGCCCCGTCGCCGGTTTCCCGGCCGCGTTCTAGCGTTTGCCGTATGCGCGGCCGAGACGCGGCGACGGCCGTGCCGAAAGGGGATGGCGAATGTCGGGTCACGGATTCTCCGGCACGGCGGAAGAGGAAGAGGAGGGGCGGCCGAGAAAGCGCGCTCCGTGGGGGGTGATAGCGCTGGTGCTGCTGACCGGTCTCGCGCTGATGCGCAATGGTTCGGGGGAATTCGACACCGGCCCGCCGCAGCCCGCCGCCGCTGCCGCGTCCGACGGCCGCACGAACGGCCTCACGGGCAGTGTCTTCGCCAAGGCGCCCGCCCCGCTGCCGTTCTCGGTGGCCGAGCGGGTCCGTATCCCGGCGATCCGCGTCGACGCCCCGGTCGTGCCGGTCGGTCTCGACGCGCAGGGCTGGGTGGACGCGCCGCCGCCGGAGGACCCGAACCTCGCGGGCTGGTTCACCGGCGGGGTCTCCCCCGGCGAGAAGGGCACCGCGGTCGTCGTCGGCCATGTGGACAACCGCCAGGGCCCGGCCGTCTTCTACGGACTCGGCGCGCTGAAAAAGGGAAACCGCGTCGAGGTCTCCCGCAAAGACGGAAAGACGGCCGTTTTCGAGATCTACGGCATCGAGGTCTTCGAGAAGAAGAACTTCCCCGGCGACCGCGTCTACGCCTCGAAAGGCGCCCCGGAACTGCGGGTCATCACCTGCGGCGGCGGTTTCTCGAAGGCGCACGGTTACGACGGGAACGTGGTCGCTTTCGCCCGCCTGGCCGAGGTCCGCTGAACGGACCCCGGCCGGACGGGATTTCCCTGTTCCTCAGGCGTATTTCCGCCGGGGGACGGTGATGTGGTATCCGGAGTCGATGAGTTCGGGCAGATAGCGGCGCAGGGCTTTCACGCTCTGGGAGCGGTTGCCGCCGGCGTCGTGGGAGAGGACGACGACGCCGGGTCCCGCGCCGTTCTCGACCCGGCTGACGATCGTGCCGGTGCCGGGGGTCGTCCAGTCGAGGGTGTCGACGGTCCACGCGAGGGGCTCCATGCCCAGCTGCGCGCCGAGCTGGAACGCGGCCCGGTTCCAGGCGCCGTAGGGGGCCCTGAACCAGCGGGGGTTCTCGCCGTAGCCCTGTTTGATGACGGCGCTGGTGCGGACCATCTCCGAGCGGATGTCCGCCCGGTCCATGCGGGTGAGGAGGGGGTGGGACCAGGTGTGGTTGCCGACGATGTGGCCCGCGTCGGCCATCCGGCCCAGGAGGTCCTGGTTGTCGACGGCCATCTCGCCGCACACGAAGAACATCGCGCGCACGTCGTACTCGGCGAGGGTGTCGAGGATGCCCGGGGTGTAGCGGGGGTCGGGTCCGTCGTCGAAGGTCAGCACCATCGTCTTGCCGTGGCCCGGCATCTCGAGGATGGGTCTGCTGCGCACCGCGAGCCGGGGGGCCGGGGCGGCGGGCGGGCCGTATCCGGTGAGCGGCTGGAGCCGGTAGGCGGAGGGCTTCAGGGGGAGCTGCCGGGCGGGGGCGCCCGCGGTGGGGCGGGCAACCGTTTCTCCGCCGTCCCAGGCGAGTGCTCCGCCCACTGCCCCGGCCCCCGCCAGAGCGG
The DNA here is from genome assembly GCF_055597585.1 of Streptomyces sp. AMJ-169. Lineage (NCBI taxonomy): Bacteria > Bacillati > Actinomycetota > Actinomycetes > Kitasatosporales > Streptomycetaceae > Streptomyces > Streptomyces sp. AMJ-169. The sequence goes on from NZ_JBVLTJ010000004.1 coordinate 499,212, forward strand.
CTCCGAGACCGAGCAACCGACGCCGAGTGAACAACTGATCCTTCTGCATGACTCATCAGTCGCCCACCGGACCCCCGACGCACCCTCAGGACACCTGGGCGGAGGCGCGTTTCCACCCGGGCGGCCGAAGCAACCGGGGCATCGGAGGGCTTTTCCGATCAGCGGACGGCGTAGCAGTCCCGCTCATCTGCGCCGCACCAGCGGGAACGGCAGGGTCTCTCTGATCGTCAGCCCCGTCAGGAACATCACCAGCCGGTCCACCCCGATGCCGAGCCCGCCCGTCGGGGGCATCGCGTACGCCAGGGTGGTCAGGAAGTCCTCGTCCAGCTCCATCGCCTCGGGGTCGCCGCCGGCCGCCTTCAGGGACTGCTCCGTGAGCCGCCGGCGCTGCTCCACCGGGTCGGTCAACTCCGAGTAGGCGGTGCCCAGTTCGGTGCCGAAGGCGACCAGGTCCCAGCGTTCGGCGAGGCGCGGGTCGGTGCGGTGCTGGCGGGTCAGGGGCGAGACGTCGGTGGGGAAGTCCTTGTAGAACGTCGGCAGTTCGGTTCTTTCCTCGACGAGGCGCTCGTACATCTCCAGGACGACGTCGCCCCGGCCGTGGCCGTCCTCGTACGGGACGCCCGCGCGGTCGCACAGCAGGCGCAGCTTCGTCAGGGTGGTGTCCGCGTCGATCTCCTCGCCCAGCGCCTCCGAGATCGCCCCGTGCACCGTCTTGACCGGCCAGGCGCCGGAGATGTCGTACTCCTGGCCGTCCTTGCGGGCGACGGGGGTGCCGAAGGCCGCGCGGGCGGCGCCTTGGATGAGGTCGCGGGTGAGGTCGAGCATGACGTCGTAGTCGGCGTACGCCTGGTAGGCCTCCAGCATCGTGAACTCGGGGTTGTGCTTCGGGGAGACGCCCTCGTTGCGGAAGGTGCGGCCCATCTCGAAGACCTTCTCCAGGCCGCCGACGCAGAGCCGCTTGAGGTACAGCTCGGGGGCGATGCGGAGGTAGAGGTCGAGGTCGTAGGCGTTGATGTGGGTGGTGAAGGGGCGGGCGTTGGCGCCGCCGTGGATCTGCTGGAGCATCGGGGTCTCGACCTCCAGGTAGCCGCGCTCCAGCAGGCCCTGGCGCAGCGCCTGGACGGCCGTGGAGCGGATGCGGACGGTGTCGCGGGCGGCGGGGCTGGTGACGAGGTCGAGGGCGCGCATACGGACCTTGGCCTCGGGGTCGGTGAGGCCGCGCCGCTTGTCGGGCAGGGGGTGCAGGCACTTGCCGGTGAGCTGCCAGCCGGTGACGAAGACGGTCGGCTCGCCCCGGTCGCTGGCGCCGGCCTCGCCAGTGGCGGTGATCAGGTCGCCGAGGTCGGTGCCGGCCCGGAAACCGTCCGCCTGCGGTGCGGTGAAGGCGAGTTGGCGGTCCCCGGACCAGTCGCGGAGGGTGACGAAGACGATGCCGCCGAAGTCGCGGACGCGCAGGATCCGGCCGGCGACGGTGACGGTGCCGCGCGCGGGGACGGCGGCGAGGGCGTGCGTGGGCGCCGGGACCCCGACCGGGTAGGGGTCGGTGCCGGCGTCGTACAGCCGCTGGAGTTTGCGGCGGCGGACGCGGACCTGGTCGGGGACGTGTTCGCGGGGCGCGGGCGGGATCAGGTCCTCCAGGGGCGGCAGGACGCCGGTGGAGGAGGCGGGGCGCACGGCGTGCTTGAAGCGGTGGCGGCGCAGGGAGGGGACGACGACGAAGCCCTCGGCGATGCCGGAGGCGAGGCCGACGCGGGCGAGGGAGGAGGCGTCGCCGTAGCAGAGGAAGCGGGGGTACCACTGGGGGCGGTACTTGGCGTTGGAACGGTAGAGGGCCTCCAGTTGCCACCACTTGGAGAAGAACAGCAGCAGCCGGCGCCACAGCCGCAGCACCGGGCCCGCGCCGATGCGGGCGCCCTCCTCGAAGACCGAGCGGAAGACGGCGAAGTTCAGGGAGATCCGGCGCACCCCCAACTTCGGGGCGGCGGCGCAGAGTTCGGCGACCATGAACTCCATGACCCCGTTGGGGGCGGCCCGGTCGCGGCGCATCAGGTCGAGGGAGATGCCGTCGGGTCCCCAGGGGACGAAGGACAGCAGGGCGATCAGGCTGCCGTCGGCGGCGTGGGTCTCGACGAGGAGGCAGTCGCCGTCGGCCGGGTCGCCGAGCCGGTCCAGGGCCATGGAGAAGCCGCGCTCGGTCTCGGTGTCGCGCCAGGCGTCGGCGCGCGAGATGACCTCCTCCATCTCCTCCTCGCTCAAGTGGGAGTGCCGGCGCACCCGGCAGGTGGCGCCGGTGCGGGCGACGCGGTGGACGGCCTGCCGGGTGACGCGCATGTCCCGGCCGCCGAGGTCGAAGGCGGCCGTCTGGAGGATGGCCTCGTCGCCGAGTTGCAGCGCGCCGAGCCCGGCGCGGGCGAAGGCGCGGGCGCCGTCCTCGGAGGCGCCCATGACGGCCGGGGTCCAGCCGTGCCGGCGGGCGGTCTCCAGCCAGGCGGCGATGGCGTGCGGCCAGGCCTCGCGGTCGCCCACGGGGTCGCCGCTGGCGAGGCAGACGCCGGTCTCGACGCGGTAGGTGACGGCGGCTTTGCCGGTGGGCGAGAAGACGACGGCCTTGTCGCGGCGGGTGGCGAAGTAGCCGAGGGAGTCCTGGGCGCCGTAGCGCTTGAGGAGGGCGCGGACGCGGGCCTCCTCGTCCTCGTGCAGGGCCGCTTCCATGCGCTGGCTGCGGAACATGGTGGCGGCGGCGTTGAGGAGGGCGAGGGCGCCGAAGAGGCCGAGGAGGAAGAACAGCACGCGCGGCGGCCGGCCGCTGAAGGTGCCGCCGGAGACGAGTCCGCCGAGGACCCGGTCGGCGGCCCAGGCCAGCCGGTCGCCCTGGTGGAGGGTGCCGGGGAACAGTTCGACCAGTCCCCAGCCGGCGAGGATCGCGAGGCCGAGGCCGAGGAGCAGGACGAGGGCCGCGCGGCGGACGGCGCCGTGCCGGGAGGCCGCGTAGAACTCGCGGCGGGCGAAGAGCAGGACGATCAGGGCGAGACCGCAGATGATCAGCGAGGGCAGGGACCAGGCGTAGTCCCCGAAGGCGACGCCCAGGGAGTCCCCGACGACCAGCAGCCCCAGGTAGACGACGACCAGCCACCAGGCGACCTTCTTGCGCGCGGCGGTCGCGCCGGCCAGCAGGAAGACGAAGACGGCGTACGCGAGGTTGGCGCTGACCGGGACGACCAGCAGGTCGATGACGTCGAGGGCCGGGTGCAGCAGCTTGCGCAGCGGCGGGACGAACGCGAGCAGGACGCACAGCGCGGCGAGCGCGCCGAAGAAGCCGCCGAAGGCTTCGGGTACGCGGGTGAGGAACCGGTGCGGCGGGGCGGGGTCCTCGGCCGGCGCGGGCCGGGCTTCGGTGGCGGTCATGCTCCGACTTTAGGAACGGGTGGGCCGCGGCGCAGGTCGAACGGCTGGAAGGGGGCGGGAAGTTTTGCGGGACGGGGCAAGGCCGGACGGTTCGGGAACCAGCGCTTCCGATAGCCTCGGGACGTGACGGAACAGCATGCGCACCAGCCCTCCCAGCGATTCGAGCGGGGTACGGACGGGCCCAAGGTGATCCTGGTCGGCGTCGACGGCTCGGACTCCTCGCTGCGGGCCGCCGCCTACGCCGCCGGGCTCGCGCGGCGGCAGCGGGCGCTGCTGGCGGTGGTGTACGTCCAGCCGGTGATGGCGGCGGGCGCGGCGCTGGGGGCGCCGGTGGCGGAGGTGACGGATCAGATCGCCGAGGATCTGGTGGCGCTGATCCGTCAGGAGTCGGAGCGGCTCAAGGGGATATTCGAGGTGCGCTGGGAGTTCCACACGTTCCGGGGCGACCCCTACAGCGGGCTGGTGAAGGCGGCCGACGATCTGAAGGCGGACGCGGTCGTGGTCGGGGCCTCGGAACAGGCCGGGCACCGGATCATCGGGTCGGTGGCGGTACGGCTGGTGAAGACGGGGCGGTGGCCGGTGACGGTGGTGCCGTAGCGGGGGCTGCCACAGGCGAGTCCACCGCGAGTTGCGGCAGCCCTTCCGTCTCCCCCATCACCAGCCCGTCCTTCGCCGCCCCCCGTCCCAGGACGACGTCCCTGATCCGGTCCCGGACGCTCTGTACGTCCGCGCCCTGGGCGAGCGCCTGGTTGAGGTTCAGGACGCGGCCGGCGTCGATGTCGTACATCTGGGGGATGAACTCCGCCTTGGAGACCTCCCAGCGGGCGCCGGGCCTCGCGGGCGGGGTGAAGGTGAAGCGGGCGATGGTGGACTGGTTGCCGCGGGGGTCCTGGAGGCCCTGGTGGTTGAACATCTCGCCCGCGATCTGGTCGCCCATTCCGTAGACGACCCAGGTGCCGTTGACCTTCTCGTAGGCCTGGGGGATGTGGGCGTGGGTGCCGAGGATGAGGTCGATGTCGGGGCGGCCCGCGGTCCGGGAGGCGGTGAGGCCACGGGCGAGGGCGAGCTGGCGCTCGTCGGGGTCGTCCTGCCATTCGGTGCCCCAGTGGACGGAGACGACCACGACGTCGGCGCCCGCCTGCCGGGCCGCGCGGGCGTCGGCGATGACCCGGCTTTCGTCGAGGAGGTTGACGGCCCAGGGCTGGTCGACGGGCAGGGGGTAGCCGTTGGTGTCGAAGGTGTAGGCGAGGTGGGCGACCTTGGCGGGGCCCGCTTTGAGGAGCGTGGGCGCGCTCGCCTCGGTCGCGCTGCGGGCGGTGCCCGCGTGGCGGACGCCGGCGCCGTCGAGGGCGTCGAGGGTGCGGCGGATGCCGGGGGCGCCGTCGTCGAGGCTGTGGTTGGAGGCGGTGGAGCAGCCGTCGTAGCCGGTCGTGGCGAGGCCTTCGGCGATCTCGGGCGGGGATTTGAAGGCGGGGTAGCCGGTGTAGTCGCCGTTGGCGCCGTAGACGGTCTCCATGTGGCACAGGGCGAGGTCGGCGCGGGAGACGACGGGGCGGACCGCGTCGAGCATGGGGCGGAAGTCGTAGCCGGAGCCGCCCGCGTCGAAGCGGGCGCGGTCGATGACGGAGGTGTGCGGGAGGACGTCGCCGGTGGCGACGAGGGTGAAGCCGCGCGGGGTGGCGGCGGGGGCGGGATGCCCGGAGGCGGGCGGTTTCTTGTGGTGCTGCTGGGCCTGGCAGGCCGCGGCTGCCGCGAGGAGGGCGGTGAGGGCCAGTGCCGCCTGTTGTCTGCGCGCGATCACCAGATCAACCCCGATCAGATTGTCGCACTTACTGGATGGCGCTCACACTCCTAGCGCATACCCCGGCGCACACCACCCCGCCGCTCCCTTCACCTCCCCCGGATGCGCGCGATCGGCCTAGCCGGACGGGAGCGGGTGAACCGGACCGCCCCCGAGGCCGTGCCATCTGACGGGGCCGCGGCCTCGCCGGCACGGGGGCTCCAGCCCCGTGCGCACAGGGGTCGCGGCCCGGGAGGCGCGGGGGCCGCGGCCCTGACATCCGGTCACGCTCCGCCAGGGCATGGCCCGGACCTGGGCAAACGGAAGCCCGGCCACCGCCCGCCGGCGACCGTTCGTCGAACCGTTCGTCGACGCGATCGACCGTCCGCCGCAGATCCGCGTACGCGCCCTGTCCCCGGCGGCCCGCCCCACGGTGCTATTGCGGCCATGACCGCCCGAACCGCGCTCGCACCGCCCCTGACCACCGCCGAAGACGAACTGGCCGCGCTCCAGCGCGAACACGGCCGGCCGCTCTTCGCGCTGCTGCTGCGGCTGAGCGACGGCGACCGGCAGCGGGCCGAGGACCTGGTCCAGGAGACCCTGGTGCGCGCCTGGCAGCACCCCGAGGCCCTGCGCGCCGACGACTTCGACTCCGTACGGCCCTGGCTGATGACCGTCGGCCGGCGGCTCGCCATCGACGCGCGCCGGGCCCGGCAGGCCCGCCCGGCGGAGGTGGGCGACGCGATACTGGAGCACGCGCCGCTCTGCGCCGACCACGCCGAGCGGGCCGCCGCGACGCTGGACGTGCGCGAGGCTGTGAAGACTCTCACTCCGCAGCACCGTGAAGTCCTGGTGCTGGTGTATTTCCAAGGGGCGAGTGTGGCGGAAGCCGCCGAAACGTTAGGGATTCCGCCCGGTACGGTGAAGTCCCGCGCGTACTACGCCCTGCGTGCCCTGCGCCGGGTGCTCCCGGGCTACGCGGCCGACCTGCGCTGAAACCCATCCCAGGGTCAAACCTCCGTAAAGTGCCTTGCCTGCCCACCCGGTTGAGTAATCGGCTGTTCCCATCCGTGTTCCGGATGGGGACCCGGCGACGGGCGAGGGCAGGCACCGGAGGAAGGCAGGAAGGGATGCTGCACAGAGGTCACGAGGGGACGGACGGCACGGGCGACGGTGAACTCATCGTTCCCATGGCCTGGTTGTACGCGGAGTACATCGCCGACGAATTGCTGCGGACCGGCGATCTCATGCCGCCGACGTCCTTCGAGTTCCGCGCCGGGCGCGACGCGCTGGCGCTGACCATCTTCCTGTCGGACACCGACGGGGAACTGCCCGGCATCCGGGTCGTCACCCAGCTGGAGACCTGGCTGTCGCTCACCGCGTACGACCAGCCCTGGCAGGACTGGGTGCGGGCGCGGATGCGGGAGCGTCCGCCCGGTCCCGACCGCGCGCTCGCCGAGGACGCCCGGCGCTGGCTGGAGGAGACCGAACTGCTCGCGCCCGACCTCGACGCGGTGCCCGGCGGGGCCGTGGGGAGCGGTGAGAGCGGCGAGGACGACGGGCCGAAAGTGTGGACGCCGGCCTGGCAACTCGGCCTGCCGCTGGGCCACTTGGCGATCCACCTGTTCTGAGCGCACTCGCCCCGGTAATTTTTTTCCGATCCGGGCAATCCGCTGAACGGCCCGCTCCGAACATCTGGGTCACGATTCAGTACACGCCTTGAGTGATTCCCGGTCCGGGTGCGTACCGATGAGAGCAAGGAGTAACCCCACCCGCACCCAACGGCACGAGGATTCGGCATGAGGTCCCTGGAAGAACACGCGGACGTCGGCGCGTACGCGCTCGGCGTCCTGGACGAGGCGGAGGCGTACCGCTTCGAGGACCACCTCATGGAGTGTCCTCGATGCGCCGCCCAGGTCACCGAATTCGGGCCCACGACACGGCAGTTGATGCTGTACCGGCGGGCCACCCCGCGCACCGTGCACCCGTTCGCGGGACCGGGCCCCCGGCTGCTCGACAAGCTGCTGGACGACATCGCCGTGCGCCGCCGCACGGCCCGCCGCAAGGTGCTCTTCGGGCTCGCCGCGTCGGTCGCGGTCGCGCTGGCCGGGCCCGCGGTGGTGGCCGCGGTGGGCGGGGACGGGGAGAAGAGCCCGCAGGCGGCCGGGACGGTCAAGGTCGCCGCGACCGACGCGAAGTCCGGGGTGTGGGCCCAGGTCACGGCGTCCGACAAGGTATGGGGCGCCGATCTGGAGATCGAGGTGAAGGACGGCTCCGGGCCGCGCTCCTGCCGGCTCGTCATCGTCGGCCGCGACGGCAGCGAGCAGACCGCCACCGGCTGGATGGTCCCCGACCACGACGCGAGCCCGACCACGCTGCATGGCGCGGTCGCCGTCCACACCGACGACGTGCTGTTCTACGACGTCCGCACGACCGGGGGACAGACGCTGGTGCGGATTCCCGGGTCCGCCAGCTGAGGCCAGAACTCCGGTCCCCGGAGCGGGAGTTCGGCGCACCCCGGTCCGATGAGCCTTTTTTCGGCGGGCGCTACTTGAGCAGCCGCGACATCCGCCGGTCCGCCAGCGGTCTGCCGCCCGTCTGGCAGGTGGGGCAGTACTGGAGCGAGGAGTCGCTGAAGGACACCTCGCGGATCGTGTCCCCGCAGACCGGGCAGGGCTCGCCGGCCTTGCCGTGCACCCGCAGCCCGCTCTTCTTCTCCGCCTTCAGCCGCCCGGCCGCGACCCCCCGGGAGCGCTCCACGGCCTCCTCCAGCGTGCCGCGCAGCGCCGTGTGGAGGGTGTGCACCTCCGCCGGGGTGAGCGAGGCCGCCTTCTTGAACGGCGACATGCGCGCCGCGTGCAGGATCTCGTCGCTGTAGGCGTTGCCGACGCCCGCGATCAGGCTCTGGTCCCGCAGCGCCCCCTTGAGCTGCCGCCGCTCCCCCGCGAGCAGCGCCGCCAGCCGCGCCTCGTCGAAGTCCGCCGCCAGCGGATCGGGCCCGAGCCGCGCGATGCCCGGCACCTCCTACGGATCGGCGACGACGTACACCGCGAGCCGCTTCTGCGTCCCGGCCTCGGTCAGGTCGAAGCCCGCGCCCGTCTCCAGCGCCACCCGCAGCGCCAGCGGCCCCTTGCCCGGCTTGGGCATCCCGTCGGGCAGCCGGTCCCTCCAGTGCAGCCAGCCCGCGCGGGCGAGATGCGTGACGAGGTGCAGTCCCGCGCCGGTCCCGACGGCCAGGAACTTGCCGTGCCGGCGCACCGCGGTCACCTCGTGGCCCTCGACGGCGGTGACGGGCGGGTCGTAGGTCTTGAGGACGCTGATCGCGACGGGGAGGACGCGGACGATCTCGTGGCCGACCAGGTGCTCGTCGAGGAAGGACTTCAGCGCCTCCACCTCGGGGAGTTCAGGCATGTCTCCAGGGTGCCACCGGAGGCAGACGGCGGCTCGGCAGCGCGAACTCGCACCACACGCACTTGCCGCCGCCGCGCGCCTCCACGCCCCACGCGTCGGTGAGGAGGTCCACCAGGAGCAGGCCCCGCCCGGAGACGCCCGCCTCGCCCGCCTCCCGGCGCCGGGGCAGGGCGCTGGAGGTGTCCTCGACCTCGACCCGCAGCCGCCGCGCGGAGCCCGCGAGGACGACCCGCAGGGTGAGGATCGCGGCGCCCTCGGTGTGCATGAGCGCGTTGGTGACCAGCTCGTCGGCGACCAGCTCGACCTCGTCGGCGCGCGGGTGGGCGCCCCAGGCGCGGACGGCGGCGCGGATCATGTGGCGGGCGTGGACGAGCGCCTCGGGATCGCCGGGGGCGACGTGCTGCTGGAGCCGGCCGCCGTCGCGGGGCGTGTCGAGGGTGCGCCGGCGCAGCAGGAGCAGCGCGACGTCGTCGTCCCCGCCGCGTTCGTCGGCGGCCTCGATCAGCAGGTCGGCCAGCTCGCGTACGTCGTCGGGGCCGCCGGTGACCAGGTCGGTGAGGGCGCTCATGCCGTCGTCGAGGTCGGCGCCGGGCTGTTCGACGAGGCCGTCCGTGCACAGCAGGAGGGTGTCGCCGGGGTCGAGTTCGAGGGTCGCGACGGGGTAGACGAGGCCGCCGAACTCGGCGGAGAGGCCGAGCGGGAGGCCGCCGGGGACGGTGAGGCGGTGGCAGGTGCCGTCGGCGGCGCGCAGCAGGGGGTCGAGGTGGCCGGCGCGGACCGCCTGGACGACGCCCGTGGACAGGTCGGTCTCGGCGTACAGGCAGGTCGCGAAGCGGTCGGTGTCGAGTTCGTGGAGGAAGACGGAGGCGCGGGCCATGACCGTGGCCGGCGGGTGCCCTTCGGAGGCGTACGCCTTGAGGACGATGCGCAGCTGGCCCATGACGGCCGCCGCGTGCGTGTCGTGGCCCTGGACGTCGCCGATGACCGCGCCGACCTTGCCGCCGGGCAGCGGGATCAGGTCGTACCAGTCGCCGCCGATGTCACGGCCGTGGGAGCCGCCGATGGTCGCGGCGCGGTAGCGGACGGCGACGTCGGCGCCGGGGACGCTGGGGATCGTGCGCGGCAGCATGGCCTGCTGGAGGCCCTGGGCGATGTCCTTCTCCTGCTCGTAGAACATCGCGCGCTGGAGGCTCTGGGCGATGCTGCTGCCGAGGGCGACGAGGATGTTGCGCTCCTCCGGGGTGAAGCCGTGCCGGTCGCTGTAGAGCAGGCCCATCGCGCCGATCGGGCGGGCCTGGACGATCAGCGGGAGGTAGGCGGCGGAGGTGATGCGCAGGTCGGTGAGGTGCGGCCACAGGACGGGGTAGCCGGCCGCGAACTCCTGCGGCGACTCGATGAACCGCGGCGTGAGCGTGCGCACCACCTCGCTCATCGGATACGGCTCGTCGACCCGGGTGACCTGCGTGCCCGGTACGAGACTCCCCTCGGGCCCCTCCGCGACCAGCCGGATCCGGCCCGCCTCGACCAGGCCGATGACGAGGCTCGTGGCGCCCAGATGGGTGAGGCCCTGGGTGTCCTTGAGGACGTCGATGACGTCCTGCACGGTCCGCGCGTGCGCCAGCGCGGCGGTGGTCAGCTGTACGACGTTCGTCTGTTCCCGGCGCGCGTCGTCCAGGACGGTCTCCTCACGGCGGCGCGCGAGGTCGTCCAGCTCCTGGGTGGCGTCCCGGACGATGCCGAGGATCCGGCGGGGGCGGCCGGTGTCGTCGCGGCGGATGTGGCCCTGGGTGTGGGTCCAGCGCAGCGTGCCGTCGCGCAGCTGGATGCGGAAGTAGACGCCGTAGTTCTCGCTGCCGTCCTTGATGGCCCGCGCGACCAGGCCGTCGAGCCGTTCGCCCTCCGCGCGCGGGACTCTCAGGCCCAGGCTCTCGGGGTTTCCGTCGTACTCGTCGGGGCGCAGGTCGAAGATCTCGTGTGCGCGGGCGTCCATGCGGAACACACCGGCGTCCAGGTCCCAGTCGAAACTGCCCATGAGGTTGAGCGCCAGAATCGGTTCCGAGGGCCAGTCGTCCGGCATGGGGACACTTTGACAGGGTTTGGCGGGTTTATCGACTTATCGGCTGGGGAGGGGCGGGCGCATGTGTTGTCTGCTTCACTGGGTCATGGACTGGTTCACCGCCGACTCCGCCTGGCTGAGCCGGGTGCTGTTCCAGCGGGCGCTGGCCGGGGTCTACCTGTTCGCGTTCCTGACGGCGGCCTTGCAGTTCCGGGCGCTGATCGGGGAGCGGGGGATGCTGCCGGTGCCGTCCTTCACGGCCCGGGTGCGGTTCCGGGACGCGCCCAGCCTGTTCCAACTCCGCTACTCCGACCGGCTGTTCGCGGGCTGCGCAGGGACGGGGTGCGCCGTGTCGGGGGCGCTGCTGGCCGGGGTGGACGCACTGCTTCCTCTGTGGGCTGCCATGTTGGCGTGGCTGCTGCTGTGGGCGCTGTACCTGTCGGTCGTGAACGTCGGACAGACCTGGTACGGCTTCGGCTGGGAGTCGCTGCTCCTGGAGACCGGGTTCCTCGCGGTGTTCCTCGGCAACGGCGAGGTCGGTCCGCCGGTCGTGGTGCTGTTCCTGCTGCGCTGGGTGCTGTTCCGGGTCGAGTTCGGCGCGGGGCTGATCAAACTGCGCGGCGACGCCTGCTGGCGCAAGCTGACCTGCCTGTACTTCCACCACGAGACCCAGCCGATGCCGGGCCCGCTGTCCTGGTTCTTCCACCACCTGCCGCGCCCGCTGCACCGGGTGGAGGCCGCCGCCAACCACATCACCCAACTCGCCGTCCCCTTCCTGCTGTTCACCCCGCAGCCGGTCGCGACGGCGGCGGCCTGCCTGATGATCCTGACCCAGCTGTGGCTGATCGCGTCGGGCAACTTCGCCTGGCTGAACTGGATCACGGTGACGCTGGCGCTGTCGGCGGTGCAACTTGGGGGCTCGACAAGGGAGTTCCCGGAGACCCCCCGCTGGTACGAGGCCCTGGTCCTGGCCGTCGCCGCCTTCCTGCTCTTCCTCAGCCACCGCCCGGTGCGCAACATGCTCTCCCGCCGCCAGGTCATGAACCGCTCCTTCGACCCCCTGCACCTGGTCAACACCTACGGCGCGTTCGGGAGCGTCAGCCGGACCCGGTACGAGGTGGTGGTGGAGGGGACGCTGGACGACGTCCCGCGCGCCGGATCGGACTGGCGGGAGTACGAGTTCAAGGGCAAGCCGGGTCAACTGGGCCACTGGCCACGCCAGTTCGCGCCCTACCACCTCCGCCTGGACTGGATGATGTGGTTCGCCGCGCTGTCCCCCGCGTACGCCGGGGTGTGGTTCACCCGGTTCGTGGAGCGGCTGCTGGAGGCCGACCCGGCGACGCTGCGGCTGCTGCGCCGGGCGCCGTTCCCTCCGGGGCGCGCGCCCACGTATGTGCGGGCGCGGCTGTTCCGGTACCGGTACAGCAGTTGGGGCGAGTTGCGGGCGAGCGGGGAGTGCTGGCGGCGGACGTTCGTGCGGGAGTATCTGCCGCCGACGCGGCTGGATCAGAGGCCGTAGACGCGGATGGCAGTGCCGCCGAAGATCTCGGACCGGTCCGCCGGGTCCGTCAACTCCTGTGCGGCTGCCATGACTTGGGCGTAGCTCGCGGCGAGCGTGCACACGGGCCAGTCCGAGCCGAACATCAGCCGGCCGGGTCCGAACGCCTCCAGGGCGGTGCCGGCGTACGGACGCAGCTCGGCGACCGTCCAGTCGGCGTGGTCCGCCTCGGTGACCAGGCCGGAGAGTTTCGCGGCGGTGTTGGGGAGCGCGCCGAGGGCCCTGATGTGGGTGGCCCAGGGCTCCAGTTCGCCGGAGGCGATGGGCGGCTTGCCCAAGTGGTCGAGGACGAAGGTGAGTTGGGGCAGCGCTTGGGCGGCCTGCACGCAGGCGGGGAGCTGGTGGGGCTGGACGACGAGGTCGTAGGCGAGGCCCGCGTCCGCGACCGCTCGCAGGCCGCTCAGGACGTCCGCGCGCAGCAGCCACTGCGGGTCCGGCTCGCTCTGGACCTGGTGCCGGATGCCCTTCAGCCAGGCCCCGCCCGGGAGTTGGCGCAGCCGGGCCAGTTCGTCGGCGACGCCGGGGGCCGTGAGGTCGGTCCAGCCGACGACGCCCGCGATCAGGTCGTACGCGGCGGCCAGGGCCAGCAGCTCCGGGGTCTCCTCGGGGACGGTGACCGTCTGGACGAGGACCGTGCGGGTGACGTCCGCCGCGGTGGTGAGCGGGGTCAGGTCGTCGGGGGTGAAGTCCCGTCTCAGGGGGCTGTGTTCGGGGATCCAGTCCTGGTCCCTGGCCGACAGGTCCCACACGTGGTGGTGGGCGTCGACCAGGGTCACGGCAGCTCCCAGACGACCGGGAGGCCGGCCGCGGCGCCGTCGGCGGAGTAGTCGTGGACGACGTCGAGGAGGTCCGCCATGCGGGCCTGCCAGGCGATGTTGACGGGGAGTCGCTCCAGTTCGGCGAGGAGGCGGGCGTAGTCCTCGCACTCGACGACGTGGAAGAGGTCGGTGCCGCTGCGCCAGATCGTCCAGGAGGCGGCGCCGGCCGCGCGGATGGCGGCGGTGAGTTCGGCGGGGACTTCCTTGTGCGCGGCGTCGTACTCGGCCGTCTTGTCCGCGCGGACCTTGGTGTGCAGGGCGACTCTCACGACAGGCCGGCCTCTCTCCAGAAGGCGTCCGGTACCGGGGTGGTGAACTGGCGTGCGCTGTCCAGGACTTCGGCCGGGGAGCGGGCGCCCGCGAGGACGCTCGCGACCGCCGGGTGCGCGGCGCAGTAGGCGAGCGCGGCGGCCCGCAGCCCGATCCCGTGCCGCTCGGCGATCCCCTTCAGCTCCAGCGCCCGCTCGACCAACTCCCCCGGCGCGGCGGTGTAGTTGTACGTCGCCCCGGGTCTCGGGTCCGCCAGCAGACCGGAGTTGTAGGCGCCGCCGACGACCACGGACACGCCGCGTTCCTCGGCGGCCGGGAGCAGATCGGTGAGGGCGCTCTGGTCGAGGAGGGTGTACCGCCCCGCGCACAGCACCACGTCGACGTCCGTCTCCCGCACGAACCGGGTGAGCATCGCCGTCTGGTTCATACCGGCGCCGATGGCCCCTACGACGCCCTCGGCGCGCAGTTTCTCCAGCGCCGGGTAGCCCTCGCGGAAGGCCTGTTCGGCGTGGTCGTCGGGGTCGTGCAGGTAGACGATGTCGACGTGGTCGAGGCCGAGCCGCTCCAGGCTGGCGTCCAGGGAGCGGCGTACGCCGTCGGCGCTGAAGTCCCAGACCCTGCGGTGGGTCGCGGGGACCGCGTAGCCGTCGGCGAGGTCGTCGCCGGGGCCGTCGTGCGGGGCGAGGAGGCGGCCGACCTTGGTGGAGACGGTGAACTCGGCGCGGGGGCGGGCGCGCAGGGCCGCGCCGAGGCGGCGTTCGGAGAGGCCGAGGCCGTAGTGCGGGGCAGTGTCGTAGTAGCGGATGCCTTGCCGCCAGGCGGAGTCGAGGGTGTCGGCGGCCTGGTCGTCGTCCAGAGGGGTGAAGAGGTTGCCGAGGGCGGCGGCGCCGAAGCCCAAGGGGGTGACGTGGACGTCGGTGCGGCCGAGGCGTACGGGACGCATCGCGTTCACTGGCCCACCGGCCGCAGCCGCAGCCCCTGCATCCCGCCGTCCACCGCGAGCGAGGTCCCGGTGGTCGCCCCGGACAGCGGGCTCGCCAAGTAGGCGATGGCGGTGGCGACTTCGGCCGGGCTGACGAGCCGGCCGCTGGGCTGGCGGGCCTCCAGGGCCGCGCGTTCGGCGGCCGGGTCGGCGGCCGAGTCCAGCAGGCGGCCGACCCAAGGGGTGTCCGCCGTACCGGGGTTGACGCAGTTCACGCGGACGCCCTCGCGGAGGTGGTCGGCGGCCATCGCCAACGTCAGTGAAAGGACCGCCCCTTTGGTCGCGGAGTACAGGGCGCGCTGCGGAAGGCCTGCCGTCGCGGCAATGGAGCAGGTGTTGACGATCGCCGCGTGCCCGGACTCCCGCAGGTGCGGCAGCGCGGCGCGGGTCACGCGGACCATGCCGACGACGTTGACGTCCCAGACGCGGTGCCACTCGGTGTCGTCGTTGGACTCGACGGTGCCCTGGGCGCCGATGCCGGCGTTGTTGACCAGGATGTCGAGGCCGCCGAGGTCGGCGACGGCCGCCGCGACCGCCGTACGGACGGAGGCGTCGTCCGAGACGTCCGCCCGGTAGCCCAGTTTCCCGACCGCCGACGGGTCGAGGTCGAGGACGGCGACCCGTGCGCCGCGCTCGGCGAGGAGTTCGGCGGTCGCGCGGCCGATCCCCGACGCGCCGCCCGTGACCAGCGCCGTCAGACCCTCGAAGTCGTTCATACAGCCTCCCCGGTGCCCAGGTCCGCCGCCCAGAAGTCGCCGTCGGGGAAGCGGTACCGCGTCAACGTGTCCGGCCTCATCGCGGCGGAGAAGCCCGGCGCGACAGGTGCCGTGTAGTGACCTTCCCTGATCACCACCGGATCAAGGAAGTGGTCGTGCAGATGATCGACGTATTCGATGACCCGGTCCTCGGTGGTGCCGGTCAGCGCGACGTAGTCGAACATCGACAGGTGCTGGACGAGTTCGCACAGGCCGACGCCGCCCGCGTGCGGGCAGACGGGTACGCCGGACTCGGCGGCCAGCAGCAGGATCGCCAGGTTCTCGTTGACGCCGCCGACGCGGGCCGCGTCCAGCTGGAGGACGTCCAGCGAGCCGGCCTGGAGGAGCTGCTTGAAAACGATCCGGTTCTGGACGTGCTCGCCGGTCGCGACCTTCACCGGGGCGACGCCCCTGCGGACGGCGGCGTGGCCGAGGATGTCGTCGGGGCTGGTGGGCTCCTCGATCCAGTACAGGCCGAACTCGGCGAGGGCGTTCGTCCAGCGGATCGCCTCGGCGACGTCCCAGCGCTGGTTGGCGTCGACGGCGAGCCGGATGTCGGGTCCGACCACTTCGCGGGCGACCCGGCAGCGCCGTACGTCCTCGTCGAGGTCGGCGCCGACCTTCAGCTTGATCTGCGTGAACCCGTCCGCGACCGCCTGCGCGGCGAGCCGCGCCAGCTTCTCGTCGTCGTACCCGAGCCAGCCGGCGGACGTGGTGTACGCCGGGTAACCCCGCTCCAGCAGCAGCTTGCGGCGCTCCCCCGCGCCCTCCTTGCCCCGGCGCAGCAGCTCCAGGGCGCGCTCGGGGGTGAGGGCGTCGGTGAGGTAGCGGAAGTCGATCTGGGAGACCAGCCACTCCGGTTCGGCGTCGGCGAGGAACTGCCACAGGGGCTTGTCCGCGCGTTTGGCGGCGAGGTCCCAGACGGCGTTGACGACGGCGCCGATCGCCATGTGCATCACGCCCTTCTCCGGTCCCAGCCACCGGAGTTGGCTGTCGCCGATCAGGGCTCTGCTGACGATTCCGGGGTCCGCGCAGATCTCCTCGACGTCGCGGCCGAGGAGGTGCGGGCGCAGGGCCTCGATCGCGGCGACCTGTACCTCGTTGCCCCGGCCGATGGTGAAGGTGAAGCCGTGCCCCTCGTGGCCGTCCCCGGCGTCGGTGCTCAGGACGACGTACGCGGCCGAGTAGTCCGGGTCCGGGTTCATCGCGTCGGAGCCGTCCAGCTCCCGGGAGGTGGGGAAGCGGATGTCGTGGGTGGCGACGGCGGTGATGCGTGAGGTCACGGGGCCTCTCTCGGTCGGCGGGCGGGGCGGGCTTCGGGGGGTGCTTCGGGGGGGGTACTCCCCGCATATTTATCAGACCACTTCGCTTCCGGAACACCCCTTGAAGGGGCTTGGTCCGGATTTCTCGCTGAATTGGTCCGACCACATCCATGGCTAGACTTCCCGGGACCAGTACGCGGAAGGACGACGGTGGACGAGACGGGGACGGACGCGGGGGCCCGGCGGGAGGCGCCGCGCGGCTCGGTGACGCAGCGCGCCATCGAGCGGATCAAGGCGATGATCACGGAGGGGGTCCTGGAGCCGGGGCAGCGGCTGCCGACCGAACGGGATCTCGCGGCGCAGCTCGGCATGTCCCGCAGCTCGATGCGCGAGGCGATCCGCGCGCTGACCGTCCTCGGCGTCCTGGAGGCCCGGCACGGCTCGGGCATCTACGTCACCGCGCTCGACGCCGGTGATCTGCTGGAGACGTTCGGCGTCGTCGCCGACCTCTCGCGCGGGCCGCGGCTCGTCGAACTCCTCGAGGTGCGGCGGGTGTTGGAGTCCACGGCGACGGCGCTGGCGGCGGCCCGCATCACGCCGGGGCAACTGGCCGTCGTCGAGGAGCACTTGGCGGCGATGAACGGCACCGACGATCCCGAGGTCGTGCTCGCGCATGACCTCGCCTTCCACCGGGCGATCGCGGAGGCCGCCGGCAACGAGACGATGGCGGCGATCCTGGAGGGCCTGTCGTCGCGGACGTTCCGCGCGCGGGTATGGCGCGGCTACGCGGAGGAGGGCGCGTTCGCCCGGACTCGCCGCGAACACACGGCGATCCATAGGGCATTGGTGGCGCGAGACCCGGAGGCGGCACGGACGGCTGCGGCGGCGCATGTGGGGGAGGTGGAGGAGTGGTTGCGGGCGCAGTTGGATGAGTGAGCCCGCCCCTGCCGCAGCAGCGGGGTTCGGCAGGGAAAGGGGCGTCCGCACACCCCTCACACCCGCGACCGGTACAACCCGAACCGCCCCAGCCGGACCGCCCCCCGTGCCCCCGTCACCCGCACCCGCCACCCCCGCGCCCGTACCGGTGCCGTCAGGCGCAGGATCCGGCTCGCGCCGATCGTTCCGCCGGCCGCGACCCGCGTCCAGGCTCCCCCGCGCAGCGCCTCCACCACGAACGCCTCGACCTGCTGCCCCTCCCTGATGTCCTCCGCGAGCCACAGCCGGTCCACCTCGGTCTCGGCGGTCAACTCGACGGTGATCCGGCCTGGTTCGGCGGTCGTACGTCCCTCCAGGCCCAGGTCGTGGGGGAGTTCGGACTCGATCCGCTCGCGGAACTCGCGCAGCCGGGTCACGTCGGAGGCGGGCAGCAGGCCTGCGGTGTCGGGCGGAACGTTGAGGAGGAGGACGGAGTTGCGGCCGACGGAGCCGAAGTAGATCTCGGTCAACTCGTCGACGGACTTGGGCTGTTGCTCCGGGTGGTAGAACCAGCCGTCGCGAATGGAGACGTCGCACTCGGCGGGCCACCACTGGAGGTACGCGGTGTTGGGGAGCGCACTGACGAGAGCCGCGCGGCTGCCTTCGTCGGGGGTGTCGTAGGAGAGGGCCCAGTCGGTGCGGCCGTACTGGTTCTCCTTGACCGGGACGACACTCCACTCGTCCTCACGGGCGGTGCCGCCCTCGTTGCCGACCCAGCGGACATCGGGCCCGGTGACGGCGATCGCGGCGCCGGGGGCGAGTTCACGGACGAGGGCGTACCAGCTGTCCCAGTCGTAGCGCTCGACCTTGTCGGCGGGAATGTGCCCCTGGGCGCCGTCGAACCAGACCTCGTCGACGGGACCGTACTCGGTGAGGACCTCGTAGAGGGTGTTCAGCATGTGAGCGCCGTAGTCGGTGGCGGCCAACTCCCAGGTGCGGGAGGGGGTTCGGGGGTCGCCGGGGAGGAGGGTCGGGATCGTACGGGCGGTGCGGGCGCTGCCGTTGGCGTAGACACCGTGGAGGTACTGGTTCTCGTCGGCGGGCGAGAGATAGACGCCGACTTTGATGCCGTTGCGGCGCATGGAGTCGGCGAAGGAGCGCAGGACGTCACCCCGGCCGGAACGCCAACTGCTCGACGCCACCGAGTGGTTGGTGTAGCGGGTGGGGTAGAGGACGAAGCCGTCGTGGTGCTTGACGGTGAGGATGGCTAGCTTGAAGCCGCCGTCCTTGAGGGCGCGGGCCCACTGGTCGGTGTCGAGCCCGGCCGGCTGGAAGACGTCCGGGTCCTCGTCGCCGGTGCCCCACTCCAGGCCGGTGAAGGTGTTCACACCGAAGTGCAGGAAGGCGGTCCGCTCCAGCGCCTGCCAGGCGATCTGCCGTTCCGTGGGCCGGACTTGGGCGGCTTTGCGGACGAGGTCGGCGGCGGTGTCGGTGGGGGCGACGGGGACACGGGAGAGGTCCGCGCGCGGGCGGGGCGGGGCGGCGAGGGCGGGCGCGGGCAGTTCGCTCGCGGCGAGCGCCACGGCCGAGGCGACGAACAGACGGCGGGAGACGGGCATTTGGGGACTGCTCCTCACGGGTCTCGGGTGTCAGGTCAATTCCCAGACGGTCGGCGGCTGTTGATCCGGCGGATACTGTGCGAGCCCCCCGTCGGCGGTCGCGTCCGCCGCCATCCGCGTGATCGCGTTGACGAGCCGGTACCCCCCGGACACCGGCTGCAACTCCCAGCGCTGCACGGTGCTTTGCGCGTCACAGCCGGCCCGGCTCAGCGCAACTCCCGGCTGGAGCGGCGTATTGAGCGTCAGCTTCCCGCCCCGCACGTCCAGACACCCGTCGGCGGCCCGCAGCGTGACGTACCCGTCCGGGGTGCGCGCCAGCGCGTAAGTGCCGTACGGCTGCCCTGCCGTGCGCAGGGTGTACGTGCCGTCCGGGAGGGGCACCCGGGTCAGGTCCCGTCGGCCAGGCGCATGGCCGACCGCCGTGCCGCGTGCCGTGAACGCCGTGTACGTCGGGTCGGGGTGCGGGTCGCCCCAGGTCGCCTGGGCCAAGTGCCGCAGCGCGGGCCAGAGTTCGGCGGCCACCTCGTTCTCGGTCTCGCCGCGCCCGTTGTCGGGCCAGAGGCTGACCTTGGCGCCGGTGACGCCCTTGCTGGAGGCCACCTTCTCGCCCTCGAAGCTGCGCGGGTCCCAACTCTGGCCGTACAGGCCCGCGGTGTCGCTGTGGAAGCCGCCGCGGACGAGGTAGAGGGAGTAGGCCGCGTTCATCAACGGGTAGCCCTGGGCGAGGAGTTGGCTCGGCTTCACTGACACGTCCAGCCAGTGCTCGACCGTCGTGCCGGGGGTGACCGGGACGGTGTTCGCGCCGGTGAGGCCGTCGTTCCAGATGCGCAGCTGCTTGCCCTTGGCCGCCGCGTACGCCTGGACGCGGTTGACGAAGTCGACGAACGCGTCCTGCGGGGTCGCGGCCGAACCGTACTTGTCCTGGGCGTACTTGAGCATCTGCGGGTACTTCGCGAAGTCGGAGCCGAGCATGTACTCGTCGGCGCCCATGTGCCAGGCGGGGGCGGTGAATACCTGGGCGTACTCGTCGATGAGGCTCGTGTAGTAGGTGAACGCGGCCTGCTGGGTGACGTCGAGGCGGGCGGGCTGCTTGTTGCCGTCGGAGTCGGTGAGTTGCAGATCGGGGCGGTTCTCGATCCAAGGGTCCATGTGGCCCGGGGAGTTGACCTCCGGGATGATCTCGACGTGGTACTTCGCGCCGAGCGCGACCAGGGCGCGGATCTCGTCCTTGGTGTAGTAGCCCCAGGTATTGGCCTCGGGGTGGGCGTCACTCCTCACCTTCAGCTCCAGCAGGAGCTGGTTGAGCTTGTGGTAGCTCATCTCGCGGACCAGGTTCTCCAGCCAGGGCAGCGAGATGTGGATGTAGCAGGCGCAGACGCCGATCCCGCGTTCCGGATAGCGGGGCACGTCGACCGTGCGCCCGCCGGGTATCCGGTCGCCCTGGGCGAGGAGCTGGAGGAGGGTGCGGGTGCCGTGGAAGGCGCCGGTCTCGGTCGCGCCGGTGATCAACAGGCGGGCGCCGGACCGGAGTTCGTACCCTTCGGCGCCGAGGGCGGTCCGGCCGGGGGCGACGTCGATGACGATGTCGCCGGGGCGCGCTCCCCCGCCGACGACGGGGACGGTGCCGTGTCCGGCCGCTCTCAGGTCCTCGGCGAGGGTGGCGGCGACCTTGCGTTCGACGGGGTCGGCGGCGATCAGGCGGGTGCCGGGGGCGTAGGCGTAACTCCCGTTCTCCGGCGTCCAGTTGGTGAGTGACGGGACGGTGAGCGGGCCCTCCCCTGCGACCGGCGGGCTCTCCTGTACACCCGGTGCGGCCGCCGGACGAGCGGAGGCCGCAGGCACGGAGACCACCCCCGCGCACAGCAGCAGACCCGCGACCACCCCGGCCAGACGTGCCTTCATCCACAGACCCCTGTCTGAAGACCCTCAAGTCATCGGATGTCTTGAAGGATCGGCCCGGGTCGGATGGCTGTCAATGGGGCCTGGGCATGGAGAAGTTGACCAAGTGATCGGAGGAGCGTGGGTGGCGGGATCACCACCCTCGACGCACCCTCCGGGCCCGGTGCAGACTGCGTACTTTCCGGTAACCGCACCCCCGAGGAGCCCCGTGACCACCTGGGCAGGCCGTACCGCAGCCGAGATCGCCGACGCCGTGCGCGAGAAGCGGGTCACTCCCCGGGAGGTGGTCGCGGAGCACCTGGCCCGGATAGAGCGGCTGGACGGGCGGATAGGCGCGTTCCGCAGGGTGCGCGCGGAGGCGGCGCTGGCGGAGGCGCACGAGCTGGCGGCCCGCGACGATCTGGCCCAACTCCCGCTGGCGGGCGTGCCGGTGGCCGTCAAGGACAACGTGGCGGTGCGCGGCGAGTCGACGCGCCTGGGCTCGGCGGCGACCCCGGTCACCCCGGCCGAGAAGGACCACGTCGTGGTGGCCCGGCTGCGGGCGGCGGGCGCGGTCGTGGTGGGCCTGACCAACGTGCCCGAGCTGTGCGTGTTCGGCACCACCGAGGGGGTGCACGGGACTTCGCGCAATCCGTGGGACCCGGCGCGGCAGGCGGGCGGCTCCTCCGGGGGCAGCGCGGCGGCGGTCGCGGCGGGGATGGTGCCGGTCGCGCTGGGCAACGACGGGATGGGCTCGCTGCGGATACCGGCCGCCAACTGCGGTCTGGTCACCATCAAGCCGGGCCACGGCCTGGTCCCGGCCGGTATCGGCGACGGCGACTGGTTCGGCATGTCCGAGAACGGCCCGCTGGCGACGACGGTCACCGACGCCCGCCTGATGCTGTCGGTCCTGGCCGGCGCGGAGGTCGAACGGCCGGACGTCCAGGGCCCGTTGCGCATCGCCGCGTCGGTGCGCTGCCCGGTCCCCGGCGGCGCCGTCAGCGCCCCTTTCGTCACCGCGACCCGCGAGGCCGCCCGCACCCTGACCGGCGCGGGCCACCGCGTCCGGCGCGCCGACCCGCCGTACCCGCTGTCGCTGGCGCGGACCTCGCTGACGCACTGGACGGCCGGCACGGCGGTCGACGCCCGCCTGCTGGACAAGCGGCTGCTGACCCGGCGGACCCGGGTGCACGCGGCGGTCGGCCGGCGCTTCCTCGGCTCGGTCCGCGACAGCCCGGCCCGCGCCGAACTGCGGGCGGCGCTGGAGCCGTTCTTCACCGAGTACGACGTGCTGCTGACCCCGGCGCTGGCCCGGCGGGCGCCGAAGGCGGCGGCGTGGCACGAGCGGGGCTGGCTGCGCAACGTGCTCGCGAACTCCACCTACTCGCCTATGACGCCGCCTTGGAATCTGACGGGCTGGCCGGCGATGGCCGTGCCGTTCGGCACGCATCCGTCAGGGGTGCCGACGTCCGTGCAGCTGGTGGGGCGGCCGGGGTCGGAGGGTCAACTGCTGCGGCTGGCAGAGCAGTTGGAGGAGCTGCACCCCTGGCCCCGGACGGCGCCGCTCAGCTGACGCCGGTCCGGCCGGACGCCTCAGAGCGCCTGCCCGGTTCGGCCGGACACCTCAGGGCGCCAGCAACCCCCCATCGCCGAACGCCAGTTTCGCGAACCGCTCCCCCATCCGCCGGTGCGTCGCCGTGTCCGGATGCAGATCGTCCGGCAACGGCAGCTCCTCGGCGTCCTGGGGCCCGTACAGCTCAAGCCCGTCGAGGTACCTCAAGTGCGGGTCCTCGGCGGCGCGTTGCTCGAACACCCGGGTCAGCTCCTCGCGGATCGTGACCAGCGTGAGCCTGCCGCTCGCGACCTCCGCCGGGTCGCCGACGGCGGTGAACTTCAGCCTGCCCGCGGCGAGTTCGTCGAGGTTGATCGCACCGGGGCCCGGGGTGTCCTCCTGGATCGGGCACAGGATCGGGGAGACCAGCAGCAGCGGGGTGTCGGGGTGGCCGTCGCGGATGGTGTCGAGGAAGCCGTGGACGGCCGGGCCGAGCGCGCGCATCCGCATCACGTCGCCGTTGACGAGGTTGATGCCGATCTTCACGCTGATCAGGTCGGCGGGCGTGTCCCGCATCGCGCGGGCGGTGAAGGGGTCGAGCAGCGCGTTGCCGCCGAACCCGAGGTTGATCAGCTCGACCCCGCCGAGCGCGGCGGCGACGGCCGGCCAGATCGCCGTGGGGCTCGCCGCGTCGGTGCCGTGGCTGATCGAACTCCCGTGGTGCAGCCAGGTCTTGCGGCCGGGGTCGGCCGCGGGTTCGACGGGGGCGTCGGTGCGCAGGGCGATCAGCTCGGCCGTCTCGTTGTGCGGGAGCCAGATCTCGACGTTCTTCGACTCGGCGGACAGGCCCGTGAATTGGACGGTTCCGGGTTCGCCGCGGTGGAGTTCGGCGGAGCCGGTCGCCATGTCGAGGGAGAGCATGTGGCCGCCGCTCGCGGACGCCTGGGCGCTCAACTCGCCGTCTATCAGGAGGTCGTAGAGCGCGGGCGGGCGGTGCAGGGTCGGGTAGGAGCGCTTGGTGGGCAGGACGTCGAGGACCAGTTCCGTGGCCCGGGTGCGGAAGGCGAGGCGGACGCCGGAGGGCTGGACCTCCATCGCGGCGAGGTGCGGCGAGCTGTTCTGGGCGCGGGCGCGCGGGGGCAACCGGTGCGGGAGGACGCCGAGTTCGGTGGTCTCCAGGTCGAGGGCGCCGCGCAGCAGGGCGGAGGTGATCGGGGTGGTGTGGGTGGTCACGGTCAACTCTCATCTGTCGTGGGCCAGTTGCGCAGCAGCGTGTCGAGGCCGTCGAGGACGCGGGTCCAGCTCTCGTCCGGTCCTGGCGCGCTGTGGTCGAATCCGCCGGCCGCCTCCAGGTCGGCGTAGCCGTGGAAGACGCTGCCCAAGAGGCGTACGGCGTGGGTCTGTTCGGGCTCGGGGAGGTCGTAGCCGCGCAGGATGGCGCGGGTCATCCGGGAGTGCCGTACGCCCGCGCTGCGCAGGGCCGTCTCGGGGTCGAGGCGGTGGCGGGCGGCGCGGTAGCGGCCGGGGTGGGTGCGGGCGTAGTCGCGGTAGGCGTGCGCGAAGGCGGTGAGGGCGTCCTTGCCGGAGCGGCCCGCGAGGGCGTCGGCGGCGCTGTCGGCCAGTTCCTCCAGGGCGAGCAGGGCGATGCCCGTCTTCAGGTCCTCGGAGTTCTTGACGTGCGCGTAGAGGCTCGCGACCTTCACGTCGAAGCGGCGGGCCAGTGCGGAGAGGGTCACCTGCTCGAAGCCGGCCTCGTCGGCGAGGTCGGCGCCCGCGCGGATGAGGCGCTGGGGGGTGAGTCCTGCGCGGGCCATGAGCCGGTATCCCTTCAGTTGCCTGAAGGGATTATGGGGTTACCTAAAGGCTTTAGGCAACTGCCTCAGTCCACGCTGGGCAGGATGTGCGGTTCGGCGAGGTCGTCCTCGTAGCCCGCGAGGCGGATCGGGGCCGACCGGGCCCACACGTCGAGACTGCCCAGCTCGCCGGCCTTGCGGCCGGGACGCTCCGGCTGTTCCTGGGGGCGCTGCTCGCGATTCGTCTTCTCCGGTGTCACCGCGCACTCCTTATGTGTCGGGTCACCCTCGGGGCGGGCCGATCACTCTACGGACCGGCACTCAAAGCCCCCTCAGGCCTTGCTCAAGGCGGTTCGGGCGCCCGCTGTACTGCTGTCAGCCGCCCTCAGGTTAACCAAATGAGCACACCCCCGCTCGATAGCGCTGAAAATTTGGGGTAACTATGGCAAGTCACCGGGATGTCCCCCCTTGTCAGTTGACACCCGCGACCGACTTGTCGCCCCCGCGCTTCACCCGTTCGGCGGACCCCCGCCGGGCCGGTCAGTTCAGTTCCCGTTGGTCCGGGCGCAAGGTCCTCATGCTCTGCTGCCTGGTGCACGGGCTGACGCGCGAGAGGACCGAGGCATGGAGCTGCGGAGCGTCGAGGAGCTGATGGACCTGCTGTACGCCTGCCGGGGCGTGCCCGGGCCGGGCACGACCGCCGATCTGCACGATCACGCCCTGCGCACGGCGGCCCTGCTGCGCCGCAGCCGCCCCGCCGACAAAGAACTCCAGCTCACCGGCCTGGTCCAGCCCGTGGGCCACCTCCTGTGCCCCACCGACCCGGCGACCCGCCCGACCCGCACGGCCGCAGCGGTGGCCCCCCTGCTGGGCCCCCGCGTAGCCGCCCTCCTGCACGCCCACCCCTGGCCCACAGGCCTCACCGACGACGACCTGACCCGCCTCCACCAGGCCGCCGAGGAGGCGACGACGTCCGACTTCGACGCGGGCGTCCTGGAAGACTGGCGCACCGTCCTCCACCTCGTGGCGAACCGCAACTCGGCGCTGGGGGCGGTGGATTGAGCCCGGGCGCCTACCACTTACCGGGCGCGTAATCCTTCAAGAACACCCCATACACATCCTCACCGGCCTCGCCCCGTACGACCGGGTCGTACACCCGGGCCGCCCCGTCGACCAGGTCCAGCGGTGCGTGGAAGCCCGCCTCCGCGAGCCTCAGCTTGTCGTAGTGGGGCCGTTCGTCGGTGATCCAGCCGGTGTCCACGGACGTCATCAGGATGCCGTCGGCGGTGAACATCTCCTCCGCGCTGGTCCGCGTCACCATGTTCATCGCGGCCTTGGCGGCGTTGGTGTTGGGGTGTCCGGCGCCCTTGTAGCCGCGCCCGAACACCCCTTCCATGGCGGACACGTTGACGACGTACGCCCGCCCGCTGGCCGCCGCCCGCGCCGCCGCCGCCATGGCCGGCCGCAGCTTGCTGATCAGGATGAACGGCGCGGTGTAGTTGCAGAGTTGGGTCTCGAGGAGCTCGATCGGGGAGATCTGGTCGATGGACTGGACCCACGTGTTGGTGTCCACGACGTCCGGCACGAGCCCGCCCGCGTCGATGGCGGTCCCGTCGAGATGCCGGGCCACGCTCGCGTTCCCGGCGACGAGGGCGAGATCGGCGACCTGCTGCGCGTCGATCCCGGAGGACCCGAGCGGCAGCGCGGCGAGCCCGTCGACGGCGCCGGACCCGAACGCCCCGATGACGTGGTGGGAGGGCAGCTCCCCGGCGGGCAGCGGCGCCGACTCCCCGTCCACGAGGGCCGCGTACGCCGAGGGCAGCCGGCGGACCGTCTGGGTCGCGTTGTTGATGAGGACGTCGAGCGGCCCGGCGGCGCTGACCTGGTCGGCGAGGGCGACGGCCTGCGCGGGGTCGCGCAGGTCGACGCCGACGACCTCCAGGCGGTGGATCCAGTCCCCGGAGTCGTCCATGGCCTTGAAGCGGCGGATGGCGTCCTTGGGGAACCGGGTCGTGATCGTCGTGTGGGCGCCGTCGCGCAGCAGCCGCAGCGCGATGTACATGCCGATCTTGGCGCGCCCGCCGGTGAGGAGGGCGCGCTTGCCGGTGAGGTCCGCGCGGACGTCGCGCTTGGCGCGGTTGAGGGCGGCGCAGTCCTGGCAGAGCTGGTGGTAGAAGTAGTCGACCTCGGTGTAGCGGCTCTTGCAGGTGTAGCAGGAGCGCGGGCGCTGGAGGACCCCGGCGATCCTCCCCTCCTCGGTGACGGAGGAGGGCAGCAGCCCTTCGGTCTCGTCGTCGATGCGCTGGGCGGAGCCGGTGGCGGTGGCCTCGGTGACGGCCTTGTCGTGGGCGGTCTTGGAGGCCCGGCGCTCCTGGCGGCGGCGCTGCTTGACCGTGCGGTAGATGCCGGCGGTGGCGCGCCGTACGGTGATCGCGTCGGGGTGGTCGACGTCGAGCTTGTCGAGTTCGTCCAGCACGCCGAGGCAGACGGCCAGCCGCTCGGGGTCGATACCGGGGCCGTACGAGATCTCGCCGTCCTCTGTCACCGTCATCGCGCTGTAGTCCTCGGCTCACCGTGCGGTGCGCCCGTCGCACCCGCTGTCGAACGGGTGATTCTACGGAGCCCCGCGCCGCTCCTCCAAACCCGCGGCGGTCGCCGTGACCAGCGTCTCCACCTCGGCGCCCAGCGCGGCGGCGAGCCGGTCGAGGTCGGGTACCGCCTCGGCGTCGGCGACGAGCCCGGCGTGCACGCGCCCCCGGTAGGTGGACAGGGCGACGGCGAGGGACTGGCCGCGGGCGAGCGGGGCGTAGGGGTAGACCTCGACGGCCTGGTGCCCGCCGAGCCGCAGGCCCATCCCGGCGAGCGGGACGCTGGTGACGAGCAGGTCGAACCAGAGCCGCGCCGCCTGCCCGGCGAGCGGTCCGCCGAGCCGGTGCCCGAGCGCGGGCACATGGTCGGCGAGCAGCGCGACGGCCCCCGCCCCGCGCCCGGGCCCGGCGTCCTTGTTGCGCCCCATGGCGGTGCGGACGGCGGTCAGCCGGGCCAGCGGATCGGGTTCGTGCACGGGCAGCCGCAGCAGGTACCCGGAGAGCCGGTTGCCCTGCGGCCGGTCGGTGCGCGGCCGGCGCTGGGAGACCGGCACGAGGGCGCGCGGTGTGACGTCGCTCGGATCCCCGCGCTCGTCGAGCCAGCGCCGCAGCGCGCCGGCGACGACGGCGATGAGGACGTCGTTGACGGTGCCGCCGACGGCTTTGCGGACCCGGTGGACGTCGTCGATGTCGATGACGGCGCCCGCCGTGCGCCGGGTGCCGGTGGGGGCGGCGCGCAGGGCGGTGCTGGAGCGGGTGGCGAGGGTGGAGACGGCGACGGAGGCGCCGATGTCGAGGGCGCGCCCGGTGCCGGTGAGGGCGCGGCCGGGGAAGGCGAGGGCGGCGCGCAGCGGACCGGGCAGCAGGTGGCGCTCGGGCGGGCGTTCGGGGCGGGCGCGGCGGGGCGGGAGGTCCATCGGGTCGAGGACGGCGGCGGCGAGCGTGAGGGCGCGCAGTCCGTCGGCGAGGGCGTGGTGGAACTTGAACAGGACGGCGAACGTGACGCCGTCCTCGCCGGGCAGGACGTGCGCCTCCCAGGGGGGCCGGCCGCGTTCCAGGGGGCGTTGCATGAGGCGTCCGGCCTCGGTCTGGAAGTCGGCGGTGGGGGCGTGCAGCACGATGTGGTGGAGGGGGTCGAAGCCGGGGTCGGGCTCGCGGGCGGCGGCGCCGAAGGCGAGCGGGTGCCAGACGTCGCGGATGCGCATGCGCAGTCCGGGGACGCCGGCCGCGCGGGCGGCGAGGAGGTCGGCGGCGTGGGCGCCGGCGGTGGGCGAGTGGGCGGTGAAGACACCGAGGGCGCCCAGGTGCATGGGGTGTCCGGCGGAGTCGATGTTCCAGAACGCCAGGTCGAGTGGTGCGAGCAGTTCGGCGGTCAAAGGCTTGCCTCGCGTCGACGACGGGGGGTGCGGGGGGCGTCAGAAGTGAAACGCGTCCCGTCGATTACGGTCAAGTACGATCAAGCTACGCTCAGTTAACAACGGATTAAGTCGCCACCGGCGTAACAGCCGCCACCGCACCCACTCGGCCCACCCGGTTCAGCCGACGATCTGTCCCTTCCCGAGCGCGATCACCCCGCCCTCGGACACCGAGTACAGCTCCTCGTCCCGCTCCGGATTGACCCCGACCGTCGCCCCCGGCGGCACCTCGACGTTCTTGTCGAGCACCGCCCCGCGCACCACCGCACCCCGCCCGACGTGCACGTTGTCATGCAGCACCGACCCCTGGACGACCGCCCCGGGGTCGATCACCACCCCCGGCGACAGCACCGACCGGGTGACCTGCCCCCGGATCAGGCACCCCGCGCTGATGATCGACTCGCTCGCCATGCCGCTCGCGCTGAACCGGGCCGGGGAGAGCTGGCCCGAGTGGGTGTAGACCGGCCAGCTCCGGTTGAACAGGTTGAACGCGGGCCGCTCGGCGATGAGGTCCATGTGGGCGGCGTAGTAGGCGTCCAGCGTGCCGACGTCGCGCCAGTAGCCCCGGTCGCGGCTGGTCTCGCCGGGCACGTGGTTCTGGCTGAAGTCGTACAGCTGGGCCTCGCCGCGCGCGGTCAGCTGGGGCAGGATCGAGCCACCCATGTCGTGCACCGAGTGCTCGTCCTCGGCGTCCCGTTGCAGCGCCTCGACGAGGGTCTTGGTCGTGAACAGGTAGTTACCCATCGACGCGAAGACGGTGTCCGGGTCGTCGGGAAGACCCGGCGGGTCGGCCGGTTTCTCCAGGAACTCGGTGACCGTCTGCCCGTCGCCGCCCGGGGTGATCACCCCGAACGACGGCGACTGCGCGCGCGGGACGCGGATGCCGGCGACGGTGACGCCCGCGCCGCCCTCGATGTGCTGGGCGAGCATCTGGCGCGGGTCCATCCGGTAGACGTGGTCGGCGCCGAACACCGCGACGTACTCGGGCCGTTCGTCGTTGACGAGGTTCAGCGACTGAAGCAGCGCGTCGGCGCTGCCGAGGTACCAGCGCGGGCCGAGCCGCTGCTGGGCGGGGACGGGGGTGACGTAGTTGCCGAGCAGGCTCGACATCCGCCAGGTGGTGGTGATGTGCCGGTCCAGCGAGTGCGACTTGTACTGCGTCAGCACGCAGATGCGCAGGATGTCGGCGTTGACGAGGTTCGACAGGACGAAGTCCACGAGCCGGTAGGTCCCGCCGAAGGTCACCGCCGGTTTCGCCCGGTCCGCGGTCAGCGGCATCAGGCGTTTCCCCTCGCCGCCCGCCAGTACGATCCCCAGCACCGAAGGCCCTCCACGACGCATAGCCGCTCCCCTCACCCTTGGGTTCCCCTTGACTGCCCTGCGGCAAGGCGCCTCAACCCTGCTTCAGGACCTCCTCGTAGAGCGCGACAGTGCGCCGGGCCACCGCGTCCCACCCGAACTCCGTGACGGCCCGCGCCCGCCCGGCCGCCCCCATCCGCCGGGCCCCCTCGGGATCGGCCAGCACGGCGTCGATCGCCGCGGCGAGCCCCGCCTCGAACTCGGCGTCCATATCGACGAGTTGCCCGGTGACCCCGTCCACGACGACCTCCGGGATGCCCCCCACCCGCGACGCCACGACCGGCGTCCCGCACGCCATCGCCTCCAAGTTGACGATGCCCAGCGGCTCGTACACCGACGGGCACACGAACACGGCCGCGTGTGTGAGGAGTTGGATCACCTCGGGGCGCGGCAGCATCTTCGGGATCCAGTGCACCCCGCCGCGCACCCGGCTCAACTCCTCGTGCAGCTCCCGGAATTCACGGTCGATCTCCGGGGTGTCCGGCGCGCCCGCGCACAGCACGACCTGCGCGCGCGGGTCGATGTCCCGTACGGCGCGCAGGAGTTGGGGGACGCCCTTCTGCCGGGTGATGCGGCCGACGAACAGCACGTAGGGCCGCTCCGGGTCAACTCCCGCGCGCAGCAAGGCTTCTGTGCCGTGGTCCGGCCGGTACAGCCCGGTGTCGATGCCGTTGTGGACGACGTGCACGCGCGCCGGGTCGAGGGCGGGGTAGCAGCCGAGGATGTCCTCACGCATGGCCCCGGACACCGCGATCACCGCGTCGGCCGCCTCCACCGCCGTGCGCTCCGCCCACCCCGACAGGGCGTATCCGCCGCCGAGTTGCTCCGCCTTCCAGGGCCGCAGCGGCTCCAGCGAGTGCGCGGTCACCACGTGCGGGACCCCGTACAGCAGCTTCGCGAGATGCCCGCCCAGGTTGGCGTACCAGGTGTGCGAGTGGACCAGGTCCCGCCCTTCGAGGCCGGCGGCCATCGCGAGATCGACGGAGAAGGTGCGCAGCGCCTCGTTGGCCCCGTCGAGCACGGCCCAGGGGCGGTGGCGTACGACGCCGTCGGCACGGCCCTCGCCCCAGCAGTGCGTGTCGAGGTCGACGAGGTGTCTCAGCTCGCGGGCCAGGAACTCGACGTGGACGCCCGCGCCGCCGTACACGTCCGGCGGGTACTCCCGGGTCAGCAGTCCCACCTTCACCGACAACCCCCCGCGTTCGACGGTCAGTTCCCTCATGGTCACTCAGACGGGGCGTGCGGGGAAGAGCGCGGGACGCGGTCCAGGCAGCAGTCGCCGCACAGGCCGCCGCCGGGGATCCGGTAGTACAGGCAGCAGCTGCGGCGGCGGAACGGGGGGCCGTCGAAGGTGCCGGCCAGCCGGGGGTCGGCGAGGAGTCCGGCGGCGAGCGCGGCGGCCTCGCCCTGGCCGGCGTGGATCAGCTGGCGGGCGCTGCCGGCGAGGGCGGAGGCGGCGTTGCCGCGCAGCAGGGCCTCGGGGAGCCGGTAGCGGGCGCGCAGGGCGGCGGCGAGCGGGTCGAGGTGGCCGGTGAGGACCTGCTCGGCGAGGGCGGCCGGGGGCAGCGGGCGCACCTCGGGGAGCCAGAGGTCGTCGGGGGCGCTCGCGTCGGCGTTCCAGCGCAGGCCGGAGAGGTCGGGGACGGCGTCGTACACGGCCGCGCAGGCCAGGGCGGTCGACCAGAGGCGGGCGGCCAGGCCCAGGTGGGCGATCGAGGCCGCCACGCGGTCCTCGGGGGCGCCGGTGCTCAGCGCTACTTTCCGGACACGGAAAATCAGCGGATTCCCGTAAACCTCCTCGGCGCCGCTTTCCGTCGCCGCCGCATATGCCCTGGTCAGGGTCGGCAACGGGGTGGGCGGGTCTCCGGCCGCGCGTAGGACGGAGAAGCCGCCGAGGGGGCGGAGGGCGGCGAGATCGGGGTCGAGGTCCACGAGAGGCAGTAGTACCAAGAAACACCGTGGCCGCGGAGCGCCCCGTCCGCCTCAGGTACACCAGCCCAGGGGTGGAGATCGGACGTTCTGTACTCCAACGGCAGTAGGACGCAATGAGTGCTCAGGTACGACGACAGGAACAGACCGGGCGGGGCATCGTGTTGAACATGGAAGCCGACCGTTCGCCGCGCCGGGCCCCGCGCCCCGGCCCCGCGCAGAGGAGCAGCTCATGAGTGCCCTCGCGTTGTCCGTGGTCCTGTCACTGGTGTCCGCCGTCGCCTACGCGGGCGGCGCGATCGTGCAGGAACGCGTGGCGGACTCCGCGACGGCCGGGCAGTACGCGCCGCTGCGCCGCCCCGGCTGGTGGGCGGCGGTCGCGCTGAACGGCCTGGGCGGCGTCCTGCACGTCCTGGCGCTCGCCTACGGCCCGCTGAGCCTCGTCCAGCCGCTGGGCGCGCTCACCATCGTCTTCGCGCTCCCCATGGCCGCGTTCTTCGTGGGCCGCCGGGCCGGGGCGACCGCGTGGCGCGGCGCGCTGATGGCGACGGTCGGTCTCGCGGGGCTGCTGGCCCTGGTCGGCGCCTCCGACTCGCTGTCCCTGAACGGTCCGCAGCGGGTCGCGGTCGCGGTGGTCACCGCCGGCGCCGTCGCCTCCCTGATGATCGCCGCGCGGGCCGTGCACCGGCACCCGGCCGTGCGCAGCGTCCTGCTGGCCACGGCGTCCGGCATCGCGTTCGGCATGTCCTCGGTGTTCACCAAGACCGTCGCCGTCGACTGGGACAGCGGCAGTGTCTCCGCCTCCGACCTGCCGACCCTGGCCCTGATAGGCGTCCTCGCCACGGCCGGCCTGCTGCTGTCCCAGGCCTCCTACCGGGGCGCCGGCCTCGCGGCCCCGCTGGCGACGCTGACGGTGGTCAACCCGGTGATAGCGGCGGCCGTGGGCATCACGATGTTCGGCGAGTCCTTCCGCTACGGCACGACGGGCACCCTGCTCGCCCTGGGCTGCGGGGTCGTCGCGGCGGGCGGCCTGATCCTGCTGACGACCGAGCGCATGACCCACGAGGGAGCGGCCCCCGAGCCCGCTCCCGAGGAGCCCGCGCCGGCCGTCCCCGCCCAGCAGCCGGCCGTCGTCGTGGTCCGCGCGGAGGTCCCGGAGCCGTCCGCCCGCCCGGAAGGCCCCGCGTACGGCGAGGCGACCTACTACGGGCCCTTCTACGGGGGCGTGGACCGCCCGGTGCCGCCGGTGGACCGGCACCGGGCGCAGGCGAAGCGGGCCCCGGTCAGATCGTGAGGCCGTGGGCCCGCAGATAGGCGAGCGGGTCGACGTCCGTACCGAAGTCCGGCCCGGTCCGCACCTCGAAGTGCAGGTGCGGGCCCGTGCTGTTCCCCGTCGACCCCGAGCGGCCGATGCGCTGCCCGGCGGTCACGGACTGCCCGTCGCGCACGGAGATCGCCGACAGGTGCCCGTACTGCGTGTAGTGGCCGTCCGCGTGCCGGACGACGACCTGGTAGCCGAAGGAGCCGCCCCACCCGGCCGCGACGACCTCGCCCGCGGCGACCGACTTGACGGCGGTGCCGGTGGGGACGGGGAAGTCGACGCCCGTGTGGTAGCCCTTCGACCAGGACGAGCCGGTGGCGTGGTACTTGGTGCCGACGGCGGCGGAGGCGACGGGGGCGACGAGCGCGGTGCGGGTCTCTTTTTTAGGCGCCGCTTTGGGTTTCGCCGGGGCTTTAGCGGTGGCCGCGCCGCTCAGGCTGAGCCGCTGGCCCGGCAGGATCAGGTCGGGGTCGGCGCCGATGGCCTTGCGGTTCGCCGTGTACAGGCCCCGCCAGCCGCCCTTGACGGCGCGGTCCTCGGCGATGCCGGAGAGGGTGTCGCCGTGGACGACGGTGTACATCTCGGTGCGGCCGGCGCGGGACTGGGGGGTGGTGTGGGCCTGGACGTCTTTGGCGGTGGCCTTCTTGGGGGCGGCCTTTTTCGTACGGCCTTCTGGGTTGATGACCGGATCAACGCCCCCCTTGGTGAGCCCGGCCTTCTTGGAGCAGACGGGCCACGCCCCGGGCCCCTGTCCGTCGAGCACCTTCTCCGCGACGGCGATCTGCTGGTCCTTGCTGGCCAGATCCGCGCGTCCGGCGTACCGCAGGCCCCCGTACGCCTCCCAGGTGGACTGGGTGAACTGGAGCCCGCCGTAATAGCCGTTGCTGGTGTTGATGCTCCAGTTGTTCGTGGACTCGCAGGCGGCGACCTTGTTCCAGGTGTGGACGTCGGCCGCGTGCGCGGTGGACGCGCCGATCAGCGGGAGCGCCATCCCGGCACTGCCTGCGGTGACGGTGAGCGAGGCGCGGTTGATCCGGGTCGGCTGGTACCGGCGGTGCCGGCCGCGTACGGCCATGGAGCGGTCCCCCCCTGGGCAGGCGGTCAGGAGGGCACAAGCTAGAGGGAGGGAACCGGCCAGGACAAGACCCCGAACCAGCCGAGCCGGTTCCCGCCACGCGCTAGGTCAACTCACCGCGTTTCAGCCGAAGACGCCCTGCCCGGGTACGAGGACGCCCCGGGGGTCGTACGTCTTCCTGGCCGCCTCCAGCTGGGGCCAGGCGGCGCCGAAGTGGGCGCGCCAGTCGGCCGGGGTGAGCGGGATGGAGCCGACCGGGTAGTGGGTGCCGCCGGCCGCCACGACCTTGTCGTAGGCCGCGCGGTTGGCCGCCACGAGCCGGTCGACGGTGGCCTTGTCGTCCGGCGGGGTCGCGCCGAGGACCGCGAAGAGGTACGGGACCGGGTCGTCCGGCATGCGCAGCATCGGGGCGTGCAGGCGGGCGCGGCTGAGGGGGTACAGCAGGATGAGGCCGGGGCCGACGTCGGCGGTGCTGACGGTGTCCAGGATCGCCCGCGTCACCTCGGCGGTCCGCGCGCCCGGGACCAGCAGGTTCAGCCAGGGGTGCGCGTAGCCCCACAGCCCGGCCTTCTTCAGCTCCTCGGCGACGGGCCCGACCCGGTTGACGAAGTCGAAGTACGCAGGAGTGCTGCGCTGGACCCCGCCCTGGTCGTACCGCAGCCCGGCCAGCAGCACGGCTTCGGGTACGCCGTCGTCGTAGGCGACCGCCTCCAGGACGTACGACGTCCAGGCACCGCTCTTGTCGGCGGTGACCTGGCCCTCGACGTAGGCGAAGCGGCGCTTCTCGATCAGGGTGCGCTGGTCGGCGAGGAAGGTCCGCTGGTCGGTGTAGGGCAGGAGGTAGTGGCGGACGGTGGCCGGGGCGGGGACCAGGCGGATGGTCGCCTCGACGATGACGGCGACCTGGCCGAGGCCGGCGAGGACGGCGTGGAAGAGGTCCGCGCGGCTGGCCGGGGAACAGCGCAGGAGTTCGCCGGCGCCGGTGACGACCTGGAGTTCGAGGACGTTGTCGACCTGCGCGCCGTGCTGGTGGGTCTGTCCGCCGATACCGCCGACGGTGAGGGTGCCGCCGACGGACAGCTCGATGTAGTCGGTGAACACCGGTGGGGTCAGGCCGTGTTCGAGGGTCGAGCGCAGGACGTCGCTCCATTTGGCGCCGGGGCCGACGGTGAGGGTGGTGGTTGCGGGGGCGGGGGCTGCGGGGGTGCCGATGCGGTTGAGCGTGCCGGTGTCGATGACGAGCCCGTCCGTCACCTGGCCCTGTCCGAAAGTGGCGTGTCCCTGTCCGCGCGGGGCGACGTCGATGCCGTGGGTGTTGCAGTAGCGGATCATCTTGACGACGTCGTCGAGCGAGCCGGGGCGCAGGACGGCGGCCGGGGTGCGGTGCACGATGTGCCCGTAGTCGTCGGCCGCCGCCGCGCGGGACGCGGAGTCGGTGAGCAACGTGCCGTCGAGCGGCGGGACTTGGGGCAGCGTGGCGTCTGCGGTCGTCGCCCAGGCGCGGGTGAGGGGGTCGAAAGCGACGACTGCGCCGCCGGCCGCCAGTCCTTGCAGGACGGTGCGCCGGGAAGGTGTGGGGGTCATGGTCCTCGTCCGGTCCGGCCTTCCGGCGGTCACATACCCGCCTGAAAGGTGGTCAGCTGGTGAACTTCGGCCATCCTAAGGCGAGTTCCGGCCCATGATGCTTGTGGTTTCACACACGTTTCATGGCGGCGGCGAGGCCCAGGCGGGGGCTGGAGAGGACGGGGACGGCGGTTCTGACGTACCGCTGCGCCGGGGCCATGGAGGCCTGGGCGAGGACGATCACGTCGGCCCCCTCGACTCCGCCGGCGGCCTCGGCGATCCGGCGGGCGTAGGCGTCGAGGTCACCCGCCTCGAAGAGGGGCCAGGCGTCTTCGAGGAGGAGGGTACGGACGGCGACGGACCGCCCTTCACCTTCCTCCCGGATCAACTCGACGGTCGGGGCGAGCGTGCTTTCGACGGCCGCGAGCACGACGATCCGCTCGCCTGCGGCTACGGCTGCGGCGGCCATGGGGCGGTCTACGCGCAGCACGGGCACGGCGAGGTTCGCGCCTTCACGTTCGGCTACCGCGCCGATGGTCGAGCAGGTGCAGAGGATCGCGGTCGCGTTGGCGGCGAGGGTTTTGAGGGTTGCGCGGAGGGCGGGGGCGATTGATTCGGGGCCGGTTTCGCGGGCTTGGGTGAGGAGGGTTTCGGCTACGTGGTGGTGGAGGGGGTGGTGGGGGTGGTGTTCGGCTTGGAGGGTGTTGAAGAGGGGGATGTGGGTGGGGGAGGTGTGGAGGAGGGTTAGGGATTGGGGCATGGGGGGCCTTTGGGAGGGGGGCTTTGGGTTTTTTTGGGGGGGGCTTCATGGGAGGGGGCGCTGTGTGGGAGGGGGGGTGCTTTGGGGAGTGGGGGGCTTGCGGGAGTTGAGGGGCGGTCAGCGGGAAGGGCGGTGTCTTGCGGGGGCGGTGGTGCTTGAGGGGAGCGGGGGTGCGGTGTTCGGCGGGGAGGGGGATGGCGTTCGGCAGGAGCTGCGGCGCCTCGCGGGAGGGGCCGCGTTCTGTGGTAAGGGCGGCGGCTTGTGGGAGGGGGAGGCCAGCATGCTGTGAGTGGTGATGTTTTGCGCGAGTAGGGGGCCTTGCGAGGCGGCGGGAAGGGCTGGTCGGCGGGAGCGGCGGTGGGAAAGGGGGCTCGGCGGGAGGGGCGGTGCCTCGCGGAAGTGGTGCCGCGCTGGGGGAACGGCGGTGCCTCGCGGGGGGGGCAATGCCATGCGGGAGGGGGGACGCCTTTGCAGGGGGCGGCGATGGGAAGGGGGCGGCAGGAGCGGCGGTGCGGTGCGGGAGTGGTGATGTTTTGTGGGAGCGGGGGCGTCTTTGCAGAGGGCGGTGACGGGAAAGGCCATTCGGCGGGAGGGGCGGCGCCCTGCGGGGGCGGGGGCGGTGATGCTCTGTTGCGGGAGCGGTGACGCCTCGCGGGAGCGGCGGCGGTGGGAAGGGGCGTTCGGCGCAGGCAGGGACGTTCAGTCGGCGGGGCCGTTCAGAATCGGCCGGGGTGTTCCGTCAGCCATGTCTTCGCCGCCTTCAGGAGTTCCGGGTCGGCCGCCGGGGCCTGTTCCGGGTGGCGGGCGGACCAGCGGGTGACGTAGGGGCAGAGGGAGGCGACCGGGGTGTGCTCGCGGGACGCCATTACATACAGTTCGGCGGCCAGGGAGCCGGCGATGCCCTGGCCCTCGTGGGCCGGTTCGACGATCGTGTGGACGGGGACCAGGGCTTGGGTGGGGGGTGCCAGGGGGGTCGGGTGTTCAGGGGTCTCCGGAATCTCCGGGTGCTCCGGGTGCTCCGGGGTGTCCAGGCGCTCCGGGGTCTCCAAGACGAAGTACTCGATGTGGCCGACCAGTTCGCCGGTGGCGTCGAACGCCTCCAGGCGGCCCGCCGCGCGGTCGTCGCGGATCTCGATGTCGGTCATGGCACGCTCCTGTGTCCAGCGCTCGCATCCAGTGCTCGCGGTCGGCGCGACCGAGCGTAGCTGATGGAGATCGCGGGGGTTTGGGGTGCGGTGGGGGGTGAGATGCGGGGGCGGGGCGGGGCGGTTCGGGGTGCGGCATGGCGTGAGGTGCGGGGCGGTTCGGGGTGCAGCATGGCGTGAGGTGCGGGGCGCGCGGGGTGTGGCCCGAGGTGTTGGGTTGCAGCGCGGTGCGGTGCGAGGTGGAGGGCACGGCACGCTGGAGGGGCACGGCGCGAGACAAAGCGCGGGGTGCAGCGCGTGGGGTGCAGCCCGAGGCGCTGGGTTGCGGCCGATGCGGTGCGAGGTGCAGGGCACGGCACGATGCAGAGCGCGAGGTGCAGCCGGAGACGCTGAGTTGCAAGGCGGTGCGGTGCGAGGTGCAAGGTACGACGCGATACAGAGCGCGAGGGGGTGCCACGCGAGGCGCAGGGTGCCGCGCGAGGCTCGGGGTGCGAGGCGAGACGGTCCGTTGTAAGGACCGACCCTCCATGGTGCACGCCCCTTACCGGCCCACCTCGCCACCGAGCCCCCGCTACCGACCCACCCCGCTCACCAACTCACCCTCCGCTCAGCCTCAACTCCCCCTCCGCCGTCACCACCCCGTTCTGAACGATCTCGAACCTCCAACCCCCGTCCACCCGTTCACACCTCACCCGCGCACGCGGCGCCCACTCCGTAAACCTGACCGCCCGCATCCGACACTCCACAAGCCGACCACCCCCACCGCCAATGCCGCCACCTGCTCCGGCCCCGGCTCCGACCTCTGTCTCAGTTCCGCCCTCAGCTCCGACCACACCCCCAGCTCCGCCCCTGGCCCCGACCCCTGCCCCGGCTCCGACCCCTGTCTCAGCTCCGACCTCAGCCCCAGCTTTGGTCCCACCCCCGGCCCCTGTCTTGCCTCCGAGTCCGCCCTCGGCTCCGGCTTTAGTCCCGCCCCCGGCTCCGGTCCCTCTCCCCGCCCCGGCCCTGGTCCCGCCCCCGGCCCCTGTTCCTGTCTCGCCTCCGACTCCGCCTTCAGCTTCGGCTTTAGTCCCGGCTCCGCACCCGGCCCCAGCCCCTGTCCCAGCCCCTGTCCCTGTCGCGCCCTCGCCCCCGGGTCCGCCCCCAGTCCAGGCGCCAGCCCCATTCACAGCTCCGCCCCTGCCCTTAGCTCCGGCCCGGGTCCCTGTCTCGCCTCCACTCCCAGCTCCGACCACACCCCCAGCTCCGCCCCAGGCCCCGACCCCTCCCCCAGCTCCACCCCCGGCTCCAGCCCCAGCCCCAATCCCACCCCAGACTCCGCCCCCCGTCCCAGCCCCAGCTTCACCCTCGCCCCCACCCCCAGCCCCGCCCCCACCCGCCACCAAACACACCGCCTGCCGAGCCGCCTCCAACAGCACCATCCCCGGCACATGGTCGCTGGGATGATCGAAGAACAAGGGATGCGCAAGGTCGGCAGGATCGATGCACAACCCCCCATCCGGATCCCAGGCCAGCAAGACACCCCCCGCCGCCCCCACCCCCACCTCCGCAGGCGTCGGCCGCGGAGCGGGCGAGGAGATCGACGGCGCCTGCCTCCGCCGCGCCCCCAGGCACTCGTACTGCCTCGGAGTCAGCGCCCGCAGCCGTCCGGCCACTTGGCCGAAGGGGATGCCCTGGGACGACAGGACGACGTCCAGGTTCAGGGCGACCGGCCAGTCGACGCCGGGGACATGCCGCAAGCCGGACATCTCGACCGCGCAGAGGACATCCGCCGACCCTGACGCGATCCGGGGTTCGGCCGCCGGGTCGAGGCGGAAGCCGACCGTCTGGAGGAGGTAACGGGTGTCCTCAGGGCAGCCCAGGAAGAGACCGGGGATCAGCAGACCAAGCTGCCGGATCGTTTCCGCAGCGAAGATCGGGTCAGGGCGACCCCAGGGATCGGGGCGGAAGGAGGAGTGCCGCAACGGCCATTGGGCGGCGGCGAGGAAGCGGTCAGGGGCGACCCGGACGGCGTCGGTGAGAAGGACCTCCGAGACCGAGCTGCGATGGACGAGGGTACGCGGAAGGGTGCGCTCCCAGCTCAAGGAGGCCCCGCCCACGCCCAGGGAGGCCCCGCCCCCGCTCAGGGAGGTCCCGCCACCGCTCAGGGAGGCCCCATCCCCACTCAGGGATGCCCCATCCACGCCCAGAGAAGTCCCGCCCATACCCAGAGACACCCCTCCCACGCCCACAGACGCCCCGTCCACACCCAGAGACGCCCCACCCGCCCCCAGGGACACCCCACCCACACCCAAAGAGACCCCGCCCCCACCCGCCGCCACCCCATCGCCCTCGACAGCGGCACAGGACCGGAACTCCAGAGATTCATTCATAAAATAATGAGAACAGCAATTCCCCGTGTCGGCGGTGACATTTCTTTTCCGGAGCGGGTAAATCACCTGAAAAGCCGAAGGGCTTCCCGTCAATCATCAGCCGGAGGACGACGGATGCAGGAACGCGCCGAGACGACCAGAAATGCCGTTCTCATCGCGGCAGCCCGGCTCTTCGAGGAGCGCGGTTACGCGGGCACGAGCATTTCCGACGTGGCCCGGGCCAGCGGATACACGAGCGGGGCTCTCTATTTCCATTTCGGCAGCAAAGAGGATCTCGCGCGCAGCCTCGTCGAGGCCCACTTCGCCCGCTGGCCGTCCCTCATCACCGGGTGTCTGCGCCGGGAGGGGGACGTCCTGGCGCGGCTGGTCGGGCTCAGTCTGGCGGTGGCGCGCGAGTTCCGGGACGATCCGGTCGTGCGGGCCGGGAACCGGCTGTGGCACGAGCGGCTGACGATCTCGGCGGAGTTGCCCCGGCCGTTCGCGGGGTGGATCTCCACGATCGCCGACGTCCTCGAACAGGCGCGCCGCGCGGGTGAGTTGCACGACGGTGTGAACGTACCGCGCGCCGCGCGGACGGTGATCTCCGCGTTCTTCGGCACCCATACGGTGTCCGACGCGCTGTGCGACCGGCAGGACATCGAGGACCGGGTGCTCGACATGTGGCGGCTGGTCCTGCCGGCCCTCCAGGCGCGCCCCGACCCGGAGGGGTGCGTGCGGCGGGCGCTGCTGCTGCCGGTCGCGGCCGGGTGGCAGGAAGGGGGCCGGGCGGGCGAGGACGACGACGCGTGGGTGGCGTGGGCCGGTGCGGGCGACCCGGTGGGGTGAGCGTCGTCAGCGGCCCGAGCCGACCGGCACAGGACTCGCGGACGGCCTCCGCCGCCGGGCCGGCGGCAACACCAGCAACTGGAAGCCGCCTCCCGGACCGGCGGGCGCGGCATGGGAGTTCGCGGTACGGGCGACCTGGCGGGCGATCGTACGGAGGGAGCCGGTGCGGGGGCGGAGGCTCGTGTGACGGCCGGCGCAGCGCTCACACCGGCCCTCGCCATCCGTGCAAAGCCCGGAGCCACCCTCACAAAAACCGGCGTGCCGCTCACCCCCGGCGCCCACCACCCCCAGCTCCCCCAACCCCGCGAGCATCGCATGCATCAACCGCCCCGCATGCCGCTCATAACCGGCCGCGGACGGATGGAAGCGGTCGGCGGCGATCAGATGGGCGCTCTGGGTGCGGAAGTCGTCGTCGCGGAAAGAGACCACGCGGGCGCCGTGGCGCAGCGCGTGGCGGGCCTGGAGGCGGCCCAGGCGGCGGCAGCGCAGGGACAGCAGGCGGCCCAGGAGGCGCGGGAGGGCGGGGGAGCAGCCGGTGTCGGGGCTGACGGCCGCGACAACCGTCACGCCCCGCTCGGTCAGCCGCCGCGTGTGCCGGCCCAGCGCGCGGGCGGCCACGCCGACCGGCAGCGGCAGGAGGGTGTCGTTGGCGCCGGTCAGCAGCACCGCCAGATGGGGGCGCCGACGCAGCGCGCGGTCGACGCGGGCGGCCAGGGAACCGGTGGTCGCGCCGAACCTGGCGTGCACCTCCACCCGTACGGGCCGCCCGGTCTCGTCCGCGAGCCACTGAGCGAGAAGCGCCCCGGACGCCTGATGGGCGTGCCGGACACCGGCGCCGAGCGCGGTGGAGTCACCGATGACGGCCAGCCGGATCTCCTCCGAATCCGAAGAGGCCACCCCAACAGATCGAGCCTCCTCAAAAGAAGCCTCTCCGTAAGACGCCACCCCGACAGACCGCCCCTCCCCCGAGAGAACCGTTCCCTCACCTCGGCCCCCCGCACAAGCCGGATGCATCATCCCTGGGTCGTAGACACCGTCAACCCTATGGACAGCGCGCGGATCAAGATGCCGCAGCGGGCGAAGCACCACGCGCGCGTACCACGCGATCAAGGTGCGCTTGAGGGATCTGCTGGACGGTCTGGAGCGTCGGGACGGCATACCGGGACACCTTTCGGGCGTTCGGGGCGGAGTGTTCGTCATGG
The DNA here is from genome assembly GCF_055597585.1 of Streptomyces sp. AMJ-169. Classification (NCBI taxonomy): domain Bacteria; kingdom Bacillati; phylum Actinomycetota; class Actinomycetes; order Kitasatosporales; family Streptomycetaceae; genus Streptomyces; species Streptomyces sp. AMJ-169. The sequence goes on from NZ_JBVLTJ010000004.1 coordinate 540,820, forward strand.
GGCCATGGCCGCGTCCAGGAGGGCCGAGTCCGAGACCAGGCGGACGGCCGGGGCGTTGCCCCCGGGATGGCGGGCGAGGCGCTGGATCATGCGGCGGGCGCGGACGTTGTCGGCGGAGACGTAGGCGACGACCGTGCGGACGCGCATGAAGTGGGCGTAGCCGTAGAGGCGGCGGGAGAGGATGCCGCCGAGGCCGTGGGACTGCCAGGAGTCCTCGACGAGGACGGCGAGTTCGGCGATATGGGGGGCGTGCTCATAGAGGAGGTGGCCGACGGCGACGACGCGGCCCGGGGCGGACGGCGAGGTGGCGACGAGGGTGCTGCCGGCGTCGGGGGCGCTCATCCGCTCCCAGGAGTCGCGGGTCAGCTGCCGCATCCCGGTGTGGTAGCGGCGCGCGCGGGTCAGCGCGGAGCAGCGGTCGTGCATGGCGCACACGGCGTCGTAGTCGGCCCAGTGTCCGGTGCGCACCGACAGGGTCACCGTGTGCCTCCTGTCGGCAGGGAGGGGCGTGCGGGGCTCGGGATCCGGCCTTCCGAGGGGTGGCGTACGGAGCTGAGGAGGGCGTCCAGGGCGTCGAGGTGGCGTACGGCGTCCTCGTCCAGGCCGGGGCGTTCGCGCAGGCTCCAGTGGGCGAGCAGCGGGTCGAGGACGTGTTCGGCGTGGCGGCGGGCGCTGTGGAGGTCGGGGGCGGCGGGGCGGGGGTGGGGGCCGGGCGGGTCGAGGGTGAGGGCCTCGCGGCAGACGGCGGTCACCGTGCGGGAGGGGTCGGTGTCCAGGGCCGCGTCGACGAGGTCGCGGTGCAGCAGCGCGTGGGCCTCCTTGTCGGCGGCGATGCGCTCCAGGAGGGCGGCGCAGCAGTCGGGGACCTGGGGTTCGCGGGCGGCGGTGCGCAGCAGGACGTGGGCCGCGCGGTCCTGGAGGGCGCGGTGGGCGAGGGTGCGGGCGAGGTCCCGCGCGGGTTCCTCGCGTACGGCGCACAGGGTGCGCATCCGGGTCGCCTCCAGGGTGTGCGGGTCGACCGCGCGGGTGGTGAGGAGGTAGTCCCTGAGGCTGACGGCGTGCCGGTGTTCCTCGGCGGTCCAGCGGTGCAGCCACAGCGCCCACGCGCCTTTGTCGCCGTAGGCGGCGGTGAGGGCGGCGTGTCTTCGGGGGAGGTTCTCGGCGACGGCCAGGAGGCGTTCCAGGGCGGCCTGGACGGCGAGGGGGAGGCGGGACTGACCGGGGTGCCAGGGGGAGGTGTCGAAGTCCCAGCCGAGGGACCAGGGGACGTGGTCGTGCGGCATCCAGTCGCGCTCCCGCGCGGCCGGCAGCCGTCGGTCCAGCAGGCGGGCGAGGCGCGGCTCAAGTTCCGCGCGCAGATCGATTGGCATGGCGAGTTCCCGATCGAATTTCGGTGAGTTTCCGGGCACGGAACGTCCATTCCGCCCGCAGGGTGGGTGAACCAGGACCATAATGGTCTCTATCGTTCACCGCCGTAGCGTGCCACGAATAGCAGGTCGGAGCCCGCCCGTCGGCTCCCGTCGGAGAGTTCCCGGCCGAATGTTCACCCGGAAGGGGCGAAATGCGGACCATGCGTTCTTGCGTCAAATCGAATGAATCGAAAGCTGCGCGAGGCTTTTTATCGGGCCCGCGCCTTAAGAACTCTTTATGAACCGAGTCAAGCGGCTCATGAACCAGCTCATGGCCCGGCGACGAAAGGAAGCGGCATGGGTACGGCAGCGCTCGTGACTCCGCCCGGTTGCGGCGTCGACGCTCTGCGGGCGGCGGAGTTCCCCTCGCTCGACGCGACGGGACACGCCTATCTCGACTTCACGGGGGCCGCGCTGCCCCCGCTCTCCCTGGTGCGCGCGAGCGCGGCGCGGCTCACCTCCGGCGTCTTCGGCAACCCGCACTCCCTGAACCCGGCCTCGCTGGCCTCGACCCGGCTGACGGAGGAGGCCAGAGCGGCGGTCCTGGCGTTCTGCGGGGCGCCCGCCGACCGGTACACGGTGATCTTCACGCCCAACGCGACGGCCGCGGTACGCCTGGTCGGCGAGTCCTTCCCGTTCGGCCCCGCAAGGCCGCTCGCGATGCTCTCGGACGACCACAACTCCGTTCTGGGCACCCGGCGTTGGGCGGCGCGGGCCGGGGCGCCGGTACGGGTGGTGCCGTCCGGCGCGGACTTCCGCACGGACCCGGCGGCGGTCACCGCCTGCCTCGGCAAAGGCGCGGGCCTGTTCGCGTACCCGGCGCAGTCCAACGCGACCGGCGTACGGCATCCGCTCGGCTGGGTCAGCGAGGCCCGGCGCAAGGGCTGGCGGGTGCTGCTGGACGCGGCGGCCTTTCTGCCGACGGCTCCGCTGGACCTGGCGGCGGTCCCGGCGGACTTCGTCGCCCTGTCCTGGTACAAGATCACCGGTTTCCCGGCCGGCGTGGGCTGCCTGGTCGCCCGTCTCGACGCCCTCGCCGAGCTGCGCCGCCCCTGGTTCGCGGGCGGCACCGTACGGGCGTCGTCCGCCCACACCGACTGGCACCTCCCGGCGCCCCCGCCCGAGGGCTTCGAGGACGGCACGCTGCCCTTCCTGTCGCTGCCCGACGTGACGGCGGCGACGGCCTGGCACGCCTCCGTCGGCTACGACGCCCTCCGCCACCACGTCGGCACCCTCACCGCCCGCCTCCTCACCGGCCTGACCTCCCTCACCCACCCCGGCGGCGAGCCGGCCGTCCGCGTCCTGGGCCCGGCCGGTCCGTACGACCGCGGCCCCACCGTCGCCTTCAACCTCCTGCGCCCCGACGGCACCCCGGCCGACGAACGCCTCTGCGGCCGGGCCGCGACCGCCGCGAACATCTCCGTGCGCACCGGCTGCTTCTGCAACCCCGGTGTCGCCGAGACCGCCAACGGGATGACCCCGGAGGTGGTCCGCGCGGCCCTGCTGCGGGGGACCCCGGAGGACGTCGGCTCCTATCTGGGGCTGCTGGACGTGTCCGCGCAAGGAGCGGTCCGCGCGTCGGTCGGGCTGCCGACGGACGCGCGGGACGTGGACCGGCTGCTGGAGGTGTGCGCGGATCTGGTGGCGGCGGGGGTGGACGACCGGGGGTTCGGGGAGCGGAGGGTGGGGTGCTGACCGCACACCCCAGGCCGCGCGCTCCCCCGACACTCAGGCCCCAGCCGCCCCGACCGCCGACTCCTCCCCCGCGAACTGCGTCCGGTACAGCTCCGCGTACCGCCCGCCCGCCGCCAACAGCCCCTCGTGCGTGCCCCGTTCGACGATCCGACCCGCCTCCAGGACCAGGATCAGATCGGCGGCCCTGACCGTCGACAGCCGGTGCGCGATGACGATCGCCGTCCGCCCCGCCAGCGCCTCCGTCAGCGCTTCCTGGACCGCCGCCTCGGAGGTGTTGTCGAGGTGGGCGGTGGCCTCGTCGAGGATGACCACGCGCTGGCGGGCGAGCAGGAGGCGGGCGATGGTCATGCTCCCCCAGTACGAAAGTCTGGGGGCACCCCCAGCTCGCCGCCGGACAGCCGGTACCCGCGCTCGCCGACGACCGTGTCCAGGCCGTCCGGCAGCTCGCGGACCAGGGTGTCGAGGCGGGCCCGGCGCAGCGCGTCCCACAGGTCGTCCTGCGTCGCCCCGGGCGCGGCGAGGAGGAGGTTGGCGCGGACGGTGTCGTGGAAGAGGTGGCCGTCCTGGGTGACCATGCCGACGGCGCCGCGCAGCGAGGCGGCGGTGGTGTCCCGGACGTCGACGCCGCCGACGCGGACGGCGCCGGCGTCGACGTCGTACAGGCGCGGCAGGAGCTGGGCGATGGTCGACTTGCCGGCGCCGGAGGAGCCGACGAGGGCGACGGTCTGGCCGGGGCGGGCGGTGAAGGTGACGCCGTGCAGGACTTCCGTGCCGCCGCGGGCGTCGAGGGCGGCGACCTCCTCCAGGGAGGCGAGGGAGACCTTGTCGGCGGCCGGGTAGCCGAAGCGGACGGCGTCGAACTCGACCTCCAGGGGGCCGTCGGGCAGGGCGCGGGCGCCGGGCCGTTCGTCGATCAGCGGCTCCAGGTCCAGCACCTCGAAGACCCGCTCGAAGCTGACCAGCGCGCTCATGACCTCGACGCGGGCCCCGGCGAGGGCGGTGAGCGGGGCGTAGAGGCGGGTCAGAAGGAGGGCGAGGGAGACGACGGCGCCGGGTTCGAGGGCGCCGCCGAGGGCTAGGCGCCCGCCGAGGCCGTAGACGAGGGCGAGGGCCAGGGCGGAGACCAGGGTCAGGGCCGTCATGAACACGGACTGGGCGGTGGCGGTGCGGATGCCGATGTCGCGGACGCGGGCCGCGCGGGCGGCGAACTCGGCCGACTCCTGCTCCGGCCGGCCGAAGAGTTTGACCAGGGTCGCGCCGGGCGCGGAGAAGCGCTCGGTCATGCGGGTGCCCATCGCCGCGTTGAGGGCCGCCGCCTCCCGCTGCATCCCGGCCATCCGCGCGCCCATCCGCCGCGCGGGAACCACGAACACCGGCAGCAGCGCCAGCGCGAGCAGCGTGACCTGCCAGGACAGCGTCAGCATGACCGCGAGCGTCAGCAGCAGGGTGACGACGTTGCTGACCACCCCGGACAGCGTGTTGCTGAACGCCCGCTGCGCGCCGATCACGTCGTTGTTCAGCCGCGACACCAGCGCCCCGGTCCGCGTCCGGGTGAAGAACGCCACCGGCATCCGCTGCACATGGTCGAAGACGGCCGTCCGCAGATCGAGGATGAGCCCCTCCCCCAGCCGCGAGGACAGCTTCCGCCCGAGCACCCCGAGCCCGGCCTCCAGCACCGCGATCCCCGCGATGAGAAGCGCGAGGCGTACGACGGTCCCGGGCGCGCCGTGGGACACGATCGCGTCGACCACGCGTCCGGCGAGCACCGGCGAGGCGACCGCGAGCAGCGCGGTGCCGACGCCGAGCGCGACGAACCAGGTGATGCGGCGGGTGTGGGGGCGGGCGAAGGCGGCTATGCGGCGCAGGGTCGTACGGTCGATGTGGCCGCCCTCGCGGGCGCTGGTGACGTTCTGGAGCTGTGCCCAGGCGGTGATCTCCATGCTCATGCCGGTGACGCTAGGACCTCAACCAACGTTGAGGTCAACGCCGGAGCGGCGGGCGTTCGTCATGCGGCGGCCCCGCTGCGGCAACCCGCAGTTGGACGGGGGTGGGGAACGTCTCCGAACGTGATGACCGTCCCCACCGCTCCCCCGCGCGTCCCCGGCGCCCCCCGGCGGCTGCCCCTCGCGGCCTGGCGCGCTCCCCTGCGCCGGGCCCTGTGCCTGCTCCCCCTCGTCCTGGTGGCCGTCGTCGCCGTGCGCCACCGCTCGGTGCTCGTCGCCGGGTTCGGCCAGTTGCGCGGCGCCGAGTGGCCGTGGCTGCTGGCGGCGGCCGGGGCGACCTGTCTGACGTGGGTCGCCGCGGCCGTCACCCGGCAGGGCGCGGTCGCCGAGCGGCTGCCCCGGCTGCGGCTGCTGGCGACGCAGTTCGCCGCGGGCACCGCCAACCACCTGCTGCCGACCGGTCTGGGCGCGAGCGCGGTCAACCTGCGGTTCATGACCGTCTGCGGGGTCCCGCTCGCCCGCTCCTCGGCCGCCCTCGCCCTGTATCTGCTGGCCGAGTCCGTCGCCCGCGTCGGTCTCCTCGCCGTCCTGCTGGCCGTCTTCCCGGACGCCCTGCGCTTCGGCTCCCTGCTCCCGAAGGCCACCGAGGGCCCGCTGACGGCGGCCCTGATCGCGGCCGTCGTCCTGGCGGCGGGCGCCCTGCTGTGCGTACGGCGGCTGCGGACGGCAGCCGCCGGGTTTCTGCGCACCGCGCTCGCGGAGGCCCGTTCGGTGCACGCGAGTCCGTTGCGGGCGCTGGCGCTGTGGGGCGGTTCGCTGGCGTTCCCGGTGCTCCAGGCGGCCGGACTCGCCGCCGTGGGGCGGGCGTTGGGGCTGCCGGTGCCGGTGGCGCACATGGCGCTCGCCTATCTCGCGGCGACCGTCGCGGTGGCGCTGATACCAACTCCGGGCGGGATCGGGTCCGTTGAGGCCGCGCTGATCGTGGCGCTGGTCGCGGCGGGCGGTCCGGTGGCCGTGGCGACGGCCGTCGTGCTGGCGTACCGGATCATCACGGTGTGGGTGCCGCTGGTGCCGGGGGCGCTGACGCTGGGGGCGCTGGTGCGGCTGAAGGTGATCTGACCGAACCGCCTCCACCCCGTTCGAACTGCCGTTCTGGATACGGCAGGATGACGAGCGCGCGGGACCCCACGGCCCGCGTGAGCGCACTTCGAACGAGCGGGTGACCGATCATGACGACACATCACATCCGGTGTTTTTCAGGCGAGTCGGCCGGAGGTGACCGATGCTGACCCGTGAACTCACCCTGGAAGACGCCCTGTTCGCCGGGATCGCGGTGGCCGCCGGGCTGCTGGTGGCGCTGCTGTCGCGGTCGCTGCTGCTGTGGCTGGCCAAGCACGCGAAGCGGACCAGGTGGGGCGGCGACGATGTGATCGTGGCGGCGATGCGCGGGGTCGTCCCGTGGGCGGCGGTGGCCGGGGGCATCGCGGCGGGGGCGGCGGTGCTGCCGCTGACGAAGGTCTGGCAGCGGACCGCGAACCAGGCGTTCACCGTGGTGCTCATCTTCGTGGTGACGGTGTCGGTGGCCCGGGTGGTCGCCGGGCTGATGCAGACGGTCACGCAGTCGCGGCCCGGGGTCGCCGGGTCCGCGACGATCTTCGTGAACATCACGCGCGTGCTGATCCTGGCGATCGGCTTCCTCGTGATGCTCCAGTCGCTCGGCATCTCCATCGCGCCGATGCTCACCGCCCTCGGCGTAGGCGGGCTCGCGGTCGCGCTGGCCCTCCAGGACACGCTCGCCAACCTCTTCGCCGGTATCCACATCCTCGCCTCCAAGACCGTCCAGCCCGGCGACTACATCAGGCTGAGCAGCGGCGAGGAGGGGTACGTCGAGGACATCAACTGGCGCCAGACGACCGTACGCGCCCTGTCGAACAACCTGATCGTGATCCCCAACGGCCAGCTCGCCAAGGCCAACATGACCAACTTCATGCGGCCCGAGCGGCAGCTGACGATCCTGGTGCAGGTCGGGGTGGACTACGACAGCGATCTGGAGCAGGTCGAGAAGGTCACCATGGACGTCGTCGCCGAGGTCATGGCGGAGATCAGCGGGGCGGTCCCGGACCACGAGCCCGCGGTGCGGTTCCACACCTTCGGGGACAACCGCATCGGCTTCACCGTGATCCTGGGCGTCGGCGAGTTCAGCGACCAGTACCGGATCAAGCACGAGTTCATCAAGCGGCTGCACAGGCGCTACCGCGCGGAGGGGATCCGGATTCCGGCGCCCGCGCGCAATGTCTCCCTCCAGCAGGGGTCGTGGGGGATTCCCCAGCAGCGGGAGGGGGCGTCCTCCTGAACTTCGGACCGCCGGGTCCGTACCGCTGTCGAGGCCGCCCGGATCACGAGATATCTTGATGTCGAGCAATGTTGCAGACGTGGAGCGGAGCACCGGTGACTGACTCGACCATCATCTATACGCACACTGACGAGGCCCCGGCCCTGGCGACGTACTCGTTCCTGCCGGTGATCCAGGCGTACGCGGGCCAGGCGGGCGTCTCCGTGGAGACGCGGGACATCTCGCTGGCCGGGCGGATCATCGCGGTGTTCCCGGAGTACCTGACCGAGGACCAGCGCATCCCGGACGCCCTCGCCGAGCTGGGCGAGCTGGCCAAGACCCCGGCCGCCAACATCATCAAGCTGCCGAACATCTCGGCGTCCGTCCCCCAGCTGAAGGCCGCGGTCGCCGAGCTCCAGGGCCAGGGCTACGCACTGCCGGACTACCCGGACGACCCGAAGACCGACGAGGAGCGGGACGTCCAGGCCCGCTACGACAAGGTCAAGGGCTCCGCCGTGAACCCGGTCCTGCGCGAGGGCAACTCCGACCGCCGCGCCCCCGCGTCGGTCAAGAACTACGCCAAGACCCACCCGCACCGCATGGGCGCCTGGTCGGCCGACTCCAAGACGGACGTCGCGACCATGAGCGAGGGTGACTTCGCGACGACCGAGAAGTCGACGGTCATCGCCGAGGACACCAACCTGACCTTCGAACTGGTCGGCGCCGACGGCTCGATCACGCCCTTGCGCGCACCGCTGAAGGTCATCGCCGGCGAGGTCGTCGACGCCTCCGTCATGCACGTCGCCGAGCTGCGCGAGTTCCTCACCGCGCAGCTCGCCCGCGCCAAGGCGGAGGGCGTGCTGTTCTCCGTGCACCTCAAGGCGACGATGATGAAGGTCTCCGACCCGATCATCTTCGGCCACGTCGTACGCGCCTTCTTCCCGAAGACCTTCGCGCGGTACGGTGCCGCGCTCGCCGCCGCCGGCCTGTCCCCCAACGACGGTCTGGGCGGCATCCTCAAGGGCCTGGACGCCCTCGCCGACGGCGCCGCGATCCAGGCGTCCTTCGACGCGGAGCTGGCCGAGGGCCCGGCGCTCGCGATGGTCGACTCCGACAAGGGCATCACCAACCTGCACGTGCCGTCCGACGTCATCGTCGACGCCTCGATGCCGGCCATGATCCGCACCTCCGGCCACATGTGGGGCCCGGACGGCGCCGAGGCCGACACCCTGGCCGTGCTGCCGGACCACTCCTACTCGGGCGTGTACCAGGCCGTCATCGACGACTGCAAGGCCAACGGCGCCTACGACCCGTCGACGATGGGCTCGGTCCCGAACGTCGGCCTCATGGCGCAGAAGGCCGAGGAGTACGGCTCCCACGACAAGACCTTCGAGATCCCGGCCGCCGGTACCGTCCGCCTCGTGGACGCGGCCGGGAACGTGGTCCTGGAGCAGGAGGTCTCCGCGGGCGACATCTTCCGCTCCTCGCAGACCAAGGACGCGCCGATCCGCGACTGGGTCAAGCTGGCCGTCACCCGCGCGCGTGCCACCGGCGACCCGGCCGTGTTCTGGCTGGACGAGAACCGCGGCCACGACGCCGTGATCATCGAGAAGGTCAAGGCGTACCTGCCGGAGCACGACACCGAGGGCCTGGACATCCGGATCCTCGCCCCGGTCGAGGCGACCAAGCTCTCCATCGAGCGCATCCGGCGCGGCGAGAACACCATCTCCGTGACCGGCAACGTGCTGCGTGACTACCTCACCGACCTGTTCCCGATCCTGGAGCTGGGCACCAGCGCCAAGATGCTGTCGGTCGTCCCGCTGATGGCGGGCGGCGGCCTCTTCGAGACGGGCGCCGGCGGCTCCGCCCCGAAGCACGTCCAGCAGCTGGTCAAGGAGAACTACCTGCGCTGGGACTCGCTGGGCGAGTTCTTCGCGCTGGTCCCCTCCCTCGAGCAGTACGCCGAGGCCGCCGGCAACCCCAAGGCCAAGGTGCTCGCCGACACCCTCGACCGCGCGACGGCGACCTTCCTCAACGAGGACAAGTCCCCGACCCGCCGCGTCGGCGGCATCGACAACCGCGGCAGCCACTTCTACCTGTCCCTGTACTGGGCCCAGGAGCTGGCGGCGCAGACCGACGACGCGGACCTCGCCAAGGCGTTCGCCTCCTTCGCCGAGTCCCTCGCGGCGGACGAGGAGAAGATCGTGTCCGAGCTGAACACCGTTCAGGGTTCCGCGGCGGACATCGGCGGGTACTACCAGCCGGACCCGGAGAAGGCGGCGGCGGTCATGCGGCCTTCGGCGACGTGGAACGCGGCGCTGGGTTCGCTGAGCTGAGCTGAGCTGAAGCGGGGCTGAGCCGTGGGGCTGAGCTGAGCTGAGCTGAAGTCGACGGGGCTGGTGGGCTGTTGAGGCCTGCCGGCGCTACGGGTCCGCCCCGGCCGGGTGTTCTTCATCCGGCCGGGGCGGAGTCGTGTGGGGGTGCTGATGGGCGGGGTGCTGATGGGCGGGGTGCCGACGGGCGGGGTGCTGACGGAGCTGGGGTTTTGATGCGGCCGGGGAGCCGAGTCCGAGGTATGGCAGTGTGATCATGTGATGTCCTTCGCCCTTCTCCCCGGTGCCCCCGACTCCCCCGTGATCCTCCACGTCCCGCACTCCTCCCGGGAGATCCCGGCCGGTGTCCGGGACGGGATCGTCCTCGACGGTCCGGCGCTGGAGCGGGAGCTCGATCACATCGTGGACGCGCATACCTCGCTGCTCGCGGAGGAGGCATACCGGCTGGCGGGTGAGAGGACTCCGTGGCGGTTCGTGAATCTGCTCGCGCGGCTCGTCGTCGATCCGGAGCGGTTTCCGGACGAGCGGGAGGAGATGCGGGCGGTCGGGATGGGGGCCGTCTATACGCGGACCACGCACGGGGAGGTGCTGCGGGCCGCCGGGTTCGACCCCGAGCCGCTGATCGCACGGTACTTCCGGCCGTACGCCCAGGCGATGACCGAGGCCGTACGGGACCGGCTCGACGCGGTGGGGCGGGCCGTCGTGATCGACGTGCACTCGTATCCCAGCGCGGCGCTGCCGTACGAGCTGCACGGGGCGGGGGCGCGGCCGGCGGTGTGCCTGGGGACGGACTCCTTCCATACGCCCGCCGGGCTGCTGACGGCGGCGCGGGAGGCGTTCGCGGGGTTCGAGGTGGGGCTGGACAGTCCGTTCGGCGGGGCGTATGTGCCGCTGGAGTTCTATGGGGTGGACGAGCGGGTGTCGGCGCTGATGATCGAGGTTCGGCGGGATGTGTATATGGCTGAGCCTGGGGGGTGCGTGGAGGCTGCTGGGGTGGGGGAGGTCGCGGGGGCGTTGGCGGGGTTGGTGGGGGCGGTGTCGGGCTGAGGCGGGGGCGGGCGATGGCCGGCTGAACCGGTAGGGCGCAATGTTCGGCTGAACCCGGGGCGTCGGCTGAGCCGGTGAGAGCAGCGCCGGGCTGAGCCGGGGGCGAGCCGTGGCCGACTGAACCGGTGGAGCGCAATGTTCGGCTGAACCCGGGGCGTCGGCTGAGCCGGTGAGAGCAGCGCCGGACTGAGCCGGGGGCGAGCCGTGGCCGGCTGGACCAGGAATGCTCGTGGGGCGCGCGGTGTCCGGCCGAACCCGAAGCTTTCGTCGAGCCAGACGGAGCACTCCCGCGCGACACCCGACCCCGCTCCGGCGATCGTGGACGCATGACCGAGGAGATCACCCACATCACCGCACCGGTCCGGGAATGGCCCACCCCCGATCTGGACGGGACCCGGTTCGACCCGGTGCTCGCGGAGCTGATGCGTGAGGGGCCGCTGACCCGGATCCGGCTGCCGTTCGGGGACGGCTGGGCGTGGCTCGCGACGCGGTACGAGGATGTGCGGGCGATCACCAATGACCCCCGGTTCAGCCGAAGCGAGGTGACGAGGCGTCAAGTCACCCGTATGGCACCGAACTTCGCCCCCCGCCCCGGCTCCCTCGCCTTCGCCGACCAGCCCGACCACAACCGGCTGCGCAAGGCCGTCGCCGGCGCTTTCACGGTCGGCGGGATGAAGCGGCTGCGACCCCGGGCACAGGAGATCCTGGACGAGCTGGTCGAGGGCCTGCTGGACGACGGTCCCCCCGCCGACCTCGTCGCCCGCGTCCTCGAACCGTTCCCCTTGGCCGTCGTCAGCGAGGTCATGGGCGTCCCCGCCGACCAGCGCGGGCAAGTGCACGCGTGGACCCGCGAGATCATCTCCACCTCGGGCGGCGACAAGGGCGCCGACCTGGCCAAGCAGGGGCTGTACGGCTGGATCACCGCGACCATCCGCGAGCGGGCCGGCGGCGGCACCGACGACGTCTATACGCTGCTCGGCGCTGCCGTCGCCCGGGGCGACGTACGCGAGGAGGAGGCCGTCGGGCTCGCGGGCCCGCTCCAGATCGGCGGGGAGGCCGTCACCAACAATGTCGGGCAGATGCTGTATCTCCTGCTCACCCAGCCGGAGTTGCTGGCCCGCTTCCGCGAACAGCCGGACAAGCGCGGGCTGTTGACCGACGAGCTGCTGCGTTACATCCCGCACCGCAGCAGTGTGGGGCTGGCCCGGATCGCCCTCGAAGACGTGGCGGTGGCAGGGCAGTTGATCCGCGCGGGCGAGCCGGTGTACGTGTCGTACCTGGCCGCCAACCGGGACGCGGAGGTCTTCCCGCGGCCGGACGCGATCGTCCCGGGCCGGGAGCCGAACCCGCATCTCGCGTTCGGCAACGGCGCGCACTACTGCACGGGCGCGGTGCTCGCCCGGCTCCAGCTCGACCTGCTGCTGGAGACGCTGGTGGAGCGACTGCCGGGGCTGCGGCTCGCGGTGGCCGCCGACGAGGTCGTATGGCGCAAGCGGACGATGATCCGGGGGCCGCGGACGCTGCCGGTGGCCTGGTAGACGCGGGTGCGCCCGGCCGGTGTGAACTCCGGCCGGGCGCCTTGCCGTTGGGGTGACTAGAAGACGCTGACGCCGTACGCGCTGAGCGCCTCGGTGACCGGCTGGAAGAAGGTCACGCCGCCGGAGGAGCAGTTGCCGCTGCCGCCGGAGGTGAGGCCGAGGGCGGTGGTGCCGGAGAACATGGCGCCGCCGCTGTCGCCGGGCTCGGCGCAGACGTTGGTCTGGATGAGGCCGCTGACCGAGCCCTCCGCGTAGTTGACGGTGGCGTTCAGGCCGGTGACGGTGCCGCTGCGCAGGCCCGTGGTGGAGCCGCTGCGCTGGACGGACTGGCCGACGGTGGCGTTGCCGGCCGCGGTGATGTCGCGGTAGCTGCCGTTGTAGAGGTAGACCCGGCCGTCGGCCGCCGAGGAGTTGGCGTGCCGGATGATGCCGTAGTCGTTGCCCGGGAAGCTGGAGCCGGCCCGGGTGCCGAGGGAGGCGGTGGTACCCGAGTTGGTGTACCAGGCGCTCGCGATCGCGGTGCAGTGACCGGCGGTCAGGGCGTAATAGGTGCTGCCGCTGCGGACGTTGAAGCCGAGCGAGCAACGGCCGCCGCCACCCGCGTAGATGGCGTCGCCGCCGGCGATGAGCTTCGAGAACGTGCCCTGCGTACGGTTGATCTGGAGGCCCTGGGTGCCCGCGGCGTCCTTGATCTCGGCGATCTCGGCGGCGGTGACGGTCGAGTCGGCGGTGACGACGACCTTGCCGGTGGCGGGGTCGGTGTACCACGCGGTGCCGGGGACGTCGGCCTTCAGGACGGCCTCGCTGACCTCGGCGAGCTGGGCGGTGCTCAGCTTGGCGGGGGCCTCGGCGGCGCTGGCGGTCGGCACGGTGAGCGCGGCGGCGGCGACGAACGCCGAGACGATCGCGGTGGTGCGGGCTCTCTTCGAGAGGTTACGGACGATCTTCACTGCATCCTCCTGCGGTGGGGGCAGGCCCGGTGGGGTGGACGGGCCTGAGGCTGCATGGACGCTCCCGACGCACCCGGATCCAAGGTTTGGTCATGGGCGCGTCAAGATTTGACATGGAGATCTTCAACTTCCGGACGCCGACTGTTCAAGGTCGGTTTTCAGACAGGTCCGAAACCGGCCTCACCTCGGCTTCCACCGTACGGAAGACCTGATTGCCCCGCTATCAACCCACCTGTCACGACTGGCGGGTTGGCCCGTTCGCGCCCTACCGCCGCCCCGGCCGGCGTGCGATGGCGGACCCCGAACACGACGGCCTTGTAAGGGAATTACGGCGCCGCACCGCTTCCGTATTGCGCACCGTGAACAGTCCATGTCGGCGCCGTCCCACCGCTGGCCGGGCGGCTCGGCGCCGTGATTGTCTCGGCGTCGTCCCACTTCCCTCGTTGTCCACCGACTCGCCCCGGCCTGCCCCGACTTGCCCGGGTGGCACCCGCAACGCCGTACGAGGAGCGCCCCCTTGAGCCAGACCACTGACCCCACCGCCCCGGCCGAGGCCCAACCGTCCTCCTCCCGCTGGTCGTTCGAGACCAAGCAGATCCACGCGGGGGCGGTGCCCGACCCGGTGACCGGGGCGCGGGCCACGCCCATCTACCAGACCTCGTCGTTCGTCTTCCGCGACACCCAGCACGCCGCCGACCTCTTCGCGCTCGCCGAGCCCGGCAACATCTACACCCGCATCCACAACCCCACCCAGGACGTCTTCGAGCAGCGGATCGCCGCGCTGGAGGGCGGTGTCGCGGCCGTCGCGCTGGCCTCCGGGCAGGCCGCGGAGACCCTCGCGATCCTGACCGTGGCGGGCGCCGGCGACCACATCGTCTCCAGCACCTCCCTCTACGGCGGCACGCACAACCTCCTCAAGCACACCCTCCCGAAGTTCGGCGTCGAGGTCTCCTTCATCGACGACCCCGACGACGCCGAGGCCTGGGCGGCGGCGATCCGGCCCACCACCAAAGCCCTGTTCGCCGAGACGCTCGGCAACCCGCGCGGCAACGTCCTCGACATCCGCGCGGTCGCCGACGTCGCCCACGCGGCCGGGGTCCCGCTGATCGTCGACAACACCGTCCCCACTCCCTTCCTGCTGCGGCCGATCGAGCACGGCGCCGACGTCGTCGTGCACTCCGCGACCAAGTTCCTCGGCGGGCACGGCACCACCGTCGCCGGAGTCGTCGTCGACGGCGGGACCTTCGACTTCGGGGCGCACCCCGGCCGCTTCCCCGACTTCACCGAGCCCGACCCGAGCTACCACGGCCTGCGCTACTGGCCGGCCCTCGGCCCCGGCGCGTTCGCGATCAAACTGCGCGTCCAGCTCCTGCGCGACCTCGGCCCCGCGCTCTCCCCGCACTCCGCGTTCCTGCTGCTCCAGGGCGTCGAGACGCTGAGCCTGCGGATCGAGCGGCACACGTCCAACGCCCAGGCGCTCGCGGAATGGCTGACGACCCGCGAGGAAGTGACAGCCGTCCACTATCCGGGCCTGCCGTCCAGTCCCTGGTACGACGCCGCTCAGAAGTACCTCCCCGACGGCGCCGGCGCGATCGTCTCCTTCGAGCTGCGCGGGGGTGTCGAGGCGGGCAAGCGGTTCGTGGACGGCGTCGAGCTGTTCAGCCATCTCGCGAACATCGGCGATGTCCGTAGTCTCATCATCCATCCGGCGTCCACGACTCACAGTCAGCTGGACGAGGCGGAGTTGGCGGCTACGGGGACGACGCCTGGGCTGGTCCGGCTGTCGGTGGGGCTGGAGGCTTTGGCGGATCTCAAGGGGGATCTGGAGGGTGGGTTCCGTGCGGTTGTGGGTGCGTAGGTGAGGGGGGTGGGGGGTGCCGGGGGGCTGCGGGAGGGGGGCTTGCTGGGCGCGGTGAGTGAGGCGCAGGGCGCGGGGGCCTGGCCGCGCGTCACCGGCGCCTGGCAGGAGGGGGATCCTCCGGGTGGCCGGCGCTGGCACTCCCTCGCCGTGCCCCTCCCGCTGGAGGCCGGAGGTGAACTCCCCGGTGTGCGGCTGGCGTTCGAGACGTGGGGGCGGCTCGCGCCGGACCGGTCGAACGCGGTGCTGGTGCTGCACGCGCTGACCGGCGACAGCCATGTCACCGGCCCCGCCGGACCCGGGCACCCCACGGCCGGATGGTGGGCGGGACTGGTCGGACCGGGGCTGGCGCTGGACACCGACCGGTGGTTCGTGGTCGCGCCGAATGTGCTGGGGGGCTGCCAGGGGAGCACGGGTCCGGCGTCGCGGAGGGGAGGGGGGTCAAGCGGGCTGACGGGCGGGACGGGTTCAGCCGCGTCGCACTCAAGTCGTCCTACGGGCCGACCGGATTCAGCTGAGCCGCGCTCAAGTCGGCGGGCGGACGAGGCGAGTCGGGGCACCGCCGAGCCGGGGAAATCCATCGCCGGCGCACCTCGGCCCACCGACAGCCCGACTGCGCACACCGGCCGCTCAACTCCGCCCACCCACGCCTCAACTCGGCCCACCGACACCCCGACTCCGCCCACCGGCACCCCCCATTGGGGCAGCTCCTTCCCCTTCCTCACCCAACGCGACCAAGTCGCCGCCGAAGCAGCCCTCGCCGACGCCCTCGGCATCGACCGCTGGGCGCTGGTCATCGGCGGCTCGATGGGCGGAATGCGAGCCGTCGAATGGGCAGTCGGCCATCCAGCCCGCGTCGGCCGGCTCCTGCTGCTCGCCACCACCGCCGCCGCGAGCGCCGAGCAGATCGCGTGGGCCGGCATCCAGATACAGGCGATCCGCTCCGACCCCCACTGGCAGGGCGGCGACTACCACGGCACCGGACACGGCCCGCACACCGGACTCGGCCTGGCCCGCCGGCTCGCCCACGTCACCTACCGCAGCGAACCCGAACTCCAGGAACGCTTCGGCCGCACCCCGCAGCACGCCGAAGACCCTTTCCACAAAGGGCGTTACCAGGTCGGCTCGTACCTCGACCACCACGCGGCCAAACTGGTCCGCCGGTTCGACGCGGCGAGTTACGTCGTCCTGTCCGAGGCGATGAACGCGCACGACGTCGGCCGCTCCCGGGGCGGTCTCCGCGCCGCGCTGGCCCGGATCACCGCCCCGACGATCGTCGCCGGCGTCGACTCCGACCGCCTCTATCCACCACTCCAGCAGGCGGAGTTGGCGGCCCTGATCCCGTCGGCGGACCGGCCGAGGGTGATCGGATCACCGTACGGGCACGACGGGTTCCTCATCGAGACCGGGCAAGTCGGGGAGCTGGTGCGGGAGTTGCTGGCGACCGCTTCAGGCTGAACGATTCACCAACGGCAACTCACGCTGATACGAAGCGACTTGTGCACCGAAGTCTCATGCCCGCAGCCACTCCGTCATCACCACTCCCGCCCCCGTCCGCACCCGCAGCGCGAACGGCCCCGACGGCGGCGCGGCGGCCGAGAAGCGGCCCAGCTCGTCGGCGGTGAGCGCCGCCCCCGCCTGCGGCCCGCTCAGCACCTCGATACGGGCGGGCTGCGGCGGCATCAACTGGCCCAGCAGGCCCTGGGAGGTGACCTCGACGTCGACGGTCAGCTCCCCCGTGTCGAAGGTCAGCATCCGCGGCGGATCGGCGGCCCCGCGCACCGGGATCGCGTGGGTGAGCGAGTCGAAGGTCAGCTCGGCCAGCCTGGCGTCGAGGTCGACGAGCGCGTACGCCTCGATGGCCATACGGCGCACCTCGACCGGCACCGGATCGAGGATCGCGGCGGCCTGCCTGAGCTCCTCCTCCAGCCGTTCGTCCTCGAACTCGTCCCCGTCGAACTCGCCTGTGCCCGGGGGCTGTTGGCCGCCGGAGCCGGGGTCCGCGAAGGAGGAGCCGGCGCCGGTCCGCGCGGGGTCTAAACCCTCGTACGGCTCGCCGGGCTCCCCGCTGTGGGGGGTCGCGTCGTTCATGTCGTCCATCCCGTCGTACACGTCGTGTTTCACCGCGCACCCCGTGGGGTCTCCAGGCGGGCCCGCAGGCGGCGCAGGCAGCGTTGGCGCATGGGGCCGATGCTGCCCACGGCGATGCCGAGGCCGGAGGCGATCTCCTGGTAGCTCGGCGGCGGGGAGGCGATCAGGACGCGCAGGAGTTCACGGCAGCGTTCGCCGAGTGCTTCGAACTCCTGCCAGAGGCGGCGTACGCGCTCGCTCTGCGCGGCGGCCTCCTCCGAGTCCAGGACGGCCTGTTCGGGGGTGCGTTCCTCGCTGATCCGGTCGAGGACCATGGGGTCGTCGGTCGGGGTCAGCCTCCTGAGGCTCTTGATGACCTTCAGGCACTCGTTGCGGGCGGTGCTGGCCAGCCAGGAGCCCGCTTTCTCGGGTTCGCGGATCCGCCCCAGGTGCTGGGCGAAGCGGAACCAGACGGTCTGGCAGACCTCGTGGCCGTCGGCCTCGGAGAGCCGGTGCGCCCGCACCACCGACCAGACCAGGGGGCTCAGCCCCTCCACCAGCGCTTTCCAGGCCGCCGCGTCGCCGTCGGCCGCGGACTGGACGAGCGCGCCGACATCAGTACGGTCCACGGCCCCACCCCTCGTGTACGGCATGTCATCGTACGCCGTGACGGGGGCCGCCTCAGCCCTCATGAACCGGGCACCAGTTGCTCGACCGGCTCCGCCCGCCAGGTCCCGGGGAGGAGCGAGGGCACCTGGGCGCCGCGCACCTCGGCGAACCCGGTGGCGCCCGCGAGGAGTTTGCGGGCGGCCACGCGCGGGTCGGTCTCCTTGCCGGCGGCCATGTACGCGGCGACCATGCCGGCGGCGATCGGCGTCGCGAAGGACGTCCCGCTCCAGTGGGCGTAGCCCTCGAACATCACCTGATCGGGTTTGCCGTCGTCGCTCAGCACCCCGGTGTGGCGCGGGGAGCGGCAGGTGCAGGCGTAGCCGAAGCCGTAGCGGCAGGCGTCGTAGGTGGAGTGCTGGTAGGTGTACGGGACCGGTGTGTCGAAGCCGGTGAGGGAGCTGACCAGGCGCTCGCCGGGGGCGTAGACCCGCACCCAGGGGCCGTAGTTGGTGAAGCAGGCGCCGAAGGAGCCGTCGGTGCGCAGGGCGCCGACGGACAGGACCGTGTCGGCGTGGTCGGGGAGGGCCGCGTAGGCGGCGGGCCAGAACGGGGTGGCGCTGCCGTTGTTGCCGGCGGCGGCGACCAACAGGGTTTTCTGCGCCCGCAGTTCGGCCATGAAGGTCTCGACGCCCAGGAGCCCGTCGGTGCGGCCGTTGACGCTGCCGGCGGAGAGGCTGAGGATGTCGGGCCAGCCGTCCTCGACGGCCTCGAAGAGCCGCTCCCCGAACTCCGACTCCAGGATGGCCCCGGCGTCGTTGAGGGTGCCGCGTACGGTGACGTCGGTGTCGGGGGCGACGGCGGTGAGCAGGCCGGCGATGAACGTGCCGTGTCCCACGTACTGCTGGAGGACGCCCTGATCGTCGGTCTCGCGGACCTGGGGGTCGCCCTTGACGTGGGCGAGGCCGGGGCAGTCGCGGTAGTCGTGGGTGAGGCCGTTGTCGATGACGAGGACGGACACGGCGCGCTCGGGGTCGTCACCGGCTTCCGCGCGGGCCGGGTTGAGGCCGGCGCTCAGGGCGGCGGGGACCGGTTCGTCGCCGGGGCAGGCGTTGGTGGCGATGTGGACGACGTGGTTGCGGCTGACCAGGCGGTGTCCGGCGCGGCCCTCGCGGGCGCCGAGGGCGCGCAGCGCGTGGGCGACGGACCGGTCGTCACCGCCCGCGCGGACCGTCTGGGCGGGGTCGCCGACCTGGATGCGGGTGATGCCGGAGCGGTTGGCCTCGGGGCTCGCGCGGCGGACGTGGCCGGCGTCGAGGTCGGGGGCGGCGGTGAAGTGGGCGCGCACGGTGTCCTCGACGAGGCGGGCCTGTTCGCCGTCGCGGGCGAGGACGACGCCTTTCTCGTACACGAACTCCCCGAGATCCTCCGGTCCCACGGCGAGCGGGACGCCCGGCATGGAGCGCTGGATCAGGGCGAACTGCTCCTGGAATCGCTGTGGAGCCATGGCGTGTCCTCTTCCCCTGAGGCGACAAGGCGGCGACGGTCGTCAGTCAGACCCCGCAATCGGGTCCGTGATACAGGTGGTGCGGCGGCAGTGACGGGAGTGCGGGGGCGGGCGCGCGCCGGGGTGCGGGGATCGGTGTGCGCCGGGGTGCGGCAGGTCCCGCGCGCCGGAGCGCGGCGGGCGGCGCACGCCGGAGAGTGGGCCCGTGTGGTGTCAACTCCCTTTGCGGGGATGCTGTGTCGGAGTCTTACGATCCGGTGCCAACCGGTGTGGTGCGCTCCGGTGACGATTACCATCCGTGGAGTGACAGCGGCACAAGACTCGGTTCTCGAACTGCTGCCTCTGGTGTTCGCGGCCCCCCATGACGCGCTGGCGCGGGCGGAGAGGCTGCTCGGCGCGGACCCGGCGCCGCTGGACGCCTCGATCGCCCATCAGGTGATCGGCATCTGGCAGCGCGACTGGGGCGATCTGCGCCTGGCCATCGACCATCTGCGCCGCGCCCGCGCGCTGGCCGCCCGCGCGGACTCCGCCGACCGGGAGGCGGACATCCTGGCCACCCTGGGCGTCGCCCTGGTGCACGCGGGCCGCACCCGGCAGGGCCTGGCCGCCTTCGAGCGGGGCGTGTCGCGCGGCGTCGGCCATACGCGCGCGCGGGTGCTGTTCCGGCGGGCGTACTCCTGGGAGGTGCTCGGTCATCACCGCGAGGCCCTGGAGGACCTGCGCCGCGCGGTCCCGGTGCTGCGGCAGGCGGACGACACCATCTGGACGGCGCGGGCGCTCACCCTGAGGGCGACGGTGCATCTCGCGCTGGGCGCCGTCGACCGCGCGGATGCCGATTACGCGTCGGCGCAGGCGTTATGGGACACCACCGATCAGGAGCACGACAAGGCGGACGCGGTCGAGAGCCGGGGCCTGGCCGCGTTCCGCTCGGGTGACATCCCGCGCGCGCTGCGGCTGCTCGACGAGGCCGAGGAGCGGTACGCGAAGCTCGGCACCCCGACGATCATGCTGAACATCCGGCGCTGCGAGGTCCTGATGGCGGCCGGGCTCGCTCCGGAGGCGCTGGCGGAGGCGGACGGGGCGATCGCGGTCGTCGACGGCATCGGGGGCCAGTCGACGCGCAAGGCGGAGCTGCTGCTGTCGGCGGCGAAGGCGGCCCGGCTCGCGGGCGACCCCGGTACGGCGATCGCGCGCGCGGCGGTCGCGGTGCGGCTGTTCGCGGCGCAGCGCCGGTCCTGGTGGGAGACGCACGCCCAACTGGTCCTGATCGAGGCGAGGTTGATGGCGGGGCGGGCCTCGGGGCGGCTGGTCGGGGAGGCGGCGAAGGTCGCCGGGAAGCTGACGTCGTTCGGGGCGCCGGCCGCGCCCGAGGCCTGGCTGCTGGCCGGGCGGCTCGCGCTGGCGCTGGACTGGACGGCGGACGCCGAGCGCTATCTGGCCCTGGCCGCCCGCAGCAGGCTCAGCGGGCCGCCGCTGGCCCGTGTGACGGGCTGGGCGGCGCAGGCCCTGCGGGCGCGCGCGGCGGGCTCCGGACGGGGCGTCCTGGAGGCGTGCCGGCGCGGCCTGGAGGTCCTCGACGACCACCGCATGACCCTGGGCGCCTCGGAGCTGCGCGCGCGGGCCACCGCGCAGGGCGCCGAACTCGCCGCGCTGGCCCAGCGGATCAGTCTGGAGTCCGGCGGGCCGCGCCAGCTGCTGCTGTGGAGCGAGCGCTGGCGGGCCACCGTCCTGTCCGCGCCCCCGACCCGGCCGCCCGCCGACGCGACGCTGTTGAGCGGGCTCACGGCGTTCCGCGTGATCGCCGACCAGGCCGAGAACGCCCGGATCGCGGGCCGCCCGCTGCCCGCCCTGGAGCGTGAACAGCGGCGCCTGGAACGGGAGATCCGCAACCGCACCCTCCACATCAGCGGCGAGTCCCCCGGCGCGGACCGCCGCCTCGACGTGGGGCGGCTGCTGGAGCGCCTCGAAGGCGGGCGGCTGGTCGAACTGGCCGTGCTGGACGGGCGGGTGCAGATCCTGCTGTGCGGCGACGGCCGGGTCCGGCGGTTCGCCGGGGGCCTGCTCGCGGACGCCGAGCGCGAGGCCGAGCACGTCCAGGCGGCGCTGCGGCGGCTCGCGCACCCCGGCGCGGAAGGACGCCTGCCGCTGGTCGAACACATGGGCCGCAGGCTCCAGGAACTGCTGCTCGGACCGGCCGCCGACCGCCTCGGCGACGGACCCGTGGTCGTCGTACCGCCCGCGCGGCTGCACCAAGTGCCCTGGGCGCTGCTGCCCGCGCTGCGGGAGCGGGTGCTGAGCGTGTCGCCGTCGGCGAGCAGCTGGCTGCGCGCGAAGGAGACGGCGCCGCCGCCCGGCGGGCGCCATGTCCTCGTGCGCGGACCTGGGTTGGCGACCGGCGGGGCCGAAGTCCCGGAGGTCGCGGGGCGGTACGGGCGGCCGACGGTCCTCGAACAGCACGAGGCGCGTACCGGGCGGGTGCTGGCCGAGCTGGACGGGGCCGCGCTCGCGCACATCGCCGCGCACGGCACGTTCCGCGCGGACAGCCCGCTCTTCTCCTCCCTGCGGATGGCCGACGGCCCGCTCATCGTCCACGACTTCGAACGCCTCACCCGCTCCCCGTACCGCATCATCCTCTCCAGCTGCGACACCGCCCGCCTCGCGTCCGTCGGAGCGGACGAACTCCTGGGCCTGGTCACGGCGTTGCTCCCGCTGGGCACCGCCGGAGTCCTGGCGAGCAGCGCACCCGTCAACGACGCGGCGGTCGTCCCGCTGATGCTCGCACTGCACCGGCGGCTCGCGGACGGGGGTTCGCTGGCGGAGGCGCTGCGGGACGCGCGGGCGTCGGTGCCGGGGGATGCGCTGCATCAGGCGACCGGGTGGGCGTTCCAGGCGTTCGGGGCGGCGTGAGCTTCCGGTTCTGGGCGACGTGAACTTCCGGTTCGGGGCGGCGCGGGCTTCCGGTTCCGGGCGTTCGGGGCGGCGTGAGCTTCTTGCCCGAACGGCCTTGCGGTGGGCGCCCGTTGCCGCCGGACCGGCGTGCGGTCGGCGTGAACTCCCCTGTGGTTCACGCCGTTTGCTCCGTCAGCCAAGGCAGCGCGCCCCGGTCGCTGGCGCCGAGCCGGGTGTACGCCCCGTAGAGGTGGTTGCCGACGGTCCGTACGGACAAGGTGAGCCGCTCGGCGATCTGCCGGTTGCTGAGTCCGGCGGCGGCGAGCGTGACGATCTGCCGTTGCCGCGCGGTGAGTTCACCCAGGACGAGCCCGGCCAGCTCGGGCGTACGGGCCCCCTGGCAGCGCCGGGCCAGCGCGACGGCCCGCGTACGGGAGGCCCGCGCCGCCCTCGGATCACGGTGCAGCCGGGCCGCCCGCGCCCCCGCCTCCGCCGCGAACAGCACGAACCCCCGCTCCGCCAACTCCCGCGCGACCTCGTCCAGTTCACCCCCGTCCCCGGCGAGCCCCCACCGCACGAACACCTCGGCCCCCGCCAGCCCCCCGAGCCGCACCCCACCCTCAGGCGCGTCCCCTTCCCCCAACTCGGCGCAGGCGAGGTCGAGTTCGGCACGACAGAACGCGTCCCCGGGACTGTGCCGCACCCCTTCCCGCGCCCAGGCGACAGCCTCCCGCACCTCCCCCCGCAACCGCGCGAACCGCGCCCGCACCCCCGCGTACGACGCCGGCACCGCGGTCCCCTCCGCGATCAGCCACTCCCCCACCGGCGCGGCCACGTCCCGCACGTCCGCCGCCCCGATCCGCGCCCGCAGCCCCGCCGCCTCCACGGCCAGCGCTGCCTCCCGGTCCCCCCGCACCCGGCTCAGCCGCACCGCCCGCAACCGCCCGGCGACGGCCCGCAGCACGGGTCCGTGCAGGGGGTCGGCGAGGCGGACGGGGGTGTCGGCGGGGCCGCTGGGGGCACCGGAGGCACCGGAGGCACCGGCAGTCTCGCCCGGAGTTCCACCCGGCGCCGTGCCCTGAGCCTCGCCCACCTCGATGAGCCCCGCGGTCTCCAGCCGCTCCAGCGCCCCCAGATCGAGATCGGCCGCCCGCAGCGGCAGCGGCTCGGCGAAGGCCAGCCGGTCCAGGGCCTCGCGTTCGGCGCCCGCGCGCTCCAAAACTGCGGCGGCCCGCTCACGGACCAGCGGAGTGAGCGGAACGGGCCCACGCCAGGTGAACTCCTCACCGTCCGGCACGAGTTGCCCGCGCACCGCGTCGACGAGGTCCCGCAGCAGCCGCAAGTCCCCCCGGCACAGCCGGTGCAGACGGTTCACGGTGAGCGCGTCCAGCGCAACTCCCGCGCCGCACGCGAGGAGTTCGGCCGTCTCGTCGTAGGGCAGCGGGCCGAGGGTGAGCCGGGGCAGGAGGTCGTCGGTCCACAGGCGGGCGATCGCCGCCGGGGCGGGGGCGCCCTCGGTGGTGACGATCAGGAGGCGGGTGCGGCCCTGGACGGCGAGGTGGTGGACGAGGGCGGCGGAGGCGTCGTCGAGGAGATGGGCGTCGTCGACGAGCAACAGGCGCACACGGGAGAGGAGTTGGACCGCTCGGTGGAGGGTGACGGACTCGGGCAGGAGGTGGGCGAAGGCGGCGAAGGGGACGGGGCGCGTCTCGGGGGTGCCGGCGACGCGCGCGCAGTCCTTCGCCCGGCCGCCGGAGCGCAGCGCCTGGAGCGCGAGGCGGGTGCGGCCGTGACCCGACGGTCCGGTCAGCACGACCCCCGGGCGGCCCGCCGTCAACTCGCGCCGGATCAGCTCGACTTCCTCCTCCCGGCCGGTGAACGGCCAGGGCAGGGCGAGCAGTTCGGACGCCCTGGCGTCGGCTTCGGCGGCGGGTTCGGTGGCTGCGGCTGCGAGAGGGGTCACCTCATCATGAGACGGGCTACTCACCCTTGATACAGGGCGAGTTGAGTAGCCGCCGACTCAGGCGCAGGGCGGTGCGCGGCGGGCAGAGTGGAGCCATGACCACCCGCTACTGCTCGCTCGTACGGCAGCCGGAGCCCGCGTACACGCCGGGCCTCGCCGCCGAGCGGCTCGCCGCGCTCCGGGGCGGGCGGCGGATCTGGGTCAACGGGACCGTCCTGCACTACTGCTTCCTCGACGGCGGCGAGCCGCAGCGCGAGGTCGTGCGGGACTGCTTCCGGGAGTGGCAGGGGCTCGGCATCGGGCTGACGTTCGCGGAGGTCGGGCACGCCGCCGAGGCGGAGGTCCGGATCGGGTTCCGGGAGGGCGACGGCTCCTGGTCGGCCGTGGGCCGCGACGCGCTGCCGGTGGGGCTGCGCGAGCCGACCATGAACTTCGGCTGGGACCTCACCCCGCCCGGCGAACGCGCCACCGCCCTGCACCAGATCGGCCACGCGCTCGGCATGCGGCACGAGCACCAGTCGCCGTACGCGGGCATCCACTGGGACGAGGAGGCGGTGTACGCGGATCTCGCCGGGCCGCCGAACCACTGGAGCCGCGAGCGCACCTACGTCAACATCCTCAGCAAGCTGGACCCGGCCGAGGTCAACGGGCCGGTGTGGGACCCGCAGTCGGTGATGGAGTACCCCTTCCCGGCCGGGCTGATCCTGGAGCCGGAGGCGTTCCGGCAGGGGGTGCAGCCGCCGGGGGCGCTGTCCGCGCTGGACAAGGAGTTCGTGCAGCGCTGGTACCCGCCGCAGGCCGCGCCGCGCCCGCCCGCGCTGGAGCCGTTCCGCTCGGCGCCGCTGGCGCTCGGGGCGGGCGAGCAGGCCGACTTCGCGCTCGCGCCGGCCGAGACCCGCGACCACCGGCTCGCCGTGTTCGGCGACTGCGACGCCGTGATCGTCCTCTTCGAGGAGCGCGACGGCGAGCCCCGCTATCTCGCGGGCCACGACGACGGCGGCACCCCCGCCAACGCCTCCATGCGCGTCCGGCTGGTCAGGGGCCGCCGGTACACGGTCCGGGTCCGGCAGTACTGCGCGTGGGGGCCGGGGCGGACGGCGGTCATGTGCTGGTGACCACCGCAGCGACCATGTGACCGCCGCCGGGGAAGGGCCGGGCCGCAGCCTTCGGGGGAGGGCGGCGGCCCGGCCTCGCCGTTGCCATAAGGGGCTCGGCTTCTCCGGAGGCCGGGCGAGCCTTGCGCCACGACCTCGGCGCGGGACCTGGGGACGTCCGCAGCCGTAAGCACCTCTTCCTCGCCGGGCTCGCGCTGTTCGTGCCGTGCGGGCTCGCCGCCGCGACGGGCACCCGGCCGGGTACGGTCGTCGCCGCCCGGCTGCTCCAGGGCGCGGCGGCGGGCCTCGCTCACGAAGCCTCCCGGGATTCCCGTATCTCGTCCGGATGAGTCAGGCCCAGGTGGTCGCGGAGGGTGCTGCCCTCGTAGTCGGTGCGGAAGACGCCGCGTTCCTGGAGGAGGGGGACGACCTTGTCGGCGAAGTCGTCGAGGCCGCTGGGGGTGATGTGCGGGACGAGGATGAAGCCGTCGGCGGCGTCGGCCTGGACGTACTCGTCGATCGTGCGCGCCACCGTCTCCGGGGTGCCGATGAAGTTCTGGCGGTTGCCGGTCTCGATGACCAGGTCGCGGATGGACCACTTGTTGGCCTCGGCCAGCTCGCGCCATTCACGGGCGGTGGCCAACGGGTCGCGGTACATGCGGACTTGGGCGCGGCCCCGGGAGATGTGCTCGGAGCTGACATCGGGGTCGATGTCGGGCAGCGGACCCTCGGGGTCGTAGCCGGAGAGGTCCCGGTTCCAGACGAACTCCAGGTGCTTGAGGGCGGTCGCGCCGCTGACCTGCTGGCGGCGGATGTCCTTCGCGAGGTCCTTGGCCTCCTCGTCGGTGTCGCCGAGGACGAACGTCGCGGCGGGGAGGATGAGGAGCTGGTCGGAGCGGCGGCCGTACTTGGCGAGGCGGCTCTTGACGTCGGTGTAGAAGGCCTGGCCCTGCTCCAGCTGCGCGTGCCGGCTGAAGATGGCGTCGGCTTCGGCGGCGGCGAACTCGCGGCCCTCCTCGGAGTCCCCGGCCTGGAAGATCACCGGCCGTCCCTGGGGGCTGCGCGGGACGTTGAAACGGCCCTGTATGTCGAAGTGCTGCCCGCTGTGGACGAAGGAGCCGGCCCCGGCGTCCCGCAGGAAGGCGCCGGTGGCCTGGTCGGCGAGGATCTCGTCACCCTGCCAGGAGTCGAACAGCTCGTGCGCCGTGGTGAGGAACTCCTTCGCGCGGGAGTAGCGCTCGCCCTGCGGGAGGAAGCCGCCGCGGCGGAAGTTCTCGCCGGTGAAGGCGTCCCAGGAGGTGACGACGTTCCACGCGGCCCGCCCGTCGGAGAGGTGGTCGAGGCTGGCGAACTGCCGGGCCACTTCGTAGGGCTCGTTGAAGGTGGAGTTGATGGTGCCGGTCAGGCCCAGCTTCTCGGTGACGGCGGCGAGCGCGGCCAGCACCGTGAACGTGTCGGGGCGGCCGACGACGTCCAAGTCGTAGATCTTTCCGCCCTGTTCACGCAGCCGCAGGCCCTCGGCGAGGAACAGGAAGTCGAACTTGGCGCGTTCTGCGGTGCGCGCGAAGTGGGCGAAGGAGCTGAACTCGATGTGGCTGCCCGCGCGGGGGTCGCTCCACACCGTGGTGTTGTTGACGCCGGGGAAGTGGGCGGCGAGGTGGATCTGCTTCTGCGGCTTGCTCATCGTCGGTCTCTTCCTCCCGCTCAGACTGCGGCGTATCGGTTGGCGGGGCGGGCCAGGCCCAGCAGCCCGCGCAGGGTGTCGGCCTCGTAGGCCTCGCGGAAGGCGCCGCGCCGCTGGAGCTCGGGGACCAGGCCCCGCGTGATCTTCGGCAGGTCGTGTCCGGTGACCGCGGGGCGCAGCCGGAACCCGGTCAGCCCCGTCTCCTGGAACTCCTGGAGCAGATCGGCCAGTTGAGCGGGGCTGCCGGCGAAGATCCGCGCGTCACCGGTGTACGGCTGTCCCGCCAGCTCGTCCAGCCGCGCCCGGCGGGCCTCGGCCTCGGCGGGGTCGTCGTCGAGGAAGACGACCAGGTCGGCGAAGACGTGCACCGACTCGGCGGCCCGGCCCACTGCCTCCTGCTCCGCGCGTATCTCCGCGACGATCGCGCGGGCCTGCGCGGTGTCGTGCGGGGTGACGAAGCCCAGGTCGGCCTGGCGGGCGATCAGCCGGTAGGGCACCGGCGCGTGGCCGAGGGCGGCGATCACCGGCTGGCCCTGGGGCGGGCGCGGGGTGATGGAGGGGCCCTTGACGCTGAAGCGGGCGCCCTCGAAGTCGATGTAGTGCAGCTTGTCCCGGTCGACGAAGCGGCCCGTCGCCGCGTCCCGGATCTCCGCGTCGTCCTCCCAGCTGTCCCAGAGCCGGCGGACGGCCTCCGCGTAGTCGGCGGCCTCGTCGAACAGTTCCGCCAGCAGCGCGCGGGTGGCGGGCGCCTCGCTGTCGTAGACGTCGACGCGGGGGATCGTACGGCGGCCGAAGTGGGCGGCGTCGGCCGGGCGGGCGGAGACCTGGAGGCGCAGGCCCGCGCGGCCGGTGCTGACGTAGTCCAGGGTGGCGATCGCCTTGGAGACGTGGAAGGGCTCGGTGTGCGTGGTGTTCGCGGTCGGGACCAGGCCGATGTGCCGGGTGAGGGGGGCGATGCGGGAGGCGATCAGGACCGCGTCGAGCCTGCCGCGGACCTGGTCCGTGCGGTCGTCGGGGTCCAGCGGGTGGGCGGACTGGGGGCCCAGGCCGTCCTCGATGGTCACGAGGTCCAGCAGGCCGCGCTCGGCCTCGGTGACCTGGTCGGCCCAGTATCCGGCGGTGAACAGGTCGCGGGGGCGGGCGACTTGCTCGCGCCAGGAGGCGGGGTGCCAGCCGGTGCCGTCGAGGGCGACGGCGAGATGGAGCCGGGGGGAGGAGGGGGAAGGAGAGGTCGAGGACACGTCGCGTGTGCCTTCCTGGAGGTCCGTACGAGATCACCGGCCCCGGCGCGGGCGGGGACGGCGGAGGTGCGGCGAAGCTTGCGGCGGGCAGGCCGGAGGCGAGCAGGCGGTCAGGCGCTACAGAGCGCGCCGGCCACGCGTACGAGGTCGATGTGGGGCCGGGAGTAGAGGTGCACGGCGTGGCATATACGTATCTCGGTCATCGCCGTCCCCCTTTCTCTCTCGCGCTTCCGCTTCGCTGTGTGCGGCCCGTTCGTGGCTCTTGCCTGTCACAACGGGCCGCCCCCGTCCTGTGTTCCCGATCCGGCGGAAATTCCCGAACTTTTGTGCGAAATCGATTCTGCGCCGGTCACGCGGGCCCCCGGCCGGTCACTCGGCCCCCCGCTCCCGCGAGCCCCGCCGGAGTGCGCAGCTCCGCGATCCGGTTGGTGCGCCGCAGCGTGAACCCGATCGACTCGTACAGCCGGATCGCGTCGGCGTTGTCGGCGGCGGCGTGCAGGAAAGGGGTGTCACCGCGCTCCCGGATTCCGGCGGCGACGGCGCGGATCAGCCGGGTCGCGAGCCCCCTCCCCCGGTACGCGGGGTCGGTGCAGACGGCGCTGATCTCCGTCCAGCCGCGCAGCCGCAGCCGCTCCCCGGCGAGCGCGATCAGCCGCCCTTCCTCGCGCAGGCCGAGGTAGGCGCCCATGAGAATGGTCCGCCGGAGGTAGGGGCCGGGCTTGGTGCGGGCGATCAGGCCGAGGATCTCGGGTACGTCCGCCGGGCCGAGGACGACCGCCTCGGGGTCGGGCTCGGCCCGCAGCGAGGTGTCGACGAGCTGGACGCCGTACCCCTCCCGGATCAGCTCCCATCCGTCTGGTACGGCGTCAGCAGGCTTGATCCGTACGGGAGTTGAAGGGCCGACGAGGCGGTGCAGGTCGGTCCAGGCGGCCGGGTCCGCGGGGTCGGCGAGGGCGGCGAAGGCGTACATGTCGGCCGGGTAGCGGGCGGCGGCGCCGAGGCGTTCGGCGAAGGGTGCGTGGGGGCCGTCGAGGGCGGACCAGACGGCGTTGTCGAGGGGGTGCGGTCCGGTGGCCGCGGGGGCTCCGCCTCCGCGGAGGTCGCTCGCGTGGGTCACGGAGGCGGAGTCCTTTCCGAACAGGGTTCTGGACAGCGGCATGTGACGGTCGATCAGGTATTGCTGAGCGGCAGTCCGGGCGGGTTGATCTCGGACTTGGTGACGGCCTCGTTCTCCAGGTTCCAGGTCTTCAGCCACTGGGCGTACTGGCCGTGCTCGATCAGGTAGTTGAGGGCATCGGCGAGCGGTTTGACGAGGCCGTTGTCCTTCTTGGTGGTCGCCGCGATCAGCCCCTGAAGGGTCTCGCCCGCTCCGGAGTAGGTGCCCGCGATGGCCGTCGGCGCAGGGGAGTTGGCGGTCTGCGTGACGTGGTACGACAGGCTGGGGTTCGGGCCCAGGTAGGCGTCGATCTTCCCGCTGTTGAGGGCGAGGTAGGTGCTGTTGCTGTCCTGGAAGTACTTGATGGCGAGGTTCTTGCCCTGGGCCTGGAGCTTCTTCTGCCATTCGAGGAGCAGGCGTTCCTGGTTGGTGCCGGCCCCGACGGAGAATGTCCTGCCGGCGAGGCTCTCGTAACTGCCGTCGAACTTCCAGGAGTTGGACTTCAGCTTCTCGAAGCCGAGGTTGTCCTCGCGGTAGGAGGCGAAGTCGTACTTCTGCTTGCGCTCCTCGGTGTCGGTGACGTTGGACAGGCCGACGTCGACCTTTCCGCTGTCGATGCCGACGAAGAGGTTCTCCCAAGTGAAGCGCTTGGTCTCGGACTTGAGGCCGAGGACGGCTGCGATGAGGCGGGCCAGGTCGGGTTCGACGCCGGTGAGGGTCTTCTGGTCGCTGCCGACGTAGCCGAGCGGCGCGGAGCCGGAGGGCAGGGAGCCGGAGCCGATGACGAGGGTGCCGCGTTTGCGGATCGCCTCGGGGAGTTCGGCGCTGATCGACTTCACCTCGGAGACCTTGACGGTTGTCTCCTTGGCGGCGCCGTTGGAGAACCGGCCGATCGTGACCTGTCCTGCCGTGTCGCCGCCGGTCGCGGCCTCGCTGTCCCCGCCGCAGGCGGCGAGCCCACCGGCGAGGGTGGCGACGGCAGTTGCCGCGGTGATGCCTCGGATCAGGGCACGTCGGGAGAGGGGCGCGGGCATGGCTGTTCCTTAGGAGAGAAGGGTGACTTGGGAGCGGGGGGGTGGCTTCGAAAAGGGTTTGTCTCAGAGCACCTTGGCCAGGAACTCCCGGGTCCGTTCGTGCTGCGGCTTGTCCAACACCTGTTGCGGCGGCCCTTGTTCGACGATCCGTCCGGCGTCGAGGAAGACGACCCGGTCGGCGACCTCACGGGCGAACCCGATCTCGTGCGTGACGATGAGCAGCGTCGTCCCGCTGGTCGCCAAGTCCTTGATGACGGACAGGACTTCGCCGACCAGTTCGGGGTCGAGGGCCGAGGTCGGCTCGTCGAAGAGGATGACGCCGGGGCGCAGCGCGAGGGCGCGGGCGATGGCGACGCGCTGCTGCTGGCCGCCGGAGAGCTGGCGGGGGTAGGCGTCGGCCTTGTCCAACAGGCCTACGCGGTCGAGGAGTTCACGGGCGAGTTCGTGGGCGGCCGGTTTGGGCAGCCGCTTCGTGGCGACGGGTGCGGCGGCGATGTTGCCGAGGACGGTGAGGTGCGGGAAGAGGTTGAAGTTCTGGAAGACGAACCCGATCCTGCCGCGCTGGGTGAGGATGTGCCGCTCGCTCAACTCCCGCAGCCGGTCGCCGTGTTGACGTACGCCGATGAGTTCGCCGCCGACGCTGACGTAGCCGCGCTCGGGCTTCTCCAGGTGGTTGATGACGCGCAGCAGCGTGGACTTGCCGGAGCCGGAGGGGCCGAGGAGGACGGTGACCTCGCCGGGGCGGACGGTCAGGTCGATGCCGTCGAGGACGCGGTGCCCGCCGAACCACTTGTGCACGTCGCGCAGTTCGACGGCGGCGGGCGCGGTCGCGGTGCTCATACGGCGGTCTCCTTGCGCAGGCGCTCCTTGAACTGCCGCACGGAGGAGCGCAGTTGCTGGAGCGGGGTGGGCGGCAGGGTGCGGGTGGCACCGCGGGCGTAGTGGCGTTCGACGTAGAACTGCGCGACGGAGACGAGGCTGGTGAGGATGAGGTACCAGACGGTGACGACGAGCAGGAGGGGCACGATGTCGCCGGGGTAGGTGGAGCCCATCGTCTGGGCGGCTCCGAAGAGGTCGAGGAGGGAGACGTAGAAGACCAGCGAGGTGCCTTTGACCAGGCCGATCAGCTGGTTGACGTAGTTGGGCACGATCGAGCGCAGGGCCTGCGGGAAGACGATGCGGCGGAACTGGTAGGAGCGCGGCAGCCCGAGCGCGGCGGCGGCCTCGTGCTGGCCCTGGTCGACGGAGAGGATGCCGCCGCGCACGACCTCGGCGGCGTACGCGGCTTCATGGAGGCTGAGGCCGATGACGGCGATGACCATGTCGGTGGCCAGCCGCGACTCGTCGAAGGTGAAGAAGGCCGGCCCGAAGGGGACGCCGAGGCTCAACGTCTTGTACAGGGCACTGAAGTTGTAGAGGAAGAGCAGGACGACGATCAGCGGGACCGAGCGGAAGGCCCAGATGTAGACCCAGCTCACCGCGCGCAGCACCGGACTCCTCGACTGCCGGGCGAGGGCGAGAAGTACGCCGCCGAGGAGGCCCAACACGGCGCTGTAGGCGGTGACTTCAAGGGTGATCAGCAGGCCGTCGAGGATCGCGGGGCGCAGGAACCAGTAGCCGAAGCGGTCCCATTGGTAGAAGGGGTTGGTGGCGAGGCCGTGGACGAACTGGGCGGCCAGCACCAGGACGACGGCAGTGGCGATCCAGCGCCAGGGGTGGCGCAGTGGCTGAACTCGCTGCGTGGCGAGGCTTTTTGAGGGACTGTCAGCGGGAGGTGCCGTGGCGAGGGACACGGCTCCGGGGGATTCGCTCATGAGGGGCTCCGGCGGGAGACGAAGGACCCCGGGTCACGGTCGGCGCACCTCACGAGGAGACGTGGCGGCTGTGTACGACGAAGGCCGGGGCAGGGGGCGGCGGCGGTCCGCGGTGGCGCTGCCGACGGGGCTCGGGCTCAAAAGCCCTTCAGGGCCGAGGACTTGAGGTCGGCCCTCGGCGAAGTGAGCCCTTCGAGGCTTGGGTTCAGCCCTGGCAGCGGGCGCGGCCCGGTGCGGTACACAGTGCGCTGTTCACGCGCAGGAGATCGACGGCGCGGTCGGCGACGAGGCGGTTCGAGCGCGGCCGTACGCAGCCCTGGGGGCGGCGGGACGCCGTCCGGGAGGCTGCGTACATGGTGTCCTCTGCTTCGCTCGCGCGTCGGGAAGTTCGCTGGGGCCGAGTGGCCCTTCTGGGCGGCAAGTAATCCAGCTGTCCCGCCGGTTGTCAACGGGCGTCCGGCTGGCGGACCGGATCAGACCTGGTGGAACCGGTTTCCGTCCGAGATGTGCGCCGCCCAGTCCAGGATCTGGACGGCGGAGCCGGCCGCCTCCAGGCCCTGGCAGCGGGCGCGGTGCCGGCGTTCGACGCCGTCGAGGTCGAGGTGGGCGCCGAACGCGGGGCGGGAGGCGAGCCGGCGGGCGTAGGCCCACAACGCGTCGTGGTCGGCGACCTGTTGGACGGCGGCGGCGTCGAGGTGATGGCGGTGGACGGTGTCGAGCTGGACCAGGGTGACCCACAACTCGACGTCGGCGGCCGTGATCTGATCGCCCATCAGACAGGGTGCGCCGCTGAGGCGTTCGTCGAGCGAGCCGAGCCCTTCGAGGAGTGTGCCGAGCGCGGCGGCGCGTTCCTCGTCGGTCGCGGCGGCGCTCCCGGCCTGCTGGGCGGCCTCCTCGATGCGCGCGCACAGCCGCTCGACGGCCTCGATGCCGCTCTCGCCGCCGCAGGGGTACAGCGAGGGCAGGCCGCCGCCGAACCGCCGGGCGAGGTCGCGGGCGATGTCCGGGCCGTGGGTCGAGACGATCCGGCCGGACCAGTCGTCGCTGAGGACCGGCGCGAGGGCCGGGCCCCGGTAGCGGTGCGCGCTCGCGTCGTACAGCGGGCGCAGTGCCAAGTGGCCGCCGTCGGGACAGTCGGGGACGGCGGGCAGGAAGGTGACCGGACACGCCGCGTCGAGCCGCAGCAGGCTGTGCACGACGGCGATGCGCAGTCCGTCGGGGTCGGCGGTGGACAGGTGCAGCCGGTAGCGGCCCGGCACGGCGTAGTGGCCGCTGCGCGCGTCGCGTCCGATCCGGCCCCGGAAGGCGGGCGCCGGGCGTTCGGAGAAGTGGGCGGCCAGTGGTGTGACGGACATGAGTCTCCCCGGGAGTCGGACGTGGCGGCGAAAGGGGGGCGCGCGGAGGCGAAAAGGGGCGCGGAGGCCGAGAGGGGGCGCGGGGAACAGGGGGGCGCGGGCCGGTTCAGCCCTGTGCGCTGCACACGCGCAGCAGGTCGATGTGGCGGCGGGAGGTGAGAAGGGGCGACGACCAGTCCGCTCGACCGGTGACCGGCTCCAGGCGCCCCATGATTCCCTACCTGTTCACTAGGATTCCCCGCTTGAGTGTCGATCGGGGCAGGGGGGACGTCAAGGGGGCGTCCAAGGGGTGAATAGGGGTGCTCCCTGAGAAACGCCTCCGGGAAACCCCTGAGAGAATCGGATTCTCCATTCACCAGTACCTCACTCTCCTTTATGGGGCAGCCGAATTCGGTAGGGGGAACGGCCTCGCTTTTCACTGGCGTGGAGTAGCGTTCTCCCCATGAGTGCCGTCCCCGTAGAACCGGTCGAGACCCCTGAGCCCGCCTGGCGGCAGCGCGCCGTCGAGCGATCGACGCGGGCCGCGAAGCTCCGGGCGGAGCAGCGTGTGCAGCGATTCCTGGACGCCGCCCAGGAGTTGATCGCCGACAAGGGCACCACCGACTTCACCGTGCAGGAAGTCGTGGAGCGTTCACGGCAGTCGCTGCGCAGCTTCTATCAACACTTCGACGGCAAGCACGAGTTGCTGCTCGCCCTCTTCGAGGACGCCCTGTCGAGGTCGGCGGCCGAGATCCGTACGGCCGCGGCGGGCGGCGCGGGTCCGCTGGAGAAGCTGCGGATCGCCGTCGACCTGCTGTACCACTCGTCGGAGCCGAAGCCGGGCGCGCAGTCGCCGCTGTTCACGGACTTCGCGATCCAGCTCCTCGTCACCCACCCCGACCAGGTCGCGACCGCGCACCTGCCGCTGCTCGGGTTCTTCGCCGAGCTGGTCGAGGAGGCCGTCGCCGCAGGTCAGGCGGTTGCGCCCCGGCCGCGTCGAGTGGCGTCGCTCATCATGCAGACCGCCATGTTCACGGCCCGCGCCCCCGCCGCCCCGGTCGGCGCCGCGCCCTCGCCGATCTCGGCGGAGGATGTGTGGGCGTTCTGCCTCGGCGGGCTGACGGGCGGGGCGGGGGCGTCGACCGCACCCTCAGCGGCTGCCGCAACTCCGGCAGCCGCCGCGACTCCGGTGCCTGCCGCAACCCCGGCAGCCGCCACGACTCCGGCGCCCGCCGCAACCCCGACAGCTGCCTCAACTCCGGTGCCCGCCAAGGCCTCGACGGCCACCGCGACCCCGGCGACCGAGGAACCCCCGGCCGCGACCGCCGCCCCCGCGAAGAAGCCGGCCGCCAAGAAGACCCCGGCCAAGTCGACCGCCCGCAAGGGGACTTCAGGACGGGCACCGAGCAAGTCGGCGTGACCGACCGGGTCGTGCAGATCGGCGTGACCGACGGCATCGTACGGAAGGGCCCTCGCGGGCGGTGATTCGCGGGGGCCCTCCGTGTAGGCCGCCGCACTCCTTGAGGGGCCCTCCGCTGTGAGCCGCCATGTCCCCTCCTGAGGGCCCCCTTTGTAAGCCGCCGCGCCCTGAAGCCCCCGCAGCTCCCTGAGCCCCCCTAGGGGACACCCCGCCACCCCCGCGAACCCGGCGCGAGCCCCGCGCCCGCCCCCTACGGGACTCCCCCAGGACCCCCGCCCCCTCCCCCACTCCCCACGTTGGGCCCCTAAGAGGGCCGGCGCCTCAAGACCCCGGGACATCGGGCGGCGCACCTTGAAGAGGCGAGATTCCGGAAGAACCGCTTCCGGGACGGCGCTCCTCGAAGGCAGTGGCTCACCATGACGCGCTCCCCCTCCCCGGCCCCCGTCATCCACGGGCTGACCCACACCGAAGGCCCCGGGCCGGCGCGCAGCTGGACGGTGTCCACCGCCAAGCCCGTCAGCTACCGGGTCCGCCTCGTCCCGGGCGTCCTGGACCCCCGCAACCCGGCGCTCGCCCACGCCGGCCGCACCGAACCCGGGCCGCCCGCCCGGCGGCTGCTGGTCGTCGAGGAGCACGTCGACCTGCTGTACGGCGCCGCTCTGCGCGCCTACTGCGAGTCGGCCGGGCACACGGCGTACACGGTCCATGTGCTGCCCGCGCACGAGCAGTTGAAGACGATGGAGTCGGTGTGCTCCGTGGTCGACGCGATGGACCGGTTCGGTCTCGACCGGCGGCGCGAACCCGTAGTCGCCGTCGGGGGCGGGGTGTTGATGGACGTCGTCGGGCTCGCGTGCAGCCTGTACCGGCGCAGCACTCCGTACATACGGGTGCCGACCACACTGATCGGCCTTGTCGACGCGGGAGTTGGGGCCAAGACCGGGGTCAACTTCGGCGGCGGCAAGAACCGGCTCGGGACGTACCATCCGGCCGTCGAGACGCTGCTGGACCCGGCGTTCCTGGCCACCCTCGGGCGGCGGCACATCGGCAACGGGCTCGCGGAGATCCTGAAGATCGCGCTGGTCAAGGACCGCGACCTGTTCGACCTTCTGGAGAGCAGCGGCGCGCGGCTGCTTCAGTCCCGCTTCCAGGCGGACGGACCGCTGCGCGCGACCGCCGAGCACGTCCTCGCGCGCGCCGTGCACGGCATGCTGGAGGAGCTGCACGACAACCTGTGGGAGCACCGGCTCGAACGGGTCGTCGACTACGGCCACTCCTTCAGCCCGACGC
Organism: Streptomyces sp. AMJ-169; assembly: GCF_055597585.1. Lineage (NCBI taxonomy): Bacteria > Bacillati > Actinomycetota > Actinomycetes > Kitasatosporales > Streptomycetaceae > Streptomyces > Streptomyces sp. AMJ-169. The sequence goes on from NZ_JBVLTJ010000004.1 coordinate 577,024, forward strand.
TGGAGATGCGCGCGCTGCCCGCCCTGCTGCACGGCGAGGCGGTCAACCTCGACATGGCGCTCACGACGCTGATCGCGCGCGGGCGCGGACTTATGACGGACCGTCAGTGCGCGCGCGTGCTGAACACGATGCGCGCGCTGCGGCTGCCGGTCCACCACCCCTTGCTGGAGCCGGAGTTGCTCCGCGAGGCGCTCGCGGACACCGTCCGCCACCGCGACGGAAAACAGCGGCTGCCGCTGCCCGTCGGGATCGGGGACGCGGTGTTCGTGAATGACCTGACAGAGCGTGAGATAGCGAGCGCCGCACAGAAGTTGGCGCGGACCGAGGAGGTGAGCGGGTATGCGTGACGCGCTGATCGTGGCCGATGTGCACGCCCCCGCCGAGGTGCACGGCGTGCACGACTCCGACGGACTCTCCCGCTGGGCGTGCCTGGCGCGGCGGACCGGACTGCTCGGCGGCTGGGAGGCCGTCGAGTGGGCCTGGCTGCCGCCGGGCGGGCTCAGCGGGGAGCATCTGCACTCCCGTACCGAGGAGTTGTACTTCCTGCTGCGCGGGCGCGGCGAGATCCGGCTGGACGGCGTGGCGTACGCCGTGCGGCGCGGCGACGCCGTGCTGACCGGGCTCGGTTCCCGGCACTCGCTGCGCAACACCGGGCGCCGGCCGCTGAGTTGGCTGGTCGTCGAACTGCCCGTCCGCTTCCCCCGGCCCCGCCGGGAAGACGAGGAGACCATCATGAACGCCACCAGTACGGTCGTACGCGATCTGCGCGCCCATGGGCCGCTGGACGCCTCCGTTGTCCTCACCGGGCCGCTGCGCACGATCCATGTGCAGGACCTTCCGCCGCACGCGGGCGTCGAGTTCGTGGCGCGGGGCACCGAGCACACCGTGTTCGTGCTGAGCGGCACCGGCGCCGCCCGCACCGCCGACCGCGAGGTCCCGCTGGCCTCGGGCACCGCGCTGACGCTGCCGCTGGGCGGGTCGGTGCGGCTGTGGGCCGGGGACGGCGGGCTCGAGTTCTTCCACGCGGTGCTGGACGTGCCGCGCCCGGAAGAGAGCTGACCGTGAATCCGCCTCGCACGAAAGGAACTTGGCCGTGATCGTCCACAACGGCCCTGCCGTGGCAGCCCTGTTCGGGCCGGACGGCGAGGAGGCAGCCGTCCGCTGTCTGGCCCGGCGGGGCATGCTGCACAGCGAGTGCGAGGCGTTCGACGAGGTCGAACTCGCCCCGGGCACCCGCTGGGAGCCGTACGGCCGGGGCGGTGCCGAGGCGGTCTGGTACGTGCGGGCCGGCACGGTCCGCGCCGACCACCGCCCGGTGCCGCTGACGGCCGGCGCCCTGGTCCTCGCCCCGCAGGCCGCCCGCACCACCCTGACGGCGGGCCGCCTCGGCGCCCGGCTGCTCTGCCTGACCGTCGGCCAGGCGGCCGTGACCGGCGCCCTGCCCCCGCGAACTCCCAGTATCCGCAAGCAACTTGAGGAGGAGCCATGATGACGGTCCCCGGCGTGAGCGCCGTCCACCATGTCGCGTACACCGTCCCCGACCTCGACCAGGCGGTGACCTTCTTCACCGAGGCGCTGGGCGCCCAACTGGCCTACCGCACCGGCCCCATCGAGGACTCCATGGGTCTGTGGATGCTGTGTCAGCTGGGAGTTCACCGTGACGCGGTGGCCCATATCGCGATGCTGCGCCTGGGCCCGGTCACCAACGTCGAGCTGTTCGAGTACACCTCCCCCGACCAGCGCCGCGTCTACCCCCGCAACAGCGACTGGGGCGGCCATCATCTGGCCCTGGCGACACAGGATTTGGAGTCGTCCTTGGCCCATCTCACCTCGTTCGACAGGGTGGTTGCCCTGGGCGAACCGCAGAAGGTCACCGAGGGCCCGATAGCGGGCGTCCGCTTCATCTACGTCCGCACCCCCTTCGGCTTCCACCTCGAACTCTGCGAACTCCCCGAGGACCTCCCCTTCCACACCGAGACTGAAGTCCGCCTCTACGACCCGGCAAGGCCCGTGTCATGAACGGCATTTGGGGCCGCGGCTCCCCTCCGGTGATCCGCGAGGAACGCGAGGCGTACGACGCCGACGTGCTCGTCGTCGGCTCGGGCGCCGGAGGTGCCACGACCGCGTGGGCGCTGGCGTCGACCGGCGCGCGCGTACTCGTCGTGGAACGCGGCGACTTCCTGCCCCGCGAGCCTCAAAACCGTTCCCCCGAGGCGGTGTTCGTGCAGGGCCGCTACCACAACACGGGCGTCTGGCACACGGACACCGGCCGCCCCTTCACCTCCGGCGGCTTCTACGGCGTCGGCGGCACCACCAAGGTGTACGGGGCCGCCCTGCCCCGGCTGCGCGCGAGCGACTTCCACACGGTCGAGCACCTCCAAGGGACCTCGCCCGCCTGGCCGTTCACGTACGCCGACCTGGAGCCGTACTACGCGGAGGCCGAGCGGCTGTACCGGGTGCACGGCGCCGGCGGCGATCCGACGGCGCCGCCGCGCTCGACGCCGTTCCCGTGGCCGGCGGTGCCGCACGAGCCGGTGATCGGGGAGCTGGCGGGGCGGCTCGCGGGGCAGGGGCTGCGGCCGTTCCCGCTGGAGCTGGGGATCGACCTGGCGCCGCGCGGGGCCTGCGAGCGGTGCGGGACGTGCGACGCGTACCCGTGCCGGGTGGGCGCGAAGAGCGACGCCGAAACCCGCGCCCTGCGCCCGGCGTTGCGCACCCCGTCGGTCCGGCTACTCACCCGCACCCGGGTGACGCGGCTGCGCACCGACGGCCGCCGGATCACCTCGCTGGACGCGGTCCGTGACGGCCGTGCGGTCCGACTGCGGGCGGGGACGGTGGTGTTGTCGTGCGGGGCGGTCAACTCGGCGCTGTTGCTGCTGCGTTCGGGCGGCCTCGGCAACGGCAGCGGGCTGGTCGGGCGCAATCTGATGCTGCACAACAACTCGGTCCTGATGGCCGTGGACCCGCGCCGCCGCAACCCGGCCGTCTTCCAGAAGACGCTGGCCGTCAACGACTTCTACCTCCCCGAGGCCGACCGCCCGCCGCTCGGCACCCTCCAGCTGATGGGCAAGGTGTACGGTCCGACGCTGGCTGCCTCCCAACCCCGGCTGCCCCGGCGGCTGTTGGGCGCGCTCGCCGCGCGGAGCGTGGACTGGTGGGTGATGTCGGAGGACCTGCCCGACCCGGAGAACCAGGTGCTGCCGGGCGCCGGGGACGACGGCGTGACCGTACGCTGGCGGCCCACCAACACCGGCGCCCATCGTCAACTGGTGCGCGAGGCACGGCGGATGATGCGGCGGGCCGGGTATCCGCTGGTGTTCGCACGGCAGTTGGGCGTCGAGGCGACCGGACACCAGTGCGGCACGACCGTCGCCGGGGACGATCCGGCGGTCTCGGTGCTCGATCCGTACTGCCGCAGCCACGAGGTGGCCAACCTGTTCGTCGTCGACGGCGGTTTCTTCCCGTCGTCGGCCGCCGTGAACCCGACGCTGACCATCGCCGCGCAGGCCCTGCGGGTCGTGCGCGAGGGCGGCGTACTGCCCTGATCCGTAAGGGAGTTGTCATGTGGGATGCCGTCGCGGCCGTCGTCCGTGAGCGTGGGGCGCCGTTCGTTCTCGAAGAGATCCGGGTGGCTGATCCGCGCGCGGGCGAGGTGCTGGTGCGGGTGCGGGCCGCCGGGGTCTGCCACACCGATCTGAGCGTGCGGGCGGGGCGTACGCCGTTCCCGGTGCCCGCGGTGCTCGGGCACGAGGGCATGGGGGTCGTCGAGGCGGTCGGGGCGGGCGTCGAGTCGGTCGTACCCGGTGATCCTGTGCTCATCAGCTTCGCCTCCTGCGGGCGCTGCGCGGCGTGTCTGGGCGGGCGGCCGGTGCGGTGCGCGCACTGGCCGGCGCTGAACCTGTTCGGCGGGAGCCGGCTGGACGGCAGCGCGACCGTGTCCGGGACGGGGGCGTACGCCGGAGCGCCGCTGCACGGGCACTTCTTCGGCCAGTCGTCGTTCGCGACGCTCGCGCTCACCGGGGAGCGCAATGTCGTACGGGTGCCTGCGGGGCTGCCGCCTGAGGTGCTGGCGCCGCTGGCGTGCGGGGTGCAGACGGGGGCGGGGGCGGTGCTGAACGTGCTGCGGCCCGAGGCGGGGCACACCCTCGCGGTGTACGGGACGGGGTCGGTGGGACTCGCGGCGGTGATGGCGGCGCGGCTGACGGCGGCGACGCGGGTGATCGCCGTCGACCCCGATCCGCGCCGGCTGGCGCTGGCGCTGCGGCTGGGGGCGACGGACGCGGTGAACCCGGACGAGGACGACGCCCTGGCCGCCGTACGGGAGCTGACGGGCGGGCGGGGGGCCGAGCGGGCGCTGGAGACGAGCGGGGTGCCCCGGGTGCTGCGGGCGGCCGTGGACGGGCTGGCGGTGGGCGGGATGTGCGGGGTGGTGGGGGCGCCGGCGGCGGGGACCGAGGTGGCGTTCGACGTGCCGGCGATGCTGGACCGGGGGCCTCGGGTGGTGGGGGTGAATCAGGGGGAGGTGGTGCCGTCCGTGTTCGTGCCGGCGCTGGTGGAGCTGTACCGGGCGGGTCGGCTGCCGGTGGACGCGATCGTCTCGGTGTTCCCGTTCGAGAGGGTGGAGGAGGCGGCGGGGGCGGCGGTGCGGGGGGAGGTCGTGAAGCCTGTGCTGGTGATGCCGTGAGGGGCGAGGGCTGTTGTGAGGGGCGGGTGACCGGGCGGTCGGCTTGGAAAGTTCGGGCATTTTGTGCGACTTGGCGGAAAATATGCCGACGGCACTCCGGAGGATTACGTTCTAGGGGTGAACGAGGATGCGGGGTCGCCCGTGGACCGGTCCGTGCTGCGGGCGCTCGTCGTGGAGGACCATCCGCTGTTCCGCAGCGGACTGAAGTCGGCGCTGGAGAGTCTCGGCGAGGTGCTCGTCGTGGCGGAGGCGGAGACGGTCGCCGAGGTGCCGGGTGCGGTGGCCGCGGGCGCCCCCGATGTGGTCATCATGGATCTGGGGCTGCCCGACGGATCGGGGATCTCCGCGATCCGCGCGCTGGCCGAGGAGCATCCGGGGCTGCCGGTGCTGACCTTGACCATGTCCGACGACGAGGGCGATCTGCTGGCCGCGCTCCAGGCCGGGGCGCGCGGCTACATCGTCAAGGGCGCCGCCGCCGAGGAGGTCCTGCACGCGGTGCGGACCGTCGCGGCGGGCGGCGCCGTGTTCGGCACCGGGGTCGCCGCGCGGCTGACCGCGCTGGTCTCCGGCAGTCTGCGGCGCGACGCCGAGCAGCTGTTCCCGGCGCTGACCACGCGGGAGTGCGAGGTGCTCGGGCTGATCGCGCGCGGCCTCGACAACCGGCGGATCGCGCGGGAGTTGGTGCTGTCGGAGAAGACGGTCCGCAATCACGTCACCCACATCTTCGAGAAGCTGCACGTCGCGAGCCGGGCCGAGGCGGTCGCGCGGGCGCGGGACGCGGGGCTCGGCGGAGGTTTGTGAGCCGCGCGGGCGCTGGGCGCGGGGCTCGGCGGGGGTCTGTGACCGGTCCGGGGCCCCTGCCTCATGCGGCCGGGACAGCGGGCGGCTGATGCTGAGAGATCCAGTCGTCGACGGCGAGGAGCCTGCTATGGGCGTGACCGGCGCGAAGTCTGCGGGGACAGGGCGCGAGCTGCTCCCGGCGTACGGGGTGTGCGCGGTCACGGCGTTGTCGGTGCTGGCCTGGGTGGGGCTGGCGTTCACCTATCTCGACCGGGACGCCACGCGGTACGACCAGTTCCACTACTCCGTGCAGGTCCTGCTGCTGGGTCTGGGGCTGACGCTGTCCGGGATGACGTTCCTCGCCCGCCGTTCGGCGCCGGTCTTCGGCTGGTTCTTGCTGGTCACAGGGGCGGCCTCCACGGTCGGGAACACGCTGGTACTCACAGCAACGCTCGGCTCCGCGCCGAGGTTCCCGGTCCAGGCCGGAATGTTCGTGATGACGGCCGTCTTCGCCCTGTTCGCCGTCCTGCTGTACAGCCTCCCCCTGTGGCTGCCCGACGGCCGGCTGCTCAGCCGCCCCGCGCGTGGGTACGTCGTCTTCCTGGCCGTCGTGTGCTCCGTGCGGGCCCTGTACCACTGGTCGGTGGAGGTCAAGGCGTGGCTGACCGTGCCGAACCCGATGACCCAGGGCGGCTGGGGGGAGTTCTGGCGGGGTACGCGGCCGGTGATGGGATGGGTCGACACCTGGGGCGTGGACGGGCTGCTGTACCTGGCGGTGCTGTTCCTCGCCGTACGGATGATCAGCTCGGCCGATTTCCGGCGGGCCACCTATTGGTTCACCGTGCCGTACATCGCCTGGTGCACGGTCATCACGCTCGCCGACCACGCCTCGCCGCCGGACTCCGTGAAGATCCCGCTGCTGTACGCGGCGTCCCTGGTGTGGCCGCTGTCGCTGGGCTACCTCCACGCGCGCACGCGCACGTGGGTGCTCGACCGGGCCGCGCGCCGGGTGCTGGTGAGCCTGTTGCTGACGATCCTCCTGGTCGCCGCGCTCACGCTCGCCGCGGGCCTGCTGCTGGCCCTGGCGCCGCACGACACGAAGGCGGCCCGGCTGCTGCCGGCCGTGGCCCTGGGACTGACCGTGGGCGCCCTTCTGCGGCCCGCCGCGCGCTGGACGTCCCGGATGGTCGACCACTACTTCTACGGCGACCGGGCGCACCCCTACCAGGTCGTGCGGGGCCTGGCCGGACGGCTCGCCGCCGCGCCCGAACCGGGGGACGCGCCCGAGCTGCTCGGCGACACCGTCGTACGCGTCCTGGGGCTGTCGGCGGTCTCCGTCGCCGTGCGGACGAAGGCGGGGCTGCGGGAGCTGGTGCGCAGCGGGGAGCCGGGGGTGGGGGCGGAGGACTTCCCGATCGTGTACCGGGGGGAGGAGATCGGGCGGCTGCGGGTGCCCCCGCGCGCGGGGGAGCTGGCGCTCGACCCGCAGGACCGGGAGGCGGTGCAGGTGCTCGCCGCGCAGGCCGCACCGGCGCTCGCCTCGCAGCGGCTGTACCAGGATCTGCGCAGCAGCCGCGAACAGCTCATCCACGCGCGCGAGGAGGAGCGCCGCCGGCTGCGGCACGAGCTGCACGACGGGCTCGGGCCCGCGCTGTCGGGGCTGCGGCTCCAGGTCGACGCCGTACGGCGGGGCGCCGGGGCGCAGGTGGCCGAGCCGCTGTCCGGGGTCTCCGACGGCATCGGGTACGCCATCAAGGAGCTGCGGCACATCACCGACGGGCTGGCGCCGGCCGCGCTGGACGGGGCCGATCTCACGCGCGCGCTGCGGCAGTTGGCGGAGCATCTGAGCAGCCGGAGTCTGCGGATCGGGGTGGCCGTGGACCCCGATCCGCTGCCGCCGCTGCCGGCCGCGCTCCAGGTCGCGGTGTACCGGATCGCCTCGGAGGCGCTCAACAACGTGGTGCGGCACTCGCACGCGGACTGGGCGCAGGCCCTGGTGTCCGCGTCCAAGGGGCGCGTCAGTCTGCGGATCTCGGACAACGGGGACGGGTTTCCCGCCCACGAGCACTGTGTGGGGGTGGGGCTGCGGTCCATGGCACAGCGGTCGGAGGAGCTGGGCGGCGAGTTCACGCTGACCAGCAGCACGGACGGGACGGTCGTCGACGCCGCGTTCCCCGCCGCACCCGGGACCGGGTGAGGACCGTCGCCCCATGCGGCCGGGAACACGGGCGTCACAGACTCGCTGGTGACGGACGAGTCCCGCGTGAGAGCGGTGGCGAAAGGAGACCACGATGGCTGACAAGCCGTCTGAGAACCAGGAACGGCACATCAGGTTCACGACGCGCGTTCTCAAGCTCGCGGCTGCCTTGCGTGTCCCTGGCGCCAAGGGAGCGCTGGACCGGCGTTGCAACCCGTTCTGTAGCTGATGACTGCCTGCGCCTGCTGACTGCCCCCGCGAACTGTCGCGGGGGCAGTCCCTTGTGGTTCACGCCGCCGTGTAGCCCAGTTGTCTGCGCATGTAGGGCGTCATCAGGGTCTTCGCCTTGGCGACCGTCGTCGTACGGCTGCCGAGGACCGCGCTCTCGCCACCGGGGACGGGGACGAGGGTGAGGCCGTCGGAGCCGCCGAAGGGGACGATCAGGGGGGAGCGGTGCAGGGGGCGGTAGAAGCGGGGTTCCTTGCGGTGGCGGCCCGAGGCGGTGAGGTGGGAGCGGATGTTCTGGGCCGCGAGATCGGCCTGGGCGACGGCGGCCGGGGCGACCTTCATGTCGTTGATGTCGTTGACGTCGCCCACCGCGAAGACGTCGCGCAGTCCGTCCACGCGCAGCGCCCGGTCGACCTTGACGTGTCCCGCCGGGTCGAGCCAGTCCCCGTGGCCGCCGAGCCGCAGCCACAGGGTGTTCGGGGTGATACCGGTCGCCCAGAAGGACAGGTCGGCCTCGATGATGCCGCCCTGGGCGTCGCGGTAGGTGCCGAAGTCGTTGCCCGGGGACATGAAGGAACCAAGGCGTACGTCGACCCCGTGGGCCTCCAGCCAGGACAGGGCCTTGCGGCCGGCCCAGGCGCTGCCGGTGGAGTGGAGCAGGGCCGCGCCGGAGTGCGCGAGGGTGACCTTGGCATCGGGGCGGGCCAGGCAGATCTCGGCGGCGAGCTCGACACCGGAGGGGCCCCCGCCGACGACCAGGGTGTGCGTGGCGGCGGCGATCTTCCGCTGGTGCCCGGCGAAGGTCTTGGCCGCCTCCTCGACGGTGGTCCCGGTGAACCGCGCGGGCTCCGGGTAGTCCGCTCCGGTGGCGATGACCAGCGCGTCGTACGGGATGCGCTCGCCGGTGGCCAGCATGACCTGGCGGGCGTCCGGGTCCACGCGCAGGGCCTTGCCGAGGATGACGCGGCCGTTGGTGAGGAGGCGGTCGTAGGGGATGAACGGCGTGTTCGTCCAGTCCGGGTGGACTCCCGCGCGCAGGGAGGCGATGCGGTGGAAGAAGACCTCCTTGCGGTCCACCAGCGTGACCCGGCAGGTCGCGTCCAGCCGCTTCGCCAGCCTGACTCCGGCGTAGCCGCCGCCGATCACCACTACGTCGCCGTCGTGCACGGCCGCTCTCCTGTTGCCTGTGGGGGGGGTACCGCCCGAGGGCCAGGAACGCGCGGGTTTCGTGGGCGCCTTCGGCCACTCGGTGCGGTGAGCGTATCCCTTGATTTTTAAAGAGACGGTGAGGGCGGTCGGGGCATCCTGTGAAACCCCGCGCGCACATCACCCCATGTCGGGTTTTCCCATCCCCACCTGCGGTTTTACGTACCCTTCGAGACGCCCGAGCCAGTTCGTCAGGAGTTGTTCCATCAGGGCCGCCTCGGCGGGGGTCATCAGGTCGAGGAGCCGGCGTTCGTTGCCCATGTGGTCCGCGAACGCCTGGTCGATCAGGTCCTTCCCCGCAGGGGTGAGGGCGACGATCCTGCCGCGCTGGTCGCCTGCGGCGCGGCGGCGGGCGACGAGGCCCGCGCGCTCCAGGCGGTCGACGCGTTTCGTCATCGCGCCGGTGGTGACCATGGTGTGGGCGGCGAGTTCGCCGGGGGCCCGTTCGTAGGGTTCGCCTGCTCGGCGCAGGGCGCACAGGACGTCGAACTCGCCTTCTCCCAGGCCGTATCGGCCGTAGACGAGGGTGAGTTCTTCAGTGAGGCGGCCGGCCAGGCGGTGGAGGCGGCCGATGACGCCTTGGGGGGTGATGTCCAGGTCGGGGCGTTCTCGGCGCCAGTCGGCTTGGATGCGGGCTACTCGGTCTGGGGGGTGGGGGTTGGGGTGGGGGTGGGGTTGTGCGCCGGGTCGGGGTTCGGGGGCGAATCGGGGTTCGGGGCTGGGCTGGGATTCGAGACCGGGACTGGGGCGGGGTTCGGGGCTGGGACGGGAATCGGGACCGGGCCGGGGGCCAGGGCTGGGACCGGGGCTAGGACCGGGGCTGGGACGGGTTTCGGGGCGGGGCCGGGATTCGGAACCGGGTCGGGGGCTGGGACCGGGTCGGGGGCCGGGTCGGGGTTCGAGGCCGGGTGTGCCCGGCGGGCGGCCGGCGTCGCGGAGTTCCCGTTCCGGCTGTTTCCACTCGTCCGAGTGCATGTCCTCGCTCACGCCTTCCAGCTTAGCTTCCCGGGAAGCTACATTGTCTTCCATGGAAGCTAATCTGCGCTGGATTGCCCTCACCGCGGTCGCGCCGGTGGCGTGGGGGGCCAACTACTTCGTGACGCACGAGTACCTGCCGCCAGACAGCCCGCTGTACGGGGCGGCGCTGCGGGCCCTGCCCGCGGGCCTGGTCCTGCTGGCGCTGAGCCGGAAGCTGCCGCGCGGGGTGTGGTGGGGGCGCTCGGCGGTACTGGGACTGCTCAACGTGAGCGTGTTCTTCGTCCTCGTCTACGCCGCCTCGCAGTCGCTGCCGACGAGTGTGGCGTCGACGGTGATGGCGGTCTCGCCGCTGACGATGATGCTGATCGCGTGGGCCCTGATCGCCGAACGCCCCCGGCGCACCCACCTCGCCGGAGCCGGGGTGGGGCTGGCCGGGGTGTGCCTGATGCTGTTCTCGGGGGCGGACGGGGTGAGCGTTCCGGGGGTGCTGGCGTCGGTGGCGGCGATGTTGGTGTCGTCGTTCGGGCACATACTCACGAAGCGGTGGGGGTCGGCTGAGGGGAGGCGGGGCGGGGGCGCGAGGGGCGGGGCGGCGCGGGGGGCTGGTGAGCGGGGTGGTGGTCAGGGAGGCGGGGCAGCGCGGGGGGCTGGTGAGCGAGGCTGTGGCCAGGGAGATGGCTCGGCACAGAGTGCTGGTGAGCGAGACGGCGGTCAGAGAGGCAGCGCAGCTCAGAGTGCCGGTGAACGGGGTGGTGGCCAGGGAGACAGCTCCGCACAGAGCGCCGGTGAGCGAGACGGCAGCCAGAGCGGCAGCGCAGCTCAGAGTGCCGGTGAACGGGGCGACGGGCGGAGAGGCGATTCAGCACAGAGCGCCGGTAAGCGAGCCAACTCAGCGCGAAGTGCTGGTAAGCGAGACGGCGTGCAGCAGGGTGCCGTCGACGTCCTCTCCTCCACCGCCTGGCAGCTCACCGCCGGCGGCCTCTTCCTCCTCCCCGTCGCCGCGCTCACCGAGGGCACCCCACCCACCCTCTCCCCCTCGGCTCTGCTCGCCTTCGCCTACGTCTCCCTCATCGCCACGGCCCTCGCCTTCGTCGCCTGGTTCGCGGGCCTGCGACACCTCCCGGCGGGAACCGTCGGCCTGGTCGGACTGCTCAATCCGGTAACTGGGGTCCTGCTGGGCACGGCGGTCGCGGGCGAGGTACTGACCTGGCGCCAACTGGCGGGGCTGGCGCTGGTGTTGACGGGGGTGCTGCTCGGTCGGCCCCGGCGGACGAAAAAAGCGGGGCGAGTGGCGGAGGAGGGGAGGAGGGGTGCGGCCGAGGCCGTGGTCCCTATAAGCCCCGGAAAGGTGGGGTGAGCGGAGAGGTTCGTATCCGTCACGCAGGGCAGAGGAGGCAGGGTTCGGTCGAGACCGGCCGGGCGGGGACGCAAGGCCGTACAGCTGAGAGGGACCAAGCTCCTGAGAAGCACACCTCACCACTCACATCCCCTATTGATCGAGACTCCGCTCCAACCAGTCCAAGTCCTGCCGCAGCAACGCCAACACCCCACGCTGTCCCGCATCTTGAGCAGTACAAGCCTCGGGGCGCAGGAGCATCATGACGGGGAGGTCGGCGACCTGGTCGGGGGTCTCGTTGGGGGTGAAGGAGTGGTCGCCGAGGTGCCACCAGGCGACGCCGTTACACGCGCCGCCGACAGCGAGCCCGGTCGCCCGCGCGTCGACGGGCCGGAACTACCCCTCCAGTACCCCTTCTTGGATGACCCGCATCAGCGCCGCGAGGGCGACACGCCGGAAGTTGCGGTGGGCGGCAGCTTCGAGGAAGCCAGCGCAGGAGCACAACAGCACTTGGAAGGCCAGCAGCTACCCAGCACGGACATACGTGACGAGGTGAGCGATCCGCCGCAGCCGCTCGGCGGGATCGCCGGAGTCATCGGCAGCGAGCACCTCGATCTCCGCCGCCGACCCCCACGTCATCTACACGCCAAGCCAGTCGAGCAGATCCTCTCTGTTCTTGACATAGCAGTAGAGCGCCGAACGCGTGACGCCCACGGCCTAGGCAACGCCCCCGAGACTGACACCGGCGAAGCCGCGCTCCACGAACAGCGTGGTCACCTGCTCGAAGATCTCACTCACCACCAACTCCCGCCGCACGGTGGGCCATTCACCTCCGCCCACGCACCCCGCACCTTTCCCGCCCCGCCACCCCCCGTCAAGCGTTCCGTCATGACGACGCTCCTAGGCCAGCACCCGACACGGCGGAGGTGCGCCTAACAGACAGGCACGACAGGCGATTCCGAGACACCACCCTCCTCCCAACCAGACCCCACAGGAAGAACCGCGCACCCCTCACCACCCCGCTCCGACGGCAGCACCGCACAAACATCGCCGACAGACCCCAAGCCGGAACTCTCACGGACCGGCCGGACACCAACCACCGCACCCCCACCCCCCAGCCCAGCGGCAGCAAGAACATCCCCATCAGGCAGCCCGGTGATACTGACGGCCCGCCCACCCGCGCGAACAGCGGCCAACGGTACGTCGTCCGAGCCGCCATCACCCAGATCAAGCAGCGCATCAACACCACCCGGACACCGCGCCCGCACCTGCGCGACAACCGCCCCCGCCGCCCGGTCGACGACACTCCCCGCCCCCAACGCCCGCAGCCGAACGGCATGTTCGGGACCCCCGACAGCGATAACAACCGCACCCCGCACCGCAAGAAGCCGTACGGCACACCGCCCGATCCCGCCCTCCGCCCCATTGACCAGCACACTCTCCCCACGCACCGTACCGATCAGGTCGACGGCGGCGAACGCAGCGGCGGAGGCGAGCGGCAAGGCCGCCGCCGCAACGAGATCGAGCCCCTTCGGCAACGGCACGACACTCTCAGCAGGCAACGACACACACCACCCAGCGCCCCCGCCAGACCTGAGCGGCACGATCAACGGAACCCACCCGACAACCTCCTGTCCAGGCACGACATGCCCGACCCCGGCACCAACAGCCACAACGATCCCGCCGGCATCCCGGCCGAGGAGCGGCACGTACTCGTGGGAAGAACGAGCAGCGAGGATTCCGGCAGCGATCACATCCCCGAGGGGACTGAGACCAACCGCCCTGACCCGGACCAGAACTTGGCCGACGGCAGGCGTAGGGACAGGCGGCCCGCCAGGAGAAGAGGCGGGAACGTGCGATGCGCGCATGGCGGTTACTCCTGTGGGGGAAGGACGCAACACATACACACCCGGAATACCAGACGCCGATCGAACGCGGATCAAGCAGCGATCAGCGCCCACTGACGGCCGCCCCCAGCACCGTAGATCACGGACCGCCCGGCCAAAGCCACCGTGGACCAGCCGCCCCGCAGACTTCACGGCCCGCCCCACGACGAGGCCAGTGTCGACGCTGTACGGCTGCGCGGCGGTGACGACGCTGACGATCGGATCGCGTTCCACCGTGAGGCAGTTGAGGTCGCCGAGACGCAGCAGCACTAGGGCCTGTCCGGCGGATCAGGCTGGAGGAAATAGACGGATCTGCCCAGCTCACGTGAGCGGGGTCTGGTGCGTGCAGCTGCAAGGCGGAGGAGGGCGTCGACGCGGAGCGTCGGCAACCGACGACAACGCCGCAGATGCGCGTGCCAGGGCCCGCGACCCCAGCAAGATCCGCCGGACAGGCCCTAGGCCGGCCTGCTTCCCGGGGGCGCATCGAACCGGTACGGCCGCCGAGGCCGAGTGCGGCGACGCCGTCGAGGATCATCACGCGCAGGACGCCAGCGAGCAGGTCGCCGACAATCTGGCCGACGAACAGCACCGCCCTCATCAGGGAGAACATGCCACCCGGCACAGAGGTGACGGCATCAGCGCCAAGGCCAGTACGGAATCGTACGAACACATCCGCTGACCCAACCTGATCGACGTGGGCGCACAACCCCCGGAGTTCAAGGACAGGAGCGGCCCGGCATACACCGACCCCCTGAACCACCAAGCCGCACCCGGCAAGGCCTCCGACCCGCATCCCTGCGAAAGTCGGGACGACAGGATTTGAACCTGCGACCCCTTGACCCCCAGTAGTGTGCGTCGGTGGAATTTTCCTGACATAACTCACTTAATTAGGGTGCATAAAGTGCATGAAAACTGCTGCCGTTCACTACCGGGCAGGCCGTGTGGTCCCCAAACGGTCCCCAAGATCTTGATCATCTGACACCTCGACAGATTCAATGCCCGCCAACTCTGAATGACGTGCCCGAGAGGAGGCGCCCTCAATTCTTGTCCGCAGAACAGGAACGGACCTTCTGTGAGCACCGCCCCGGGCCCGTCCCGCACCGACACCCCGTCCGGCGCCAGGGAGGCGATCCGCCCGGTGGCCTCACCCAGCACCCGTCCGAGCACCCGGCGTGCGCCCTCCACGTCAACCGCCATGCGCCCACTCCGTCAGCTGCGTGAGCATCGCCTTCGTCAACGCGTACGGCTCCGCGTCGAGATCGAGACGCGCGAGCGCGGCGCGCTCCAGTGTTTCCGGGTCGATCGCGGCCAGGAAGACGGCCGCAGCGGAGCAGGGGTCGCGGATGTCGACGACTTTGACCCTGGTGAGTCCCACCCATCGGGCGTCGTTGCGGTCCGCCACGTGCAGCAGGACCTCGGGGTGTTCTCCGGCGAAGTGGCTGACGGAGCAGGCGCGTACGACGCTCGGTTCGATCCGGGTGCCGTCGATCGTGATGCCGGCTCGGATGCCGTGTGCGGTGATCTCCACTCGGCGGGTGGAGTCCGGTTCCTTCTGGTGATCCATTCGGCCGGCGTTAGGAGGGGTGTCGGGCGTACCCAGCCTCGCGCTTTCATGAGGGTCGGTCAGCTTGTTGAGGGACCCTTTGTTGTTGGACGGGCTGTGTCGGTGTCCTTGTGCACCGGCGCCGGAGCCCGTTTCCGGACGGCAAGGTCGGGCAGTGAGCGGGACGGCGCCGCGCACCGCCGGACCACGTACCCCCGCTCTCCCCGCATCCGGCAGAGCAGCACGAACTACCCTTCCCCGACTCGACGTTGCTGCCGTTGACGAGACCTCGCGGCGTCAGCAGCCCACCAGGACGAGACACTGCTTCGACTCGTCCACCTTGTAGATCACTCCGTGTTCGCGGGCGAACCGGGATGCCTCCCCATGGGACCCGTTGACCGAGCGGAGATAGAACGCGTAGGCCAAAGACGCCAGTTGGGGCTTTGACACAATCAGCTCCCAGCGGTTGGCACGCTGATCGAAGCGAGCCGTGCGGACGCGCTCGGCCATGCCCTCCGCGGGCCGGACACATACCTGGTCGGCGATGCTCAGGTAGGTGCGGACCGCGGCCATCTGCGACGGGCGCAGCGTGACCTTCCGCTCCCCCTTCACAGGCTCCGCCGGCGGCACGGCCGGAGTGAAGCTGGCGGCCTCGTAAGCGAGGGCGTCGTGCCCTTGCGGCGTCAGCCTCGCGGCCCAGAGCGCGGCCTCGTCACCGGCGGCCAGCGCCTCGAGGGCCTTCCAGTCCGCCATCTCGGCCAGCCCCCGGGCGGCAACACCGTTCACCAACCGCCTTGGCACCATGGGCACATCCCGCGCACATGCCCACCCGCTCTCCACCGCAGCTCCGGCTTCCTTTAGCAGCTTCAGTGCCTGGAGGACCAGTTGTTTGCTGCTCATACCTCACCTGATCGTGTGGGACCTGCCGAGTACGAACGAAGATAGGGGAACGCGGGCGGGCCGGTGGGGAAACCAGCGGCAGAGTCACCCGGCTGTGCGCCGAATTGACGCGCCGGTCCGGCGAGACGAGACGGCCTCCAGGTGTGCCGACCGCCCGAACAGCCCGCCGACGACCGGCGTCCTGCTGACCTGGGATTCACCCGCGTCGAGCAGCTGCACTCGGCGCCCCAGGCTGTTGCCGAGCGGTTCGCCGTCCTGTTTCCCAGCCAAGTCGCCCCCGAGACCGATGGGTTGCTCATCTTCGCCCGCCGGGGTCTCCTCGCCCTGCCCGACGGCTCGCTGCAAGAAAGCCGATGCCAGGGCCAGTTGATGACGTACTCCGGCATCGTCGGGCCGCCCGGCCTCAACAGCAGCGAGACCCGCACCGCCGCACAGACCGGGCAACTGGTCGGCGGCAGGGGCGATTCCACCAACACCACGGCGCCCCCGCAGACTCATGCCCGCACCGCCACGCCCCTCCCCAGGCCGAGGCCGCCGCCCGCACCGCCCATACCCGACGGGGCCAATTGGTCCCAGCGCGATCGCCATGCTCCCCAGAGGCCAACTAACCGAGCCGGCGAAGGCGGCGGCCCCCTGCTCAAGTCGAACAGGGGGCCGCCGGCATACCTGGCCGGGTCAGGCAGTCAGGTCACGGACGAACGCTTCGAACGCCACGCCCTCCACGAAGACCGCCGGACCGCCCTCGACCTTCGAGTCGCGCATGCCGACCCGTCCGCCCAGGTCGGCGATCTCCACACAGTTGCCGCCACCTTGGTCCGAGTACGTCGACTTGCGCCACACCTCCTCCGGCACCACGGCGGTGAAGCGGAGGGGCTTGCTGATGCGATTCATTTCCACAGTTCCTCTTCGAGGGCCTTGAGTATGCGCGGCGTCTCGGATGGCCCGGGAGCCGCCATGACCATGGCGTCAAATTGCCTGGTGAACCCACCGACATCGTCAGGTTTCGACCACATGGTGGTGGACCGGTAGCCATCGGACTGGACCACGGGAGTCAGCCCCTCGAAGTCCAGCACCGTGAAGTTGAAGCCGGCGCGGTACGTCGGCTGAGCCGCGGGGATGATCTGGACGTCCACCGTGTCCAGGCTGCCGAGGCGGATGATCTCCGCGTACTGCTCCCGCATCACCTCGGGTGATCCGACGCAGGTACGCAGGGCACCCTCCAGCAGGATGATGTGAACTTTCCGGTCCTGGACGAGGAGCGCCTTGCGCTCCTCTCGCGCCTGGAGGCTCCGGTCGACCGTCTGGGTCGTTCGCTCCTCCACGATCTTCGCGGAGCTCATCAGAGCGCTGGCGTACGCGGGGGTTTGGAGAAGGCCGTGGATCACGTTGTTCTCGTAGCCCCGGATACGGATGGAGTCCTGCTCCAGGGCCAGGTAGCGCAGCAGACCGGAGGGCAGGAAGGGACGGTAGGACGTGATCGGCTCGGTCTTCAGCGAGTCGAGGTGGATCCGCTTGAGGTCGTCCCTGCCGTCCGGGTCCGTGACCTCGTACTCGTCGAGCAGTTTCTCCAGATCGGACAGCTTCGGAAGCGGGATGTCTCCCGCTTCGACCCGGCTGAGCCGTGCGCGAGAGAAGCGGGCCCGCGCCGCGACGGCTTCGGCGGTCCACTTCCCCCCGTCTTCTCCCGCTGCTTCCGCCTCGCTCTTCCGCTTCTCGCGCAGGGCGCGCAGTTCCATGCCGAGCATGACGCGCATGAAGGTCGGGCCACGTCGTACGGCCACTCGCTCCATCCTCTCTCTCGTCACGCCGTCCATCAGACGGGAGCACCAGTCTGACGACAGCGACCCTCTGTCCGCCAACCGAGGGCGCCAGTTCCGCAACTCGTGCTCCCAGTCTGGAGTTTCGCACGCCCCATCAGGCATGTAACACCACCAGTCGGTTAGCGGGCAATTGCCAATTACCGCTCCTTCGCGGATTCCCTTGAATGTTAATTGGGGTGTGCGTCAGGCTGACTGTGCGCGAAGCGATCAAAGCCTCAAGTGCCCGGCTGCGGAGTGGACTTGCCGCGTCTCGCCTCGCTCCTACGACAAAGCCCGAGAAGAAGGTGCCCTCCATGTACGGCTACAGGACACCGCACTTGCTGATGCCGGGAGCTCTCGACACCGCGCCTTCTCACCGCGGTTCGCAGCTTCCTGCGCCGCCCACCCAGTACCCCTGTCATGCCAGGAGCGCCTTCATGCCTTCAACTGCCGTCGAGTCGGCCCGTATTGCGGGAATGGAGAGCCGCCCGAACCCGTACGCGCATACGGTGACCGCCCCCGGTGAGCTTCAGAAGCGGGTGGTCGCCGCCATCGTGGCGGCCGGCCGGGTGCCCCGGGTGTGTCTGTACACGCTGGCCGTGGGCGGGCAGTTGCCGGAGCGGTCGCTGGAGGTGGAGCGGTCGTTCGTGCTGGGTCAGGGATGGCGGGTCGGGCGGCCTTTCACCGACTCCTATTTCTGGAGTACGTGTGCGGCGCGGCCGGGCTGGGGGCTGGTGCGGGACGAGATCCGGTCCGGGCGTGCCGACAGTGTCGCCGTGCTGACGCCCTCTGCCATCAGCTCCAACAGTGCTGAGTTCGCCGAGCAGTTGACGTGGCTGGAGCAGCATTGCGCGTTCGTCGCCGTGGCGGCGATGGAGACCGGGTGTGCGGCGGGGCGGCGGTGAACGTGCCGTACTGGCTGCCCTCCCCCATGCCCCGTCCGGACGGGCGCGCGTCGTCTTCGGAGGTGACCGACGTGGTCGGCTTCATCGAGACGGTCCCGCAGATGTTCAGCCTCTCGATGTCGACGGTGGACTGCTCGGTCGTCGGGCAGGCGCGGCGGAGTGTGGCGGGGTGGCTGGGCCGTACGTGTCCGGGGATGCCGCGGGAGCGGGTGGAGGATCTGGTGCTGGTGGTGTCGGAGCTGTGCACCAACGCGTTCCTGCACACCACGGCTTCGGTGATCGGGCTGGAGGGCCGGGTGCACTGGGGGTGGGTGCGGCTTGAGGTCCGTGACGGTGAGCCGTCCGCCGTCCCCGAGCCGCCTCCCCCGCCCGGGGACGACGGTCCGTTGTCCGAGCGGGGCCGTGGTCTGCCCCTGGTGGGGCGCGTCGTCCAGGAGCTGGGCGGGCGGTGGGGTTTTCGTGGGGACGGTACGGCCGTCTGGTGCGAGGCGCCGCTGCTGCCGGGCCGTCCGGTAGACGACGGGGGAGGTGCGTGATGCCCTCGTACGACAAGCCGCCGACCGCTGAAGTGCCGTGTTCCCGGCCGCAGTTGGTGCGGCCCTGGCGCTCGAGGAGTACGTGGCCGCGCGGCGCGGACTGCGTGAGCGGGGTTCTCAGTGCGGGCTGGCTCGGGGATGTGCTGGTCGGGGTGCGGGTGGCGGCGGAGCTGATGTCGAACGCCGTGCGGCACGGCGGGGGCGAGCGGGCCGCGCTGGACCTGTTCGTTGCCGCGGACGAGGCGCTGGTCGTCTCGGTGTCGGACTGCGGCCCGGGCCTGCCCCGTTCCGGCGGGATGCCGTTCGTGCCGGGGTCGGGGTTCGCCCGGGTCCTGGCTTTGGGCGGGGAGATCGGCTGCCGCCGCCGGGCGGGCGGCAAGTCGGTCGTGGTCCGGGTGCCGGTCCCCGGTCTCAGCCGCCGCCGTGTACTGCCCGCAGCTTCCACCTGACTTTCGAGGACGTTGATCTCATGTCTGTTTCTGTCCGTTCCGCTGTTCACCGCCGTGGCGGGTGCCGTCACGGCGGGCCTGTGCCGGATGCCGCGCTGGTCGCTTCGTTCCGGCTGGCTGCGGGTGTTCCGCTGCTGATGGTGCTGGTCACGGTGGGGGTGGCCGAGGTGTGCCTGTGGACGGGGACGATGGTGCGGGCCCGGGGTGTCGTGCTCGCGGTGGCGTGCGCGCTGATCGTCTCGGCCAGTTGGAGCCTGTTCCTCGCCCGTCGTCTGGCCCGCTCGGTGGAGGAGATACGCCGGGACGCCGAGGTCGTGGAGGGGGCCCGGATCACGGCGGCGGTGGAGGCGGTCACGAAGGCGGTGGTCTGGTCGGCGGAGCAGTTGTGCCGGGGGGAACGTCCGCCGGTGCCGCTGGAGGCGCGGGTGGCGGGTGAGGGTCTGGGGGTCGCGGCGGAGCGGGAGCTGGCCGGGTTGCAGACGGCGGCGGTGCGGGAGCTGGTCCGGGTGTTCGACGGGTCGCAGGACACGGTGCGGATGACACTGCTGCGGCGGACGCAGCTGCGTCATCACGCGCTGATCACGCGGATGCTGGAGACGCTGGGCGAGCTGGAGCGTGTGACCGACGACCCGGCGCTGCTGGAGCAGATCTTCCGGCTCGACCACCAGACGACGACGGCGCGGCGGCGGGCGGAGAGCGTCACGATCCTGAGCGGGGGCTCGCCGCGCCGTACGCGGGGGCCGGTGCGGCTGCGGGCGGTGATGCGCGGGGCGATCGCGGAGATCGAGGACTACGCGCGGGTGCGGGTGGTGCTCTCGCCGGTGGACGCCGAGGTCGCGGTGTCGGGCGCCGCGGGGCCGGAGCTGTCGCATCTGCTGGCCGAACTGCTGGAGAACTCCACGGTGTTCAGCGCCCCGGGCGCGCCGGTGTCGGTGCGGGCGCAGCGGGTGCCGGCCGGGGTGGAGATCCTGGTGGAGGACCGGGCGATGCGGATGCCGCCGCGGCTGCGGCTGGAGCTGAACCGGCTGTTGCAGTCGCCGCAGCACAGTGATGTCGCCGCCCGCGTGAACGACGGCAAGGTGGGGCTGATCACCGCGGCGACGATCGCCCAGCGGCACGGTTTCCTCGTCGAGCTGGGGGAGAACGCGGCCGGGGGGACCACGGCGGGGGTGATCGTGCCCGACCGTCTCCTCCAGCCGGTGCCCCGGCCCCAGCCCGCCACCGCGCCCGCCGTCCGCGTCGCCGAAGCGGTGGCGCCTGTTGCTCCGGTCCGGCCCCGGACACCAGCCGTCCCCTCGCCCGCGCCCGCCGGTGGCGTGGCCCGGGCGGACGGGGTACCGGCGCTTCCCCGCCGGAAGGCTCCGCCGGTCGTGCCGTCTGCCGCGCCGCAGCGCACCGCGCCCGCCGGGAGGGCCACCCCCGGCGCGTTCGCGGCGTTCCGCTCCGGCCAGCAGCGGGCCGCCCGCCCCGGCCCTGCGCATCCCCCACCCCCCGGCCGTCCCTGACCTTCCCGACCTTTCCCTTCACCGGTCCGCCGCCCCAGGCCGGACCGGGCCACTTCATCGGATACGGAGTGTTCCGCCATGCCTTCCTCTGACATGTCCTCAACCGCCGCGCCGGCCACCCCGCTGGAGCACCTGGCGTGGCTTCTGAAGACGTTCGCCGACAGCACGCCGGGCGTCGCCTGTGCCCTGCTGGTGTCGCGGGACGGGCTGCTGCTGCTGGACAGCGGGACGGACCGTAACTGGGCGGACCGGCAGGCGGCGGCGATGTCGGGGATCGCCTCGCTCGCCGCAGGCGTCCAGGACCCGGAGGGGAGGAAGGCCGGGCACCCGCGGCAGATCCTCCTGGAGTACGACGGCATGAGCGTCTTCATGCAGAGCGCGGGCGAGAGCCCCCTCTTCCCCCAGTTCGCCGGCGGTGAGGCGGGCACGCACAGCACCGTGCTGTGTGTGCTGGCCGGCACCGACGCGGACTACGCCACCGTCGGCTACGGGATGAGCGAACTGGCCGGGAAGTTCGCCCCCTACCTCGCCACCCCCGGCCGGGAACTGACAGGAGCTGACGGCCGGTGAACACTCCCCGCTCCGGCGCCGGCACGTGGGCGGAGGAGGCCGAGTTCGTGCGCTCCTTCGTCATCACCGGGGGAAAGGCCCTGCCGCAGCACCGGCTGAGCCTGGAGACGGTCCTCACGGCCGGCCCCGGCTCCCCGGCCGCAGGCGCGCAGGAGGAGTACGGGCGGGCCGTGGCCCTGTGCCGGGCGCGTCACCGCTCGCTCGCCGAACTCGCCGGCCTGCTGGGGCGCCCGGTCAGCGTGGTCCGGGTGATCGTCTCCGACCTCGTGGACGACCGGGCCCTGGTCCTGCCCCTGCCCGGCGCGCCCTACGACAGTTCCGGGGCCGGTGTCACCCAGCTGCTGGAAGCGGCCCTGGTGGGTCTGCGCAGCCGGTGGCCCGACGCCGTGTCCGCCGTCCCCGAGCGCAGGGCGGGGTGAACCGATGACCACATCCACGGCTGTCCCCGGTGCGGTGCCGGGGCTGAAGATCCTCGTCGCGGGCGGGTTCGGGGTCGGGAAGACCACCGCGGTCGGCGCGGTCAGCGAGATCGAACCGCTGTCGACCGAGGAGTGCCTGACCATCACGAGCACCGCCACGGACGATCTCGACGGGGTGCCCGGGAAGACGACCACCACGGTCGCCTTCGACTACGGCCGCGTCACCCTCGACGCAGCCGGTCTCCCCGGCACGCCCGGCGCCCTGGAGCTGCACCTGTTCGGCACGCCCGGCCAGGAACGCTTCACCGGCCTGTGGGACGAACTCGCCTCCGGGGCGGTCGGTGCCGTCGTCCTGGCCGACACCCGCCGCCTGGACGGCAGTTTCCCGGTGACCGACTTCTTCGAGCAGCGGCAGATGCCGTTCATCGTCGCCGTCAACGCCTTCGACGGCGCCCGCCGCTACCCGCACGGAGAGGTCCGTGACGCCTTCGGCCTCGCCCCCGGCACCCCGCTGATGACGATCGACGCCCGCCGCCCCCACCAGGTCGCCTCGGCCCTGGCCACCCTCGTCACCCACACCCTGACCCGCCGCCGTGACCTCCTGGACGTCTCATGACCCGCCCCGCCCACCACCCGCCGCACTCCGAACCCGACACCGCCCGGCCCCACCCGGGCATGATCCGCGCCGACGGCAGCGTCAGCTCGCACGACGTCGACGTCACCGCACGCCTGGACCTCATGCGCCGCCTCGGCCTCACCGACCGCCCCGACCCCGCCTTCGACCGGGTCGCCACCGACATGGCCACCGCCGCCGGCATGGCCTACGGCTTCGTCAACCTGTTCCTCGACACGCAGACCTTCATCGGCCTGCACCAGCCCCCGCCCGGCAGCGGCTACGTCCCCGTGGACCGGACCATGAGCACCGAGCACGGCTGGTGCCCCCACGTCGTACGCCGCCGCCTCGCTCTCCCCCTGCCCAACGTCCACGCCCACCCCCGCTTCAGCGGCAACTACGTCGTGGACCTCGTCGGCATCACCTCCTATTTCGGCGCCCCCCTCATCCACCCGGACACCGGCATCGTCCTGGGCACCGTCTGCCTCATCGACCCCGCCGAACGCTCCCTCGACGACGCCCGCCGCCTGCGCGACATCACCCTCGCCGGCGCCACCACCACCCTGAAGATCATCACCGACCGCGCCCCCGCGCACCCCACCGCATGAACCCCCGCCCCAGCAACGAGGAATCACGGCCGCCCGCCGTACCCCCGCGGCACGACTACGGGGAGGAGAGGGAGACGGCCCCGGCCGTGAAAGCCGCCCTCCCGCCCCCGCCCTCCACGTCCACCTCACCCCCAGGCACCGGGCCCTGTGGGCGGAAGCGGAATCGTTCGGCTCCCGCCACATCACGCCCCGCGTCGCGGACATGGAACGCTCGGCGAGGGTCGAGAAACGCCTGGTCAGGCTCATGGCCGAACGCGGCTGGTTCGGCGTGGGCATCCCCGCCGCCTACGGCGGGACGGGCGCCGGACACGTCGCCCGGGCCGTGCTGGTCCACCGCACCGCCCGGTTCTCCGCGGCCACCGCCGCCGCCCTCCAGGCCACCCTCATCCCCGCCACCGCCCTGGACCTGTTCGCCGGCGACGCGCAGCGAAGGGCCTGGCTGCCGGGGATCGCCGACGGATCGTCACTGTGGTCGATCGCCGTGACCGAACCGCGGGCCGGCGGCCACATCGGCGGGACGGGAACGGCCGCCGAACCCGCCCCCGGCGGCGGCTGGCATCTCACCGGGACCAAGGTCCGCGTCGGCAACGTGAACATCGCCCGCCGCCACCTGGTCATCGCCCGCACCGCCCCCGCCGGCGAGAAGGTCCCCGCGTCCCGGGCGCTGACCGCGTTCGCCGTCGACACCAACGCCCCCGGCGTCACCGTGCGGCCCCACACCCCGAAATCCGGCCTGCGAGGCTTCTCCCTCGGCACCCTGGAGCTCGACCGCGTCCACGTCCCCGACGACCGCGTCGTCGGCCAGACCGGAGACGGCCTGTACGTCGCCCAGGCCGCCAGCGTCATCGCCGGCCAGACCAACATCGCCGCCCTCGCCCTCGGCATCCACGAGGCGATCGTCGACTGCACCCTCCACCACGTGCGAACCCGCCCCCGCCACAACGGTTCTCTCAGCGACCTCCCGGTCATCCGCGACCGCCTCGGCGCGATGCAGACCCGCCTGGTCACCGCCCGCACCCTGCTCTACTCCTCCGCCGCCGCCCTCGACCTCGCCGCCTCCGCCGGACCCGACACCCCCCTGCACTGCGACGAGGACCTCATCACCGCCAAAACCGTCGGCCACCAGCTCCTGACCGACACCGCCCGCACCGCCGCCGAACTCCACGGCTCCCGCGCCCACGACCTCGACCACCCCCTCCAACGGCTCCTGCGCGACAGCCAGATGACCTACGCACCCGCCGGAACCGGCGAAACCGCCCACATCCGCATCGCCCGCCACCTCCTCGACACCCCCCTGCACTGGACCGGCCACCTCGGCAACGGGCCCCTGCGCATCAGACCCGACCCCGACCCCGTGCCCGCCTGACTCCCCCGCACACGGGCCCCCAGCTCCTGGGTGGCCCCGGGCAGTCGGCGGCCCGGGACACCCAGGACCCCACCCCTCCCCGTATCCGTCCCGTTTTTCGAGGAAGAACACCGTGGCACACACCGAACCCGCCACCGGCACATGGCAGCGAGAACTGACGGACCTGCCCGCCACCTGGCCGCGGTCCCTGAAGGACCAGGCCGCCGACCCCGACGTCCGCGCCAGGATCGCCGCCGCCCACCGCGCCGGCGCCACCATCAAAGGCATCAGCCGCCACACCGGCCGCTCGGCCGACGCCGTACGGCTGATGCTGACCATGGAGGGGGTCCGTCAGACCCGTGAACCGCCCCCCAGCTACCGGACCCTGGGGGACTACGCCTACGCCGTGCTGCGCGAACGCTGCCTGCACGAACCTCCCGGCACTCTGCTGCCGACCATGGCCGCGCTCGCCGGAGAACTCGGCGTCAGCCAGACCGTCGTGAACAAGGCCGCCGCCCGGCTCCAGGGCGAGAAACTGGTGAGTGTCCGCAGGCGCGGGATCGCGGTCACCGACCCCGCGAACCCATCGGCCACCACCGTCACGCTCACCGTCGCGGGCACGACCCGGACCTGGCAGAGCGGCGACGATGGACGGCTGACCCTCCGCGTCCGCAAGACCGTCCTGCACCGGCTGTCCGCCGGCGACTACCCGGAAGGCGCCCGCCTTCCCCGGACCCTCGATCTCAGCCACGAATTCGGCGTCAGCCGGACGGTCGTGTTCAAGGCACTCGCCCCGCTCAAGGAACTCGGCCTGCTGGAGACCCGGACCAGCGCGGGCACCCAGATCCTGCCCGGCAGCCGCCGGCTGGCCACCCAGTGGCTCACCCCGCCCGGCGACCACCCTCCCGCTGTGAGCCGGGACGCCCCGGCCGGCAGCCCTCCCCCGGTCACAGGCAGTCCCGCGCGGACGGCACCGCCCTCGACCGCCTGAGCCGCCGTGCGCGTCTCTCCCCGTCACGCGCACGGCCACCCCCGCCGCCAGGCTGCCGCAAAGG
Source organism: Streptomyces sp. AMJ-169 (assembly GCF_055597585.1). Taxonomy (NCBI): domain Bacteria; kingdom Bacillati; phylum Actinomycetota; class Actinomycetes; order Kitasatosporales; family Streptomycetaceae; genus Streptomyces; species Streptomyces sp. AMJ-169. The sequence goes on from NZ_JBVLTJ010000004.1 coordinate 602,566, forward strand.
CTCCCCGGCCTGGCGGCGGGCCCCCCTTCCACCCCCCTTCCCCGGCACCCGCGCCTCGCGGCCCGTGCCCGACCCCGACCGGCGAGAAGATGACCCAGACACCCACCGCACCCGGCGCCTTACCCGCGCGCCCGCTGTGGCAGCAGGCCCTCGACACCCTGCCCCCCGCCGACCGCCCGCCCCGGCCGGCGGACCGGATCACCGACCGCAACGTCCGCGCGGCGATCCGCACCGCCTACGGGCACCAGGAAGCCACCATCTCCAAGATCGCCTCCCACACCGCGTACTCCCGCGACGCGGTACGGCGGATACTGGAGATCGAAGGAGTACCGCGCTCCGCCGGCGGAGCAGGACGCCGCTCCCCCGTCCCGCCCGGCCACCGCTCCCTCCTCGAACACACCCAGGCCCAGCTGCGGGAACTGACCTCCCGGCACAGCCCCGGCACACCGCTCGCGCCGGCGAGAAAACTCGCCACGACGCTCGGGGTCAAGCCCTGGGCGGTACAGGAGGCGGTGAAACGGCTGGCGGCCGAGGGACTGCTGCTGCCCGTCCCCTCACGCGGCACCGTCGTCCTCGACCCCGCACGCCCGCCCGGCCCCACCGACATCGTCATCCAGGTCACCGTCAACGGCCATGTCCACTACTGGCCGGTCCCCGGCGCCGCCGCCCGCCGGATGAACCACATCCGCACCACCGTCCTGCACCGCCTCGCCGACGGCATCCACACTCCCGGCGACTTCCTGAAAGTCGGCCGGCTCGCGGACGAGTTCACGGTCCCCCGGGACACCGTCCGCCGCGCCCTCGCCGTCTACCGGCCGCAGGAACTGCTGCTCTGGAAAGCGGCCGGCCTCCAGGTCCACACCGCCACCCGCACCAAGGCCGCCGCCCTGCTCAGACAGCAGCCCGCCCCCGGCCCACCCGCCCAAGCCCCCGTGCGCGGCACCCCGTGAAACCGCCGCCGCGCACGGGCTCTTCCCGCCTGCCGGACCGACGAGGTCCCGGACCCCGGCAGCCGGGAAACCCGCCCCCGGCAACCCCGGCCGCCGACCAGGCGCACACCACGCCCCCCGCCTGAACCGAAGGACCCCCTGTGCGAAACCCCCGCCCCGGGCCCGCCCCCGACCTGACGGACCGCCAGACCGAGGTTCTCGAAGCCATCCGCGAATCGCTGGACACCCGAGGACACCCGCCCAGCATGCGGGAAATCGGCCAGGCCATCGGAGTGACGAGCCCCTCGACCGTCCAGCACCACATCCAAACCCTGGTGGACAAAGGCGTCCTCGCCCACGTACCGCACAGGCCGCGCGCCTACCAGCTCACCGAGGACGCCCCCGCCCCACCCCTCAAAGCCCCCGCCGCCGGCCTGTGCCCCCTCCTCACCCAAGAGAACGGCCCCCGCCCGCCGTTCATCACCCTCAGGATCCTGCTCCCACCCGCCGTCGCCCACGCCCTCACCCACGGCGCCTCCCTGACCGTCACCCAGGCCACCACCCCCGAGCACACCCCCGGCGACGGAACCCTCAGAGGACAGGTCACCGCCATCACCCACCCCCTGTAACCACCCCCCGGCCCCATCCACACCACACACCCCTTGAGGAGTCTCCATGACCGACACCCCCTACGGCGAGCCCGTGATCAAGGTCGTCACCTGCAACCTGGAGCACGACGGCGGACCTGACGAGGCCGGCCGGCCGCCCCAGAAGTGGCACGACGCCCACGACTTCCTCCGCTCCCTGCGGCCGGACATCCTGCTGCGCCAGGAGATGACCCACAGCCGCACCGACGGCCACCGCCGCCTCCACACCGCCGAGACCTCCCTCGGCATGCGCGGCTTCCTCGGCCGCCCCGGAAGCGGGCGCAACCCCACCGGCCTCTTCGTCAACACCTCCGTCTTCAACATCGTCCGGCAGGACGACCACCCCCGCACCTGGCGCACCCCGCCCACCCACGTGACCGTCCGCCTGCCCGAAGTCCCCGACCGCGACATCATCCTGCTCAGCTGGCACGCCGCCTTCAACTCGCCCCACGGCCGTATCCGCGAGGCCGAGGAGGTCACCGCGCTCGCCGACAAGATGAAAACGGGCCGCTCGTTCATCGGCGGCGGGGACTGCAACGAAGCACCCGTCGCTCGCGGCGAGAGCGTCCCGCCGATCGACTGGGACGCCCCCGGCGTGACCGACCGCGTCCACATGATCCACCGCACCACCCCCGGCCCCGACGGCACCCGGATCAACTCGGTCTACTTCGACGAGACCCTCCTGCGCTGCGGCCTGCACGACCCCGCCCGCTACGCCGCCCACCGCCTCGGCAAACCCCACGCCCTCCTCGCCACCTCAGGCCACGCACCCCGGGCCGCGGGCCAGGGCGGCGGACGCCGCATCGACCGCATCTACAACGACCCCCACACCATCACCGCCGTCATCGACGTCATCGTCCACGACACCCCCTTCTCCGACCACAAAGCCGTCGAAGTCATCTACAGCCGGAACCAGTTCATCGCCGCCCAGCGCCGCACCGTCACCCCACTGCCCCCCTACGGCCTGACGGTCTGACTCCTGTTTCAAGCCCGCCCGCCCTGCCTCCGGGTCTTCTAGGGAAGACCGCGCGTGGGCGCCGAACCTCCATTGAGCGGCTTGGTCAATGTCTCTACGAACTGCGGCAATGACCGGTGGTCAGCCCCAGGTGCATGGTGAGACGCGGGGCTCGCCCCGCTCGACGCTACGAGTCCTTCCGGTTCCGCGCCGAGGAGCACTCGGACAGCCAGTTCTGTGCGAACTTCTCCGACCGCTCACGGCCGCCCCGTCATCACTCCGCGAGAGGAAACCATGGTTCTCAGCTCCGTTCCGATGCCGTCCGGTACGTTCACCATCGGCAAGTTCTTCGACTTCGAAGCCGGTCACCGGCTGCTCGGCCTGCCGCCCGAGCACAAGTGCTCCCGGCAGCACGGGCACAGCTACGAGGTGGAGGTCATCCTCACCGCGTCCTCTTTGGAGGAGCCCGGCTTCGTCACGGACTACGGTGCGCTCGCGCCCGTCAAGAAGTTCCTCGACACCCAGTTCGACCACCACAACTTGCACGAGATTCTCCCCGTCGAACCGACAGCGGAGTACCTGGCCCAGTTTCTGGCCGGCTGGTTCATCCAGAATTTCGAGCCGACGATCCACGGGCGTCTGGTCGCTGTGCGCGTCCGTGAAACCAGGCGTAGCTGGGCCCAGTTCGATGTGGAGCGCGATCAGTGACCGCGTCTGAGCAGGCTGTGGCCGAACTGCCGGCGGGGGATGCCGGGCTCCGGCTGATCGTCGCGGAGTGCTTCGGCGTCAAGACGCCGACGTTCCAGGGCGAAGGTCCGAGCTGCGGACAGCCGGCCCTGTTCGTCCGTCTGTCCCGGTGCAATCTGACCTGTGCGCGGTGCGACACCAAGTACACCTGGGACTGGTCCCGGTTCGACCCGCGCAAGGAGTCGACGAAGCGGTCTGTGGGAGACCTGCTGGCCTGGTCCGTGTCCTCGCCGGTCGAGCTGGTGGTGATCACAGGGGGCGAGCCGCTTCTCCAACAGGTAAGGCTGGCGGGCCTCGTCCGGGGACTGCTGGCTGCCGGGAAGCGGGTCGAGATCGAGACGAACGGCACCATCGCGCCTTCCCCGGCGCTGCTGGCCGACGGCGTTCGCTTCAATGTCTCCCCGAAGATCCGCAGTTTCGGGGTGGACGAGGGCAAGAGCATCGTGCCTTCGGTGTTGGAGGAGTTCGCGGCGAGCGGGCGGGCCGTGTTCAAGTTCGTCGCGTCCTCGGTCTCCGACCTCGACCGCATCGCCGAACTGGCCGCCGCCCACCGGCTCGCACCGGTATGGGTGATGCCGGAGGGAAGCACCGCCGAGTCGGTCATCGCGGTGACCCGTGTACTGGCGGACGAGGTCGCGATCCGGAACTGGTGCTTCACCACTCGCCTGCACGTGCTGGCGTTCGCTGATGCACGAGGTCGCTGACCTTGTGCGCCGCTCTCCCGACTCCTCGTCACCGGAAGCGAGAAAACAGCCCATGACAAGCATCACCACCGCCGGCCCCGGCGTCGGCGTGAACAGCGCTGTACCTGTGCCCCCTCGCCCGTCGGGCATCGACACCGGCCGGGTCTCCGATCTGATCGCCCAGTTGCTGGCCGCGCTGGGGGAGGACCCCGCCCGGGAGGGACTGGCCGGCACTCCGGAACGGGTCGCGGCTTGGTGGAGCGACTTCCTCTCCCCGTCTCGTGCCCTGACCACGACATGCTTCACCGAGTCGCAGCTGAGCGGCCAGCTGGTCGTCGTGGGCGGTATGAGCGTGTGGTCGCTCTGCGAGCACCACCTGTTGCCCATGCGTCTGAAGGTCACCGTCGGCTATGTACCGGAGGGCGAGGTGGTGGGCTTGTCGAAGTTCGGGCGAATCGCCCAGAATCTCGGCGGCCGGCTCCAGGTCCAGGAACGCTTCACCCGCCAGCTCGCCGACCTTCTTGCCGGAGTGATCGGGCGAGAGGACGTCGCCGTCGCCGTGCGGGGAGTGCACCTGTGCATGAGCATGCGGGGAGTCCGGATGGAGGAGGCCCGCACCACGACGCTGCACGCCGGCGGTCGCTTCGGTACCGATCCGGTGCTCTCCCAGCAGTTCCTCACCGCCGCCGCCGAGCAGCGGGAGGTCGCGTGATGGCCAAGAGCATCGACTTCTCCGTCATCTCCCCGCCCACGTACCTTGAGGACTTCGCTCTGCGGACCCCGGCCCGGGTCCATCACGTGGCCGCCCAGCGAGTGCTGTCCGACGACGTCTACCGGGCCTTCTTCGTCAGGGAAGCGGAGCGCGGTGCCGAGATCATCGTCGACAACGGGCTTTTCGACCTCGGTCACGCCCTGCCCGTTGCCGACCTCGTCGAGGCGGCGCTGGCGGTGACGGCGCGGGAGATCATTCTTCCCGACGTCATGAGGGACGGCGCGGCGACTCTGAAAGCCGGCGAGCAGGCCGCGCGGGAGATCCAGGAGCTGGTGGGCGACGCCTTCCGGCTGTGCGCGGTCCTGCACGCGGCGGACGACGAAGAGTGGCTGCGTACCTACGACGCCTTCGTGACCGGTGGCTGGGCCGGGGCCATCGCGTTGCCGGCCTCTCGGCGTCCGGACCCTGCCGGTCAGCTGTGCCGCACCCGGTGGGCCGCCACCGCCTACCTGGAGGACCGCGGTCTGGTCGACGAACGGGTCGTCTACCGGCTGCTGGGGCTGGGGCGGACCGGCCACCTGGAACTGGTCGAGCAGCGAGAACACGAGTGGATCTCCTCCGTGGACGGCGCGGCCCCGGTGATTCTCGGCGCGATGGGGATCTCTCTGCTTCCCGACGGCCCCTACGAGAAGCCGCATACGCCCCGGATCGAGGACCTCGGTCCGATCGCCGAGCACCGGTTCGGCCTGATCCGGCAGAACATCGCCGTCGTCGACGCGGCGGCCGGCGACGTCACAACCACCGGAGCGCACCGATGACTTCTCTGCTCGCCGGTCCCGCCGCGGGGCTGCTACGCGCGGCGCCGATCGACTTCGCCGAGCACACCATGGGCCGTGACAGCCTGCTGCGCTACCTCCAGATCAAGGTCCATCACCTCATCCAGGACGAGGACTGGACCGCCATCCGCGTCGTCGGAGGCTACGACCGCGCCGCGGTGGTGTCCCGGTACGAGAAAGCCGGGAAGTTCTTCAACACCGAGCGGCCCACCGCCTCGGTTCACGGCCGTGCCCTCGTCGTGAAGGCGTTCCCCGGGGCCGACTACGTTCAGCACTACGCGCTGATCATCGCCACCTATCTCGCGATGACCGGCCGCCCCGCCGACATCGTCTCCTACCAGCCACCCGGCCAGGAGGAATGCCGCACCGCCCTCCAGACTCTCGACCTGAAGCTCGACGGCGACCTGGTGATCGTCGGCTGGGGGCTCCAGCACCTGGCTCCCACGGCCGGGGTGTGGGCGCACGGGCCCGGATACGCCTGGCAGCGAGCCGAAGTCGCCGGTCGCCGTGTGGTCTACCTCGGATTCCTCCACAGCATCTGGGGCGACGTCGCCGGACGGGTCGTCTCCCGCCTGGCCGAACTCGGCGCCCGCGACGTCGTCTACGTCGGCAAAGTCGGCTCACTGGCCGTCGGCGTCGAGCCGAACACATGGCTGGCCACCGGCAGTACAAGCCTTCTCGGCGGAACCCTGGTGACCTGGGACGACTTCTTCGGCGACTTCGCCGCCGCCCAGAAGGACGTACGGTCCGGCCTGCACGTCTCCTCCCCGTCGGTCCTGCTGGAGAACCGCGACTGGCTGGCCCGGCACACGGCCTCCTACGCCTTCGTCGACCCGGAGATCGGGCCCATGGGAGCAGCAGCGCGTCAGGCGGGAGTCCGGTTCGGCTATCTCCACGTCATCTCCAACAACCTCACCGCGTACTACCCCGCCGACCTGTCCAACGAGCGGCACAACGACGTCCTGCGCCGGCGCACCCTCCTGATCGACCGGATACGCGCCATCATCACCAGCCACTTGAGGGGAACCCGATGACCGCAAGTTCAGCGACCGGGCGGGTGATCTCGTTCGTCGGGGGCGACGGCGCCGGGAAGTCCACGCTCGCCGCCGGCGTGCACCGTGCCCTCAACGCCGCCGGCCACCCGGCGGTCCTCGTCGGCAAGCACAGCACCGACGTCCCGATGGACGCCGAGCTGTCCGCCTATCTGGACCGCTTCAACCAACTGGTCTACCGGCGGGAGGCCCGCGTCGCGCGGGCATGCGGCGACCATTACTGGCTGCTGGCCCTGGCTTCCTGGTACGCCCTCCAGGACCGGCTCGTGATCAGGCCCGCGCTCGCGGCCGGAACCCACGTCGTCCTCGACAACGCGCACCACAAGATCGTCGCCCGGTACGCGGTCAACACGGAAGTCTCCGACACCCTTGCCGAACAGGTCTTCGCCCACCTCACTGAAGCGGACATGGTGTTCTTCCTGAATATCGACGCTCGCGAAGCACTCGCTCGCAAAGGCACGTTCACCTCCCTGGAGACCGGCCATCGCGGTGGCCGCGACGAGGACTTCATCCACTACCAGGACGCCGTCCTCGCGCGCATGAGGGAACAGGCGGCCGTCAGCGGCTGGCTGCGGCTGCACGTCGCCGGCATGGACTGCGGGCAAGTCCTCGAAGCAGCCTGCGGCGCGCTGTCCGACCGGCTACACCTGACCATCTGACAGACCGCCCCCGATCGATGAGGAAGGCACCATGGGCCACGCCCTGCCCGCCGGCGGAACGTACGTCTGCCACGGCATCACCTGGGCGAGCGGTGAACCTTCTCTCCTGCTCGCGCCCTCACCCGGCGGATCGCTCGTCCATGCCCGGATCATGGGCGAGCGCCTGGGCTACCTGGCGTGCGGTAGCGGCCGGTGGTGCACCGGCCGCTACCGGTTCGCCGACCGCGTCAGCGTCGAAGCCGTTGCCTGCCCCGACCGGGCCCCGGCCGAAAGCGGCGGGCAGTGTGCCGTCTGCGCGAACCGGGACGACTTCCGTTTCGCGCACCGGTTCCACGCCGGCGGTCACGTCCCCGACGCTCTGGCCGCGTACATGGCCCAGCCGCACTGGCTGTACCTGGCGACGTTCGCGGACGGTGTCACAAAGATCGGCACCGCGGCCGAGCCCCGTAAACGCTCCCGTCTCGACGAGCAGGGTGCCCTGCTCGCCACCTACCTCGCCCGAAGCTCCGACGGCCGGACCGTCCGCTTCCTGGAGGACGCCCTCACCCGGCGCCTCGGCCTGACCCAGACGGTCCGGTCCGCGGCCAAGCTGACGGCCCTGGCCGAACTGCGTGATCTCACGCCGGCTGTCACAGCCCACGAACGGCATCTCGCCCGCGCGGCCGAGACCCTGACAGATCTGGAGGTCACCCCGGCCCTGGAGCCGTGGACACCGCCAGGAGAAGGCGACCTGCTCCGCGCCCCCGGCACCGAACGGGTCCTCTACCCGCACGACCCGCGCGAGGGCGGACACGGCCTGACGGTACTCGCCTGCCTCGGCTCCCAGGTCATGGCCGTCCCCGACAGCGACGAGACACCGCCTTACCTGCTCGACCTGGGGGTCCTCAAAGGCCGCCGGATCACCCTCGGAGAGTTCTCCTCCCCGCCCGCCGCCGTGCAGCCCGCGCTCTTCTGACCCTGCCCGAACCGCCCGGCTCAGGCGGCCGGGCCCGTTCCACGAAGCGAGGCCCACCAGCATGGCCCCTCAGGACGCAGTCCTCGGCTGGGACGAGGACGCCAACGCCGAGGCGTACGCCGCCTTCACCCGCGCACACCCCATGTACGACTCCACCAGCCGTGACCTCGCCGACCGCGCCCTCCTCACCGATGCGACCCTTGTGGTCGACCTGTGCGGCGGCACGGGCGCGACGGCCCGTGCGGTCCTCGATCTCGTCCCGGGCCACGCCCGCGTGGTCTCCCTGGACAGCGCCGCCGCCATGCAGCGCGTCGGGCACCGGACCCTCACCGACCCCCGGCTCTCCTGGATCACGGCTGCGGCCGAGCAACTCGCCGACCATGTTCCGGACTCCGCCGCAGATGCCGTGGTGTGCAACTCGGCCATCTGGAAGACCGACACCCCCAGAGTGTTCGCCGCCGTCGCCCAAGTCCTGCGCCCCGGAGGCCGGTTCGTCTTCAACATCGGCGGAGGCTTCGCCGGCGTACGACACCCTGATGAACAACCCGCCGGTGCGAGAACCTCGTTGAACTCCCTCATCACCCAAGTCGCCGCGCGCGACTACGGATACGTCCCACCGACCGCCGCCCCCGCGCCGCCCAAGCTGCCGCTGGCGACCGTCACCGAACAGCTGGCCGCCGCCGGACTCACCGTCAGCGCCACCGAGGTCACCGCCCAGCACAGCACCATGGCCGAGAAGAAGGCATGGCTGTCCATCCCGGTCTTCGCCCGGCCCGAAGGCGACTTCACCCACGCCCAGCGGATGGACATCCTGGACGCCGCCTACGCCGGGATCGCGCCGGGCACCCCGACCGTGACGAGCTGGCTCGTCGTCGCCGCCCGGCGCCCACGAAACGCCTCATGAGCTGGCCCGGTCTCGGATCTGGCAGGAGGGCACGTCACCGTACCCTCCCCGCCGCTGCCCTCATAAGGCGGCAGGCCGCCCGTGGCGAACCCGCCGCGAACACCACGCCCTTCGCGCAGGGATGTGCGCGTCTCTCAGCGGGCGCTGGCCTCCCGATCGGCCGTCAGCCGCCGTGCGTGGGCGCGGATACGATCGCGGTCCTCGGGGAAGACGCTCTCCCAGTCCCCGTTCAGGCTGAACCAGGCGGCCGGCTGATTGTCCTCCCCGCGCAGCGGTGCTGCGCGGTCGATGACCGCCGCGTAGGACAGACCGAGGGTCGAAGACCAGTCCGCCCGGTAGGACCGCACCGTGACGGCTGCGGGCCGGGCCAGCAGTTCGGCCCGCAGTCCGGTCTCTTCCAGCAGTTCGCGGGTGGCCGCCTCGCGCGGAGTCTCTCCTTCTTCCACTTTTCCGCCGGGCGGAACCCATCCGCGTACACGGTGCCGGACCAGCAGGACGTGCTCGCAGTCTGGGTCGACGACCCACACCTCAGCCGCGAGGGGCTCCATCGGGTGCCGGCGGGCCTTGTCCAGCCAGGCTCTGGCGTCGTCGAACTCCAGCGCCGCGAGGCCGGCATCAGCCACTGCCTCGTCCCACGCCCGTTTCCCGATCTCACTGTGGTTCACCCGCCCCACCCTAGAACGGCCCCGACCGGTGGCATGCCTCAACTCGTCGACGGGGTAAGGCAGAAGGAGGAAATCCTGTGACGTCTTCCTGGGAACCCCCCGGAACGGTCGGCGCCCCGGCCACCGCCAGAAAAGCCTGGGTGGTCGTGGGCGGTGTCCACCTCCTCAACCGGACAGCACCCCGACGCCCCGACGAACCGATCGTGCTTGTCCAGGTGCCGCCCCAAGAGGTGTGCCTGCCGAGCACCACCGTGATCGTCCGATGGGACGCACTCGGCACCTGCCCGGTCACCGCGCTCAACACCGCCGGCCGCCAGTTGGGTTCAGCCCGGATCGACGGCGCCGACCTGTTCCCCCACGCCATCGCCGGTCCCGCTCTGAGCCGGCTGATCGGAGCCGGAGAAGCACCGGGGACCGCGCCCCTGTGTTACCTCGCCGAACATCCCGGCGGCGGGTATCACGCTTACTCCCGCATCAGGTTCCACCCGGAGGACGCCTGCTTCGTCCGCACCACCCGCACACCGGTGGGCCCCGGAGCGGTCGAAGCCCTGCGCTGGCTCGACCCTGCCCTGACCGCCCACGCCGAGTCGGGCACGGCCCTCGACAACCACCTGCGCTACTTCCGCAAGCACTTCTCCGGAACCGAGCTGGAGTTCAAGTACACCCTCGACCCCGCCCCCGACATCTGGGCCGCATCCTTGGAACTGCTGAAAACCCTGCGCGAAGGCGGGCTGAAAGAGTTCCGGCCGGAATACCGGGAGGAGTTCCAGATCCATCACACCGAAAACCACCTCTTCGATGTCACCGGCCCCGCGCACGAGACCGGATACGCCTCCTTCATCCCCACGGTCAGTGCCGGTTACGTGCTCAAGAGGAAGTGGTTCGGCGAGGACGCCTTCGCCCGCCGGGAGGAGCTGACGTACGGAGTCGACGTCTCCGCCGGAGGCTTCGGCAAGTACCTGCGCGACGAACTCGGCCTGGAGGTCCGGGCCATGCCGCCTTTCCGGCGCGTCCGTTACGACATCCGGTGCGAGTCGATGCGCACCGGGCACGTCTACGGCATCTTCTTCGACCGCAGTTCCCTCCTGGCAGCTCCGGAACTGCTGCTCGCGCAGTGCGAGCTGGAGTACCTGCGCTCACGCGGTGTCCTCGATCCCGGCGGGGAGGGCATCGTGAGCGAGATGGAAGTCCTCTCCGACTGGCTCTGCGGCTACCTCGCCGCACGCGGCTGGGCACGACGGCGCACCTTCTACTCCAAGCGCAGCTTCCTGCGCGACGTCACCGCCACCAGACCGGAACTGGCCCCAGAATACTGAGCGGGGCACCGTCATCAGCCGACGGCGGGAGGACAGGCGATGGGTGGAGTGAGCCGGGGCCGTCGTACGGAGATCCAGCGTGAGGCGTCCCGTATCCGTGCGCGGTGCCAGCGTGACGGGCACGCTCAGGAACGGATCGTCACCACCATGCTGTCGGCACTGCCCGAGCTGACTCCCCTGGAGGCATGGCGGCTGGCGCTGGGCTGGTCACGGCCACAGGCGATCCGTGAAGTGGCGGCCGTCTACCGGGAGGACGGTCTCCTGCCACCAGGGCTGACGCCCGCCATGTTATGCAGGTACGAACACGGGCAGGAGGCCCCCGGGGACGAGTACCGGCTGATGCTCTCCCGGGCTTACGGCGCCCGCCCCGACCAGCTCGGCCTGGTGACACGCTGTCTGTGGTGCAGCACCTGCACGTCCCCGCCGCCGCTCCACTACGGTCGACTCCAGCGTCAGGAGACGACCACCGGCCGAAGGGATTCCATGAGCACCGCCAGCGGACTGCCCGCCATCCGCGAATCCGTCCAATGGGCCGCCCTGGACGCGCCCGACGGCTCCCCTGCCCTCGTCTCCCTGGCCGAAGCTGCGGTGGAGCACTACGCCCTCAACTACAGCAAGCACCCCCCGGCCGTCCTGCTGGACGAGGTCCGCAGCACGCGCGGCCTGCTCTCCACCGTGGTGGCCGCGGCGGACCCCGCCACAGCGCAGGCGCTCCGCCGCCAGGTCGGCTGGCTCTCCGCCCTCCTCGGCAACCTCTCCTACCACCTCGACGACCGCGCCGGCGCCCGCGCCCACCTCACCCTGGCCGGCGCCCTCGGCGAATCCACCCAGGAACCCGCTCTCAGCGCCTGGGCCAGCGGCGCCCTCGCCATGGTCGCCACCGCCCGCGAAGACTGGGACCACGCCCGAGGCCACGCGGAGTACGGCCTCCGGCACGCACCCCAGGGGCTGCGCCGCGCTCAACTCCTGGGCTGGGCCCTCCTCCCGACCCTCGCCGCCCTGAAACGAGTGCCGGAAGCCGACGACGTCATCGCCGAGAGCGACGAGATCATGCGGTCCGCCACCGAGCTGCCCGGCCGCTTCGGCTACGACCGTGCCGAGCACCGCCTCCACGTGGCCGAGGCGAACCTGGCCCTCGAACGCTTCGACCGCGCCGCCGAAGTGGCCCACGAGTCCATCGCCGCCGCCCCCGCCGAGACACCGGGATGGGCGGCGGCCACCCTCGTCCTCGCCCTCGCCGAAGCCCGCGACGCCCCCGAACAAGCAGCCGGCCGCGCTCTGAACGTACTCGACCTCATCCCGCCGTCACGGCTCCGGGCAACAGCCCGCAGCCGCCTGGCCCGGCTCGACCGCCTGCTCGACAACTCGCCGATCGCCCCGGCAGCCGAACTCGCCGAACGCCTCCGCACTCTTCCGGCCCCTGTCCGAGCTGACGGAACTGCGGTCTAGCGGAAGGAAGTTACCTGCGGCCTGTTCGCCGGACCGGCCGGTCGGCGAGCAAGGAACCTGCGCGACACAGGTCGCGCTCACTCACCCGGCAGCCGTCGCCCGCCTCACCGAGGGCACCCATCTCCGCCGTCCCTTCGAACGGCGTGCTCACACGGCTGCCCCCGGCTGCCGCCAGGGCACGACAGCGCCGCGCACGACGCCCCTCCTCCATCGCCGCGCTCGTACTGCGAGGACATGCGGGCACCCCCGACCACCCTTGAATCGCACGAGCGTTCGAATGTGGCTTATGGTGAGGTCACCGCACCGGAATGACCCGTGCGGAGCCGGAGCCGGGTGAGAGGAGCTGAGGGCAGTGGGGTGTGTGACATGCGCGCGTTTACGCATCTGCGGGCCGTCTCCGGTCACTCGGTCCGTTACGGCGTCTCGCACGCCGAGCTGCTTGCGCGGCGGGCGGCCGAGCGGGGGATGGACGCCCTCGCGCTGACCGACCGGGACACCCTCGCCGGCGCGGTGAGGTTCGCGAAGGCCGCCGCCGGGGCCGGGGTGCGGCCGGTGTTCGGGGTGGACCTCGCGGTGGAGGCGCCCGTCGGGCCGGACGACCGTACGCGGCGGCGTGCGCCTGTCCGTGGCGGGGCGTTCGTCGACGAGTCCGCGCCGCGGGCGCTGTTCCTCGCGCGGGACGGAAGTATGGGCTGGGCGGAGTTGTGCGGGCTGGTCACCGCCGCGCACGCCCGCACCGGGGGCGGGTCGGGTCCGGTGCTGCCGTGGGCGGAGGTCTGCGGCGAGCATGTTCTCGTGCTGCTCGGGCCGGACTCGGACGTCGGGCGGGCGCTGGCGCAGGGGCGGGCGGACCTCGCCGGGCAGCTGCTCGGGCGGTGGCGGGAGCGGTTCGGGGCGGGGTCGTTGCGGGTGGAGGTGGTCTGTCATGGGCTGAGCGGGACGGGTCCGGGGTCGGTGCGGCACGCCGCCCGCGCGCTCTGCTTCGCGGCCGACCAGGGTGTGCTGCCGGTGCTCACGAACGCGGTGCGGTACGCCGATCCCGGGCTGGGCGCGGTCGCGGACGTCCTGGACTCCGCCCGCCGTCTCGTGCCGGTCGATCCCCGCGGGCCGCTGGACAGCGGGGAGCGGTGGCTGAAGCCGGCGGCGGAGATGGCGCGGGTCGCGCAGCGGGTGGCGGGGGCGGCCGGGTACGGGGTGCGCACGGCGTACCGGCTGCTGGAGGTGACCGAGGAGACGGCCCGTTCCTGCCGGGTCGGTCCGGAGGAGGACCTGGGGCTGGGGCGGGTGCATTTCCCCGAGCCGGGCCTGGTCGGTGTCGCGGGCCGGCCGCCGGAGCGGGTGCTGCGGGACCTGTGCGAGAGCGCCCTCACGCGGCACGGGTACGACCGTGCCGGGCGGCGGTACCGGGAGCGGCTGGAGGAGGAGCTGGGGCTGATCGGGCGGACGGGGTACGCGCCGTTCTTCCTCACCGTGCACCAGTCGTCCAGGACACGCGGGAGCTGGGGATCCGGGCGAGCGCGCGGGGGTCGGCTGCGGGTTCGCTGGTCGTGCACCTGCTGGGCATCGCGACGGCGGACCCCCTGCGGTTCGGGCTGCTGATGGAACGGTTCCTGTCGGAGCACCGCAGTGAGCTGCCGGACATCGACATCGATGTGGAAGCGCACCGGCGGATGGAGGTGTACGAGGCGATCCGCCGGCGGTTCGGTGACGGGCGGGTGTCGGCGGTCGCGATGCCGGAGACGTACCGGGTGCGGCACGCCGTGCGCGCCGTCGGGCTCGCGCTGGGCCTGGACCCGGTCGAGGTGGACCGGCTGGCGAAGTCGTTCCCGCACGTCCGGGCCCGCGACGCGCGGTCCGCGCTGCGGGAGCTGCCGGAGCTGCGGGGGATCGATCCGGACGCGTACGGGCCGCGGATGTGGGAGCTGGTCGAGGCGCTCGACGGGCTGACGCGCGGGGTCTCGATGCACCCGTGCGGGGTGGTGATCTCCGACGCCGGCCTGCTGCGGCGCACGCCGGTCGTGCCGACGTCCGGGGCGGGCTTCCCTATGTCCCAGTTCGACAAGGGGGACGTGGAGGACGTGGGGCTGCTGAAGGTGGACGTGTTGGGGGTGCGGATGCTGTCGGCGATGGCGCACGCGGCGCGGGAGCTGGAGCGGGCCGGCGGGGACGGGATCGATCTCGACCGGATACCCGCCGACGATCCGGAGACGTTCCGGCTGATCCAGTCCGCCCAGACCCTGGGCTGTTTCCAGACCGAGTCGGCCGGCCAGAGAGATCTCGTGGCCAGGCTCCGGCCGGAGACGGTGTCCGACCTGGTCATCGACATCGCCCTGTTCCGGCCCGGGCCGGTGGCGGCCGACATGGTCCGCCCGCTCCTGCGTGCCCGCAGCGGCGCGGAGAAGCCGTCATACCCCCACCCGGACCTGGAACCGGCGCTGCGGGAGACCCACGGGATTCTGGTGTTCCACGAGCAGCTGATCCGCGTCCTGTCGGTGATGACCGGCTGCGGCCTCGCCGTCGGCGACTACACCCGCCGCGCTCTGTCCGACCCCCGGCGCCACCCCCGGATCCAGGCGTGGTTCGAGGAGCGGGCACGCTCGCGCGGGTACGACACGCAGACGATCACGCGGGTGTGGGAGCTGCTCGTGTCGTACGCCGGGTTCGGGTTCTGCAAGGCGCATGCGCTGGCGTTCGCGGTGCCCTCCTACCAGTCCGCCTGGCTGAAATGCCATCACCCGGCCGCCTTCTACGCCGGGCTCCTCACCCACGACCCCGGCATGCATCCGAAGCGGCTGATCCTGGCGGACGCCCGCCGGCGCGGGGTGCCGCTGCTGCCGCTGGACGTGAACGCCTCCGACACCGCCTACCGCATCGAGCCGGTGCCCGAGTCCGGGGTACTGGGGGTGCGGCTGGGGCTGGCGGACGTGCGCGGGATGAGCGAGGCGGAGGCCGCGCGGATCACCGCCGGACAGCCATACACCTCCCTGGCCGACTTCGTCTCCCGTGCCCGCCCGTCGCGGCCCGTCGCCGAACGGCTCGCCCAGGTCGGCGCGTTGGACCGCTTCGGCGCGGGCCGCCGTGACCTGCTGCTCCACCTCACCGAACTCCACCGCAGCCAGCACAGCGCCTCTGAAGGCCAGTTGACGCTCGGCGACGGCGGGAGCGCGGATACGGTGGAGGCGTTGCGGCTGCCGGACATGGACGACGCCGAACGCCTCGCCGCCGAGATCGGCACCCTGGGCCTGGACTTCGCACGCCACCTGATGAGCGACCACCAGGACCTGCTGGACGAACTCGGCGTCACCCCCGCAGCCCGGCTGAAAGACCTCCCGCACGGACAGCCCGTCCTCGTCGCCGGCGCGAAGAGCGCCGTGCAGACCCCGCCCGTCCGCTCCGGCCGGCGCGTCATCTTCACCACCCTCGACGACGTGAGCGGCGTGACCGACTGCGCCTTCTTCGAGGACAGCCACACCGCCGCCGCGCACACCCTCTTCCACGCCTGGCTGCTGCTGGTACGCGGAGTCGTCCAGCGCCGCACCAGCGGCACCGGCACGGCCGTCTCCGTCACCGGGAGCGCCGCCTGGGACCTCACCCACCTCGCCGCACTGCGCCGCACCGACGGCCTGTCCGCCGTCACCGACCACCTCACCAGCCCCACCCCCGACCACCCCGGCGACCCCCAAGAACGCCGTACCTTGCGGCTGGAGACCGGCTACGGCCTGCACCCCTGGGCCGACCTCCAGCCCCCGGGCGAACCCGCCAGACAGCGCAGACTCTGGCACCAGAGCCCCGGGAGCGCGGGATGATCCTCTACCTCCACCTCCACGACCTCCCCACACCCGGCGGCCCGCTCCACTGCCGCCCACGCCGCCCTGTACACCGCGATGAACACCCTCCCCGCCACCGGGCGCGCGAAGAACCCGGCATGGCTGAACCAGGTGCTCGCCGCGGCCCGCGAGCAGGCGCGGGGGCTGACCGCCCCCGACCTGCACACCCTCGTCCAGGTCTGCCTCTGGCCCCGCCACGCACCCGCCTACGCCCGCATGGTCGAGGCCGAACACGCCCGCCGCCGCCTGCGCGCCGCCGCCGAACACCTCGTCCACACCGTCCACGACGCCTCCCTCCCCCACCCCGCGCGGACGGTCCTAGCCCAGGCCGACGCGCTCGCCGCGGTCGTCGACGACATTGCCGCCCGCTTCCCCCCACGCGCAGGCGCACGGCCGCGTACCCCCGCCCCGGCCTCAGCCTCCGTACCCGACCCCCAGGAAGCGGCCGAGGAGGAGCGGATGCTGCTCGCGACCGCCACCGCCTGCCCGGACGACATCGTCTCCGTCCCGTGGCTGCTCCCCGACGACCTCACCCTCCCTCTGCACGCCGGACTGTGGCAGTGCCTGACCGCCCTGTCCCGGCGCCACGAGCCCGTCGACCCCGTCACCGTCCTGTGGGAGGCCCAGCACCACGGCCTCCTCGACGACGGAACCGACCCCCGTGATGTGCTGCGCATGCTGGCCGAACCGGCCGGCTCGGTCGAGCACTGGGCCGAACGCGCCCTGCACCGCACACTCCTGGCCGCCGCCGAGCACACCGGCCGGCACATCGAGGCGTACACCGACGACCCCACGAACACCCCCTTCCAGCTCGTCGTCGGCGCCCGCCGCGCCCTCGCCGTCCTCACAGCCGTCCGCACCCGCTGGCAGCGCGCCACCACAACACCCCCGCCCCCGAGGGCACGCCCCGCGCCCACCACCTGCGCAGGCCCGCCAGCCGCCGCGCACACCGCCCGCGCCGCGCGGGCAGCCCGCTGACACCCGCACAAAGCCGACGGCCGGCCCCCACGCTCTCCGGCCGCCGGCGGAAGAGACGACACCCCCGCCATGCCCCCGTCCCCCGACGCCCACATCCGCCTCGACACCCACCCCACCCACCCCAGCGCCGTGACCGCCGTCCTGACCGGCACCAAAACCCTCATCACCTCCTAATGATGTTGTCAAGCGGCAGTTGTGACGGGGAGGTTGCTTTGGTAGCACCGTCCGTCAC
>NZ_JBVLTJ010000005.1:0-518506 GCF_055597585.1 Streptomyces sp. AMJ-169
AGCCCGGGGGCCTCGCTCGTTGCGCTTCGCCGACCGTCACCCGATCGGTAGCCAACTCGAAGAAGCTCACTGATCTTTAACTCGTGGTGTTCCGCGGGGTGGTGGCGTTGGCTGTCGGGGCCGGTATGCCGGTCTCGTGCGGTATGCGCAAGGCGGCGGTCTGACGGCTGCGGACCGGGAGCGGCGTGAGCGGGTGCGCGTGGCAGCCGCGGAGTTGTTCGAGCAGGGCCGCACGGACGTGCAGGTGGCGCGGGAGCTGCGGGTGACGCGGATGTCGGTGAACCGGTGGCGGCGGGCCTACGACCGCCGGGGCGTGGCCGGACTGCGCTCGAAGGGGCCGGCCTCGCGGCCGCGGCTGGGTCCGGCGCGGTTCGCCCGGCTGGAGGCGGCCCTTCAGCGGGGGCCGTTGGCGTACGGCTTTGCCGGCCAGCGGTGGACGCTGGCGAGGATCAGGACGCTGATCGGGCGGATGTTCCACATCGGCTGCACCGTGCCGGGCGTGTGGAAACTGCTGCGACGCGACGGCCGGTCGTGCCAGATCCCCGCCCACCGGGTGATCGGGCGGGGCGACGGGGCCGTTGAAGTGTGGAAGAAGGAGGTGTGGCCGCACGTGGAAAGAGGGCGGCGGACCTGGACGCCTGGGTCTGCTTCGAGGACGAGTGCGGCCGGACGATGAGGCCGCCGAAGGCCCGCACCTGGTCCCGGCGTGGCCACACCCCCACGGTCCGGGTGCCCGGCGGGCGGGGCGCCGGACGCATCTCGGTGGCGGGTCTGGTCTGCTACCGGGCCGGCCACCGCTCGCGGTTGCTGTACCGCTTGCACATCTACCGCCGCCGCAAAGGCGAGCAGGCCAGCTTCACCTGGCAGGACTACCACGACTTCCTCGTCCTGGCACACGCCCGGCTCGGCGCCCCGCTCATCCTGATCCGGGACAACCTCAACCGGCACCTGTGTGCCGGGATACAGCAGTTCATCGACACTACCGACCGGCTGACCGTGTTCCAGCTGCCCTCCTACGCACCGGACCTGAACCCGGCCGAAGGCATCTGGTCCCTGCTCAACCGCGGCGTGCTCACCAACCTCGCCGCGGCCGACCTCGACCACCTCACCCGCGTCATCAAACACGGCCTCAAGAAGATCCAGTACCGCCCCCACCTGATCGACGGCTGCCTCACCGAGACCGGCCTGACCCTTTCCCCGCCGTAACTTCACGAGTTCAAACTCAGCAAGCCAAGGATCGTCTTAAAAGAATCGCCAGTCGCCATAGTGCACATCTCGACGGAAGACAGTCCAGATCACGTGACCTTCCTCAACTGTCGACACTCCCCCTGTGAAGACTCCACATCGAAGTGTCAGAGCCTGCGTAAGGCCCCTTCTGGCGCTCATCCCCTCCGCAACATGTGATGATCGCTTCTCCGCCAGTGCTGAGAGGGGCTGTTATGGGGGAGAGTCTGCGCGTCGGGCAGGTTCTGCGCTATGCGAGTGCCAAGGATCCGACCGAGCCTGTGCTCGACGAGTATGCGAACTTCCACTATGTGACGGATTCTCCCGGTCGCAAGATGGCGCTCCTCGAGTCCGGTATCAATGGCATGGCGAAGGTTTCGGCGAGCGGCCGGCAGCGCCGGCCCGCCATCCTGATCCGCTCAAGCCCGTGGAAGGCCGGCAGCGAACAGACTCCGTGGCACGACGTGTTCGACATGGACAACGGTCACGTGCGCTACTTCGGTGACCACAAGGCCAAGCTCACCAAGCTCCCAGGAACGACCGCCGGAAACGCGGCCCTCTTGGACGCTTTTTCAGGACATCAGGCACCGACACGAGAGGAACGAGCCAGCGCAGCCCCTCTGCTGCTGTTCCGCGCCGTGCGACGCAACGGCAAGGTCAAGGGCTTCGTCGAGTTCTGCGGCCTCGGGGTCATAGAACGGGCCGAACGGATCGTTCAATGGGCCGGACACGAGCACACCACGTTCACCAACTATGTGTACGACATTGCCCTGATCGATCTGTCCTTCGAGAACGATCAGGTCGACTGGGACTGGATCACTGCGCGACGCAACCCTGCGTTCTCTGACAAGGAAACCCTGGCCACAGCGCCCCGTGCTTGGCGCGAGTGGGTCGAGCGGGGACACTCCGCTCTGCCACGGGTCCGCCGACGTGTTGCTCGGGCACGTGTCGCAAAGGTGCGTGATCAGCGTCCTGCACCAGGCAGTCGGCAGGACATCGACCTGCGGTTCATCTATGAGCAGTTCGACGGACGCAAACACGATTTCGAGACCGTCGCTTCCGCCGTCGCCGCTCGGGTGCTCAGAGGCTCGGGACACAGCTACCGCGAGGGATGGATCACCCGGCGTTCTGGGGACGGCGGAGCGGATTTCGTCGGGCGTATCGACCTCGGATCAGGACTCGCCGGCACCAGCCTCGTCGTTCTGGGCCAAGCCAAGTGCATACGCACGGACAATCAGGTGTCCGCCGAACAGATCGCACGAGTCGTCGCTCGCCTGCGCCGCGGCTGGATCGGCGTATATGTCACCACTGGATCTTTCTCGGAGCCAGCTCAACTCGAAATGGCGGAAGACCAGTACCCCGTCGTCCTCGTCAACGGGCTTCGTCTGGCTCATGAGTTGCGTGACATGGCCCGGGACGATCACGGTAACGATCTTGACGCTTGCCTGAACCACATCCTCTACACCCGGGGTGTGCCGGTCACCAACCGGCGCCCGGAGGAGATCCTTCTCGAGTGAAGAGTGCTGGTAGGCGGGCATCTCTATGTGCTCGACCGAGAACCAGCCTCCGAACTTGCGGACCATCGTGGACAGGTCGCCGACAACTTTCCGTGTCTGTTTCTCTCCAGCCCGGCTTTCGGAGCCGATAGCGTGCTGGTATGGAATTTTCCGGAACGGGTGGCGTTGGCGGGGGCTCTGGGGAGTTGGCCGTCATCAAGGGTGTCGCGCTTCGGGTGCTCGGGGAAACGGGGGCCGGTGGGCTGACGTTGGGGGCCGTGAGTGAAGGGGGTGGGTGGGGGACGGGGGTGGTCGAGAAGGTGTTTCCTGGTCGGGATGCCTTGCTGACCGCGCTCGTCATCGACGCCTACGACTCCTCCGCCGAGGCCATGGAGCGCGCCGACCGGGACGCCGTGGCGGGCGGAGCCTCCGCTGGGGCGCGGCTGTTGGCCGTCGCCCGGGCGCTGCGGGGCTGGGCGTTCGCCAACTCCCCTGAGTTCACGCTGATTTACGGGTCCCCGGTGCCGGGGTACCACGCCCCGCAGGAGACCGTGCCGCCCGCGTCCCGTACGCCGGGAGTGCTGGCCGGGATCGTCGGCGCCGCGTTGCAGGGGGGCGAACTCACGCCGCCCCGGCGGGTGTTGGCGGGGCCGCCACTGTTGTTGCCGGCCGCCGTCGAGCTGTTCGGCGGGGTGCCGCAGGCGCCGTTCTCGGACGTCGTCGAGCGCGGGATCGTGCTGTGGAGCAGTCTCATCGGGCTGCTGATCTTCCAGGTGTTCAGCCGGACGCACGACAGCGTGAGCGACGAGAGCGTCTTCTTCGACTTCGCCGTGGCGGTGGCCGCGGAGGGGATCGGGCTCGAAGTGCCTTTGGGCGACTAGCAGTTCACGAAACCGGGGGAACACTTGAACAGCGTCAGAACGCTCTGTTTCGCCTTGTCCGCCCTCGCCTCCTACGCGGCGCTCGCCGTGCGGCTGTCCCAACTGCGGCGCAGCTGGCGGGACTCGGCGTACCGGACGCTGGTCGTGACGCTGCTGTTGCAGTGTCTGACCTTCACGATGGGCGCGGTCGCGCTGAGCGGCGACCGGTTCCTGGGTGTGCGGAATCTCGCGATCCTCGTGATGCACGTGTCGGCGGTCGCGTTCTGTGTCGCCGCGCAGATCATCCTGCTGCACTGGGCGGCCGACGACGCCACGACCGTACGCAGGAGCCGGTACTGGCTGGGCACCGGGGTCGCTCTCAACTCCCTTCTCGTGGTGCTGTTTTTCGTCGCGGACGGGCCCGGGCGGGCGGCCGGGGACTTCAACACCGGGAGCGGGCAGCCGCTGGTGCTCACCTATCTGCTGGTGTTCGTCGTCTCGCAGGCCGTGCCTTGTGTGACGATCTACCGGCAGTGCGGGCCGTATGCGCGGATGACGGACAAAGTCTCGCTGCGGCAGGCGTTGCGGATGCTGTCCGTGGCGGCTGTCGTGCTGTTTCTGTACTGCGCCGCGCGGACCGTCAACATCCTTACGGCCGCCGCCGGTTGGGACATCGGGGGCTGGACGGTCGTGCCGTCGCTGTTCAGTGCGCTCGGGATCGTCATCCTGTCGCTGGCCCTCACCCTGCCCTCGTGGGCGCCGGCCGGGGAGCGGCTGTTGCGGTGGGGGCACAACTACCAGGCGTACCGGGCGCTTTATCCGCTGTGGCGGGATCTGTACGAGGCCTCGCCGGACATCGTCCTGGAGCCGCCGGGGGCCGCCGCCGTCAACGATCTCGACTACCGGCTGCATCGGCGGGTCGTCGAAATCCGGGACGGGTGGCGGGACTTGAGGCCCTATATCGAGCGCGGCGGCGTCAACGGGCGGGCGCGGGACGGGGATTCGCAGCAGGCGTTCGCCGAGGCCGGGCGGATCCGGCGGGCACTGGCGGCGAAGCGGGCGGGGACGGCGCCGGACGACAACATGGACGCCGGGGACTTCGCGGACCGGGATACGGACAACTTCGCGGCCGAAGTCGCGTGGCTCACCAAGGTGGCGTCCGCCTACAGTAAGCTCGGTTGAGAGGTCCCGCCCGGTCTGCATCCCCCGTCAGACCGGGCGGGATTCTCGTTTTCACCGCGGGTTCCCCCGCGGCTCCCCTGAGTCGGCCCCGGTGTTTCCCCCGTGGGGCCTTCCTGCTCCAGAGACGCCCCTCGTTCCCCCGTGAGGCCCCTCTTTCTGCCGCTGCCGGTCCGGCGTGGCCCATCCCCCGTGGGCCAAACCGGGCCGTCAGCGCCGTGCAGCCCGCGGTCAACTCGGCCACCCCCGTGGGACCAAGTTAGCTGCCAGCTATCCGACTGGCTTCAACGGTGGCGCAGGGGCGGCCAATTGTCAACTGCCCGCTAATCTGCGAGACTTGGACATAGCCAATGGCTATGTTGTCGGGGAGGTGAGGGGAGGGAGCCTTCGACATGTCCGAGACCGGGGACCACGCCTCCGAGGCCGCTGGGGGGCAACAGGACGACGAGCGGCCCCTGTTGGCCGTCCGCCTGGACAGCCTCTTCAAAACGGTCCGCCCCAAGGGCCGGCACTGGACCAACGCCGAGGTCGCCGAGGAGCTGAAGCGGGCCAGCCCCGAACTCAAGGTCGGCGGCGTCTACTTGTCCCAGCTGAGGACCGGCAAACGCGCCAACCCCTCCCCCGATCTGCTGGCCGCCCTCGCCCGTTTCTTCGGCGTCTCGGTCGCCTACTTCTTCGACGACGAGGTCGCCGAGTCCGTCCGCAGTGAGCTGGCCGCGCTGGAGGCGCTGCGCCAGTCCGGCGTACGCGGGATCGCGATGCGGGCCGCCGGGATGAAGAAGGAGAACCTTCAGGCGATCACGGCGATCATGG
Organism: Streptomyces sp. AMJ-169; assembly: GCF_055597585.1. Classification (NCBI taxonomy): domain Bacteria; kingdom Bacillati; phylum Actinomycetota; class Actinomycetes; order Kitasatosporales; family Streptomycetaceae; genus Streptomyces; species Streptomyces sp. AMJ-169. Next base: position 5,573 of record NZ_JBVLTJ010000005.1, read on the forward strand.
ATCAGTACCGCCAGTTGCAGGGGCTGCCGCCGGTCACCGAACCGCCGGTGACTGAACTTCCGGTCGCCGAAAGGGCAGTTGACCAACTTCCGCCCGCCGCAAGGCCGTTCAGAGGCCGGTCGGAGTGAAGGGGGCCCAGGAGCGTCGTACGCAGCTCAAGAAGCTGCGTAAGGACGGGGCGCGGCGGATCGCGGAGCTGGGGTTGCCGCAGGTGGCCGATGTGGCCGAACTGTGCGCGCACTTGGGGCGGGTGCGGGGGCGGCCGATCCTGCTGATCCCGCTCCAGATGCCCGCCAGCCACCCCTGCGGGATGTGGGTCGCCGCGCGCGACGAGGACCTGATCTTCTACGACGCCAACACGGCCAGCACCCATCAGGAGCACATCATCTTGCATGAGCTGGGCCATATCATCTGCTGCCATCGCGGGGCCGGGTCGCTGGACGAGGAGAGTGCGCGGCTCCTCTTCCCCAACCTCGACCCCGCCCTCGTACGGGACATGCTGCTGCGTGCGACCTACGACGATGTGCAGGAGCAAGAGGCGGAGATCATCGCCTACTTGCTCGCGCAGCGGGTGGGTACGGGGACCCCGGCGTCCGCACCCGCCGACGCCGGGCAAGGGGCTCTGCTCAGCCGGATAGAACGCACGCTGATCTGAAGTGGCCTCGCCTGCACGGGAGTTACCTCAACTGGCCTTATCCGTACGGGAGTTACTCCGCCACTGCCGTCACTTCCTCCGTCAGTACCGACACCGCCCGCCGGATGTCCCCCTCCTCGTGCTCGCTGGTCACGAAGAAGCGCAGCCGTGCCTGCCCCTCCTCCACCGCCGGATGGAAGATCGGGTCGGCGATGATGCCGCGCGCGTGCAGCCGGTCCGCGACGCGCAGGGTGCGTGCCGAGTCGCCGAGGACGCAGGGCACGATCGGGGTGTGCGCGCTGGAGCCGGTCGGGAGCCCCGCCGCGCCGGCGAGCGAGCGGAAAAGTTCGGCGTTGCGCCTCAACTGCCCTACCCGCGCTGGGGTGATGAGTTCGCTCGCCGCGAGCGCCGCCGCCGCGTTCGCCGGGGTGAGGCCGACGCTGTACACGAACCCGGGCAGCGTGTGCCGCAGCCAGCGGACCGTACGCGCCGACCCGCCCAAGTACCCGCCGCAGCTGGCGAACGCCTTCGACAGGGTCCCCATCCACAGGTCCACGCCCGCGCGTTCGGCGCCGTAGAACTCGCCGACGCCGCGCCCGCCGTCGCCGACCGTGCCGATGCTGTGCGCCTCGTCGACGAGCAGCAACGCCCCGTACCTCTTCTTGAGTTGGATGACGGCCGGCAGGTCGACGAGGTCGCCGTCCATGCTGTAGGCGCCCTCCACGGCGATCAGGACGCGCCGGAAGCGGGAGCGGTTCAGGCGCAGCAGGTGCTCCAGCCGGCCCATGTCGTTGTGCGCGAAGGGGCGGCGGGCGGCGCCGGAGAGGGCGCAGCCCTGGAGGATGCTGTCGTGCGCGAGCGCGTCGTGCAGGATCAGGTCGCCGGCGCCGACGACGTGCCCGATCGCGGTGACGTTGGTGGCGTGCCCGCTGACCAGCGCCAGGCAGTCCGCGACGCCGAGGAACGCGGCGAGTGTCTGCTCCAGCCGTACGGTGAGGTCGCGTTCGCCGGAGAGCATGCGGCTCGCGGAGACCGAGGTGCCGTACCGCTCGACCGCCGCGTGCACGGCCGCGTTGACCTCCGGACTGCCGGACAGGCCAAGGTAGTTGTAGCTGCCGAAGGAGAGGTATGTGCGGTCGCCGATGCGGGTTGTCGCGCGGGGGGTGCCCTGGTGGACGCGGAAGTAGGGGAATTCCGCGCCGGTTTGGGTGATCGCTTGCAATCGGCTTTCGAACAGGCGGACTTCGGGGAAGTCGTCGGGGGCGGCGGTCTCGGGGGACCAGTCGGGCTGGTCCGGCAACTGGACTGTGGGCGGCGGGAGTTGGCCTGCGTCCGGTCCGAGGTGCGGTGCGACGAGAGTGACCAGCCGGGCCAGCGTCAGTTCCGGGTCGAACATCTCCTCCGTGCGGAAACCCGGTATCCGGCGGCCGATGTTCGTCTCCAGTTCCTGGAGCATCAGGGAGTCGAATCCGAGGTCGGTCGCCAGGGTCATCCGCCGGTCGAGGCCGGCGAGGGGGAAGACGCTGGTGCGGGAGACTTCTTCGAGTACGAGGGTTTCGGCGCTGTTGTCCGGAACGGGGGGCTCGGTGTCGTGCGGTACTTGGCTCTCGGTGCTGTCCGGTGCGGTCGGTTTGGGTGTGGGTGTCTCGCGTCGGTTCGGGTCCACCACCCAGTGGTGGCGGGGTGAGAGCGGGCTGGGTGGCAGGGTGCAGGGAGGTTTTCGTTCGGCGGGTGGGAGCAGGTCGGCGTCGGTGACGGCTCGGCGCGCCAACTCATGGAGATCGACGCCGTGTTCGGGGCCTGTGCCGTGTTCGGCGGGCAGGGGTACGGTCGTCCCGGCGCGTACGGTTCCGCTGTACACCCCGGGTGCCAGTTCGCCGGTCCGGCCTGCCGCCAACTCCCTTGCGGCGAGGCGGAGTCGGGATACGGCGTCGTCCGCCTCCGCCACCACCGCCAGTCGTTCGGGCAGTACCGTGCGTCGGGCCAGGGTGTCCGCGACCGTGTCCAGCGGTGGCCGGTCCTCGGTGAGTACCTGGGCCAACTCCTCGGCGTACCTGGCCAGTCCGGTCGTGTCGCGGGCGGTGAGCAGGAGGAGTTGGGGGGTGGGGGTGGGGCTGGGGGGTGTGTCGCCGGGGCTCTCCACGATCATGTGGACGCCGGTGCCGCCGAAGCCGAAGGAGCTGATGGCGGCGCGGTGGGGGTGGTCGGTGGTGGGCCAGGGGGTCGGGGTGGTGGGGACGGTGAGGTGGGCCGCTTCCAGGGCGGGGGTGTCGTTGAGGGGGAACTCCGGTTGGGGTGGGATGAGTTGGCGGTGGACGGCGAGGGCGGTCTTGATGAGGCCGGCCATTCCGGCGGCGCCGAGGAGGTGGCCTACGACGGCTTTTACGGAGCCCAGGTAGGCGGGTTCGGTCTGGGGGGCGGCGAAGTTGCTGTCGCCGTTCCGGAGTTGGCCGAACTCGCGGGCGTCTCGCCGGAGTTTGCTCTGTTCTCCCCGGGGTTCGCTGAACTTGCCTTCGGCTCGTCGGAGTTCGGCCCGCTCTCCCTGGAGTTCGCCGAACCCGCCCTTGCCTCCTCGGAGTTCGCCCTGATCTTCCCGAGGTTCGCCAGACTCGCCGTCGTCTTCCTGGAGTTCGCTGAACTCGCCCTTCCCGCCCCGTAGTTCCCCCAGCGCGCCGAGTTCGACGCCGTCTCCGACTGTCGTCCCCGTGCCGTGCGCCTCTATGTAATCCACCGCGCCCGGCGGCAACCCGGCGTCCCGGTAAGCGCGTCGCATGGCCCGTACCTGGCCTGCCGCCTGGGGCTCCATCCCGCCGGGTACGGTTCCGTCGTTCGCGGTGCCGACGCCCCGGATCACCGCGTAGATGCGGTCACCGGCTGCGCGGGCGTCGGCGAGGGGGCGTAGGACGACGAGTGCCGCGCCCTCGCCGAGGACGAAACCGTCGGCCTCCGCGCCGAAGGGCAGGCAGCGGCCGGTTCGGGAGACCGCGCCGATGCGGGAGAGGCCGATCAACAGGTCGGGTGCCAGGACGAGTTGGGCGCCGCCGGCGATGGCGATGCGGCAGCGGCCCGCGCGCAGGGCGTGCACGGCGTTGGCGACGGCCAGGAGTCCACCGGAGCAGGCCGCGTCCAGGGCGTAGCTCTCGCCGTGCAGATCGAGGACCGAACTGACCGTGTTCGGGCCCATGTTGAGCAGCAGCCCGGCGACCGAGGTCCCGTTGAGACGGTCGACCGCGCGGACGGAGTCGGCTAAGTCCTCGCGGGCCAGGGGCTTTCCGGACCCGCCGACGGCCGGGGCCTTCCCGAACTCGCGTCCCGCTTCGGGCTCTCCGAACGCATCGCCGACCAGGTCCCTCTCGAACTCACCGCCCGCCAGGGGTTCTTGGGACGCGCTGCCGGCCAAAGGCTTTCCGGACCCGCCGTCCACCGAAGCCCTCCCGGACCCCCCGCCCGCTATACCCTCGCCGAACTCGCCGCCCGCCAGGGACTCTTGGAACGCACCGCCAGCCGACGGCCTCCCGAACTCCCCGCCCCCCAAAGGCCTCCCGAACTCACCCTCCGCCAACTGCCGCAACCGGATATGCATAGTGCTGAGTTCCCGATACCCGCTCTCGCTGAGCGACGTGATGACCGCTGTCTCCTCGCGGTCGAAACCGCCCACCTCCCAGCCGGCGTCCTGAACTGCCTCTCGGGCCAGGTCGATGAGGAGCCGGCCCTGTGGGTCCATCGCGCGGGCCCGGCGGGGCGGGATGCCGTAGTGGGCGGCGTCGAAGTCGCCCACGCCGTCCAGCAGGGCCATGCGGTCGGTGTAGGCGGCGGCCGTGTCGCGGAAGTCGTCGCTGTGGAAGGCCGCGCCCCAGCGGGTGGCCGGCACCGCGCCGAACTGCGGGCTCGGGGCGGTCAACAGCCGCCAGTACGCGTTGAGATCACGGGCCCCCGGAAAACGGCAGGCCATTCCTACGATCGCGACGTCGTCCCGCCGCGCTCCCCCGGTTTTCTTCATGTGCTGTGTTTCCCCCGTTCCTTCGGCTATGCGGTGGCAGACCTCGCCCGCCACCAGTCCACGGTCGCCTTGACCTGCTCCTGGAGCTCAGTGGCCCGGACGGCGAACGCGGTTTCGTACTTGCTCGTGTCGACCACGAAGGGGCGGTCGAACTGGTAGCGGACCTCCTTGAGTTCACGCAGCAGCGGCGAGAGCAGCCCGGCGGCGCTCAGCAGCGGCGCGGGCAGGCCACGTACGGAGACGGGCGCGGTGCCGGCTTCAGTTGCGAGGCGGTTGACCATCTCCCGTACGGACAAAGGAGGTTGGGTGGGTACGTGCCATGCCTGTCCCAACGCCCGTTCGTCTCCCGCCACTTCGACGAGGGCGGCAGCCACGTCGGGGAGGTAGGTCCAGCTGTGCGGGGCGTCGGGGTCGCCGAGGGTGGAGACCGGTTTGCCGCGCAGCAGCGCCGGCATGACGCGGGCGGCGAGGTGGCCGCCGTCGGTGACGCCGGGGCCGACGAAGTCCGAGGCCCTGACCTCGGTCGCCTTGATCCGCCCCGCGTCGTGCAGGGCTTTTGTGCGCTCCCAGATCCCGGCCCGTACCCGGCCCTTGGTCCCGGTCGCCGCGAGCGGCAGGTCCTCGGTGAGGGGGCCGGCCACGGGACCGTACGCGTAGAGGTTTCCGAGCAGCACCAGTACGGCGCCGGTGGACTCGATCGCGGTGTGCAACGCGCTTGTCAGGGGCGGCAGTTCGGCCGCCCAGCGGTGGTACGGCGGGGCCGCGCACTGGTAGACGGCGACCGCGTCGCGCACGGCGTCCGTCAGCCGTGCGCTGTCCGACGCGTCCAGGGCGAGGTGCTCGATCCCTGGTTCGGCAGCTCGGCCCGACTTGGTGATGACCCGTACCGGATGGCCCTTTTCGGCCAGCAGCCGGGCGGTGGCCGCCCCGGCGGGGCCGAAACCCAAAACGACATGAACGCTCACGCGCGCACAGTAGCGCGGACATCCCGCGTTCATGTGGCAGGTGCAAATCAAGCGGAGGGGGAGGGGTTCGTTTTCGGCCAGGGTGGGGGGTCCCTGGGCCGGGGGCTCATGCCTACGACCATGGCGGGGGCGGCGCGCGGGCCCCGGACCCGGCCCCCCGCAACGGCCGGAATCACCGCCCCCGGGAACGCCGGGTCACCGGCTCCCGGAACTCCGGAATCACCGCCCCTGGAACCAGGACTCCAGTCCGCTGGCCCGTGCGATCGCCTCCACCTCGCGGCGCAGCCGCTCCCGTTCGGCCGTGTCCGCCACGTTCTCCACATCCTCCAAGTCGTCCGAAGGCAGTTCGCCCATCTGGGCGAGGTCGGCCGCGGTGGGGACCAGCAGGTCCAGGAGGAGGCGCAGCTTCTCGCCGAACTCCGGGGTGAACAGCTCCTGTTCGCGTGGGGAGAGGGAGACGTCGACGTCCGTGGTGCGCTCCTCCATCGCCTGGTCGGTGGCCTCCAGGATGCGCAGCATCAGGGTGAAGGACTCCGGGTCGAGGGTGGCGCGGAGTTCGGCGAGACAGCGGAAGAAGCGTCGGCTGGACTCGGGGAGGGAGGTCATGGGGGTCATCGTCCCGGATGCGCGGGAGATTTCCTGGGCGTTCGGGGTGATCCGCTCCTTTTCCTCACACGGGCGAGTGGCCCTCGGTCACGGTGAGTTGAGGCGCACCGCCAGGAACACCGGTCAGCTCGGCGTCAGTCGGCGCCCCCCGCGCCCGGTCTCAGGCAGACCCCTTCCCCCCGCGACACCCCGCCGTACTCGCCCGCACGATCAGCTCCACCGGGATCACCGACGGGGGCGTCGGTGGGGTGGGGCCCGTTTCGATGCGGTGGAGGAGGGTGTGGAGGGAGCGGGTGCCGATCTCCTGGAAGTCGGTGCGGATCGTGGTGAGCGGGGGGAGGTAGTGGGCGGCCTCGGGGACGTCGTCGTAGCCCACGACGCTGACGTCGTCCGGGACCCGGCGGCCCGCCTCGTGCAGGGCGCGCAGGATGCCCAGCGCCATCTGGTCGTTGGACGCGAAGACGGCCGTGACCTGCGGGTTCTCCGCGAGGCGGCGGCCCAGCGCGTAGCCGGAGTCCGCGCTCCAGTCGCCCACCAGCGGCTCGGGGACGGGGGCGCCCGCCGCTCTCAGGGCCTCCTCCCAGCTCTCGGCGCGGCGGATCGCGGAGGTCCAGCCGGTGGGGCCCGCGACGTGGTGGACGGTGGGGTGGCCGAGGGCGAGGAGGTGTTCGGTGGCCTTGCGGCCGCCCGTGTACGCGTCGGCGGTGATCATCGGGGTGCCGTCGCCGAGGTCGTTGTCCATGACGACCAGGGGGACGTCGAGGTGCGCCTCCGCCAGCGCGTCCGCGACCCACAGCTGGGGGGCGATCGCGATCATGCCGTCCGCGCCTTCCGCCGAGAGCCGGTCGACGGCCTGGACGACCGTGTCGGGGTCGGCGGTGTCGAGGGCGATCGCGCTGACGAGGTAACCGGCCTTCTGCGCCGCGGTGTTGACCGCGGTGAGGGTGGAGGCGGGGCCGTAGCGGGCGGCGTCGAAGGAGATCACGCCGAGCATGCGGGTGCGGCCGCTGGCCAGGGAGCGGGCGCTGCGGCTGGGGCGATAGCCGAGGGTGCGCATCGCGGTGCGGACGGCTTCGCGGGTCTCGGCGCGGACGGCGGGGTGTTCGTTGAGCACCCGGGAGACGGTCTGCTTGCTGACCCCCGCGAGCCGGGCCACGTCCTCCATGACGGGCCGCGCCCCGGCGAAGTTCCGCCGACTGCGCCCGCCGCCTCTCGACACCGGCTCCTTGGCAGCGCCTCTCGTCATGCTGGCTAGCTTCTTCCCTCGTCCTCACCCCGTCCACCACCGCACACGGCCGCCTCCGGAGCCGCCGCCTTGAGCCGGCCGACGGAATCACAGGATAGGCCGGGGGTGAGGAGGAGGGGGGAGGGTGGGGTTGGGGGTGCGGGGGCGAGGGCGGCGGCGCTGGGGTGGGGTGGGGGGCGAGAGGCCTGTGGGGGGGGCGCCAGCCCGCCGCGCGCCCCCTGTACGACAGACCTCCCCCCTCGCCGAGACAGCGGAGGCAGCCTTGCCCGCACGCCCCCTGAACAGCGCCCCTCAGACCACCCTCACCTCACCCCCCACCCCCCACTCCACCCCCCGCAACTCCGCCACCTCAGCCCCCACCGCCCCCTCCGGCAGATACACCCCCACCCCCGGCGCCGCCGCCAATATCCGGATCGTCAGCCGCTCCCCCGCCCCCAGCCGGTCCGTGCCGATCTCCCAGGGGCGCCCCGAGTAGAACTGGTCGGCGATCAAGCGGTCGCCGGCGTAGGCGCGGGCCGCGTCGCCCGTCCAGTGCAGGCGGAGGATGCCCGGCATGGTCGGCGGGACGTCGATCGCGTATACGGCGGCCGACGTGTCGTACCAGTGGTCCGCCGGAGCGCTCGCCCGGCCCAGGGCGCCCCGCTCGGGAACCGGCGCCGGGCCCGCCGCGCGGAGCAGGTGGGCCGTGGGGGCGGGCTGATCCGAGGGCGGCGGGCGGAAGGTGTACCTGGTCAGAGCGCCGTCCCGCGACTCGGCCGCGCCCTCCGGAGGCCCGTCCAGCGGCGGGTGGACCGCCAACGACGCCGGCCCCGGCGTACGGGCATGCAGCCGCACCTCCCCCCGATGCTCGTCGAAGACCACCCCCTCCTCCGACAGCACGAGCCGCTCGGCCCCCCGCACCCTCCCCTTGTAGACGGTCCGAGCGGCCCCGGCGTCCAGGATCAAAACGTCCGCCGCCCCTGTCCCGATCCAGGCACCCGTCCCGGGCCGGACACCCGTGATGAGGACGACGCCGTCGGCGCCCGCCGTCGCCTCGGCGCCCTCGGGAAGCTTCAGCAAGTCCACGTCCCGCAGGGCGAGTTCGACCGGCACTCCCTCAACGGCGGCCAGCACCAGGACCGTTCGGCCTCCGGAGTCCACCGAACAGACCGGCTGGGCCGTCGCCCACTCGATCCGCAGCCCGCCCCACTCCAGCCGCAACGGCCAGCAGAAATAGGCCCCTTGAGGGACGGTGACCGGAGTGCTCGGGACGGTGAGGGAGTCGCCGTCGGGGAAATCGACGGTGAACCTGGTACCCGGGTGGTCCGGCAACTGCCCGTGCGGCTGGTGGTTGTTGACGAACAGGAAGCCGGAGACGGCGTCGGTGCGGACGGCCCAGCGGAGGGTGCCGAGGTCGTGCTGGCCGGCCGGGGCCTGTTCGGGGAGAACCGAGTCCATCGGCGCGAGCCGTTCGCCGAACTCGGCCAACAGCAGGTGCTGGAGGCGGAGTTCGTCGTACGAGGGGCGGTACTGGCCGTACTCGCCGAGCGGCGCCTGGAAGTCGTAGGTCAGGGCGGGGAGGTCGTTGGGGTAGCCGGTGGCGTGGGACTCCTGGAGGGCGGGGCGGGGGTTGGTGCCGCCGTGGAACATGTAGTAGCCCTGCCAGACGGAGCCGCAGCCGATCTTCGTGAGCCCGAGCGCCCCGACGTCGGCGGCGTCGACGCGCGGCCTGCGGTGGTACGACACCGCCATGCCGCCGCCCAACTCGCAGGTGGCCCAGGGGAATCGGGCCGCGTACACGGCCGCGTCGACGCCCCGCACCTCCGTCGGGCGCAGGTCGGCGCCGATGCCCTCGTCGTCGCGCTGGTGGGTGAAGAAGAAGTGCTTGCGGCAGGTGTCGGGCCAGCCGCCGTCGGCCTCGGTCCAGAAGGTCTCGGGGTAGCCGCCGTACAGCGGGACGAGTTCGTCGCCGGGGAGCTGGACGCCGCCCCACGCGGTGGAGGTCCACAACGGCGCGCTGAGCCCCGCCTGTTGGGCCATCCGCTTGAGGGTGAGGAGGTGGCCGGGCTGGTCGTACAGCTCGTTCTCGATCTGGATCGCGACGATCGGGCCGCCCGACTCCCGCCCGAGGCCCGCGAGTTGCTCCGCGACGGCCTCGAACCAGGGGCGTACGACGGCCAGATACGCGGGGTCGTCGGTGCGGGCGGCGGTGACGCGGGTGAACACCCAGTCGGGCAGGCCGCCGTTGCGCACCTCCGCGTGGGACCAGGGGCCGATGCGGGGGATGAAGTCGAGGCCGTGGCGGGCGCAGAGTTCGGCGAACCGGCGCAGGTCGAGGTCGCCGTCGAAGCGGGGGACGGCCTCGGTCTCCTGGTGGTGGATCCAGATGACGTAGGAGGCGACGGCGGTGATGCCGGCCGCCTTCATCTTCAGCAGTTCCTCCTCCCAACTCCCGTTCGGGTAGCGGGAGTAGTGGAACTCGCCGGAGACCGGGAACCAGGGGCGGCCCGCGCGGGTGAGCCAGCGGGAGGTGATGCCGACGGGGTCGGGGACGCCGGGGGCGTCGGTGAAGGGGAGGTGGTGGGTGAGGGGTGGGGCGGGGGGCGGGGGGACGCGCAGCCGGTGCTGTGCCGGCTCACGGGCCGGGCCCGCTTGCGGTGCTGCCGGACATGCCTGTGCCGCCGCCGGAGCCGTTTCCGCCGCTGCCGTAGCCGCTTGTGCCGCCGGGCGTTCGGTCGCTGAACTCACTTGGTTTCACTGCCCCTTCGGGCCCAGGTCGGGCGTGTCGGTGAGGTGGGCGCGGGGGGTGGTGGTGGCCTGGAGTTCGAGGACGGTCAGGGTGTTGGTGCCGGGGCGCAGGACGGGGGCGGGGACGTAGAGGGTCTGCTGGGGGCCGCGGTTCCAGTAGCGGCCGAGGAAGAAGCCGTTGATCCAGGCCTGGCCCTTGGTCCAGCCGGGCAGCGAGAGGAAGGTGTCGGCGGGGGTCGCCACCTCGAACTCGCCGCGGTGGAAGGCGGGTTCGGTGCAGTGGGGGGTGTCGGCCTTCGTGAAGAGGGCCGGGGTGAGGGGGGCGTCGAGGGGCAGCGGGCGGCACTCCCAGCCGTGCAGGGGGGTGCCGTTGAAGGTGACGGGGCCGAGGATGCCCTTGGGGGCGCCGATGCGGGGGCCGTAGTTGACGCGGCCCATGTTCTCGACGAGGACTTCCAACGTGGCGCCGGCGCGGGGGACTTGGAGGGGGAGGGTGGTCTGGCGGTGCTCGCTCTCCAGGACGCCGGCGGGGGCGCCGTCGACGTACAGCTGGGCGCGGTCGCCCACTCCGCCGGTGAAGTGCAGGAGCCCGCGCCCGTCGGCCGGCAGCGTCGTGCGGTACAGGACGTATCCGGCCCGCAGGTCCAATTCATCGGCGGTGACCGGGTGTTCGGAGCGTACGGTGCGGCCGGAGAGTTCGGACACGTACGGCAGGAGGGGGGCGCGGTCGGTCAACTCGACTTCGGTGGGCGGGAGTTTGGGGGACGACGGGGCGGGGAGTTCGGCGGGGACCTGGGTGTGCCGGGCGATGACCTCGCGGAAGGCGTGGTACTTGGGGCTGGGGTCGCCGCTCTCGGTGAGGGGGGCGTCGTAGTCGTAGGAGGTGACGGTCGGGGCGTAGGTGTGGTGGTGGTTGGCGCCGTTGGTGAAGCCGAAGTTGGTGCCGCCGTGGAACATGTAGATGTTGACGGAGGCGCCGGCCGCGAGGAGCCGGTCCAGGTCGGCGGCGGCGTCCTCGGCGCTGCGGGTGTGGTGCGGGCCGCCCCAGTGGTCGAACCAGCCGATCCAGAACTCGGCGCACATCAGGGGGCCTTCGGGCTGGTGGGCGCGCAGGGTCGCCAGGGCGGTGTCGATCTTCCCGCCGAAGGTGCCGGTCGCCAGCACCCCCGGGAGGCCGCCCGCCGTGAGGTGCTCGGGGTTCACCTGGTCGCAGGTGAACAGCAGTTCCTCCACGCCGCGCGCGCGGAAGCTCTCGGCGAGGTGCTTGAGGTAGGCGGTGTCGTCGCCGTACGCGCCGTACTCGTTCTCGACCTGGACGGCGATGACGGGGCCGCCGTTCGCCGCCATGTGCGGCAGCAGCGGGGGCAGCAGCAGGTCCAGGTAGCGGTCGATGATCGCGGTGAACTTCGGGTCGCTGCTGCGGAGTTGTACGTCCGGGTCGGTGGTGAGCCAGTGCGGGAGGCCGCCGCCGTCCCACTCCGCGCAGATGTAGGGGCCCGGCCGCAGCAGCACTTTCAGCCCCTCCTCCTGCGCCAGCCGCAGAAACCTCGGCAGCTCCAGCAGGCCGTCCATGTCCAGCGTGTCCGGGTCGGGCTGGTGCAGGTTCCAAGGGACGTACGTCTCCACGGTGTTGAGCCCCATCAGGCGCGCCTTGCGCAGGCGGTCCGTCCACTGGTCGGGGTGGACGCGGAAGTAGTGCAGGGCGCCGGAGATGATCCGGAAGGGGGCGCCGTCGAGGAGGAAGGAGGTGGGGGTGGTGGTCAGGGCGGGCATGAGGGGCCTTTCGGGGGCTTGGGGCCGAGGGGTGCGGCTCGGCTCCGGACGCGCGGGAGCGCTCCCGTAGGGTGGGCGGAAGAGGGGTGGGGTGGGGATTCACTTGTTCCGACGCTTGGCGATGTTACCGGTAACATTGGGGGCGTCAACAGATGTGTGGCGGGGGTTTCTGTGAGGGGTGCCGGCAACGGAAGAACGCCGGCCGAAAGATGCTTCGGCCGGCGTTCCCCGGAGTGACTCGCCTGTGTCCCCGTACGCGGTGGGTTCAGATCTCCTCGGACCTCAGGTCCCACGGAAGCCGCTCTCCCACCGCCGCCTGCACCGCGCGCAGCCGGTCCAGGTCCTCCTCGATGAGCATGAGCGTCTCGAAGGCGTAGGCGGCGCCGGCGGCGGACTCGCCCTGGACCACCTCCGCGTACAGGACCCACAGGCCTTGCCGCTCGGCCTCGGCGCAGGCCTCGGCGACGGGAGTGCCCGCGTCCACGGCCGGGCCGGCGATCCGCAGCAGCCAGCCCAGGGTCTCCCGGCGGGAGGGCTCGGACAACGGGCCGAGCAGGGCCGCGAAGGCGACCGGGACGAAGGCCTCCGTCACCGGCAGCAAGCCGTCGGCGGGGGTCATGACGTGACCGTGCAGCGAGGTGGCGAACGCGTCGCCGCCCGCGTGCCCCGCGTCGAGCGTCGTCAGCTCCCTGATCAGGGCCGGGAGGTGCGCGGCGCGCTCACCGCAGCCGCACTCCAGCAGGGCCCAGTCGGGCTTCGCCAGCTCGATCTCGAAGAGAGTCGTCATCTCTCAGTCTCCCCACGGCCCGCCGGGCTCGCCTTGGATTCCGGGCACGAAGTTGGCCTCACGGTCGGGATAGTCCGCCTGGCATCGGACACAGACCTTCTTCAGGACGGCCGACCAGTTGCGTTCGCTGTCACGCGCCAACGTATACGCATTGGTGAAGATCACTTCGTCCGGGTTCCCGCCCAGGGCCAGCAGCGCGTTGCCCTCGGCGCAGTATCCGCCGCCGGAGGAGGCGCACACGGTGTCCCCGGTGCGGGTGTTGACCGCGCCGACGTAGGTACGGGTCCTGGTGCGGGCGCTGGCGCCGAGCACCGCGTACGTCGGGACGCGTGCCTCGACCTCGGCCAGCCGGTCGTCGAGGTTCCAGCTCGCCGGGGCCCGGTCCACGTCGACCAGCGGGGGCCGGTCACCGGCCTCGCCCCGTGAACTGGGCACCCCGCCGGAGCCGCCGCCCCCGGACTTTCCGGAGCCCCCGCCCCCGCTCGACCCGCCGCTGCCGCGCGAGGACCCCCCGGACGTACCGCCCGGCTTCGAGCCCCCGCTCTTCCCGCCACCGCTGCCTGCGGCCTTGACCGTCGAGACCTTGGGCGCGGCTTTGGCCTGGGCCTGTTTCTGCACCGCGTTGCCGGTCTTCTTCGCCCGTGCCGCAGCCGCGTCGGCGGTGCGTTTCGCCTGTTCCGCCGCCTTTTTCTTGGCCCGTTGAGCTGCTTCCTTCTTCGCTCTCTCGATCGCCGCTTTCTTGGCCCGCAGCGCGGCCGCCTCCGCCGCCTTCGCCGCTTTCAGGACCGCCTCGGCAGCGCGTTTCGCGGCCTTGAAGGACTCGATCGCCTTGATCGTGCGGTTGACGGCCTTCAGGACGGACGGGATCTTGCCGAGCTTCGTCCAGGGGATCGCGTCGAGGATGATGCTGCCGCAGGACCACATGTCGCCGCCGAAGCAGGCGAGGGCGTCGTTGATGCCGATGAAGTCCTTCAGGGTCTCCCAGGCGACCGCGAGGACGACGGACGACAGCGACTTGCCCATCGTCGACTGGGCCTGGGCGACCTGGGCCGCCGAGAGTCCCGCGCCCGCCAGCGCCGCCGCCCGCTCCGACGCGGTCAGGCTGATCGCCAGGCCCGTCGGGTCGGACATGGTCACGGGGTTGTTGTGGGCGTAGGAGTAACCGTTTGTCTGGAGGACGTCGTTGAGGTCCAGGACCGGGTCGGCGGAGAGGAAGCGGCCCACGACGGGGTCGTACAGGCGCGCTCCCAGCGGCTGGTAGCCCGAGGCGTCGTCGCGGGTCGCACCCAGGAACCCGGTGTGGGACTGGAAGTTGACGCCCACCGTGCCCGCGCCGCGCTGGTTGCCGTACGGGTCCTGTTTGCGGATGCGGACGGACATCGTGCCGCTCATCGCGACCTCGGCGTAGGTGCTGCCCTGGTGGTCGCCCGCCAGGGCCACCAGGCGGTCCCCGCCGGTGCCGTACGCGTAGCGCATGACGGCGCCGCCAGGCACCGAGTACGTGCGCTGGGTGTTGATCAGCGCGCCGCCCGCGGCGACCGTGACCTCCGTGTCGCCGAGGTAGAGGGTCGCCTGCTTGCCCTTGACCGCCAGCAGGCGTTCGCCGGCGGGGCCGTAGATGTAGCGGGTGTCGTTCTGCGGGGCCCAGCGCTGTTCGGGCTTCGCCGCGTCGCAGGCCGCGAGGACGACCGGGGTGGAGTTCGCCGGGTTCGCGTCCTTCACGGCGACGCACCAGCTCCCGAAGGCGAGTTGGCCCGACGCCGTCCGCTTCAGTTCCTGCGCGGCCGTGCCGTTGCACTTCGCGATGCCGACGGGGGTGCCGGCGGCGGCGGTCGCCGTCGGCTGGACGCACCAGTCGTCGTACACCCGCAGCGTGCCCTTGTCCGCGTCCGTGCCGGGAGCGGCGGCGAAACGCCAGCTCTGGGGCTCGGAGCCGTTGCAGGGGTAGAGCTGGAGCGGCTGGCCGGACACCGCCGAACCGCTGGTCAGGTCGAGGCACTTGTCCGCCAGGCCGACGTACGGGGTTCTGCCGCCCGCCCCTTGGCCGGTGATGCGCTCGATCTTGCCGTCGTACGTCCAGGACAGCTCCTGCTGGTCGCCGGTCTGGACGGACGTGACCGACTTGGTCTCGCCGGTGAGTTCGTACAGCCGCTGCGCCTCCGCCTTGACCTGCGTGCCCTGCGGGGTCGTGGAGGTCTTCGCCACCTGGGTCAGCGTGTGCGGCTGGCTGCCGTCGGCCTTTCCGTAGGCGTACGACGTCGTGGCGTCCTTCGCCGCGTCGCCTTGCAGGTTCTTCTCGGTGAGCTTGGTGCGGTTGCCGACGAGGTCGTACTCGTACTCCTGCCAGTAGCCCGAACCGTCCTTGCCCGCCGTGACGTCGAGGGTGCCGTCGGTGTTCTTCGGGGACGTGCAGGCCGTCTGCTTTCCTGCTGTCCAGGCCGACTTGAGCTGGCCCAGCGGGTCGTAGGCGAAGCACTGGCGCTCGGCGATGCCGGTCGAGTGCTCCTGGATCGCGGTGACGTTGCCCGAAGGGTCGTAGGTGTACGACCGTTTGGAGACGAGGTTGCCCCCCACGACGGACTTGTCCCCGTCGTTCTCCCGGTACACGGACTGGTCGACCAGTTCGCCGCTGGACTCGTCGTACGTCGACTGGGTCCAGACCCGGTACGGCTGCGCGCCCAGTGTCGAGCGCAGGACCTGGCCGTAGGCGTCGTAGACGGTCTCGGCGCCGTACCAGTCCTTGCCGGAGACAGAGAGGGGCTTGCCGTCCTTGTTGTAGCGGACGACGAGCTTCTCGGCGTCGAAGCGGCCCGCCTTGGGGAGGGTCGCCTCCTCCAGCGCGCCGGTGTCGGTGTACGCGTAGCCGTAGGTGTACGAAGTGTCCAGGCCCCAGGCGTCCTTGAGGGACTGCGGGAGGGTCAGGGTGGTCGAGGTCGGCTGGTAGTCCTTGGTGTAGCCGTCGACCCTCTGCTTGTACGCCTCGCCGTCCGTGTAACGCGTCGCCTCGTACGGCATGCCCTTGCCGCCGGGTGCCTTGTCGTACTCGAAGGCCGCCAGCAGCTTGCCCGTCGCCGAGTCCAGGCGCTGTTCGGTGGGGCGGGAGAGGAGGTCGTAGCCGTTCCAGACCGTGGCGCGTGCGGTGCTGGTGGTCAGGGCGCGGTCGCGGTGGTCGTACGTCGTGCTCGTCGTGCCGGTGTCCGGGTCGGTGGCGGTGAGCTGCCGGCCTCGGTGGTCGTAGGTCCAGCTCCACAGGTGCGCGGTAGCCGCGGACGAGGTCGCCTTCTCCAGCCGGCCGTGGGCGTCGTAGCCGTAGCGCATGGACGTGAAGCCGCCCGGCGCCTCGGGGTTGAAGGTGTCGACGCGGGCCGTGCGGCCCAACGCGTCCGTGTACACACGGTAGTCGGAGGTGCCGGCCGGGTTGACGACCTTCGACCAGTCCTGCCCGTACTCGTACCGGGTCGCCCGCTCGGGGACCGGCCGCGAGGAGGTCTCCCCGGTCAGCGGGTCGAGGACCTTCAGGACCGGGGTCTCGGTCAGCACGCGGCCGAGGCCGTCGTAGGTGTAGCGGGTGATGTTGGGTACGGCGGTGTCGGCGACCGGGGTGAACAGCCGGCCCGGCGCCGCCTCGTGGGTGAGGTAGGCGTTGTTGGTCTGCCAGACCTCGCCGGAGCTGTTGTAAAGGGTGTCGGTGATCAAGTGGCCGCCGCCGTCGGCCTGTTCCTGCGTCTGGCGCTCACGGCCGAGGCCGTCGTAGAGGGTGACGGACGTCTCGATGCGGCCCTCGTTGCCGCGGGCCTGCGTGGTGACGTACGGGGGTGCGCGGTCGGGGTTGTCGGCGTCGTACTGGGGGATCGTGTAGATCGCCCTGAAGTCCGGGACCGCCGAGGAGGACGGGGTGCGGCCCGCCGCCCAGGCCTCGGAGAGGCGGCCCAGGGGGTCGTACTTCGCCTCGCTGACAAGGTTGTTGGCGTCGGTGGTCCGCAGGCTGACCGAGCGGCCGGGTTCCAGTTCCTGGATCTGGCGGTGTCCTGCCGCGTTGGTCTCGGTGACCGTGAAGACCTGGCCGGTGGGCGGGTCGTAGCTGATGGCGGACGGGTTGTTGTCCGGGTCGACGCGCTTGGTGACGCGGCCGACGGCGTCGAACTCGGTGCGGCCGTCGGTCTGGAAGCCGGTGCCGGTGCCGTTCAGGGACCAGGTCTGGGTGGCCTCGCCGAGGGTGCCGGCGCCGAGCGGGTCGTCGTAGCCCTTGCCGTCGTACGCGGTGCGGGCCGCGCCGCTCAGGGTGGTCAGCTTGGTGAAGTCGGCCGCCGCGCAGGTGGTCGGGGAGACCAGGACCTGCTTGCTGAGGCCGATGAGGTTCTTCGCGCTCTGGTGGACGTACTCCAGCTTGGTGCAGGACTCGTCGCCGGTCTTTGCGGTGTCGCCGAGGGATTCGACCTGCGTGGGCAGGCCGTACGCCGGCTCGTACGTGGTCGTCGATCTGACGGTCCGCTGGGTGCGGGTGTCGTCACCGGTGCCGGAGGAGCGGGTGTACGCGAACTCCTCGGGTTCGGTGACCCGCCATGCCCGCAAGGGACTCAGCCCGTCGTCGCGGTCGCGTCTCGCGAGTTCCGTCGCCTCGGGGACGGTCACCGAGCGTGACAGCCAGTCGGTGTCGGCGTCGCCCGCGTTCGTGTAGGTCAGCTCTTCGGCGATACGGCCCGCGAACGGCTCGCGGTCCTTGGCTATCTCGGCGCCGGCGATGTCCTTGACGGGGACGTCGTCGCCCATGCCGCGGAAGAAGCGGGTCACGGCCTTGGAGCGTTTGGCGCCGGTCGAGTCCTCGTCGGCGCCGGTGAGGACGGTGGTCTGCTCGAAGCCCGCGAACTGCGAATAGGTGCGCGTGGACTTCTTGGTGAACTCGGCCTCGGCGAGCCGCCAGCCGGCGTTCTTGTACCTGTACTCCGTGCGGGTCGCGAACGCCCCGTCCACGTTGGGGAGTTCCTCGACGGTGTCGACGACGTACTTGTGGAACCAGTCGATGTCCTCGACCTCTGGGTCGGGGTTCCAGTAAGCCGGGTAGCACAGCCGCGTGTTGGCCTTCAGCGCGGCGGTGTCCTTCTTGCCGGGCAGGCCCGCGCCGGTGCGGCAGGCGGCCTCGGGGTCCTTGTAGCGGACGACGGTCTCGCCGCCGTACTCGTTGATGACGCGGGCGATACGCAGCCGGGAGAAGCCGGGGCGGTTGTCGCTCTTCACCCGGTTCGGCATGTCCTCGGCGTTGGGCTCGAAGCGGACCGCGTTGAGGGCGACGCTCGCGCCGGCCGGGTCGTAGCCGGTGCGCCGGACGGACTCCAGCCACAGGGCGGTGTTCGGACCGGTGCGCAGGACGGGGAAGTTGGAGGTGAGAGCGTAGCTGTCGACCTTCTGCCGCGCCGGGTCGCCCGCGATGCGCCGGGTCTCGGTGGTGATGGTCGTCAGCCGCTTGCGGGACCAGAAGGAGGGGCCCGCGTTCCAGCACATCTTGCCGGACTGGCAGCGCAGGTCGGCCGGAGTGTCGTACCAGCTGCGGTACTTGCCCGGGTCCTTGTCCTTGAAGTTGTCCTCGGTGCACTTCAGGTCGGCGGTGTCCAGGCAGCGTTCGGCGACCGTGAACGAGATCCTCGACGGGGCCGGGGTGTCGAGGACACTGCCGGCGGCGTCCTTGCGCTGGCCGTACTCGATGTGGTCGAGCCAGCCGCCGCGGTCGTAGACCACCGGCGCCTTGAAGTCGAAGTTCCGTGCGTAGTGGTTCTGTTCGGTCTTCCACCACAGGGACATGGCATTGCCGTGGAGGTCCTCGACGTAGTCGAGGTTCCAGCGCCAGCCCTGCGTGCAGCCGGAGTTCTTCCACTCGGACTGATAGCAGTCCTCGCCGGGGTGGTTGCCGTAGACCGGGACCGTCAGCACCGAGTCGGTGACCGGCTTGCCGCCGGCCCAGCCCGGCAGCTTGTGCTTGCCGAAGTGGTACTTGGTCCCGTCACGGGTGGTGACGATCCAGTACTCGCCCTTGTAGGCGCCGTTGCCGGTGCTGTCGTCGCGGATCCGCTGGACGACCGACCCGTCGCCGTTCGCCGTCGTCCACTTGCCGCCCGCCCACACCAGTTCGGTCGTCGTGCCGCCCAGCGAGAGCGTCGCGTTGTCCGAGCCCCAGCACAGGTCGGCCGTGCGGTGCGTCTTGTTGTTCGAGCCCGCCTTCTTGGAGTCCTCGCGGCAGCCGGCATAGGTACGGGTGATCGAGCCGGGGTTGTAGTCCCAGCCGTCGCCGATCCAGGAGGCCTGGTTGTTGCTCGCGGAGGTGCGGCCGTCGACCGACTGGGAGGAGTAGCTGAGGTTCACCTTCGGCGTCAAGCCGCCTGCGGATTCGGGTACTTGGACCTGATAGGCGTAGGTGAAGGCGCCGGAGGAGGAGCCGGCGGACCAGGAGCCGGCGGAGAGGAGGGGGGTGGCGGTGTAGTCGCCGGAGGCGGAGGAGCCGGTGTCCAGGGCGCCGACCACCTGGGGGGCGGAGGCGTTCAGGGCGGGGAGGACGGAAGCGGCCTGTACGGCATCCGCGCCGCCGTCCGCCTTCCTCGCCGACGCCGGCTGCGGAGCCGTCCCCGGCTCCGGGTTCCCGCCGAGCAGTTCGCCGACCGGCACCGCACCCGACAGGATCCTCCGGTTCGTCGCCTTCCGTGCGGCGGTCGTCCGGGTGGGTGCCTGCGCCATCGGTACCAACTCGACGGAGCTGGACAGCCGTTCGGCGCCCTGCTCCCCCTTGCCGGCCATCGTCGTCGTGCCCTCGGCCGCGCAGTCGCCGGTGCCGGGGGCGTCCAGGACACAGTCGGGCAGCAGCATCAGGCCGAAGCGGTCGGCGGCCTGGGGACCGTAGAGGTCGGCGAAGGCGGTGGTGTCGACGGCGAGGGCGACCTGGGCGGCGGGGTCGGCGGCGGCCGGTGGGGTGACCCGCATGATGAGGCCGGAGACGCCCGCGTCCTGTGAGGTCGCCGGCGGTGCGAGGTCGACTTTCCAGTCACCGGCGAGGGCGGCCGGATCGGTGCCCTCGGGGACACCGACGGCGATCGGCAGGTCGTCCACGGGGACGGTCGTACCGGGCGCGGTGTCCTTGGTGAGGGTCGCCGTGCCGGAGTCCTCCGTCCAGGGGGTGACGGCGCTCGGCGCGTACGGGCTGACCGGGATCTCGGGGGCGGTGGTGAGTCTCTTCTCCGCCTCCTCGTCGCCGCCGACCGCGGTGTTCTCGGGGAGTTCGGGCAGGGCGACGGCGCGGGTCAGACCGGGCGCGGGCACGGCGAACGCGTCGGCGCCGAGGCTCGTCACCGTCAGCGCCGAGGACAGCAGAAGGACGGTCGCCACGCGGCCGAGCCGCCGGCGCCGCCGAAGACCTTGCGGCCATGGACCTTGAGCACGCATTCGCGTCGACTCCACCCAGACATGCGGAACAACAGAGGCGGACGGCACCTTCTGACATGAACCACACAGGAAGCAAGGTCCTCGAAACGGACGGGGAACCTCCTTTTGAGATGTCCATCACAAGCCAAATCGACGTATAGACACTGATAGTCGGCCGGAAGAGGGATGGTCAAGCCCGCACCAAGCCTCCATCACGGATTTATAAAATTTTCATACATGGACGAACTGTGAGAACCGTGTGATCGTGTGCGCGCCCCTGTCTCCATTCGCCTGTTTCCCACGGGAGTAGACCGCCGTGCCCGCACCACCCCGCTTCCTGACCATCGCCGTCGGTCTGGTGCTGGCCGCTGTGGCGGCCACGCTGCTGCCCTGGTGGACACCCGACGGCACCCCTACTGACAAGCCGCGCAAGCCTGTCGAGGCACGACAGGCCGCCACCCCGCCGCGCGACGAGCAGGCCGCGGCCGCCGAGGCGAGCCGTACCGGCAAGGAGGTGGCCGTCGAGACGGCGACCACCGCGACCTCTCTGACCTGGGCCCGCCCCGACGGTCAACTCCGCACGCGGACCAGCGCGTTGCCGCAGCGGGCGAAGAACGCCGAGGGCCGCTGGGCACCGGTCGACAACCGGCTGCGGAGAGTCGGGGGTGCGCCCGAGGGGCTGGGGGTGGCGCCGGGGAATCCGGCGGTGCCGCTGTGGTTCGCGGACGGCACACCGTCCAGGGCCGACAGGTCTTACGCGCGTGGCATCTTGGCGCAGACTCAGATCGCCGCCGGACACACGGAGTTGGCCCGGACGGTCGTCCAGGGCCATGTCATCTCGTACTCCTGGCCCGGTGAGCTGCCCGAGCCGCTGCTGAGCGGTTCGCGGGCGCTGTACTCCGAAGTCCTGCCCGGCGTCGACCTGTTGCTGGTCGCCCGGGAGGAGGGCGGCTTCGCGCAGCTGCTCATCGTCAAGACACGGGAGGCGGCGGGGAATCCGGCGCTGGCGACGGTGTCGTACGGCCTGTCGTCGTCGACGGCCGTGTTCCGGTACGACGCCGGCGCGGGCCGGGTGCTGGTGGTGGACCCGGCGGGGCGGGAGGTGGGGTCGGTGCCGACGCCGTTCGCCTGGGACTCGAGCGGGCGGGATCCGGAGGGCACTTCGGGGCAGACCGGCTCGGTGGGCGGTGTCACGACCCCCGAGGACGTCCTGCGGCTGCCCGGCCTCAGTGGGATCGAACCCGGCTCCCGGCAGGCACGGACGCCGATCGCGCTGGCCGGGGACGGGACGGGGAGCGCACGGATCGAGGTGCGGGCGGGGGCCTCGGGGCTGCTCGCCGACCCCGCCGCCGAGTTCCCGGTGTTCGTGGACCCGACGCTCAACGCGGGCTGGCTGGCCTGGACCGTCGCCTACAAGCCGTACCCCAACTCCAGCTTCTGGAACGGGACCAACTTCAGTTCGGGCACGTCGGACGCGCGGGTCGGGTACGAGAGCGACACCGGCGGGACGGCGCGCTCGTTCTGGCGGATGAACTTCAGCTCGGCGCTGAAGGGGGCGACGGTCACTTCGGCGACGTTCAAGGTCCTCAACAACCACTCCTGGTCGTGCACGGCACGGGAGTTCCAGTTCTGGCTGACGGGCGCGATCTCGTCCGGAACCACCTGGCAGAAACAGCCCAGCTGGTCGACCGAGATCCAGCGGAAGTCGTTCGCGCACGGCTGGTCCTCAGGCAACTGCCCTGACGACTACGAGGCGTTCAACGTGAAGTCCGCCGCGCAGAAGGGCGCCGACGGCGGCTGGTCCAACGTCACCTTCGGGATGCGGGCGACCAGCGAGGGCGACAGCCAGACCTGGCGGAAGTTCCGGGCGACGTCCGCGACCCTCGAAGTCGTCTACAACCGTCCGCCGGCCGTCCCGAGCAGCGTCTCCAGCGCGCCCGGCGGCACCTGCAACACCTCCGCCGCCGGGGCCACCATCGGCAGGACCAACCTCGTCCTGTCCGCCAAGTCCTCCGATCCGGACGGCAATCTGAGCGGTCTGCGGTTCCGCTTCTGGAAGTCGGGCGCCTCGACCCCGGCCGGGACCCTGGTCACCTCCCTCTCCTCCGGCAAGGGCACGCTGACGATCGCCTCCAGCACCCTCGTCGACAAAGGCGTGTACCACTGGGACGTCCGCGCCGAGGACTCCGGGGGGCGCGTCTCCGCGTACTACCCGACGAGCGGGAACCGGTGCACGGTCACCGTCGACGGGTCGGCCCCGCCGCCGCCGACCGTGGACACCGACGTGTTCCTTGAGGCCACCGATGACGGGGCGACCTGGGCGACCGTGAAATTCGGCAAGACCGGTGCGGTGACGTTCACTTCGGCCGGTGCCACGAAATTCCGTTACGCCATCGACGGGCTGGACTGGAAGGACGCCCCGACGCCGGCCAACGGGGTGTCCACGGTCACCGCGCTGGCCCCGAGACACGCGGGCCCCAACACCCTCAACGTCATCGCCTACGACGCGGTCGGCAACGCCGGCAAGCCCACCAACCACACCTTCTACCTGGCCCCTTCGGAATCCGGCGACGGCCCGCACGACACCACCGGCGACACCTTCCCCGACCTCCTCGCCATCGATGCCGACGGCAAGCTGGTCAACTGTGCCGGGGACGAGGGGGGTGAGCTGGACACCTGCCTCGACGCGTCGTACAGCACCGCCGCCGGCCCCGCGGGCCTGAACCCGAAGGGGCATTGGTACGACCCCGCGACCGGCAGGTCCGCGCTCATCACCCACTACGGCGACGCGTACCCCGGCGACGGCATCACCGACCTCTTCGCGGTCACTCCCGACGGCGGGTTCTGGCTGTACCCCGGGGACGGGTACGGCAGTTTCGACGTCGACCGGCGCCTGAAGGTCATGCTTCCGCCGAATGTGCCCGTGCCTTCGACGTGGATCCAGATCAAGGCCGTCGGCGATGTCACCGGGGACAAGTTGCCGGATCTTGTACTGCGTTCGGGGGCGGGCTTCTGGGTTCTCTCCGGGTACACCGGGGCCAAGTTCCAGACGGCGACGCAGATGAACGCGGACGCGTGGGCGCGGCGGGACATAGTGAACGTCGCCGATGTCAACGGCGACAAAACTCCCGATCTGCTCTGGCGCAACATGGACAACGGCAACATGTACGTCCGCCATGGGAAGCCGGGCGCGGTGTCGGGCAGCGTGGATCCGGAGTCCCTGAAACTGGCGGCGAACTCGCTGAACGGGGATGTGGCGTACGGGACGGGCTGGACGGAGGCGAACATCCAGACGGTGCTGGGAATCCCGGACGTCAATGGGGACGCCGTTCCGGACCTGTGGACCCGCTCCGGGGTGGACGGTCAGCTTCGGATCTACAACCCGTCGCGGACCAATACGAACGCTGCGGTGAAGGTGGTGTTGGCCAAGGATTGGCGGGGGATGCGGGGGTTGGGGTGAGCTGAGGGGTCGGAGCCCGGTCACTTCTTCGGGGTGACCGGGCTTCCGCGCACGAAGGGGGGTGACCCGGTCTCGCCCTCCCCCCGGCTCACTCTTCCTGATGACGACCCCAGCCCCCTGGTAACCCCCGCCCCACCACCCCCGTTGCTCTGAGTAGCGGAACATTCCGGTGGGATATATGCCAGGGGGTCGTCATGTTCAGGAAGCTAGCGGTGCGTTGTCTCACCGGGGGTGCGGTGGGAGGGGCGCTGATTCTCTCGGGGCCCGCTCAGGCGCACGCCGGCGCGATCGGTACGACTCCTGTACGGACCTTCGAGTACGCCGTGGGCGGGGTGACGATGAAGGTGCCGACGGGGTGCATGTTCACGCATGTCATCCGGGGTGAGGGCCGGAGGATCACGTATCAGAACGCCGGGGTCGACTGTGGATTCGTGGCCGCTCTCAGCAGCGGGTTCTGCAACTGGCGGATCGACTTCACGTACGCCGACACGGAGAACAGGACGTACCGCACCTCGCGGGGCCGTACCCACAGCGAGTGCAGGATCGATCCGATGCGGGGCAACTCACCGCAGACGCTGCCCCGTTACGGAAAGTCCTGCGCGCATCTGCATGTCAACGGGGTGCGCCGGGTGAGCCAGTGCCACCACATCACGAAGTGAGGCACCCGATGCCCGAGCACCCCCGGCAACGCCGCCTCCCCCTCTTGGCGTTCCTCGTCGGCGCCCTCCTCACCCTCGCCGTCTTCGCCTTCTTCCCCGGCCTCCCTCACGTCATCGACTGGGGCGCGATCCTCGTCTCCCTCGCGGTGGGGGTGCTGGCCAGGTGGGCGACCCTCAAGGGGCTTGAGAAAAGGGACCGTTCGGAATAGGAAGGCCCCGAACAGGGCGTGCGGTATTCCTGATTCACGCCCCAGCTCCGGATGCACCGCCCATAGACTCAAGGCCGAGACCGGCACTCTCACCGCACGCCGAGAGGAGACGAATGTCCGAGACCGACGGCTCGCGGATTTTCCGTGACGCGTGGATCGCGGGAGTGCACAAGCACTTCCCGGGCGAACCGAAGCCGGGCTACGTGACCCCCTGGCAGGACATGCCCGACTGGGAGCGCGCGGCGGCGGCCTCCGTGTACGCCCAGGTACGCCAGTTCCTGGACCTGAGCGGCGGACACGCCACCCGT
The DNA here is from genome assembly GCF_055597585.1 of Streptomyces sp. AMJ-169. Lineage (NCBI taxonomy): Bacteria > Bacillati > Actinomycetota > Actinomycetes > Kitasatosporales > Streptomycetaceae > Streptomyces > Streptomyces sp. AMJ-169. Next base: position 30,351 of record NZ_JBVLTJ010000005.1, read on the forward strand.
CTGCCGAGGGAGCAGAAGGGGCGTTTCGTCGCGATGTGCTGGACGGCCCAGATGTACAAGCACTTCGACGACCCCAAGCCCGGATACGTGGCCGACTGGCCCGAACTGCCCGGCTGGCAACAGGAAACGGACTGCGACATCTTCGAGGCCATCGAGCACGCCTGACGAAACCCCGGGCCTCCCCCCTGAAGAGCGCGCCTGACGAAACCCCGGACCCCACCCCCGAAGAGCACGCCCGCCGAAACCCCGGGCCTCCCCCCGAAGACCACACCCCACAAACCCCAGGCCCCGCCCCCCCCAAAGACCGGCACCCGGACAGCCCCCCACCCTCACTCCGCCAACTCCTCCAACAACCGAGCCGTAGACAACCCCGCCCGTAAATACTCCACGAACAGCTCATTGTGCAGCGCCCACGGGGAGCGGTGGGAGCGGATCAAACGGATCGCCTCCTCGGCCGTCTCGCCCTGGCGGACCAGGGCGTGGGCCACCACCAGGCCCGACCGGTTGTAGCCGTGGTAGCAGCGGACCAGCACCCGCCGCCCCCCGGACAACGCCTCGCACGCCGCCTGGGCGAGCCGCATCACGCCGGCCAGCTGGGTGCCGTCCAGGGGGCCGTCGGGGATGTCCCAGATGTGGTGTTCGACGCCCGGGTCGGGGCCGTGACCCGGGAGGCGCAGGAGGGACTGGACCACGTCGAACTCCCGCCGGACCACCGCCCGTTCGAGCCGGCCCGTGCGGGAGAGGAATTCGTGGCCGCCCATCCAGAGGTTCGGGACGATCTCGTTCCAGGGGGTTTCCGGAGGTGGTACGTCAGGCTGCTTCCTGCGGGTCCGCAACAGCGCCTCCCCAACGCGCGTTCACTCAGGTCTGCCGCTCACTGTCCGCATCCGAGGAGGCCGGAGGTCGCCCCCCGGGACGGTGCGGCACCAGGACGTGTGCAAGGGATCTGCCTCTGGCCTGCCCAACTCGCGCCAAAGGTAACCGCCTTCTTGCCCAAGCCGTGCCCGGACGGTTCCATGGTCGAAGGGGTGATGGCGCAATGACCGCACTGCGCGTCGTACCGACCTGGCGGCACGGCCAGGAACGGCTCTACGTCTGTCTCACCGACGGAAGGAACATCGCCTGGTACGACAGGGAGGCCGCCCGGGTCAATCTCCTCAGCGACGACTACCGCCAGCAGGTCCTCGACGCCCTCTCCCCCTTCCTCACCGGGCAGGTCACCGTCGGCCCGCCGCCCGTCCCCACCCCGGCCGAACTCGCCCGCCTCACCCTCCACCCCGACGACGACCTCGCCCCCAACCGGCCCGGCGAGACCCTCCTCGTCTCCCTCGACCGCACCCCGCCGGGCGGCAACCCCCTGCGCCCCGATCCGCGCCGCCGCGCCCTCGCCGCCGAGCAGGCCGTCGGTGAGGTCCTCGACTCCCTCGACGGCGCCGGCTGGCACACCCTGCACTCCGTCCCGCTGCCCGGCGGGGACCGTCTGCACCACCTGGTCATCGGGCCGGCCGGGATCTTCGCCGTGCACACCCTCCCCGCCCGCAAACAGCGCGTCCGCGTCGCCGACCCCCTGGTCACCCTCGGCCGCCGCGACCCCGAGCCCCTGCTGCGGCGGGTCCGGGCGGACGCGGCGCGGGCGTCGTACGCGCTGACCGCCGAGGTACGGCCCGTCCTCGCGGTCGTCGGCGCCCACTCCGTACAACTCGTCACCGCCCCCCGCGAGGTCCGCGTCCTCGAAGACACCCAGCTCACCGAACTGGGCCGGCAGGGCGGCGTCCTCAAACCGGGCGACGTGGAGGGCCTGCACGCCATGGCCCGCGACCGGCACACCTGGGACCGGGTCTAGGGCCTGTCCGGCGGATCTTGCTGGGGTCGCGGGCCCTGGCACGCACATCTGCCGCGTTGTCGTCGGTCGCCGACGCTCCGCGTCAACTCCCTCCTCCGCCTTGCAGCTGCACGCACCAGACCCCGCTCGCGTGAGCTGGGCAGATACCGTCTATTTCCTCCAGCCTGATCCGCCGGACAGGCCCTAGCCCGCACGAGGCACCGGCCACCGGAAATCCCGGCCCCCGAAGAAACCCGGCCGACGAAGAACCCCGGCCGACGAAGGAATCCGGCCGCCGACAGATCCAGCCCCGGAAAACTCCGATCCCCCACACACCCCGCCCCGAAAGACCCCGGCCGCCCACACACCCCGCCCCGAAGGACCCCGGCCGCCGCCGGCCGGCCCGATCCGGCGCAGGCCCCAGCCCGTACGAGGCACCGGCCCCCGGAAAACTCCGGCCACCTACGAGCCCGGCCCCGGAAGACCCCGCCCACCGACACCCCCGGCCCCGGAAGATTCCGGCCCGCCGATCACCCCACCCCCGGAAAACCCCCTCACGGCACCCCCCTCCCCTCCCCGAACACCACCCCCAACAGATCCCCCGCCTCCCGCACCCGCCCCGCCACCTCCCCCGGTCCGAACACGAGCTCTCCCCCGCCCCCCACCTCCTCCCAGCTCACCGGCGCCGAGACCACCGCCTTCTCGCCCACCCGCAGGGTGTACGGCGCCGCCGTCGTCTTGCGGCCCGCGTTCTGGCTCCAGTCGACGAACACCTTCCCCACCCGCAGCGCGCGCGGCATCCGGTGCACGACCCGCCCGGCCAGCCCCTCCTCCGCCTCCACGGCGATCCGCTTCGCGTACGCCCTGACCTGGTCCGGAGTGTCCCGCACGGCCGCCAGGACATGCAGCCCCTTCGCCCCGGACGTCTTCACGCACGCCTCGAAACCGTCCGCCGCCAGCCGGTCCCGCAGCCACAGGGCGACCTCCCGGCACTCGGGCATCCCGGCCGGCAGGCCGGGGTCCAGGTCGAAGACCAGCCGGTCGGCCACGGACGGCTCGGCCACCGTCCACTGATGCGTATGGAACTCCGTGACCAGGTTCGCCGCCCACATCAGCGACGCCAGATCCTCGATCACGACCATCCGCGCCGGCCCCTCTTTCCGCTCCACCCGCGCCGTCGTGACCCACTCGGGCGTCCCCGGCGGCACGTTCTTGGTGAAGAAGACCTGGCCGCGCGGGCCGTCGGGATAGCGCAGGAACGACACCGCCCGGCCGCGCAGATGCGGCAGCAGCACCTCCGCGACGCTCGCGTAGTAGTGCAGCAGCTCCCCCTTGGTGAAGCCGTCCCCGGGATACAGGACCTTGTCCAGGTGGGTCAGCGCCAGCCGCCGGCCGTCCACCGTGGTGAGAGGCGTCATACGATAAGAATCACGCAAACCTGCACCAACGCGCACAAGACACCCCACGCCCACAAGACCGTACGGAAAGGAACCTCACCCGTGCGATCCATCTGGAACGGCGCCATCTCCTTCGGCCTGGTCAGCATCCCCATCAAGCTGGTCAACGCCACCGAGAGCCACTCGATCTCCTTCCGCCAGATCCACACCGAGGACGGCGGCCGCATCCGCTATCGCAAAGTCTGCGAACTGGAGGACCGCGAGGTGGCGGCGGCGGAGATCGGCAAGGGGTACGAGGAGGCGGACGGGACGATCGTCCCGATCACGGACGACGACCTCGCCCACCTCCCGCTGCCGACCGCCCGCACCATCGAGATCGTGGCGTTCGTCCCGGCCGAGCGGATCGACCCGCTCCAGCTGGACGCCGCCTACTACCTCGCCGCCTCCGGGGTGCCCGCCGCCAAGCCGTACACGCTGCTGCGGGAGGCCCTGAAGCGCAGCAACAAAGTCGCTATCGCGAAGTTCGCGCTGCGGGGGCGGGAGCGGCTGGGGATGCTGCGGGTGGTCGGGGACGCCATCGCGATGCACGGGCTGCTGTGGCCGGACGAGGTCCGGGCGCCGGAGGGGGTCGCGCCCGAGACGCCGGTGACCGTGCGCGACAAGGAGCTGGATCTCGCGGACGCCCTGATGGACACCCTCGGCGAGGTCGATCTGGCGGATCTGCACGACGAGTACCGGGAGGCGCTGGAGGAGGTCATCTCGGCGAAGGCGAGCGGGGAGGCGCCGCCGGCGGGCGCCGCTCCCGACACCTCCGGCAAGGTGCTCGACCTCATGGCGGCCCTGGAGAACAGTGTGCGCGCGGCGAAAGCGTCCCGGGGAGAAACGGCAAAGAAGAAGCCTGCGGCGGGAAAGGCGACGCCCACCAAAAAGGCAACCCCTCGCAAGCGGACCGCCTGATAGTTCATCCGTCCGCAAAAAGGAATTCCTTACGAATAAGGTGTGCAGCGTGCCCCTCATCCGCCCGCTCCGCCTCGCCCTCACCGCCCTCCTCCTCGCCGCCACCGCCGTGGCCTGCGGAGACGCCGGAAAGCTGCGGGGCGCGGGGCCCGCGCCGGTCGCGACGAGCCCCGTACGGCTGTGGCCCTCGCTGTCGCCCGCTTCGAGTCCGGCCTGGGACATCGACGAGGCGGACCGGCATGTGATCAAGGGGATCACGGTCCCCGGGGACGACATCCGCGCGGTGGACCCGGTGGCCGTCGTACGGGCCGAGATCGCGGGCGACCCCGGGGACTACACCGGCGCGAAGGCGCCCTACCGCGACACCGCGCGGCTCATCAAAGGCTGTACAGCAGCGGGTCAAGGAAGTTGCCCCGTGCTCACGCCCTACTACCGTGACCTCACCGGTGACGGGCGCGCCGATCTCACGCTGGGGTTCCGGATGCTGCCCGGCGATCTGACGGCCGTGCGCGTGTACACGGTCGAGGACCACCGGCTGGTGCAGGTCATGGGCTGGGAGGACGCGGTGAGCGCGGTCGAGCTGGCGGGGCGGTCGGTGATCGTGCGGTCGCCCTCGGACCTCGCGGACTACCAGTACCGGCTCCAGTGGACGTGGGACGCCGAGCAGAAGGCGATGCTGCTGACGCACGACGAGATGCTGCGCACGGACGGCAAGCGGATGCCGACGGGCAAGCACCGGGCGACCCCGTACCCGTCCCCCACGGCGAGCCGCTCATGATCCGGCTCCCCCAGTGGACCGGCACCCTCGCCGTCAAAGCCGCCGCGTTCATCACGGTCATGTGCTGCGGGCTGGCCGCGCTGCTCGGCATCCTCGTGCACGTCCAGGTCACCGACCAGACCGTCGGCCAGGCCCGCGACCTGGCGCTGAGCCGGCTCGCGGACGCGACGGACTCGTACGAGGCGGGGGACGCGCTGGAGTACGGGGCCGGGATCGACCCGCCGGGGCTGCCGCCGGAGCTGCGCAGGCTCGCGCTCGCCGGGGAGCGCGGGACGGTCGTCGCGGACTGGCGGGGCAAGCCCCTGATGTGGGCGGCGGGCCCGGCGGACGGCGGGCACGCGCTGGGGGTGGCGGTCGAGTACGGGCAGCAGGCGGGCACGATCGTGGCGCTGGACAACGCGATCCTGTGGTCGGCGGGGCTGGCGATCGGGGTGACGCTGCTGGTCGGGGCGGTCGCCGTGACCCGGGTCACGCGCCGGCTGCACGCCACCGCGCAGGTCGCCCGGCGGATCAGCGCCGGTGACCTCGACGCCCGCGTCGACGATCCGCGCGCCGCCAACGACGAGGTGGCCGCCGTCGCCGCCGCCCTGGACACCATGGCCGGCTCGCTCCAGCGCAAGCTGCTGAGCGAGCGGCGCTTCACCGCCGACGTCGCGCACGAGCTGCGCACCCCGCTGACCGGGCTGCACGCCGCCGCCGAACTCCTCCCGCCGGGCCGGCCGACGGAGCTGGTGCGCGACCGGGTGGCCGCGCTGCGCGTGCTCACCGAGGACCTGCTGGAGATCTCCCGGCTGGACACCGGGCGCGAGCGGCTCGACGTCGACACGGTCGCGCTGGGGACGCTCGCCCAGCGGGTCGTGCGGGCGTCGGGGGAGGCGGCGGAGGTCGTCGTCGTCCACGACACGCTCGTCGAGACCGACCGGCGCCGGCTGGAGCGGGTGCTGGGGAATCTGGTGTCCAACGCGCACCGGCACGGGAAGGGGCCGGTGGTGGTGCGGGTCGAGGGGGCGAGCGTCAGTGTGCGCGACCATGGGGAGGGGTACCCGGAGTATCTGCTCCAGGACGGGCCGCAGCGGTTCCGTACCGAGGGCGGCGCGCGGGGGCACGGGCTGGGGCTGACCATCGCGGCGGGGCAGGCCGAAGTGCTGGGCGCGCGGCTGGAGTTCGCGAACGCGGAGGGCGGCGGGGCGGTCGCGACGCTCACGCTGCACGCGCCTAATGGCGCAACATAAAGGGCAGCTGCGGGCAGACCGCTTCTAGCGTGGCGATTGATCGGCTCCACCCCCTCTCCCGGAGGTCATCGCCATGCGCACCCCCCTCACCCGCCTCGGCATAGCCGGCGCCCTCACCGCCCTCGCCCTCTCCGCCGCCGCCCTGCCGGCCGCCGCCGCGGACGGGCGGGACGGGGACGGCTACCGCGACGACGGCGGCCGGTACCAGGAATGGGACGGCGGCCGGGAGGACGGCCGGTTCGACGACGACGGGCGCTTCGACGACGGCCGGTTCGACAACGACGGCCGCTTCGACCACGGCCGCGACGACCCCCGCCGCTACCGGGGCGTCGTCACCGCCGACGAGCTGTACCTGCGCGACGCCCCCGACCGCGGCTCGCGGATCATCCGGGTCGCCTACCGGGGCGAGCGGGTCGAGATCTACTGCAAGACCGCCGGCCAGCGGATCGACGGCAACCCGCTGTGGTACCTGCTGACCGACGGCACCTGGGCGTGGGGCGCGGCGCGCTACATCGACAACATCGGCCCGGCACCACGCTGGTGTTAAAGCGGCACAAGGAGCGGCATTTGGGTAGGTTCCGGACATGATGAGCGCCGGTACCGCGACCGCCGCGCCGGAGCGCCTCCCGCGCCGCCGGGGCGTCGAGCTGGCCCTCATCGTCGTCGCCGTGCTGCTGTCGGTGTACGGCTACTGCGCCGTCGGCCTCGCCAAGGGCGGAGTGCTGCCGCCGGGCGCGGCCGGTTACGGGGCCGGGCTCGGGGCGTCGGCGCTGCTGGCGCATCTCGCGGTGCGGCTGCGCGCCCCGTACGCCGATCCGCTGCCGCTGCCGATCGGGGTGCTGCTCAACGGCATCGGCCTGGTCCTGATCTACCGGCTCGACCTCCAGACCCCGGGCGACCGGGCCGCACCGGCGCAGCTGGTGTGGTCGACGCTCGGGGTCGGCCTGTTCATCCTGATCGTCCTCGCCCTGCGCGACCACCGCCTGCTCCAGCGCTACGCGTACGTCAGCGTCGCCGCCGCCCTCGCGCTGCTGACGCTCCCGGCGCTCTTCCCGGCGGTCAACGGGGCCCGCATCTGGATCCGGATCGACGGACTCTCCTTCCAGCCGGGCGAGTTCGCGAAGGTCCTGCTGGCGGTGTTCTTCGCGGCGTACCTCGCGGACAACCGCACGGCGCTGGCGTACGCGGGCCGCCGCCTCCTGTTCTTCCAGCTCCCGGCGGGCCGGGTGCTCGGCCCGGTCGTCGCGATCTGGCTGATCAGCGTCGGCGTCCTGGTCCTGGAGCGCGACCTGGGCACCTCGCTGCTGTTCTTCGGCCTGTTCGTGGTCATGCTGTACGTCGCGACCGGGCGGCTCGGCTGGATCGTGGTCGGGCTGCTGCTGGCGTGCGCCGGGGCGGCGGGGGTCAGCGCCCTGGAGCCGCATGTGCACAGCCGGGTCGAGGACTGGCTGCACCCCTTCGCGTCGATCGACGCCGGTCTCGGGCCCGGCCAGCTCGCCCAGTCCCTGTTCGCGTTCTCGGCGGGCGGCGTCCTCGGCACCGGGCTCGGCCTCGGCCACTCCGTCCTGATCGGCTTCGCCGCGAAGTCCGACTTCATCCTGGCGACGGCCGGCGAGGAGCTGGGCCTGGCCGGCCTGTCGGCGCTGTTCCTGCTGTACGGGCTGCTGATCGAGCGGGGTTACCGGGCGGGCCTGTCCCTGCGCGACCCCTTCGGCCGGCTCCTCGCCGTCGGCCTCGCCTCGATCCTCGCGCTCCAGGTCTTCGTGATCGCGGGCGGGGTGACGGGGCTGATCCCGCTGACGGGGATGGCCATGCCGTTCCTCGCGCAGGGGGGTTCGTCGGTGGTGACCAACTGGGCGATCGTGGCACTGCTGATCAGGCTGAGCCATGCGGCGCGGAAGGGAACTCCCCGGTGACATCAGGTGAGTTGAGAAAACCCCGGGACCCCGGCATGACCAAGCACATGCGGCACGCCGCCGTCTTCTGCTGTCTCCTCCTCCTGGCCCTCCTCGTCAACGCGGCCCGCGTGCAGGTCGTCGAGTCCCCCGCCTACGACGGCAACCCCGCCAACCGCCGCGAGTCGATCGCCCGTTACGGCCAGCCGCGCGGCGACATCGTCGTCGGCGGCCGTCCGGTGACCGGCTCGAAGGACACCCGCGAGCAGCTGCGCTACGAACGCACCTACCGGGACGGCCCGTTGTACGCGCCGGTGACGGGCTTCTCCTCGCAGGAGTACGGCACGACGTATCTGGAGGCCAGCGAGGACGCGGTGCTGTCCGGCGCCGATCCGCTGCTCGCGCCGTTCCCGCTGCTGAACGACCTGACGCGGGCGCGCCCGGCGGGCGGCCGGGTGGTGACGACCCTCAACCGCCGCGCCCAGCACACCGCTTACGAGGGTCTGGCGGGCCGCAAGGGCGCGGTGGCCGCCGTCGAGCCGTCCACCGGACGGGTGCTGGCCCTCGTCTCCTTCCCGTCCTACGACCCCGCCGAGCTGTCCGGCAACGGGCCGGCGGCGCGGCGGGCGTGGGCGCGGCTGAACGGGGACCCGGACAAGCCGATGCTGAACCGGGCGGTGACGCAGACGTATCCGCCGGGTTCGACGTTCAAGGTGGTGACGGCGGCTGCGGCGCTGGACGCGGGGACGGTCACCGATCTCGACGCGGCGACCGACTCCCCGGCCCCCTACACCCTGCCGGGGACGACGACGAGCCTCACCAACGAGGGCTCGGGGTGCGAGGACGCGCCGCTGCGGGCGGCCTTCGAGTGGTCGTGCAACACCGTGTTCGCGAAGCTCGGGGTGAAGGTGGGGGTGCGGGACATGGTGCGCACGGCGGAGGCGTTCGGGTTCAACGACACCCGGCTGCGCATCCCGTTCGGGGTCGCGCCGAGCACCTTCGACCGGCGGGTCGACCAGGCGCAGCTGGCGCTGTCGTCGATCGGCCAGTACAACACGCGGGCAACTCCCTTGCAGATGGCGATGGTTGCGGCGGCCGTCGCGAACGGGGGGCAGCTGCGGACGCCGTATCTGGTGGAGCGGACGCAGCGGAAGGGCGGGACGACCGTCTCAACCGGCGGCTCGCGCGCGTCGCGTCAGGCGATGCATCCGGCAACCGCCATGCGGCTGCGGGAACTTATGGAGGGGGTGGTGCGGGAGGGGACCGGGACGAACGCGGCGATCCCCGGGGCGATCGTCGGCGGCAAGACCGGGACCGCCCAGCACGGGGTGGGCAACTCCGGTGTCCCGTACGCCTGGTTCGTGTCCTGGGCGCAAGGGGAGCGGGATCCGGAGCCGAGTGTGGCGGTCGCGGTGGTGGTGGAGGACGGGTCGGCGGACCGGGGGGAGATCACGGGGGGCGGGGTGGCGGCGCCGATCGCGCGGGCGGTGATGGAGGCGGTGCTGAAGCCTTAGGTGCTTGCGCTTGGGGGCTGAAACTCCTTGTGCGGCAAGGGAGTTGCCGGGGCCGGCGAGCGGGTCCGCGAGGCTCAGCGAGGCTTCCGCGCCTCCGTCCTGATCTGAAGCGTCAGCCGCGCCGCCGCCTCCAGATCGACCTCGCCGGCCGCCCGCCCCACCGCGTCCGGCCCGATCTCCCCCACCGTCGCCCCCGTGTTCCCGTCGACCCACGCGCACACCGGGTAGGTGATCCGCTCCCCCAACTGCGTCTGCGTGACGACCTGGCAGCTGACGGTCGTCCCGGTCAGCTCGAAGTCCCTTGGCCGCACGGCGATTTCGGCGCCGCCCGCCTGCCCCGCCCCCTTCATCATGTTGGCGCGGGAGTCGGCGGTGTCCCGGAAGCGGCCGTACATGCCGGAGAGGATCAGGCTGCCCCGGGCCTTGTCGCCGCCGAGGTCGTACTGGGCGACGACCGCTGTCGTGTCCCGCGCGTTCCAGGCGCTGTTCGCCTCCTCCTCGATGCGCCCGCCCTCCTTCGCGGAGAGGTCGGCGGCGAGCGCGTACCGGCCGCCGGCCAGGGTCGGCGGGAGGGTGAGCCGGTAACCGGCCTGCGGGAAACCGGCGTCGGAGCGGTAGGCGAACCAGCCGAGGGCGGCGGCGGTCGCGGCGAGGAGGGCGAGGGCGGCGCCGGTGAGGGCGAGGACGAGACGGAGGCGACGGCGGGGCGGGAACACGGGGTGACCGTACTCCACGGCCGGCGCGTGGAAAGTCGTACACGAGGGATTGACGCTCTTGCTGACAGGCAGTCTCATAAGAGGCATGACGACCCTCACAGAGGACGGCCCGCGGGACGCGCTCGGGCTGCTCAAGGACCGCGAGCAGGTCGCCGAACGGCTGCTCGCCGCCTCCGCCCGGCACTCCTGCGACCCCGACCGGGAACTGGACTGGGCCGCGCCCTTCGAGGAGGGGAAGTGGTTCTGGCCGCCCGAGCTGGTGTCCCTGTACGGCACCCCGCTGTGGCGCCGGATGAGCGAGGAGCAGCGGATCGACCTGTCCCGGCACGAGGCCGCCGCGCTCGCCTCGCTGGGCATCTGGTTCGAGCTGATCCTGATGCAGCTGCTGGTCCGGCACGTCTACGACAAGTCCGCGACCAGCGCGCACGTGCGCTACGCCCTCACCGAGATCGAGGACGAGTGCCGGCACTCCAAGATGTTCGCCCGCCTCATCACGCGGAGCGACACCCCCTGGTACCCGGTGAGCCGCGCCCACCAGAACCTGGGCCGCGTCTTCAAGACCATCTCCACGACCCCGGGTTCGTTCACCGCGACCCTGCTCGGCGAGGAGGTCCTGGACTGGATGCAGCGCCTGACGTTCCCCGACGAGCGGGTGCAGCCGCTGGTCAGAGGCGTGACGCGGATCCATGTCGTGGAGGAGGCCCGGCATGTGCGCTACGCCCGTGAGGAGCTGCGCCGCCAGATGCTGAGCGCGCCGCGCTGGTCGCAGGAGTTCACGCGGGTGTCGTCCGGGGAGTTCGCCCGCGTGTTCTCGGTGGCCTTCGTCAACCCCGAGGTCTACACGAACGTAGGGCTCGACCGGCGCGAGGCGCTCGCGCAGGTGCGGGCGAGCGGGCACCGCAGGGAGGTCATGCGGAGCGGGGCGCGGAAACTGACCGAGTTCCTGGACGACATCGGGGTGCTCAGGGGGACCGGGCGCAGGCTGTGGAGGTCGTCGGGCCTGCTGGCCTGAGCCTCCCGGAAGCGGCCGACTACCCTGGCCGCATGACCCCCGCCGCCCCCGCCTACAAGAGGCTGAGCGTCGAGGAGCGGCGCAGGCAGCTCATCGAGTCCGCGCTCACCCTCTTCGCGCACCGCTCCCCCGAGGACGTCTCCCTGGACGACGTCGCGGAGGCGGCCGGCGTCTCGCGCCCCCTGGTCTACCGCTACTTCCCGGGCGGCAAGCAGCAGTTGTACGAGGCCGCCCTGCGCTCCGCCGCCGAGGAGCTCCAGGAGTGCTTCGCCGAGCCGCACGACGGCCCCCTCCTCACCCGCCTCGCCCACGCCCTCGACCGCTATCTGGCCTTCGTCGACCAGCACGACGCCGGTTTCAGCGCCCTCCTCCAGGGCGGCAGCGTCGTGGCGACCTCCCGGACGACGGCCCTGGTGGACGGCGTCCGGCGGGCGGCGGCCGAGCAGATCTACCGTCACCTCGGCGTCCGCTCCCCCGGCGCGCGGCTGCGGATGACCGTCCGCATGTGGATCACGGCCGTCGAGGCGGCCTCGCTGATCTGGCTCGACGAGGAGAAGGACCCGCCGGCCGGAGAGCTGCGGGACTGGCTGGTCGAGCAGTTCATGGCGGTCCTCTCGGTGACCGCGACCCGTGATCCGGAGACGGCCGCGGTGCTCGCCGCCCTGTCCGGACGTGACCGAGACTGATCGTCGTGAAGAGCGAAGAGACCCCTTTCGAGGGCGGCCCGATGGACGGCCGCACCCTCCCCGTCCTGCTGGGCCCCACCGGCCACCCCCCGAAGACGTACCGCATCCCGGTCCCGGCGGCGGGCGACGCCCCGGCGACGGTCCTGATCTACCGCCGCACGCCCCGGGCCCAGAGCAGGCGGCTCGGGGTGGCGAAGGGCTGGAAGTACGTCCACGACCCCGAGGGCAGGGCGGACTCCGGGAAACCGCGCTGGCCGTGGACGAAGCCGGAGCGCAACTCTGACGGGTGACCCCGTTGCGCCGATCCGCGCACACTCGCCGCGCGCGGCCCGCCGGGCGGCCGGATGCTCGCGGTGCGGGACGGAAAACCCGTCCCAGATCCACGGAGGTTGACGGCATGTCAGGAAGGTTGCTGCGACTGGCGTGCACGGCGGCACTGGCCGCCCAGCTGGGACTGGGCCAGCCGGCCTGGCCGGACGACCGCCCGGTGGCGGACGTGCTGACGGACCTTCAGCGGGCGTACACCGAGGCGGAGAAGGCGACGAAGTCGTACGACGAGACGGCGGTGGCGCTGAAGAGGCAGCGGGCGGAGGTGGCCCGTCTCGACACGGACCTGCTGCGGGCGAGGCTGACCCTGCACGCCAGCCAGGGCGCGGCCGGCCGCCTCGCCCGCCAGCAGTACCAGTCGGCCACGGACATCTCCCCGTACGTACGCCTGTTGCTGGCCCGCGATCCCCAGCACGCCCTGTACGAGGGCCATGTGATCGACCGCGTCGCGGCGGAACGGGCCCAGACGATGTCCCGCCTGACCAGATCGGAACAGACCCAGCACACCTTGACGAGAGCGGCCCGCACGGCACTGGACACCCAACTGACACTGACGGAACGCAAGAAGAGGGCACGGGACGAGGTGCGGAGGCGGCTGGGGGAGGTGGAGAGGGTGCTGGTGGCACTGACGCCGGGGCAGTTGGCCCAGCTGCGGCGGACGCCGACGGCCGCGCAGGGGGGTGCGCATGCGCCGGTGTATGCGGGGGGTTGGAGGGTGGAGCGGGGGGAGGGGGAGGGGATGAGGGTGACGCGGACGGGGGAGGATGCGGCGGGAGGGGCGGGGCGTTAGGGGCGCGGGGAACGGCGCATTGGGGGCGCGGGGAACGGCGCGAATAGGGGCGCGGGGAACGGCGCATTAGGGGCGCGGGGAACTGCGCAAGGGGGTAAAGGGGCGCAGCCCCTTAAGGGGCGCGGGGAACGGCGCGACCAGCCACAGCGGCGCCGCACCCGGCAGACGACAGCACCCGGCACCCCCTCACCCGCTCACCCCAGCGACCCCAAATACGCCCCCACCCTCTCCGGCTCGTAGAAGTACTCCTCCAAGTCCGCCGGATCATCGAACGCGTTGGCGAACCGACGCGCCGCCGCCGGCAACTGCCCTGCCGCGCCAAGGAAGTCGACGACATGCTCCGGCGGCGGAGCCAGCATCGCGTTGGTCCACTTCGTCGCATGCCGGGCGGTGTCCCAGTACCGCTCGAACGTCCCCCGCATCCACCCCTCGTCGAACTCCTTCTCCCCGTGATCGAGGATCGCGGCGAGATAGGAAGCGGCGCATTTCGACGCGGAGTTGGCGCCCTGACCGGTGATGGGATCGTTCGCGACGACGACGTCCGCCACCCCCAGCACCAGCCCGCCGCCCGGCAGCTGCCCCACGGGATTACGGACCGTCGGCGCGTAACGGCCCGCCAACGTACCGCCCGCGTCGGTGAGTTCGACGTCCGCCGCCCGCGCGTACTCCCAGGGCACGAACTCCTTCATCAACTCCAAGGTGAGACGCAGGTGTTCGGCGGGGTCCTTCACTCCGGCGAAGGCGTCCAGCGGCCCCCCGGGCACCCCTTCCCAGAACAGTATGTCCGCCCGCCCCGATGTCGTGAACGTCGGCATGACGAACAACTCCCCCACCCCGGGCACCAAGTTGCAGCGCACGGACTCGGTCTCGGGGTGCTCGGGGCGCGGGCCCAGGCCGTGGACGTAGGTGACGGCGAGGGCGCGCTGCGGGGCGGTGTAGGGCGAGCGCTCGGGGTCGCGGGCGAACATCGACACCAGCTCGCCCTTGCCGGCGGCGACGAGGACGAGGTCGTACGTACGGGCGAAGTAGTCGAGGTCACCAACGGCCGCACCGTGGATGACCAGTTGGCCGCCGCGCTGGGCGAACGTCTCCATCCAGCCGGCCATCTTCACGCGCTGGTCGACGGACTGGGCGAAGCCGTCGAGCGTGCCGAGCCAGTCGATGACCCGGCCCCCGGGACCGGGGCCCGCGACCGAGACGCCGACGCCCTCGATCCGGGGGGCCTGGCTCTCCCAGAACGCGATGCCGAGGTCGCGTTCGTGCTGGAGGGCGGTGGCGAACATGACCTGGGTGGACATGACCCGGCCCGAGCGGATCTCGTCCGCCGTCCGGTTGGACATGAGGGTGACCTCATAGCCGTGCGACTGAAGACCGAGGGCGAGCTGGAGGCCGGACTGACCGGCCCCTACGACGAGTATCTTCCGCATACCGGGGGCGGATCTCCTATTCGGGTGTTTCGTCCAGGGCGTGGGCGACGAGGGTCAGCAGGGTCTCGATGACCGGGATCCGCCGCCGCGCGTCCATGATCAGGACGGGCACGTGCGGGGGGACGGTGAGCGCCTCGCGGACGTCGTCCGGCTCGAACCGCTCGCTGCCGTCGAAGTGGTTGACGGCGACGACGTACGGCAGCCCGCAGCTCTCGAAGTAGTCGAGCGCGGGGAAGCAGTCCTTCAGGCGGCGGGTGTCGGCGAGGACGACGGCGCCGATCGCGCCGCGCACCAGGTCGTCCCACATGAACCAGAAGCGCTGCTGGCCGGGGGTGCCGAAGAGGTACAGGACGAGGTCGTCGTCGAGGGTGAGGCGGCCGAAGTCCATGGCGACCGTGGTGGTCAGCTTCTCCGGGGTCGCGCTCAGGTCGTCGGTGGCGGCGCTCGCCTGCGTCATCAGCGCCTCCGTCTGGAGGGGCGTGATCTCGGAGACGGCCGTGACCAGGGTGGTCTTGCCGACGCCGAAGCCGCCGGCGACCACGATCTTCGTGGCGACGGGGGCGCGGCTGCGGTCCGTCTGCCAGGCTTTCAGGTTCTCGTCGGGACCGGCGTCCGAAGAAGTGACGCGGTCAGAGACGACGGAGTCCACTCAGCACCCTTTCCAGCAGAGCGCGGTCGGGACGGCCCGTACCGTGGGCGGTACCGGTGCCGTACACACGGATCTTTCCCTGGTCCGCGAGGTCGCTGAGGAGGACCCGGACCACGCCGAGGGGCATCCTCAGCAGCGCGGCGATCTCGGCCACCGTACGCATCCGGCGGCACAGTCCGACGATGGCCAGCGTCTCCGGCGACTCGCGCACGGGTGTCTGATCCGCCGTCAACTCCTTGTGCTCCTGCGGCGCTTCGAGCGCGGCGACGAAGGTCTCGACGAGGAGGACGTGGCCGAAGCGGGTGCGGCCGCCGGTGAGGGAGTAGGGGCGGACGCGGGCGGGGCGCTTGTCGGCGCCGCGCACGGGGAGGCGGTTGCCGGACACGGCGGCTTTCCCGGGGAGTTCCGCGCTCATCGGCCACCCCCCTCCCCCGCGAGCGACTTCCGCAACTCCGTGCGCAGTTCGGGCGTCAGGACATGGCCGACGCGGCCGACGAACAGCGCCATGTGGTAGGCGACGACGCTCATGTCGCAGTCGGCGTCCCCGTGCACCCCGAGCAGCGAGCCGTCGCTGATGGACATCACGCACAGGCTGCCGTCGTCCATGGCGACCATGGTGTTCTTGACGTCCCCGAAGTCCATGAGCCGGGCGGCGCCGAGGGTGAGGCTGCCGATGCCGGAGACGACGGTGGCGAGGTCGGCGGCCGAGCCGCGCGGGCCCTTGGGGCGAGCCGAACTCCCTTGCGCTGCCTCGGCGTTGTGATCGGCGTCGGAGGAGAGCAGGAGCAGTCCGTCGGAGGAGACCACGGCGACCGACTGGATGCCCGGCACCTCCTCGACGAGGTTGTTCAGCAGCCAGTGCAGGTTGCGTGCCTCACTGCTCAGTCCGAAGGTACTGGGCGCGGTCAACTGCTTGCCTCCTCGACTGTTCCCCCCGGGTCTTGCGGTGCTCGCGGTGTCTGCGGTGCTGCTCGCGGGGTGTGCGGCGCCGCTTGAGCCGCTTGCGGCGCTGTCGGTGCTTCGGGGGCTTCGGATGCTTCGGGTGCCAGCACCTTGTTCCGCCCCGTCTTCTCCTCGATCTCCGCCTCCCGGTACCCGGCCTCGGCCCCCTGCCGGAAGCCGCCGAGCCGGCGGCGCAGCGCCTCCGCGTCCACGGAGCCGGTGCGCGGCCGGGGCACCTGCTCCTGGCCGGTCACCTTGGGGGTCCGCTTGGGCAGCCCCTTGTCGGTGACGCGCTCTTCGTCCTCCTCGCCGGAGTCCTCGGCGGGCGCCTCGGTACGGGCGTGCTCCTCGCCGTCCTCGGCGTCGGCGGCGCGGGCGTGCTCCTCACGCGGCGCCGGCACGAGGAGTTCGAGGGTCGTCTCGGAGGTGACCTGCGGCGCGGCCTCCTCCGCTACCTCCGCCTCCTCCGTCACGGCCTCGTCGGGCGTCTCCTCCAGCGTCCCGTCCGCCTGCGCCTTCTCGATCGCGCGTTCGGCGAGTTCGACGGCGAGGTCCTTGCCGCGTGAACGGCCGCCGATGACATGGGAGTTGGCCTCGGCGTCGGCCCCCGGGAGGGAGACTCCGGGGGCCTTCTCCGGCTGCCGGGCGGGAGCCGACGGGGTCGCGGCGGCCGGCGACGGCGCCAGTACGGCCGTAGGGATGACCGCCACCGACGTCGTACCGGACTGCTCGCCCTCGCCGGTGCGCAGCCGGACGCGGACGCCGTGCCGGTGGGCGAGCCGGGCGACGACGTACAGGCCGAGGCCCAGGCCTTCCTCGCCCTCCTGGTCGAAGGGGGTCTCGGGGTCGAAGTCGGTGAGGCGGGCGTTGAGGCGGGCGGCGCGCTCCTCGGGGATGCCGAGGCCCTCGTCCTGGACGGAGAGCATGACGTCGCCGTTCTCCAGGAGCCAGCCGGAGACCTCGACGGGGGCGTCGGGCGGGCTGAACGAGGCGGCGTTCTCCAGGAGTTCGGCGATCAGGTGGGAGAGGTCGTCGGCGGCGAAGCCCGCGATGTGGGCGTGCGGCGGGAGGGCGGCGATGCGGACGCGTTCGTAGCGCTCGATCTCGCTGACGGCGGCGCGTACGACGTCGACGAGCGGGACCGGGCCGGGGTGCGGCTGGACGTGCTCGGTGCCGGCGAGGACCAAAAGATTCTCGCTGTGGCGGCGCATGACGGTCGCGAAGTGGTCGAGCTTGAAGAGGGTCGCGAGCCGTTCGGGGTCCTGCTCGCGCTCCTCCATGCCCTCGATGACGGTGAGTTGGCGTTCGACAAGGCCGAGGGTGCGCAGCGCGAGGCTGACGAAGGTGGAGCCGATGGAGGCCCGCAGCCGCTCCAACTGGGCGGTGACGTCGGCGAGTTCGGCGCGCAGCTCCTCGCGGGCGTCGGCCATCTTCTGCCGCTGGCCGACGAGGTGCTTGCGGTCGGCCTCCAGCGTGGCGAGGCGTTCGTGGACGCCGGCGGCGTGCGCGTGCAGGGCGTTGATGGAGCGCACGACCTGGGCGAACTCGTCGTTGCGGCCGGTGAACTTGACCGGCTCCTCCGCCCCCGGGTGCTCCGCGTCGCCGAGCCGGGCGGCGCCTCTGCGGACGGCGGAGAGCGGGCGGGTGAGGCCGCGGGCCATGCCGGTGGCGACGCCGACGGCGAGCAGCATCAGCGCGCCGAGGACGGCGACCCGGATCTCCAGCGCGGTGACGTCGTCGTCGCGCAGCTTCTCCAGGTCCTTGGTGCGCCGGTCGAAGAGGGCGGCCTCGGCGCCGCGCATCAGCTCAAGTCGGGCCGACAGAGCGGTGTTTACGGCGCTCGCGCTGGTGTCGACCTCGTCGGAGGTGAGCGACGGCTGGTCGGTGAGGGTCGTCAGGTACTTCTCGGCGGCGTCGCTCTCGCTGCCGGTGACCGTCGAGTCGTAGGACCCGACGGCCGCCTTCGGGCCGGTCTCGCGGAAGTCGGCGAGCGCGGCGTCGGAGCGGAAGCGGGCCTGCTGGGCGGCGGCGGTGAGCTGGTCGCGCAGGTCCGAGTCGCTGGTGTCGTACGAGGAGTCGCTGCTGCTGGGGATGGACAGCGCGGCGACGAGCAGGCCCCGGGCGGCGGCGGACTGCTGGACGGCGGAGTCGAGTTCGGCCAGCGCGTACGCCCCGGCGCCCGCACGGGCCGGTGACGCTTGCGCCAACTGCTCGGCGAGGCGGTGGAGTTCGGTGATCGTCGCCGTGTACGCGGTGTGCGCGTCGAGGGCGCCGGTCTTGCCGTCGAGGGCGTTCTTGCGGATGGCCGCGATGCCGTCGAGGTCCGCGGTGAGGTCGGCCGGGAGCTCGCCGGCCGTGCGCAGATCGGTGATCTGGCGGTCGACGCGGGCCGTCAACTGGGCGTCCGGAGTACTGCTCCTGGCGCGGCCCGTCGCGAGATAGACGGTGACCGCGTCGCGTTCGTCGGCGACCGACTGGGCGAGACCGAGGGCGTCCTCGGTGCGCTCGGCCAGGGTCACCAGGTCCTGGGCGTCCTTCAGATCGGCGGAGGCCATGAGGACGGACGGGGTCCCGGCGGCGCCGATCGCGGCGGCGACCACGGCGACGGCGACGATCAGCCTGTTGCGCACATGGGTCGGGCGGCCCTTTCCGACGGGAGGCTGCGCCTGCGCACCGGAAGCTCCGGAAGCCGACTTTTCTGGGCGCCGAGGCCGCTTCTTCTGCACCGGTGCTCGCATTCCTGAATCTCGTGTACCCATGGGACCGGATGACGCTCGGTCAACAGCTGCGCACAACCGGTACGGCTCCCGACCCTCCCAGTGCCGGTGGGCGGGAAGCGCTCTTCACCTGACCCGCCACCCGAAGGAGTGAACATCGGAAGGAAGTTGAGGGGCAAGTTCCACCGGCGCGTGCCGCGGCGGCCCCGGGCGTTTTCCGGTCCGCCGGTTGGACGCGGGCGCCGGGCTTTGACAGGATGCACCGCCACGCCCCCCGCGCGCTGCGCTTTCCGCCCCAAATCAGGCGTCTGACCTGCACATCGACCGTCGTGGGGCAATCATCGCGAGCCGTTCGGCGGCCGTTCGCCCGGCTCCGGCAGACTGGCCGGATGCGTACGGAACTTGTCACGGAGCCCGGCGACCGCGCCCGCCCCAACGAGGACTTCGCCGCCGTCGCCGCCACCGCGTCGGGCCAGGGTGGTGTCCTCGTCGTCCTCGACGGGGTGACTCCGCCGCCGGACGGGTACGGCTGCCGCCACTCCGTTGCCTGGTACGTCGCCCGGCTCGGCGGCGCGCTGACCGAACTGACCGTTTCGGCACCGGATGTTCCGCTGCCGGACGCTCTGTCCCAGGCCATCGCCCGGACCGCCGCCGCACATTCACACACCTGTGACCTTTCTCACCCGCGTACTCCACAGGCGACGGTCGCCCTAGCGCGGTGGGACGAGGGGTGCGTGGAACACCTCGTCCTCTCCGACGCGGCGCTCCTCCTTGAGTCCCCGTCAGGTTCGGTCACCCCCGTCCTCGACGACCGACTGGCCTTGCTGCCAAGGGAGTTGCTCGCGTCGGCGAAGATCGCGGACAGCCGGGCGCGCAACAAGGAGGGCGGCTTCTTCACGGCCGCCGCCGATCCGTCGGTGGCGTCGCGCGCGGTGACGGGCCGCTGTCCAAGGGCCTCGGTACGGGCGCTGCTGGCCCTGACCGACGGGGCGAGCCGGTGGACGGAGAAGTTCCACGAGGGGGGCTGGGCGGACCTGTTCGGGTACGCGCGCAAGGAGGGGGCGCGGGGACTGGTGGACCGGGTACGGGAGTTGGAGGGGGCGGATGAGGTGGAGCGGGTGTTCCTGGGGCGGAGCAAGACGCATGACGACGCGACGGCGGTGTGGGTGGAGCCGTGAGGGGAGCTGGGGGCGGCGGGGCAACTCGGTTCGGGCTGGGGCCGCTTCGGCAGAGTCGGCGTGAACTCGGCTCCGCCCCCGGTCACCTCTCCATGACATGGTTCAACTCGCCGAGCAGCCGGGCCAGTTCGGCGACCTCCGCCCGCTCCCAATGGGCGAGCTGGCTGACGTACCGCGCCCGGCGGGCCTCTCTCACCCGGCTGACGCGGCTGCGGCCCTCCTCGGTGAGGTCGACGAGCCAGGCCCGGCCGTCGGCGGGGTCGGGCTCGCGGAAGACGAGGCCCAGCTCTTCGAGGGCGCGCAGCTGGCGGGACATGGTGGCCTTGCCGACGCCGATGTAGGCGGCGAGTTCGGTGGCCCGCCGCTTCCCCGACTCCTCCAGCCGCACGAGCAGCCCATAGGCGGCGGGCTCCAGATCCGGGTGCACCTCACGGGCCATCTCCCCCTGATTGGCCCGCGCCCGCCGCAGCAGCATGGTCAGCTCCCGCTCCAGCGACAGAAACTCCCGGTCCGCCCCCGGCACATCCCCACTACCGCTCCCGTGCACCGCACCACTCCGTATCCACTAGCGCCCGATTGGTTCAGGCCATCCCATCACCGCAGCTCGGACAGTATTTCGCAGCGGGGAGAAGAGGGAGAGGAGCGGGGGCCGAAGACTCGGACACGGGGACGGGGACGCCCGCGTCCCCAGGCGTCCCCGTCGCACCGACTGCGGCCGGTCCCGGTGTCAGGTGAACGGCAGCACGTCCGCGGGGCGGTCGAGCCAGGGGCGGGTCGTTCCGTCCGGGCCGACGGTGAGCCCGAACCGGTCGACACCGGGTCCGCCGCGCTCCGCCCACCACACCAGGGCCCGCTCGACCTCGTCCCACAGCCGGCGCGGTCCGCACTGATACACCGTGGCCTGCGCCTCACCGGCGCGGAACTCGACGGCGGCCCACGACAGGCTCGTGAGGTCGAAGAACCACGCCTTCGCGGACCCGGCCGCACCGCTCTCGTTGACGACATGGGCGCAGTCGGGCACGCAGAGTCCCGCGACGAACCGGGCGGGTTCGTAACGGCCGCCGAGGTCCTTCAGGGCGAGCCGGGTCCGGGAGACGTCGGCGTCTCCGGGGAAGGCGGGGACGTGCGCGCGGAAGCGGTCCCAGTCGAGCCGCTGGGAGCGCAGTTTCATGAACTCGACCATGCGCAGGAACGGCCCCGACGCGCTTCCGTCCGCCGCGACGGTCAGCCGGACCAGCGCGTCCTGGTCGCTGTAGTGGGTGCCCCACGGAGCGAGGACGACGCCGCCCGGCCGGGTCTGCTCCAGCCAGCACGGCGGAACGGCCCGCACGCCCGCCGTGGCGATCACCCGGTCGTAGGGCGCCCCGGCCGGCCAGCCGTCCCCGCCGTCGCCCCGGACCACCTCGGGGGTGAACCCGGCCTGCTTCAAGGCGCTTCGGGCCCGTTCCGCGACGGCGGGGTCGATCTCGACGCTGACCACGCCGGGGCCGCCCAGCCGGTGCGTCAGCAGGGCGGCGTTCCAGCCGGTGCCGGTCCCGACCTCCAGCACGCGCATGCCGTCGCCGACGTCCAGATCGCGGAGCATCGAGGCGACGACGTACGGCATGCTCGCGGAACTGGTCGGCACGGTGCCGGGCTCGGGGCCGGTGTGCTGTCCGTCGTCCCATTGCGTGACGACCGGTACGTCCGCGTACGCGGCGCGCTCCCACGCCTCGGGGTCGTCGCCGCGCCGGACGGGGACGCTGCGCCCGGTGGCCATGTCATAGGCCCAGAACAGCTCCGGCAGGAACAACGCCCGCGGAACGTCCGCGAACGCACCGGCCCACTCGGGCGTGAGGGCTCCGATCTCACGGAGAGACCGCACCAGCTCATCACCGGCACAGCCTCCCCGCTCGGGGGTGAACGTCACTTGCGGTGCTTCCCGTCCTCATGAGCGGCCCGTTCCTCGCCGGCCCCTCACCTTTCACGACACCTGCGGTGCTACCCGCCGGAGCCGGGCGGCAAGACGGCGGGACGTGCCGCGAAGGAGCAGTCCCGTTCCTTCGCGCCGCCCGCGCGCGCCCCTCACGCCGCCACCGAAACCCCCGCCCCCCTGCTCGCCGGCGCCAGCGCCAGTTCCAGGACCTGGCGGACGTCCGTCACCGCGTGGACGTCCAGCTTGGACAACACCTCTGTCGGGACGTCGTCCAGGTCTGCCTCGTTGCGCTTCGGGATGATGACCGTTTTTACTCCTGCCCTGTGGGCCGCCAACAGCTTCTGCTTGACGCCGCCGATCGGGAGGACCCGGCCCGTCAGGGACACCTCGCCGGTCATCGCCACGTCCGTGCGGACCAGGCGGCCGGAGAGCAGGGACGCCAGGGCCGTCGTCATCGTCACGCCCGCGCTCGGTCCGTCCTTGGGCACCGCGCCCGCCGGGAAGTGGATGTGGACCCCGCGGTCCTTCAAGTCCCCCACCGGCAGCTCCAGTTCGGCGCCATGGCTGCGCAGGAAGCTCAGCGCGATCTGCGCGGACTCCTTCATCACGTCACCCAGCTGACCGGTGAGCGTCAGCCCCGCCGCGCCCGTCTCCGGATCGGCGAGGGACGCCTCGACGAACAGGACGTCACCGCCGGCGCCGGTCACCGCGAGCCCGGTCGCCACCCCGGGGACGGCCGTGCGCCGCTCCGCCGGGTCCTGGGCGGACTCGGGGACGTGGTGCGGACGCCCGATGAGGCCCCGCAGATCGGCGTCCGTGACGGTGAACGGCAGCTCCCGCGCGCCCAGTTCGTGCTGGGCCGCGACCTTGCGCAGCAGCCGCGCGAGGGACCGCTCCAGCGTGCGCACCCCGGCCTCCCGGGTGTACTCCCCGGCGAGCTTGCGCAGCGCGCCCTCCTCGAGGACGACCTCCTCCTTGTCCAGCCCCGCCCGCTCCAGCTGGCGCGGCAGGAGGTGGTCGCGGGCGATGACGACCTTCTCGTCCTCGGTGTACCCGTCGAGCCGGACCAGCTCCATCCGGTCGAGCAGCGCCTCGGGGATGGCCTCCAGGACGTTGGCCGTGGCGAGGAACACCACGTCGGACAGGTCGAGTTCGACCTCCAGGTAGTGGTCGCGGAAGGTGTGGTTCTGGGCCGGGTCGAGCACTTCGAGGAGGGCGGCGGCCGGGTCGCCCCGGAAGTCGGAGCCGACCTTGTCGATCTCGTCGAGCAGGACGACCGGGTTCATCGAACCGGCCTCCTTGACGGCCCGCACGATCCGCCCGGGCAGCGCGCCGACGTACGTCCGCCGGTGCCCCCGGATCTCGGCCTCGTCCCGGACGCCGCCGAGGGCGACGCGGACGAACTTGCGGCCCATCGCGTGGGCGACGGACTCCCCGAGGGAGGTCTTGCCGACCCCGGGCGGTCCGACCAGCGCGAGCACCGCGCCCCCGCGCCGCCCGCCGATGACTCCGAGCCCCCGGTCCGCGCGCCGCTTGCGGACGGCCAGGTATTCGGTGATGCGCTCCTTCACGTCCTCGAGGCCCGCGTGCTCGGCGTCGAGGACGGACTTGGCGCCCTGGATGTCGTACGCGTCCTCCGTGCGGGAGTTCCAGGGGAGTTCCAGGACCGTGTCCAGCCAGGTCCTGATCCAGGAGCCCTCCGGGGACTGGTCGCTGGAGCGTTCCAGTTTGTCGACCTCCTTGAGGGCCGCCTCGCGGACCTTCTCCGGGAGGTCGGCGGCCTCCACGCGCGCGCGGTAGTCGTCGGACTCCTCCGCGTCGGCGCTCTCCCCGTTCAGCTCGCGCAGCTCCTTGCGGACCGCGTCCAGCTGGCGGCGGAGCAGGAACTCCCGCTGCTGCTTGTCGACGCCCTCCTGGACGTCCTTGGCGATGGTCTCGGCGACGTCCTGTTCCGCGAGGTGGTCGCGCAGCTGCTGCGTGGCGAGCCTCAGCCGGGCCACCGGGTCGGTGGTCTCCAGGAGTTCGATCTTCTGGTCAAGGGTGAGGAACGGCGAGTAGCCGGAGTTGTCGGCGAGCGCGGAGACGTCGTCGATGGCCTGGACGCGGTCCACGACCTGCCAGGCGCCCCGCTTGCGCAGCCACGCGGTGGCCAGCGCCTTGTACTCCTTGACCAGTTCGCCGACGTGCCCCGGCACCGGCTCGGGCAGGCTCTCGTCGAGCTGGGCGCCCTCCACCCACAGCGCGGCGCCCGGACCGGTCGTCCCCGCCCCGATCTTCACCCGGGCCCGGCCCCGGATCAGCGCCCCGGGGTCCCCGTCGGCGAGCCGGCCGACCTGTTCCACGGTCCCGAGCACGCCCGTCCCCGCGTAGTTCCCGTCCACCCGGGGCACCAGCAGCACCCTGGGCTTGCCCGGCTCACTGCGCGCGGCGGCCTGCGCGGCCTCCACGGCGGCGCGTACGTCCGCGTCGTTCAGATCCAGCGGAACGACCATGCCGGGCAGCACGACCTCGCCGTCGAGCGGCAGCACCGGCAGCGTGAGCGTTGATGACGACAAAGCCATGATCTCCCCTTCGGCAGTCAAGTTGAGCTTTACCGACTCAATGCATATGAGCCCCCGAATGTTCCCGGTCCGGTGTTCGCCGTGAGCGATCACCGCCGCAGCCCCCAGCGACACCCCGCGCAACCCCCGCCGGCACCCCGCACACCCCCACCGACAAACAGGACGCCCGGCACGGAAAATCCCGTGCCTCCGCCGCGCCACCACCCCCGCGCGCCCGCCGCCGCCACTTTCCCCGTTCCGCCCAAACCGCCCCCGCACCCCCACCACAATGCGCACATGACTGATGACTGGAAGCAACATCTGAACGCGCTCCACGCCGATCTGGTGCGCCGCGACGACCCGGTGGCCTGGGTGATGGAGGCGGACGCCGTGGAGGCGTCCCGGCGCTATCCGCGGATAGCGCTGCGCGGTCCGGTGTTCGGGGTCGCCGCGTACGACACCCGCCAGGACGGCGCGCGCTGGCGGGTGCTGCTGCCGTTCACCGACGGGATGCCGCAGCAGTCACGGGACGGACTCAACTCGCATCTGTGGTTCACCGCGAAGGACACCGCCCAGGACACCGGGACGCGCGGCGAGCTGCTGGCCGCCGTCGCCGTCCTGGAGCGCGAGCCCGCCGACGAGGTCACCGCGTGCGGGGTGCGCTACCGGGTCGTGCGCGGCGACGAGTTCGCGCGCTCCGGCGAGTTCGGCCTGGAGCCGCCCCGCCCCACCGACCCCGAGCCCGCCGAACAGCTCTGGGAGGGCCGCGAGTCGTCGGCCCTGGACATCGGCCACACCCTGGACCCGGCCGCCGACGACGGCCCCATGGCCGGGGCGCTGCGCCTGGGCCTGCGCGACTTCTCGTACACGGACTCCCGGTTCCCGCCCGCCGCCCGCCGCGACTCCCAGACGGCCGTCGGCACGCACCCGGAGATCGTGCGGCTCCCGGTCGGCTTCGCGGTCGTCGAGCGGGACAGCTCCGGCTGGTGCCCCCGCAGCGGCCCCAAGGCGACCCCGCACGAGGCCCGCCGCCGGCTGTACATGGCCATGACCTACGACTGGCCCCTGCTGAAGAAGTGGCCCGAGGAGAAAGTGGCCCTCTACGCGCGCGTGGCCGAGGAGTTCCGCGCCGCCGGCCGCGCGGACGAGGCCCGCGTCGACGGCCGCCACTTCCGTATCTGCCGCATCGAACGCATCGTCCGCATGGGCCCCGACGGCCCCGAACCACCCCGCCCCTCCGACCAGGACGAGTACGGGCCGATGAAGATGCACCCGACGATGCTGGCGGACGGGACGATCGTGTACGAGGACGACGATGACGCCGCCGAGGAAGAGGCGGCAGAGGGCGACGCCTGCGCCGACGCGGACCGGGGCACCGGCGCCGGCCCGGACTGACCGGCTAGACGGCCGCTACAGCCCTCGTACCCGCCCGCTCCTTCTTCCAGCTCCGTACCCGGGGCCACAGCGCGACCCCGATGGCCAGGGCGATCAGGTGCCCCCAGTTGCTCAGGGGGTCGGTCAGTTCGGCCAGGTCCTGGAGGAGTTCCGCGGTGAACAGGAACAGGATCGGCAGGCCCAGCCAGGGGCGCAGCAGGCCGGTGAGGGCGCCGATGCTCGCGGCGACGCCGAAGCTGATGCCGTAGTCGTAACGGT
Source organism: Streptomyces sp. AMJ-169 (assembly GCF_055597585.1). Classification (NCBI taxonomy): domain Bacteria; kingdom Bacillati; phylum Actinomycetota; class Actinomycetes; order Kitasatosporales; family Streptomycetaceae; genus Streptomyces; species Streptomyces sp. AMJ-169. Next base: position 56,498 of record NZ_JBVLTJ010000005.1, read on the forward strand.
GCAGGGAGGACTCGGGGAGGTGGCCGACCAGGACGGCGAGGCCCACGGGGATCTCGGTGGCCAGGGTCGCCAGGACGTGCCCGGCGGCGAAGACGAGCGCCGTGCGCACGCCCCCCACGCGCCGCTCCAGGGCGGTGAGCACGAGGACGAACACCACGGTGAACGGCGAGGACAGCCCGCCCGCGACCCACAGGGCGCTCGCGCCGAGCACCAGCGCCGGTTCGCGCAGCAGGTGCCAGACGTCCGTGGAGGACGCCTGGAGCAGCCAGTCGACCCAGGAGTCGTCGACGTTCATGGCCACCCATGAGGTGACGGCGAGGACGACGGCGTACCAGAACGTGAACGGTGTCCCCTTGGGCGACGGCAGCAGCCGCCAGAACGCTCTGGAGGGGACCGGGAGGGGTACGAGCACCTCGGCGGGCGCCGCGGCGGCGGGCGCCGGGAGTGAGGGGACCCGCTGTGCCGGGACGCCGTCGAGCAGACCCAGGTCCGCGGGGGCGACCGCGTCGGCCGTACCGTTCCGTTCCACCGTGAGGCGCTCCTTCCTTCTCCTACAGAGTTCGCGCCCCACCTGTCCGCTGTCTGTGACCGACACCACGTCCGGCCGTATTCTCAGCAACCTCTCAAGCTGCCCTCACGTCCTGCCAAGGTACGCACAGGAGTTCAGGCCGCGCCCGGCGACGGAAATTCCCCTTCCCCGGCGCCCGCCCGGTGCCAGGATGGGCCGATGGCCACCCCGTACGACCCCCTCGCGCGCGACCTCCCCGAAGTCCTCGACCGCCGTGAAGGCCCGTACGGCGAAGTGGTGTTGAGACGGCACGGCCCGCTCCTTCAGATCATCGCCAACGGCTGCTTCCTGATGGACACCTCCGACGGCCGCTCCGAGCGCCTCCTGGTCGACGCCGCGCTGGACGCCCTGGACGGCCGGCCGCGCCCTTCCGTCCTCATCGGCGGCCTGGGCGTCGGATTCTCGCTCGCACACGCCGCCGCCGACCCGCGCTGGGGACGGATCACGGTCGTCGAGCGGGAGCGGGCGGTCGTCGACTGGCACCGGGAGGGCCCGCTGTCCGCCGTGACGCGGGAGGCCCTGGCCGATCCCCGGACCACGATCGCGGTGGCGGATCTGCTGGATTTCCTCGATGAGACATCGGACACGTTCGACGCGCTCTGCCTCGACATCGACAACGGGCCCGGCTGGACCGTCACGGAGGGCAACGGCGGGCTGTACGGCCCGGCCGGACTCGCAGGCTGCGCACGGGTGTTGGGGCCGGGCGGGGTGCTCGCCGTATGGTCCGCGAAGCCCTCGCCCGCTTTCGAGCGAACCCTGAGTAATGCCGGGTTCCAGGCGGTGCGTACCGAAGAGGTGCCGGTTGCCCGAGGCGTTCCCGACGTGGTGCATCTCGCCGTCCGGCCTGGATAGCAAAGCCGTGGTGACTCCCCGTACTCTGCTCCCCTGGCGCCGATCATTCTCGCGCCGACCGCAGTCATGCGCAGACATGGGATCACCCCACTGATTCCGGACAGCACCTCAGGGGCGGGCGATGGAGCAGACACACACCTCGCAAGGCGGCACCACGACGGCGACCCCGGGCGCGCAGCGCCGCGTCCTGGTCGTCGAGGACGACCCGACGATCGTCGACGCCATCGCGGCCCGCCTGCGCGCAGAAGGATTCCTCGTGCAAACGGCCGGTGACGGCCCGGCCGCGGTCGACACGGCCGAGGCGTGGCAGCCGGACCTGCTGATCCTCGACATCATGCTGCCGGGCTTCGACGGTCTGGAGGTCTGCCGCCGGGTGCAGGCCGCGCGGCCGGTGCCGGTGCTGATGCTCACCGCACGCGACGACGAGACCGACATGCTGGTCGGGCTCGGCGTGGGCGCCGACGACTACATGACCAAGCCGTTCTCCATGCGGGAGCTGGCCGCGCGCGTGCACGTCCTGCTGCGCCGGGTGGAGCGGGCCGCGATCGCGGCGGCGACCCCGCGCTCGGGCATCCTGCGCCTGGGCGAGCTGGAGATCGACCACGCGCAGCGCCGGGTCCGGGTCCGCTCGGAGGACGTGCACCTCACGCCCACCGAGTTCGACCTGCTGGTGTGCCTGGCGAACACCCCGCGCGCGGTGCTCTCGCGCGAGCAGCTGCTGGCGGAGGTGTGGGACTGGGCGGACGCCTCGGGCACCCGCACGGTCGACAGCCACATCAAGGCGCTGCGCCGCAAGATCGGCGCCGAGCGGATCCGTACGGTGCACGGCGTGGGCTACGCGCTGGAGACGCCGACGCCATGACCGGGCAGGCGCCGGGAGGAGGCCCTGGGGACGGCCCCTGGGGCGGCGTACGTCCGTTCTCGGTGAAGACCAAGCTGGGCGCGCTGGTCGTCATCTCGGTGCTGATCACCACCGGTCTGTCGATGATCGCGGTGCACACCAAGACCGAGCTGCGCTTCATCATGGTGTTCTCGATGATCGCGACGCTGCTGATCACGCAGTTCGTGGCGCACTCGCTGACCGCTCCGCTGGACGAGATGAACCTGGTGGCCCGGTCGATCTCGCACGGCGACTACACCCGCCGGGTGCGGGAGAACCGCCGCGACGAGCTGGGCGACCTGGCCGTGACGATCAACGTCATGGCGGACGAGCTGGAGGCGCAGTACCAGCAGCGCAAGGAGCTGGTCGCGAACGTCTCGCACGAGCTACGCACCCCGATCGCGGGGCTGCGGGCGGTGCTGGAGAACATCGTCGACGGGGTCACCGAGGCCGATCCGGAGACCATGCGGACGGCCCTGAAGCAGACCGAGCGGCTCGGCCGGCTGGTGGAGACCCTGCTGGACCTGTCCCGGCTGGACAACGGTGTCGTACCGCTGCGCAGACGGCGGTTCGAGGTGTGGCCGTATCTGTCAGGAGTCCTGAAAGAAGCCAACATGGTGGTCTCCGCGCGCGCGGGGCTGCCGTCGGGGTCGGGCAGTCATACGCGGACGGACGTCCATCTGCATCTGGACGTGTCCCCGCCGGAGCTGACCGCGAACGCGGACCCGGAGCGCATCCACCAGGTCGTGGCGAACCTCATCGACAACGCGGTCAAGCACTCCCCGCCGCACGGCCGGGTCACGGTGAAGGCCCGCCGCGGCGCGCAGCCGGACTCGCTGGAGCTGGAGGTCCTGGACGAGGGTCCGGGGATCCCGCGCTCGGAGTGGCACCGGGTGTTCGAGCGCTTCAACCGGGGCTCGGTACGGCGTCCGCACGGGCCGGGGAGCGACGGGGGCACGGGGCTCGGGCTCGCGATCGCGCGGTGGGCCGTCGACCTGCACGGGGGCAAGATCGGGGTGGCCGAATCGGAGCGCGGCTGCCGGATCCTCGTCACTCTTCCGGGAGAGCTCCCCCCGGCCGGTTGACGTACAGTTCGATCATCGTCGGGCAGTAAAGCGCGCCGGGCCGGCGTCGTCGTATCGGATTCGGAGTCGTTTCGGGCGGAATCCCGCTTGGTTCCCGCCATTTCAGGCGGCGAAACACCTCTCCGGATGTGACTTACATGACGAAGCGGTGACCTGGCCTCACCTTCATGGGTCGGGGGGCGTAGCCTTTATTCCCGCTGTCCATTGCCTTGTGAAGCGGAAGAGGGCGGTTGCCGCCGTGTCGTCACAGTCCCCCAGTAACGGATCGAGCACCTCGACCGACCCGGACCAAGCGGGTGTGAATCCCGCCGCCGCGTTCGGACCGAACGAGTGGCTTGTCGACGAGATCTATCAGCAGTACCTCCAGGACCCCCATTCGGTGGACCGGGCCTGGTGGGACTTCTTCGCCGACTACCGGCCGGGCGCCACCGACGCCGCAGCGAGCCAGGCACCCGCCGCGCAGCCCACGCAGGCCGCGCCGGTGCCCGAGACTCCTCAGGCCCCCCGGACGCAGGCGCCCGCCGCCGCGTCGGCCCCGGTCCCCGCCCCGGCCGCCGCGCCCCCGGCTCCCGTTGCCCCCGCCGCTCCCGCCCAGGCCGCTCCCAAGGCCGCTGAGAAGCCCGAACCGAAGGCCGCTGTCGTGAAGGAAGCCCCTGTGGGCCCCGAGTTGGTGACCCTGCGCGGCCCCGCCGCCGCCGTCGCGAAGAACATGAACGCCTCCCTGGAGATCCCCACGGCCACGTCCGTGCGCGCGGTCCCGGTGAAGCTGCTGTTCGACAACCGCATCGTCATCAACAACCACCTCAAGCGCGCCCGGGGCGGGAAGATCTCCTTCACGCACCTCATCGGGTACGCGATGGTCCAGGCCATCAAGGCGATGCCGGCGATGAACTACTCCTTCGCCGAGAAGGAGGGCAAGCCGACCCTCGTCAAGCCCGCGCACATCAACTTCGGTCTCGCGATCGACCTGGTGAAGCCCAACGGCGACCGCCAGCTCGTCGTCGCCGGCATCAAGAAGGCCGAGACCCTCGGCTTCTTCGAGTTCTGGCAGGCCTACGAGGACATCGTCCGCCGCGCCCGCGACGGCAAGCTGACGATGGACGACTTCACGGGCGTCACGGCCTCCCTGACCAACCCCGGCGGGCTCGGCACCGTCCACTCCGTGCCGCGTCTGATGCCCGGCCAGTCGGTCATCATGGGCGTCGGCTCCATGGAGTACCCGGCGGAGTTCCAGGGCACCTCCCAGGACACCCTGAACAAGCTCGGCATCTCCAAGGTCATGACGCTCACGTCGACCTACGACCACCGGGTCATCCAGGGCGCCGCCTCCGGCGAGTTCCTGCGCGTCGTCGCGAACCTCCTGCTCGGCGAGAGCGGCTTCTACGACGACGTCTTCAAGGCGCTGCGCATCCCCTACGAGCCGATCCGCTGGCTCAAGGACATCGACGCCTCGCACGACGACGACGTCACGAAGGCCGCCCGCGTCTTCGAGCTGATCCACTCCTACCGGGTCCGCGGCCACGTCATGGCCGACACCGACCCGCTGGAGTACCACCAGCGCAAGCACCCCGACCTCGACATCACCGAGCACGGCCTCACCCTGTGGGACCTGGAGCGCGAGTTCGCCGTCGGCGGCTTCTCCGGCAAGTCGATGATGAAGCTGCGCGACGTCCTCGGCGTGCTGCGCGACTCGTACTGCCGCACCACCGGCATCGAGTTCATGCACATCCAGGACCCCAAGCAGCGCAAGTGGATCCAGGACCGCGTCGAGCGGGCGCACAGCAAGCCGGAGCGCGAGGAGCAGCTGCGGATCGTGCGCCGCCTGAACGCCGCCGAGGCGTTCGAGACGTTCCTCCAGACCAAGTACGTCGGCCAGCGCCGCTTCTCGCTCGAAGGCAGCGAGTCGGTCATCCCGCTGCTCGACGCGGTCATCGACTCGGCGGCCGAGTCCCGGCTCGACGAGGTCGTCATCGGCATGGCCCATCGCGGCCGGCTCAACGTCCTCGCCAACATCGTCGGCAAGTCGTACGCGCAGATCTTCCGCGAGTTCGAGGGCAACCTCGACCCGAAGTCGATGCACGGCTCCGGTGACGTCAAGTACCACCTGGGCGCCGAGGGCACCTTCACCGGGCTCGACGGCGAGCAGATCAAGGTGTCGCTGGCCGCGAACCCCTCCCACCTGGAGGCCGTCGACCCGGTCCTGGAGGGTGTCGCGCGCGCCAAGCAGGACATCGTCAACAAGGGCGGCACGGACTTCACCGTCCTGCCCGTCGCGATCCACGGCGACGCGGCCTTCGCGGGCCAGGGCGTGGTGGCCGAGACCCTGAACATGTCGCAGCTGCGCGGCTACCGCACCGGCGGCACGGTCCACCTCGTCATCAACAACCAGGTCGGCTTCACCGCCGCCCCGGAGTCCTCCCGCTCCTCGATGTACGCGACCGACGTCGCGCGCATGATCGAGGCGCCGATCTTCCACGTCAACGGCGACGACCCCGAGGCCGTCGTCCGCGTCGCGCGGCTCGCCTTCGAGTTCCGGCAGGCGTTCAACAAGGACGTGGTCATCGACCTCATCTGCTACCGCCGCCGCGGCCACAACGAGACCGACAACCCGGCGTTCACGCAGCCCCTGATGTACGACCTGATCGACAAGAAGCGCTCGGTGCGCAAGCTGTACACCGAGTCGCTGATCGGGCGCGGCGACATCACCCTGGAAGAGGCCGAGCAGGCCCTCCAGGACTACCAGGGCCAGCTGGAGAAGGTCTTCACCGAGGTCCGCGAGGTCGCCACGCAGACGGCCGGCGGCGCGCTGCCCGACACCCGTGACGAGTTCCCGGTCGCCACCCCGACCGCGATCTCCGCCGAGGTCGTCAAGCGGATCGCCGAGTCCCAGATCAACATCCCGGACCACGTCACCGTCCACCCGCGGCTGCTCCCGCAGCTCCAGCGCCGGGCGGCCATGGTCGAGGACGGCACGATCGACTGGGGCATGGGCGAGACCCTCGCCGTCGGCTCGCTGCTCCTCGACGGCGTCCCGGTCCGGCTCGCCGGCCAGGACTCGCAGCGCGGTACGTTCGGCCAGCGGCACGCGGTGATCATCGACCGGGAGACCGGCGAGGAGTTCACCCCGCTGATGTACCTGTCGGACGAGCAGGCCCGCCTGAACGTCTACAACTCCCTGCTGTCCGAGTACGCGGCCATGGGCTTCGAGTACGGCTACTCGCTGGCCCGCCCGGACGCGCTCGTGATGTGGGAGGCCCAGTTCGGCGACTTCGTCAACGGCGCCCAGACGGTCGTCGACGAGTTCATCTCCTCGGCCGAGCAGAAGTGGGGCCAGACCTCCGGCGTCACGCTGCTGCTGCCGCACGGCTACGAGGGCCAGGGCCCGGACCACTCCTCGGCCCGCCCGGAGCGCTTCCTCCAGCTGTGCGCGCAGAACAACATGACGGTCGCCATGCCGACGCTGCCGTCGAACTACTTCCACCTGCTGCGCTGGCAGGTCCACAACCCGCACCACAAGCCGCTCGTCGTCTTCACCCCGAAGTCGATGCTGCGGCTGAAGGCGGCGGCGTCGAAGGCGGAGGAGTTCACGAGCGGGCAGTTCCGCCCGGTCATCGGCGACACCTCGGTCGACCCGAACGCGGTCCGCAAGGTCGTCTTCACGGCCGGCAAGGTCTACTACGACCTCGACGCCGAGCGCCAGAAGCGCGGGGTCACGGACACGGCGATCATCCGGATCGAGCGGCTGTACCCGCTGGCCGGCGCCGAGCTCCAGGCGGAGATCGCCAAGTACCCGAACGCCGAGAAGTACCTGTGGGCGCAGGAGGAGCCGGGCAACCAGGGTGCCTGGCCGTTCATCGCCCTCAACCTGATCGACCACCTGGACCTCGCGGTCGGGGCGGACGTCCCGCACGGGGAGCGGCTGCGGCGCATCTCGCGTCCGCACAGCTCGTCGCCGGCCGTCGGTTCCGCGAAGCGGCATCAGGCGGAGCAGGAGCAGTTGGTGCGTGAGGTGTTCGAGGCGTGAGCCTCTAGAGGTTTGGTAAAGGGGTCGGCCCCGGAGGGAGTTCCTTCCGGGGCCGACCCCTTTGCCGCTCTCGGACTGCTGGTCGTATCAGACGATGATCGGCTCGAAGTCCCAGTACGGCCGTACCCGGGACCGCGCCGAGATCGTGTGCGGATGCTGCTTGCCCAGCGTCGCCTCGAAGTCGGACAGCGCCTCCTGCTCGACCTTCTCCGCCTGCCGCCGGTCACGCAGTCCGCGCAGGTCGGAGGCGTGGGCGATACGGGAGGAGAGGGTGAGGGGGTGGGTGCGGCCGAGGGTCTCGGTGGCGGCGGTGACGGTCGTACGGCTGAGCGCCTCCGCGGTCTCGGGGTCGCCGACCAGGTTACGCAGCGCGGCGGTGTTGAGGGCGACGCCGAGGGTCCAGGGGTGGCGCTCGCCGACGGCGGCGGTCATGTCGGCGAGGGCCTGTTCGACGACCGCGTGGGCGTGGGCGCGCTCGCCGACGCCGCGCAGGACGAGGGCCTGGTTGGAGCGGGCGCCGACGACGAAGGGGTGGCCTTCGGCGAGCATGACCTCGTAGCGGGCGGCGACGGCGTCGACGAGTTCGCGGGCCTGGTCGATGTCGCCGTGCTCGCGCAGGAAGCAGGCGTGGCCGCTGGCGAGGACGAGGGTGCGCGGGTCGCTCTCGCCGAGGACGCGTTCGCAGCGCTCCAGGAGGCGGGCGAAGGCGGGTCCGGCGGCCTCGCGGTTGCCGCCGCGGTACTGGCACTGGGCGAGGTTGTAGTCGGCGTAGAGGGTGCGCGGGTTGTCGGCGCCCAGGACGATGCGCTGTTCCTCGCTGTTGCGGGCCTGGATCGACTCGGCCTCGCCGTAGCGGCCGAGCAGCCGCAGGTCGAGGGCGTAGGAGCACTCGGAGGACAGGGTCCACAGGTGGCGGGCGCGCAGCAGGCTGCGGCGGGCCTCCCAGGTGCGCCGGTCGGTGTCGAGGGCTGCTTCGTAGTCGCCGAGCAGGCGCTGGGAGACGCCGACGTTGTTGAGGGCGTTGAGGGTGCGGGAGTCCTGTTCGCCGAGGAGGTCGCGGTAGGCGACGAGGACCCACTGGGACAGCTCCAGGGCGTCCGCGTACCGGCCGAGGCCGCGCAGGTCGGCGCCGAGGCCGCCGGCGGCCCGCAGGTGCTCCAGGTCCTGCGCGCCGCGCTCCTGCCTGAGGTGGTCGGAGGCGGTGCGGTTGAGGACCTCGCTGGCCGCGTAGTCGCCGACCGCGCGCAGCAGGTTGGAGTGGTGGTAGTTCAGCTCCCAGATCCGCGGGTGCGTCGGCCCGAGGAGTTCCCGCCACGCCTCCAGGGCGCGCTCACCGAGCTTGATGCCCGCGCGGTACTCCCCGGAGAAGTACATGTACCGCAGGCAGTCGAAGACGAGCCGCTGCACGTCGGGCGCCTTGGTGCGCAGCACGTCGGCGTACTTCAGGTGCGGCACGATCTCCGCGTACGCGGGCCACAGCCGCGTGTCGGTGGGCCGCCGCGGATCGGCGGCGGCCAGGGCCCGCCGTACGACGTCGATGAACTCCTTGTGGTCCTCCTCCGGCATGTCCTTGCGGACGATCTGGTGGACCATGCGGTGCAGGTACAGGGAGTCGCCGGTGGTGAGGGTGTCGTCCAGGGACGTCTCGTGGGACTCCAGGCGGACGACGGAGTACTGGCGGAGCTGGTTGATCGCCTTGTTCCACAGCAGCGGGTCGTTGACGAGCCCGGCGATCTGCTCGGGCAGCTGGTCGTCGGGCATGTCCCGCAGCAGCCGTACGGGGATGAAGCCGGGCGCGAAGAACGTGCACAGCCGCAGCAGGTCGACGGACTCCGGGACGGTCTCGCGGAGTTTGTTCAGCAGTATCGACCAGGCGGTCTGGAAGGCGACGGGGAAGTCGGAGGAGATCTTCACGACGTCGGAGTCGATGCCGCTCTCCAGCAGGCCGATGTACTGCTCGACGGAGAGGTCGGAGTCGTTGAGCCAGCCCGCGGTCTGGTCCAGCAGCAGCGGCAGGTCCTCCAGGGCCTCGGCGAGCTGGTCGGCCTCGGCCTCGGTGAGGCGGGGCGCGCGGCGGCGGATGAACGCGACCGACTCGTCGCGGGCGTAGACGGGGATCTCCAGCAACTGGCTGTTGTGCTCGGACCATTCGGGGTTGCGGGAGGTGATGACGACGTGGCCGGGGCCGCTGGGCAGCAGGTCGGCGATCTGGTCGGGTTCGTCGGCGCCGTCGAGGATGAGCAGCCAGCGCGAGAACGGCTCCCCGCGCCGGAGCGCGTCCCGTACGGCGCGCAGCCGCTCGCCGTACTCCTGGCCGGTCTGGAGGCGGAGTTTGGGGGCGAGTTCGGCGAGGAAGCGGCGGTAGGTGACGCGTTTCTCGGCGTCGACCCACCACACGACGTCGTACTCGGAGCCGAACCGGTAGGCGTACTCGGCGGCCAGCTGCGTCTTGCCGACCCCGGACATCCCGTGCAGCGTGACGACGCCCGCGCCGCTCTGGGCGCCCTGGAGGAGGTGGTAGGCGCTGTTGAGCAGCGGCTCCCGCCCGGTGAAGCGGGTGTTGCGGCGCGGTACGGAGCCCCAGACGTCCGGCATGGCCGCCGGGAAGCGGGGTCCGCGGCGCCCGTCGAGCCCGTTGACGGCCGGGTCGTACGGCAGCCCCAGCCGCTCGAACAGCCGCCGCTCGGCCTCCTCGGCGCCGAGGTTGGTGAGGCTGGAGGGGGCGAGGACGGCGGCGGCCTGCGGGACGGACGCGGAGGTGACCGAGACGGCGGCGAAGCGGGAGGGGTCCGGGGCGACGACCTCGCGCAGGGCGGCGTTCCATTCCTCGTGGCTGCGCGGGCCGAGCTGGAAGTACCACTCGCTGACGAGGATGAGGATGCGGCCCTCGGCGAGCTTGAGGTCGCGCAGCAGGTCGGGGAGGGGGACTTCGGGGGGCGCGTCCCACCTCAGGTAGACGACGCTCACCCCGTTGCGCTCCAGCCGGTCCCCGATCCACGCGGCCCATGACCGGTTGAACCCGGCGAAGCTGATCGTGACCGTCTGCCGGGCGGCGTCCCGCTCGGTGGACCTGGCCGGTGTACGCGCTCCAGTCAAGGTGGCCTCCAGGGCGTCGTCCCAGAAAATCGTAGGACCTCGGCGCGTCGTCCGTAAGGTGTGCGGGGCCCTGGGCGGGCGCGTGAGGCAAGGTCGATCTTCGCGCAAAGTCCCCCGGGAGAGGGGCCATTCGGCGATTCGGGGGGTGCGGTCACTCATTCGGGCGCGGGGGGTGTGGGCGGGGGTGCTCGCGCGCGGGGCGGTGAGGTACGTGGTTCCCGCGCGCGGGGCGCTCATGGGGTCGCCCGGTGGCCGGTGTGCCGTTGGGTCCACAGGGTGCGGGCCGCCTTCACGTACGCCTGGGCGCGCATCCGCTGGCCGCGCGGGGCGGGCTGTTCGCGCATGCGCTCGTAGGCGGTGACCATCGCGTCGGCGAACACCCGGCCCTGGGGGGTGAGGTCGGTCGAGCCGACGAGGGCGGGGAGGGCGGCGCCGACCATGGCGTGGCAGCGGGCGAACTGGGCCCAGGCGGCGGGGGCGGGTCCCGCGAGGGCGAGGCGCTGGTGGTGGCCGGCCAGCGCGAGGTGCGCGTAGGCGCCCTGGAGGAGGCCGTCGAAGGGGCGCGGGTCCTGCCGCCAGGGGGCGAAGTAGCGGGCCTCGGGCCCGGCATGGTGCAGCGTCACCAGCTCGCTCAGGGCGGAGAGTTTGGCGTGCTGGAGTTCGTGCACGAGGGTCGAGGCGAAGGAGGACGCGTCGGGCGGGACGCTGCTGAGCAGCGCGCCGAAGGCTTCCCGCCGGGTGGCGCTGCACGTGCCGTGGCCCTCGGTGCCGGGGGGTGCCTGGAGGGGGACGAGGCACCTGAGCAGCACGAGCGCTTCGGCGAGCCGCTGTTCCCCGCCCTGCCGCAGCGCGCCGGCGGTTCCGGCCCAGGCCTGGGCCCAGCGTTTGCGGCCGGCGTGATCGAGGGTGATGGGGCCGCCGAGTCCGCCGGGGGTGGGGGAGTTGGGGGTGGCGGGGGGTTCGGGGCCGCTGAGGGGGCCTTGCCTGCCGGGGGCGGCGGGGGGTTCGGGGTCGTTGAAGGGGCCTTGCCTGCCGGGGGCGGCGGGCGCGCTGGGGTTGCGGCGCGAGTCGGCTGCGCCCCGCGCGCGGGCCGTTCGGTACGGGTCGAGGTCGTCCAGCGGGACCGGCGGTGCCCCTTCCGCCAGCCCCGGCAGCGCATAGGCGGGCGTCCAGGCGCGCGACCCGGACCACGCGCCCACGTCCGCCTCCAGATGGACGGTGACATCGGCCTCACCGCGTTGACGCAGCGTCAGCACTCCGTCCCGGTGCCGGAGTTCGACGGCTCCCCCGGCCGTGCTCAGCGCCCCGAGGGACGGCAGCACGAGCGGTCCGTCGTACCCGGCGAGCCGCACGGCGAAGTCGAGCCCCGCGCGGGCGGCGGCAGCGGCGGCCACGGCACCGAGGTGGGCCAACTCCCGCTCCGCACCGGCACCGTTGCGCAGCACCCCGAGCGTCTGCCAGGCCCAGGCTCCGGTGAGGGGGTGGAGGAGACGGGCACGGGCGGGGGTGAGGGGGGCGGGGTACGAGGGGGCGGGGGCCGGGGAGTTGGGGGGCGGGGAGTTCGGGGGCGAGGAGTTCGGGGGCGGGGGCTCGGCGGGGGCGCGCCGCGCTTCGGGGGCCGGCGTGCGCATCGGCACCGCGCCCGCCGCCCGCCCCACCCGGTCCGCCTCCACCAGCATCGCCCAGTCCTCCCGTACCCGTCCCTTCACCGCCGCCGCCGCGTCCGATCCCGCGACCGCGTCCAGGAGCGCCCGCAGCACCGCCAGCCGGCGCATGTCCTGGTCTCTGACCAACGTGCCCAGGATCTCCGGAGTTCCCCCGGTTTCCCCCAGTTCGGCGAGCGCCTCCTCAGGCAGCGTCACGGCGCACCGCCTCGGCCAGCCGGGACGCGACGTGACGGATGAAGAGTTCGAGGTCGGCGCAGTACACGGACGGATTGCGGAAGCCCTCGCCCGCGCGGTAGCGGTGCGCGTAGTGGCCGCCGCCGCAGACGCCGACGAGGGGGCAGGCGCGGCAGACCCGGGAGAGGGCCGCCGCACCGGACTGCCGGGCGGCGATCGCGGGGTGGCGCAGGGCCTCGTCGAAGGGGTGGCGGAAGACGTCGAGGCCGGTGTACGCGGCGCCGTCGTAGGCGGATTTGAGGGAGTCGACCTGTTCGATCGAGCCGTCGGTCTCGACGACCACCGCCTGGAAGGGCGCGAGCCCGAGCGCCTCGACGCGCGCCTCCCGCCCCAGCAGCAGCGCGAGGCAGGACTCGAAGAGCCGTATCCGGGTCTCCCGCCGCCCGGCGTCCCACCAGCGGTCGAAGACGGCGCACAGCCAGGCGCCGTGGCCGCGCGCGGGCGGCGGGGCGGACCAGTTGGCGTGCGGCAGGAGCAAGTCGAGGGCGGGGGGCCGCAGTTCGAGGAGGGATTCGTAGGTCTCGACCGGGTCGAGGGTGGGGTCGACGACGGTGAGGACGCCGCCGTAGGCCTGGGGGAAGCGGTCGGCGAGGAGGCGGGCGCCGCGGGCGGCGGCGGGCCAGGAGGGGCGGCCCGCGCGGGTGACGCGGCGGGCGTTGTGCGCGGCGGTGCCGCCGTCGAGGCTGACGCCGACGCGGATGCCGGCGGCGTCGAGGACGGTGAGGCGGGGCGCGGTGAGGAGGGTGGCGTTGGTCTGGACGACCGCGCGGACCTCGGTTCCCGGGGGCATCTCCTCGCGCACGCGCGTGGTGAAGCGGGCCAGGGTGGCGGCGCCGGCGAGGAGGGGTTCGCCGCCGTGGAGGACGAGGGAGACGGCCGGGAGGCGGTGGGCGCGGGCGTGTTCGGCGATGCGGCGGGCGGTGTGTTCCAGGACCTCCGCGGAGGCGCGCACCGGGCGGGTGCGCCAGGTGGTGTCGGGGCCTTCGTAGAGGTAGCAGTAGGTGCAGGCGAGGTTGCAGCGGCTGTGCGTCTTGACGACGAACTGCCGGAAGGGGACGGCCTTTCCGGACACTCCAGCACCCCCACTGCCGTCGTGCACGCGCGCGGGACGCTCTCCCGCAGAGGCGCGTTTGCCCGCGCGACGGCCGGCCATACCTCCTGGCGACTGAAACTGACCGGTTAATTAAGCAAGTCGACTGAAAATGACGCGCATTGACCGATCAGTTTCGTAACTCGCTCCCTAGGGGTGCGCGTTCACGAGTCGCCCTAAGGGGTGGCCCTACAGCGAGCTGTCGAACCCCCAGAGCACTTCACCGGAGCGCCCCGCCCGCTCGGTCAGCTCCGCCAGGAGTTCGCTGAGCACCGGGTGCTCCACGCGCTCCAGTTCGGCCAGGTCCATGCCGAGCAGGTCGGGAAGGGGTTCCTGCGTCACGTCCATGCCGTGCCCTCCGGTCACTCCAGCGCGGCCAGCCGCGCGGCCGTCTCCTGCGGTGTGGGACCGTCCGGGACGACGCTGTCCTCGGGCAGCCGCGCCCACTCCCCCCGGGCCGCGCGGTACGCCTCGCGGGCGGCCCGGGGCCGGGTGGCCGCTTCATAGGACATACCCCGCCAGTGATGGGCCTGCGCACGCGCACGTACGGCTTCCTCGCGCCGCCTGCCGGTCCCGGCCACGGCCTCCGCCTCCCGGGCCGACTCGGCGGCGTCCCTGAAGGCGTCCACGGCCTCGTCCAGCCGCGCGGGGCGGCGCAGCGTGCGGTAGGCCTCGTACTGGACCTGCCCGAGGTCGAGGAGGCAGTGCGCGGCCAGCAGCGGGTCGGCGGCCTCGGCGGCGGCGAGCCCGAAGAGGTGCTCGGCCTCGCGCAGGTCGACGCGGTCGCCGCGCACCTGGTAGCGCAGCATCAGCGCCCGCCCGAGCAGCAGCAGCCGGCGCGCGGTGTGCGGGCTGCCGGCCGGGGTCTCCGTACGGCAGTCGCGCAGCACCCGGATGGCCCGCGACAGCGCGAACTGCGCGCGGGCGCCGCCTTCCGTCCCGGCGAGCCGCAGCAGCACCTCGCCCCACTCGGCGAGCACGTCCGCGTGCGCGGGCGCGTCCCGGGACATCCGGTGCGCGGCCCGCTCGAAGTACCCGGCGGCGTAGTCGAGTTCGGCGCCGCGCCCGCTCTCCGCCCACCGCGCGACGGCGACCCGCCCCGCCCGCGCGAGGAGCCCCGCGCGCCGCCCCTGGTCGCGGACGACGGCCAGCGCCTCGTCGACGCGGTCCTGGGCGTCGTCCAGGGGGCCGCCCGCGCCGAGCAGGGCGTCGACGAGGTCGGTGAGGACACTCGCGCGCGCGGGGTCGTCCTCGGGGGTGGTGTCCAGGGTGGCGGTGAGGGAGCGGGCGGCCTGTTCGGCGTAGCGGCGGGCCTGGTCGGGGTCCGGGGTGGCGCCGGAGAGGTTCAGCAGGACCCTGCCGTGCGCGAGGGGCAGCGCGGGCGGGCGTCCCGCGCGGTCGGGCCAGACGTCCGCGAAGGCCTCCAGCATCCCGGCGGAGACCTGGAGCAGCGCGCTGTCCCCGCCGAGCCGCCACTGCTCCTCCAGGGCCCGCACGCGCTCCAGGGTGAGTTCCAGCGCCTCGCCCTCGGCGAGTCCGGGTGCGGCGCAGGCGACGGCGTACTCGCGGTCCGCGCGGCTGAGGAGGTCCAGTGCGCCGGGGACGTCGCCGTGGCGCCTGCGGTCGGTGGCGGCGGCGTGCAGCACGCGCGCGAGGACGGCCCGTTCGTGCAGCGCGCGCGGGTGCGCGACCGCGCGTTCGGCCGCCGCGCGGGCCTCCTGGAGGAGGTCGTCGCCGCCCTGGACCTCCCACAGCCGCAGCGTGCAGCGCGCGTAGGCGGCCCACAGCTCCGGGTCGGCGCCGGGCCGCTCCTCGTGCACGGTGGCGCCGCGCAGCAGCTGCACGGCGTCGATGGCGTCCTGGATCATGCCCTCGCGGTCGAACCGCTCGATCAGCGTGCGCGCGCGGGTGACGGCCTGATGCGTGCGGCGCGGCGCGGGAACGCCCCCCGGGACGCCGTGCGCGTCGGCCACGGCGAGGTCGGGCGGCAGCGGCATGAACCGGCGCAGCACCCGCGCGGCGACCTCCGCGAAGGGCTGCGGCACGGGCGCGGCCCCGTCGTCCTCGGCGGGCGTGTACGGCCGTCCCGCGCCCCCGTTGCCGAGCTGGGCGAGCGCGAGGGCGGGGAAGTTGGGGCCGCCCTTGCCGAAGCGCTGCTCGATGTACTCCGAGCAGTGCTTGAGGACGAGCATCGCCTCGTCGCGGCCGAGCCGGGACAGCAGGGCCTCGCGGACGTCGGGTTCGATCTCGTACCAGGGCACGCCGTCATGGCTCTCGTCCGTGCGCGTGACGAGGCCGCCGACGAGGACCTCGGCGAGTTCGGCGGGCCCGGAGTCGGGGAGCATCGTGCGCTGCACGAGCTGCATCACCGGCAGGCACAGGGGCGCCGCGGCGAGGTAGACGGCGAGGCGGCCGGCGGCCGGGGAGGCGGCGGCGCTGAAGCGGCTGACGCGTTCCAGGGCGGTGCGGCCGCGGTCCGCGCGCGCGGGCGGCGCGGGCGGCTGGTCGGCGCGCACCCAGCCGACGGCGCCGGGTACGGGCCCGGAGCCGGCGCCGGACAGGAGGCGGGCCCAGGCGCCGAGCGCGACCGGTTCGGGCGGCAGCACGGGCACCGGCAGCGCGCCGCTCTCGCGGGCCTTCGCCCCGGCGGGGGTGCGCACCCGCAGCGCGGCGGCCCCGGAAAGGCTCTCGGAGCGGCTCAGCTCGCCGAACGTGACCGGGAGGCGGGTGCGGTGCCACAGGCGCTGCGGAAGCGGCTGGAGGACCGCCACAGGGCCTTGCCGGGAGAGGTGGTGCAGCAGCCGGTGCGCCTGCCCGCTGTGCCACAGGGGGCCCGCGCAGTCGCTGACGAGGACGACGATGCGGCGCCCGGTGGGGTCGCCGAGCCGGTCGGCGGAGCCCAGGGGTGCCTCGTGCGCCTCGGGGCTGCGGCTGACGGCGGGGCTGCCGTCGGGGGCCTGGTGCAGGCAGCTGGCCTGGATGTCGCGGAAGGCGCCCAACTGACCGAAGACCTGCTCCAGTTCGTCGAACATGCGGTGCCATACGCGCATGGACGAGGAGGCGTCGAGGACCAGCTGGAGGCGGGCGTCGCGGCGGGTGACGGCCCGGTGCACCGGCAGGATCAACCCGCCCGCCTGCGCGCTGAGTTCGGCGGTGGCCGCCTCGTCGAGCCGGACCCGCAGCGGCGGCGCCGGGCTGCGGTACCCCTGCAACCGCCGTAGCGCGCGCTGGAGTTCGAGGGGTGCGGGCAGCGCGGGCGCGGCGGGCACCCCGACGGCCATGGCGACGGCCCGCGCGGGCCCGCCGCGCGGCACGGGATACAGGCTGACGCGCCCGTCCCCGCCGGGTTCGGGCGGCGGGGCCGGGGCGGGCGCGGGCTCCCCGGGGACCTCGGCACCGGCGGCGGTCGCCCTCTGTGCCGGAGGGGCCGTACCGGGATGCTCCGCCAGGGCTTCCTGCTCGCCCTCCTCGCGCGCGGGACGCGTCCACTGGGCCAGCCACAGGGCGTCGCACAACTGCCGGTGATCGGGGTCGAGTCCGGCGCCCCGGAGCCGGGCGATCAGTTCGGCGAGGGGGTCGGGGGCGGCCCTGCCGGGGGCTTGGCTCTGGGCCGGGGGCCGGTCCTGGGCCAGGATCCGGTCGTCGTCGGGGCCGTGCCGGGGCATGGGGGTCACCTCGGGCGGTCGAGGCGCTGGATGAGCAGGTCGGCGAGCCGGTCGCGGCTGGGCGGGGCGGCGGCGTCGGTGAGGTAGATCGCGTTCAGCAGCTGGTCGGCGGCGAGGAGTTCGCCGCGCGAGCGCTCCAGGAAGCGGGTGATGAGATCGTCCCCCGCGCGCGCGGCCTCGTCCCCGAGGTGGGCGCGGACGAAGGTGGCGAGCCGGTTGTGGTCGGGCCGGCCCAGCTCCAGGTGGATGCAGCGGCGCATCAGCGGGGCCGGGAAGTCCCGTTCGCCGTTGCTGGTCAGGACGACGAAGGGGAACGTGCGGCAGCGCACGCGCCCGTCCTTGACGCGGACCTTGACGCCGTCGGCGGTGAGCACCTCGGCCTCCCCGCCGGGCAGCCGGTCGGCGATGCGCTCCAGCTCGGGGATGGCGAACTCGCCCTCCTCCAGGACGTTCAGGAGGTCGTTGGGCAGGTCGATGTCGCTCTTGTCGAGCTCGTCGATGAGCAGCACGCGCGGGGTGTCCGACGGCAGCAGCGCCGTACCGAGCGGCCCGAGCCGGATGTAGCTCCCGATGCCCTCGACGGCCCCCGGCGTCCCCGCGGCGGCGCCTCCCCCATCCCCCTGGGCGGCGATCTGGACGTCCTGGAGGCGGGCGATGGCGTCGTAGTGGTAGAGGCCGTCCTGGAGGGCGGAGCGGCTCACGACGGGCCAGCGCAGCACCGGGCCGAGACCGAGTTCGTACGCCACCGAGTGCGCGAGGGTGCTCTTGCCCGCGCCGGGGCCGCCGGTGACCAGCAGGGGGCGGCGCAGATACAGCGCCGCGTTGATCATCTCCAGTTCCTCGGCGCCCGGCCGGTGCAGCTCGGCGAGGTGGCGGTGGGAGCCGAGCCTGCGGTCCTCGGAGCCGTCCGCGCGGTCGTCGCGGCCGGTGAAGTCCCGCCAGGGCGGCGGATCGGGCAGCCGCTCTATGCCGTCGTGCGGTTCCCCGGCGCCTCGGTAGATGAGCCACTCACTGGATTCGGTCATGATCCGGTCCTCGTCACTCGTCCACTCACCGCGCACGCCCGACCGTGCCCACGGTATCGATGCCAAGGGGGCCCTGGTAGGGCTTTGCGAACCCCGCGCGCGGTATGCGTCACGGCGCCTCCAGGAGGTCGCCCGTGCCCGGCAGCGGGTGGTGCGGATCGTCGTACAACAGGGCGATCCCGTCGGCCCAGTAGGTCTCCGTGCGGCCCTCGCGCAGGCGCGCGCGCAGGTCGTGGACCAGTTCGGGGAGGCGGGCGGCGCCGGGCGGGCGGGCCACCTCGTCGACCGCGCCCCGGTGGAACTCCCCGCACACCGCGTCGGGCCGCCCCCCGCGCCGCCGCCACAGGGCGACGCCGTACCCGCCGCGCACGATCCGCGCGAGGGCCGCCGCGTCGTCCTCGTACCGCTGGTCCCCGTACCGGCACAGCACCGGCACGGTCCCGTACGACAGCCCGCGCAGCTCCTCCACGGCCGGCACCGGCACCCGCAACCCGTCGTCGCAGTCCAGGAGTTCGGCCTGCGCCCGGTGCGCGTGCAGCCAGCGCCAGCGCGCCCTGCGCTCCTCGGCCACGCCGTCGAGGCTCCCGGGGTCGTCGTACTCCGCCTCGTCCTCCAGCTGTTCGCGGCCCGCCACGCGCAGCACCAGCGGGCGCTGGGCGCCCAGGGGTTCCTCGTGCGGGGCGAGCCGCCAGGTGTCGATCTCCAGGCCCAGGAGGTCCTGCGGGAGGGCGACCTGGAGCATTGCCGGGTGCCCGGGTTCGTCGCAGCGGCGGAAGGCCTCCGCGAGGGGCGCGCCGAGGTGGGCCGGGAGGTCGGCGACCCTGGTGCGCTCGGCGCCCGGCAGACGGTCGGCGGCGCCCGTGGGCAGCAGCACGGACACGCTCCAGTCGCAGCGGTCGGGCTCCCAGGGGCGCGGCAGGATCTCCAGGAGCACCACCGGGTGGACGGCGGCGGCCCGGGGCGGCGGAGTGACGGGGGCCGCCGGGGCGGGCGCGGTGACGGCGGTCGCCGCGCCGTTGTCGAGCGCCCGCGCGGGAGTCGGCCGCTCCCCCGGGGTGGTCTCCAGCGTCCGCGCGGGTGCTTCGGGGACGGTTCCGGAGATCGTGTCGGGTGCCTTCTCGGGGCCTCCAGAGGGTGCCGGGTCCCTCCTGGTGCTCCCGGGACCCCTGGAAGTCAAAGCGCGGGCCGTGCGGTCGCGGGCGCGCAGGCGGGCGATGCGCTGGTCGGCGAGGCCGGCGCGGTAGCGCGCGGGGAGCCGTTGCCCGGCCTGCCAGACCCAGTCCCACAGGGCCTCCTCGGCGTCGGCGGTGCTGGCGGCCGTGAAGGGGCGCTCGGCGGACAGCGCGCGCATCGCGTAGTCCAGGACGAGTTCCAGGGCGCCGTCGTCGCGCGCGCTCTCGTACAGGGCGCCCAGGCCGTCGCGCCAGCCGCGCGGGGCGGGCAGCGGGGTGGGGCCCTGGAAGTCCGGCAGGGCGTCCAGGAGGTCCAGCAGCCCGCGGGTGCTGGCGGGCGGCGGGAGGTCGGCCAGGCGGCCCAGGAGCTGGACGCGCTCGTCGGGGGTGAGCGTGCGCCCGGGGCGGGCGCCGAGCCGCCCCTGGACGTCCGTCCACGTCTGCGCGCGGGCCGACGGATGCCGCTGCCGGTCCCGGTGGTAGCGGTCGTGCGCGTGGAACACCGCCTGGTACAGGTCGTCGTGCTCGGCGCCCACCGCGTCCGCCGGCACCCGCAGCGCGCGCAGCTGCTCGATCCCGGTGGAGGTGCCGCCGGGGCGGTGGTCCGAGCGGGCCTTGAGGACGCCGATGACCTCCCCGCGCGCGGGGTCGATCACCGGCCCGCCGGAGACCCCGTACGGCAGGTCGTTGTCCCCGAGGCGCATCTGTACGTCGCCGCCCCACCCGCCGATGGTCCCCTGGACGGTCAGCGTCCCGTCCATCACCCGCAGCCGGTCCTCGTTGAACGTCCAGCCCGCGTACAGGACCCGCTCGTCGCCGAAGTACGCGGCGGGGCGCTCCGAGACGTACACGCACTCGTGGTCGTCGACCGGCTCGGCGAGCTGCACCAGCGCCAGGTCCGGCGCCGGCCAGTTGCCCGACGGCAGGGGCCGCCCGGCGTGTTCGGGCACGGTCGCGACAACGCGCCCGCGCACGGCGGCCGTTGTGCCGCCCGGGGCGCTCTGGTACACCACGACGACCTCGCCCCCCTCCCCGCCGCAGGCCACATGTGCGCAGGTAAGAACCCAGTTGGGAGCGACGAAGAACCCGCTCCCGAGGAACGTCTCGGGCTCTTCAAGGCCATACCCGGCCGCCTGGCGATGAATGCGCACCGTGGCCGCGACGACGAGGCCACGCAGCGCACGCCGGGCGGCATCCTCCCGGCTGGACGCCCCCTGGACGCGCCCCTCACTCATCCCGGCCCCCCTCCCTGACACCCCGCTGCCCCACCACGCCACCGGAAGGGGCGCCGGGGAGGGGTACGGGGGGCGAGGGCGGGGCATCTGCACGCGCGCGCGAGGACGAGCCGTCGTCAGCGCCCTCGTCCTCGGCCGCCTCCGGCGGCGGGCCGCCGTTCCAGGTCAGTGTGACCGTGATGCCCGCCTTGGTCTCGCCGTCGGCGAGGAGGCCGATCACCTTGCCCGCCTTGACGGTGAGTTCGATGCCGAACTCGACGCTCACCTCGTCGGGACGCACCGCGCGCAGCGGCCCGGCGAGGGAGCGGGCCACTCCGGTGACGAGGGAGTGCAGGCTCTCCACGGCGCCCTCGACCCGGTCGGTGAACCCTGTGTCGCTGTACGAGAGTTGACCCGGCGTCGCGCCCGCGGGCGCGCGCAGTTCGCCGGTGCCCGAGATGCGGGCCCAGACAGGTGTGCCGTCGGGCAGGGCGACGCGTGCGACGCGCGTCACGTCCTGGGCCTGCCTGCCGTCGTCGTGGTCACTGTGGTTCATGGCGCTCCCCCGATTCCGCCGTTCCCCCTGCTCACCGCTTCCGCCCGGCCCGCCCGCGGCCCGGCGGCCTATCCTTGGCGTGTCCCCGCGCCGGGGACCGGGCGCCTTCCCTCCCGCGCGGCTCCTCCCGAGCCGTCCGTGGGAACAAGGGTCCTTCCCCCGGTGCCGGTTCCCAACCCCGACGAACCACCCACGGAGCACGATCCATGTACTTCACCGACCGCGGCATCGAGGAACTGGAGAAGCGGCGCGGCGAGGAGGAAGTCACCTTCGAGTGGCTCGCCGAGCAGCTCCGCGCCTTCGTCGACCTCAACCCGGACTTCGAGGTACCGGTGGAGCGTCTCGCGACCTGGCTGGCACGCCTGGACGACGAGGACGACGAGTAGCCCGTCACGCACAGTCGTCTCTTGTAACGCTCAGCCTGTGCCGCCCGGTTCCCACCCACCCGGCGGCACACGTTTTTCCCCGCACACGGGTTGGCGCACGCCCCCACTGAGCGCCCCCGCGCGCTGATCCTGGACGCCGCTTCCGGACACCGAGGGCCCGCTCGACGGCCCGCCCCCGCCCCGCCCCCTCAGTCCCTGGGCCGCCCCACGTCATAGACCAGCCCGAGCGCCCCGTGCCCCAGCAGCAGGGCGCCGGCGGCGAGCCAGCCGGGGCTGCGGCGGCGCAGGCCCCAGGCGGTCAACGGGACGCCGACGGCGATCTGGGCCAGGGCGAGGGCCCGCGCGCGGGGGCTGCGGGACCAGGGGAGCCAGGGGCCCAGGGGGCTGCGTCCGACGGCGTCGAGCTCCGCGCGGACGGTCTCGCGCCAGCCGCCCCACTCGATCCGCTGGACGTCGGGCCGCGCGCGGGTGGCGTGCAGGAGGCGGTCGGCGGGTTCACCGGGGGTGACGCCGGCGGGGAGGGAGACTCCCGCGCGGGTGAGGACGGCGAGGAGCCCGCGCAGGCGCGCGCGGGCGTCGGCGTCGGGGTCGGAGCGGGTCAGCTCCTCCAGGGACTGCATGTCGAAGACGGGGTCGAGGCCGAGCCGGGCGGCCAGGGTGCGCATCGCCTCGTCCTCGCCCGCGGGGGTGCCGTCGGCGAGCCAGTCGTAGCCGACGGGGCGGCGGAAGCCGGAGGCGAGGGCGCAGCCGGCCCGGTCGGTGTCCCACCACAGCGCGAGCACGGGCCAGGGCGCGCCGACGGCGAGGGCGGTGGCCCAGCCGGTGAGGACGCGGTCGACGGGTTCGCCGCCGCCCTGCCAGGGGCCGCCCTCGGGGACCAGCGCGCTCCATTCGGCGCCGGCCCGGGTGAGGAGCATGCGTTCGCGGAGCAGGTGGGCGGCGGGGGCGACGGCGTCGGGGGTGGCGCGGCACAGCAGCAGGGCGCCTGCGACGGGGTCGTCGGGCCGGCCGTGGGTGCCGGTCCGTTCGGTGGGCGACATGGTCACACGGTAGGACAATTCGTTATTTTCGGTCGCGGGTGATCACCGGAAAGAGTGTCTCGATATGTCTTGACTCCCCGAGTGCGCGATATATCGTGAATAGCGGAGACGCGATATGGCGTGTCGTGGAGGAGGAGGCAAGACATCATGTCCGAGTGGTCCGTCAGCGAGCCCGGGAAGCTCTCTTTCGACGAGCCGGTGCGGGATCTGAGCGTCCGCATCGTCGCCGGTACGGTCAACGTGGTGGGGACCGACGAAGGTTCCGCCCGCCTGGAGGTCTCCCGCATCGAGGGCCCGCCCCTGATCGTGACGCATCGGGACGGCGCTCTGACCGTCACGTACGAGGACCTGCCCTGGAAGGGCTTCCTCAAATGGCTGGACCGCAGGAACAGGGGGTACGACGCGGTCGTCACGCTCGCCGTCCCGGCCGAGGCCCGCGTGGAGGTCGGCGTGGTCAGCGCCGCCGCCGTGATCTCCGGGATCGCGGGGCGTACGGAGGTGAAGGGCGTCTCCGGGGACACGACCCTGGTGGGCCTGTCGGGTCCGGTGCTCGCCAACACCGTCTCCGGCAACGTCGAGGCCCAGGCCCTCGGCGGCGACCTGCGCTTCAACTCCGTCTCCGGGGACCTGACGGTCGTGGAGGCCGGCTCCCCCGTGAAGGCGGACTCCGTGAGCGGCTCGATGATCGTGGACCTGGACCCGACGAGCGGCCCCACCGACGTCTCCCTCACGAACATCTCCGGCGAGATCGCCATCCGCCTCCCCCACCCGGCCGACGCGGAGGTCGAGGCCAACACCACCAGCGGCTCGGTCTCCAACGCCTTCGAGGACCTCAAGGTCACCGGCCAATGGGGCGCCAAACGCATCACCGGCCGCCTCGGCGCGGGCAACGGCAAACTGAGGGCGACGACGGTCTCCGGCTCCATCGCCCTACTACGCAGGCCGGCGACGGCAGAGGAGGAGGGCTGGGGTCAGGGACCTGCGACGGGGGACATGGGGTTGCTCACCGGCGCGAAGCCCGGAACCGGAGCTGAACCGGCGCCCGGCGGAGAGAGCTTGACGGACACGGAGGCTGCGGGCGGCGCAGGTTCGGTCAGCGACCCGGAGTCCGAGACCGGCCCGGCGAACGAGACCGACGCGAAGCCTGCGACCGGAGCCGAGCAGACGCCCGGCGGAGAAAGCCCGGCGGACACGGAGACTGCGAGCAGCACAGGTCCCGCCAGCGACACGAAGCCCTCGCCCGGCGCAGGACCCTCGGCCGAAGCGAAGCCGACCACCGGCACCCCGCCCTCGCCCTCACCCGACACCGCTCCCCCGACCCCGCCCACGGCCGCCCCCACACCCCGGCCCGCCGGAACCGCCCCCTCCGCCCCGCGAGACAACCCCGCACCCCCGCCCACCGGAACCACCCCCTCCGCCCCAGGAGACAATGCGACAGCCCCCTCCTCCCCCAGCCCCGCCCCCGGCTCCACTCCCCCGGCCGACGCCCCGACCGACAAGAAGGTGCTCTGACATGCCTCCCGTCTTCGCCCACGGCCGCCTGCGTCTCTACCTGCTGAAGCTGCTGGACGAGGCCCCGCGGCACGGCTACGAGGTGATCCGGCTGCTGGAGGAACGCTTCCAGGGGCTGTACGCCCCCTCGGCGGGCACCGTCTACCCCCGGCTGGCGAAGCTGGAGGCCGAGGGGCTCGTCACGCACACCACCGAAGGCGGCCGCAAGGTCTACGCCATCACGGACGCCGGCCGCGCCGAACTCGCCGACCGCGGCGGAGAACTGGCCGACCTGGAACTGGAGATCCGCGAGTCCGTCGCCGAACTGGCCGCCGAGATCCGCGCCGACGTCCGGGGCGCCGCGGGCGACCTCCGCCGTGAGATGCGCGCCGCCGCGAGCCAGGCCCGCGCGGAGCGGACCGGCGCCGCCGACCAGGAGTCCTGGCAGGCGGCGAAGGAGGAGATGCGCAAGGTCAAGCAGGAGTGGAAGGAACAGGCCCGCCGCGCCAAGGACGAGTCCCGCCGCGCCCGCGAGGAGGCCCAGCGCGCCCGCCGCCAGGCAAAAGAGGCCCAGGACAACGCCCGCGCCCAGGCCCAGGAGGAGGTGCAGCGCATCGCCCGCCGCGTCCAGGACCACGTCCAGGACCACTTCGCGCGCGGCGACTGGCCCACCGGCGTCCGCGAGGGCCTCACCGAACTGGCCAAGGAGTTCGGCGAGTTCGGCAAGGACTTCGGCAAGGAGTTCACGAAGGACTTCGGCTTCCCCCGCCAGGACACCCAGCCCGGCAAGGAGCCCCCGGCCTACTCGACGACCCCGGAGGACTTCCCCGCCTCGTACCGGCCCTCCTGGTCCCACGAACCCACCACCGACAACCCCGCCCGCGACCTCGACCGCCTCCTCGACCGCTTCCGCGACGACATCCGCGACGCCGCCCGCGACCACGGCCTCACCCCGGCCCAACTCCAGGAGACCCGCGACCACTTGTCGACGGCGGCGGCCCACATCGCGGCGGTCCTGAAGACACCGAAGAGCTGAGGACGCCCAAAAAACTGAGGAGGCCCGAGAGCTGAAGGCGCCGAAGAGCCGAAGATGCCAAGAGCCGAAGCCCCCGGCAGCCGCTCAGCTCCCGAACACCGACACCCGGTGAGGCAGCCCCACCCGGAGCCGCCTCACCACCTCCACTCACCCAACTCCCGCTCAGCCACTCAGCCACTCAGCCCCGCAGCCCAACAGCCCCCGGCTCCGAAGCCCCGCCCCCGCTCACCCCGGAGCCCGCAGCCCCGCAGCCCAACAGCCCCGGAGTCCGCCCCGCTCACCCCCGCACCCCGCGACAGCCCCGCACCCCCGGCCCCAGAATCCCCCTCACCCCACCGCCCCCAACAACACAATCTTCCCGAACTGCTCCCCCGAAGCCAGCCGTTCGAACCCCTCCCGCGCCCGGTCCAACGGCAGCTCCTCGTCGATGACCGGCCGCACCCCGGTCGCCGCGCAGAACGCCAGCAGATCCTCCAGCTCGTCCTTCGTCCCCATGGTCGACCCGACGACCTTCAGCTCAAGGAAGAAGATCCGGGTCAGCTCGGCGTGCGAGGGCCGGTCCCCGCTGGTCGCCCCGGAGATCACCAACGTCCCGCCCGGCTTGAGGGACTTGACCGAGTGGGACCAGGTCGCCGCCCCCACCGTCTCGATCACCGCGTCCACCCGCTGCGGCAGCCGGGCCCCCGGCTCCACCGCCTCCACCGCCCCCAGCTCCACCGCCCGCTTCCGCTTCGCCTCGTCCCGGCTGGTGGCGAACACCCGCAGCCCGGCGGCCCGGCCGAGCACGATCGCCGCGGTGGCGACCCCGCCCCCGGCCCCCTGCACCAGCACCGAATCCCCCGGCCGCACCCCGGCGTTGGTGAACAGCATCCGGTAGGCGGTCAGCCAGGCCGTGGGCAGACAGGCGGCCTCGGCGAACGACAGTTCTTTCGGCTTGGGCAGCAGGTTCCAGGTGGGCACGGCGACCTGCTCGGCGAACGTCCCCTGATACCGCTCGGTGAGGATCGAGCGGGGCTCCCCGACGCCGACCCCGTACCCGCTCTGTCCGATGACGGAGTGCAGCACGACTTCGTTGCCGTCCTGGTCCACCCCCGCGGCATCGCACCCGAGGATCATCGGCAGCTTGTCCGCCGCCAGCCCGACCCCCCTGAGCGACCACAGATCATGATGATTGAGCGAGGCGGCCCGGACATCGACCACACTCCACCCGTCCCGGACGACAGGAGCGGGCCGCTCCCCCAACTCCAGCCCGTCCAACGGCTGATCACGGTCGATACGCGCGGCGTAGGCAGCAAACATGGTTAGACGATAGAGAGGGGGGAGGGGGACGGGGAACAAGGCATGAGTGTGAAACACGCCTACTTGCAACCGCCCCCGGACACCCCCCGCACATACGCCCACCCACCAGCCAACAGTCTCGGGCGGGTGGGTGGGCAGGCAATGGGCCGCCTAAGCGACCCCACCTCTACAGCTACCGGCGAGCAACACCCTCGGCCCGTGCAGCGGCGGCCACCGCCGCAGTCACCGCCGGCGCGACCCGCTCGTCGAACGGCGACGGGATCACGTAGTCCGCGGCGAGATCGTCCCCGACCACCGCCGCCAACGCCTCCGCCGCCGCCAGCTTCATCCCCTCGGTGATCCGGGAGGCCCGCACCTGCAACGCCCCCGCGAAGATCCCGGGAAACGCCAGCACATTGTTGATCTGGTTCGGGAAGTCCGAGCGACCGGTCGCGACGACAGCGGCGTACTTGTGCGCGACGTCGGGGTGGACCTCGGGATCGGGGTTGGCCATGGCGAAGACAAAGGCACCCGGCGCCATGGAAGCGACCGCCGCCTCCGGGACCGTACCCCCGGACACCCCGATGAAGACGTCGGCGCCCGCCAGCGCCTCCTCCAGGGACCCGCTCAGCCCGGCCTTGTTGGTGAACCCGGCCAGTTCCCGCTTGACGTCGGTGAGGTCGGAGCGCTCCGCGGAGACGACCCCCTTGCGGTCGGTCACGGCGACATCGCCGATCCCGGCCTCGATGAGCATCTTGGCGATGGCCACACCCGCGGCCCCGGCCCCGGAGATGACGGCCCGCAGATCCCCGACGGACCGCCCGCTGAGCCGCGCCGCGTTGCGCAGCGCCGCCAGCGTGACGACGGCCGTGCCGTGCTGGTCGTCATGGAAGACGGGGATGTCGAGGGCCTCCTGGAGCCGGCGCTCGATCTCGAAGCACCGGGGCGCCGAGATGTCCTCCAGGTTCACGCCCCCGAAGGAGGGCGCGAGCCGGACGACGGTCTCGACGATCTCGTCGACGCCGGTGCAGGCCAGCGCGATCGGGACCGCGTCGACCCCGCCGAACTGCTTGAAGAGGATGGCCTTGCCCTCCATCACGGGGAGGGAGGCCTCGGGACCGATGTCCCCGAGTCCGAGGACGGCCGTACCGTCGGTGACGACGGCGACGACCGACGACTTCCAGGTGTAGTCGTCGACGAGCTCGGGACGCTCGGCGATGGCGGTGCACACCCGGGCCACGCCGGGCGTGTAGGCCAGGGACAGGTCGTCCTTGTCGCGGATCGGGACGGTGGCCTGAACGGCCATCTTCCCGCCCCGGTGAAGGGCGAAGGCCGGGTCGATCGAATCGACGTCGTCGGCGCTGTTGACGATCTCCGCTGCCACTTGTCGTACCCCTTAATCGTTCATGGTTGAGGGTGGCCGTCCCTGATTGAGGGACGGGCGGGACCGCGTACCGCCCACGCGGTGAGGCCAGACGGCCGGTACGCGACGGGCGCGCCGCACACGCGCCCTTGAGCCCCGGATGAGGGGTGTTGAACAACCTTCTTACCGGACGGACGTCACCCAGGACGAGTCAGATCCGTTCAAGGTCATCAGCGCTGATCTGTCCATGCCCTACAGCGCGTTCCCCGGCCCTGGTACGGTCCGCGCCGGGCGCCGCGCTCCAGTGACATGACTCATGCGCAGGGATACGGACAACCCTCGGACACCCCCTTGACAAGCCTTGACCTTCGAGGAAGACCACGTCACCCCCGCCGTCGTACCCGGGGAAACCCCGGAGATCTTCCGGCCGCGGTGTCTCATTCACGGAAGAGGTCCGGCCGCGGCACCCGTCGTACACAGGACGGGCACAACCTCGCGGCCTCTCGTTATCCGATTTTGATACGCGCACGCCCCTGCACGGCGGGGCCCGAATGGCAAGATGCCGTAATCACACGAGGTCGCGACACTCGAAGGTGTGTGTTCTCGTCGACCTAGGTACGCCGAACCCCGGCACCGCCATCCGTGGCGCCACCGAACCCCTCGGCGGCGCCCACCGTCCTTAAGGACAGCAGGACACGGCCGGCCCGCCGGCTCGGCATCTCCATCCATCCCGCCGGAGGAACCCACGATGACCGCACGCTCCGTCCCCCGTACGTCCGCCGCGCGCACCCGCCTGGCCGCGGTCGGCTCCCTCGCGGTCGCGGGCGCCCTGATCCTCACCGGCTGCGGCGACCAGACCAAGGACAAGAGCTCCTCCTCGTCCGCCGCGTCCGCGCCGCTCGCCGACAAGCTGCCCGCGGACATCCGCTCCAAGGGCGTCATCAAGGTCGGCTCGGACATCTCCTACGCCCCGGTCGAGTTCAAGGACAGCTCCGGCAAGACGGTCGGTATCGACCCCGACCTCGCGGACGCGCTGGGCAAGCAGCTCGGCGTGAAGTTCGAGTTCGACAACGGCACCTTCGACACCCTGCTCACGGGTCTGCGCGCCAAGCGCTACGACATCGCGATGTCCGCGATGACCGACACGAAGGACCGCCAGGAGGGCATCGACTCCAGCACCGGCAAGAAAGTCGGCGAGGGCGTCGACTTCGTCGACTACTTCACCGCGGGTGTCTCGATCTACACCCCCAAGGGCAAGACCCAGGGCATCAAGACCTGGGCCGACCTGTGCGGCAAGAAGATCGTCGTCCAGCGCGGCACGGTCTCGGAGGACCTCGCGAAGTCCGAGTCGAAGAAGTGTCCGGCCGGCAAGACGATCACGATGGAGACCTTCGACAGCGACCAGCAGGCCCAGACCCGGCTGCGCGCGGGCGGCGCGGACGCCGGCTCGTCCGACTTTCCCGTCGCGGCGTACGCGGTGAAGACCTCCGGCGGCGGCAACGACTTCGAGCTGGTCGGCGAGCAGGTCCAGGCCGCGCCGTACGGCATCGCCCTCGCCAAGACCTCCACGCAGCTGCGCGACGCCCTCCAGGCCGCGCTGGACGCGATCATCAAGAACGGCGAGTACGGGAAGGTCCTCGCGAAGTGGGGCGTCCCCTCCGGCGCCGTCACCCAGGCCACCGTCAACGGCGGCAAGTGACCCACGGCGGTAAGGGCACTGAAAGGCAACACCCGTGACTGACATCGACAAGACGGACGACAACAGGCCGGCGGACGTCCCGCCGGCCGGCGCGGAGGCCATCAAGGCCATCCCGGTCCGTCACTACGGCCGCTACGTCGCGGCCGTGGTCGCCCTGGGCCTGCTGGCGAGCATCGTCTACGCCTTCTCCCAGGGAAAGATCAACTGGGGCGCGATCCCCGACTACTTCTTCGACGACCGGGTCATCCAGGGCGTCGGCAAGACCCTCCTGCTGACCGTCCTGTCCATGGTGATCGGCATCGGCGGCGGCATCCTGCTGGCCGTGATGCGGCTGTCGAAGAACCCGGTGACCTCGTCCATCGCCTGGTTCTACATCTGGTTCTTCCGGGGTACGCCGGTCCTGGTGCAGCTCGTCGTCTGGTTCAACCTGGGCCTGGTCTTCGAGTACATCAACCTCGGCCCGATCTACAAGGACTACTGGTCCGACTTCATGACGCCGCTGCTGACGGCGCTGCTCGGGCTCGGGCTCAACGAGGCCGCGTACATGGCCGAGATCTGCCGGGCCGGCCTCCTCGCGGTCGACGAGGGCCAGACGGAGGCGTCGCACGCGCTCGGCATGAGCCACGCGAAGACGCTGCGCCGGATCGTCATCCCGCAGGCGATGCGCGTGATCGTGCCGCCGACGGGCAACGAGGTCATCAACATGCTGAAGACGACGTCTTTGGTGTCGGTGGTCCAGTACAGCGAGCTGTTCAGGGTGGCCCAGGACATCGGGCAGACCTCGGGCGCCCCGGCGGAGATGCTGTTCCTCGCGGCGGCCTGGTACCTGCTGCTGACCTCCGTCTTCAGCGTCGGCCAGTACTACCTGGAGCGCTACTACGCCCGCGGCTCCTCGCGCCAGCTCCCGCCCACCCCCTGGCAGAAGATCAAGCTCAACGTACTGGGCCTGGGCCGCCCCAAGGGAGGCGTCGCATGACGGCCATGGTCAAGGCCGAGGGCGTCCACAAGTCCTACGGCCCCATCGAGGTCCTCAAGGGCATCGACCTGGAGGTGAAGTCCGGCGAGGTCTTCTGCCTCATCGGCCCCTCCGGCTCGGGCAAGTCGACGTTCCTGCGCTGCATCAACCACCTGGAGAAGATCAACTCCGGGCGGCTGTACGTCGACGGCGAGCTGGTCGGCTACCGCCAGAAGGGCGACAAGCTGTACGAGCTGAAGGACAGCGAGGTCGCGGTGAAGCGCCGGGACATCGGCATGGTCTTCCAGCGCTTCAACCTGTTCCCGCACATGACGGCTCTGGAGAACGTCACCGAGGCCCCCGTACAGGTCCGGGGCGCCTCGAAGTCCCAGGCCCGCGAGCGCGCGATGCAGCTCCTGGAGCGGGTCGGCCTCGCCGACAAGGCCGCGAGCTACCCCTCCCAGCTGTCGGGCGGCCAGCAGCAGCGGGTGGCGATCGCGCGCGCCCTGGCGATGGACCCGAAGCTGATGCTCTTCGACGAGCCCACCTCGGCCCTCGACCCCGAGCTGGTCGGCGACGTCCTGGACGTCATGCGCGACCTCGCGGAGTCCGGCATGACGATGGTGGTCGTGACCCACGAGATGGGCTTCGCCCGCGAGGTCGGCGACAGCCTGGTCTTCATGGACGGCGGAGTGGTCGTCGAATCCGGCAACCCGAGAGACGTCCTGACCAACCCGCAGCACGAGCGGACGCAGTCGTTCTTGTCGAAGGTGCTGTGAGGGGGACGGTGTGAGGGGGCCGTACGGTTTTCCGTACGGCCCCTTTCAGCGGACGCCCGCGAAATCTCGCGCTTGAGGCTGCTACAGGGCCGCCACTCTCCAGCCCACCCGACGCCTGAGAACAAGGCCCAGCCCATCTCAGCCCGTCCGGCGCTTGAGGACAAGGCCCGTTCAGGGCCGGAGCGGGGGCTGGGGGCGCGGCTCCCAGGGGGCCGTCACCGCAGCGCCAGCAGCAGCGTGTCCGACGGCGAGCACCACACCGGCCGCACCTCCGCGAACCCACTCCCCCGCAACGCCTCCCGATGCCACCCCACCCCGGGCGTATCCCCCTCCGCATGTTCCCCGTAGATCTCGAACCGCCGGGCCGTGGGCCCCGCCAGCACCGGATCGGCCGCCGCCAGCCGCCACCACTCGGCCCAGTCCACCGCCCCCGCCGCCTTGGCGGACTCCTGCCGCGCATGCCGCTGGGCACGCTCGCCGGCGTTGATCCGGGGCGTCGACTCGTCGGCCATGTGATCGGCGTTGAGGAACACCCCGCCCTCCCGCAACACCCCGGCCAGCTGCCCGTACAGCACCTTGAGCGGCTCCTTGCGCAGCCAGTGCAGGGCGGTCGCCGTGACGACCGCGTCGTACGACCGGTGCGGCAGCGCCTCGACCCACCCCGGATCGGTCAGATCCGCCGTCACCAGCTGCACGCGACCGTCCCCGCCGAAGGTCCCACGCGCGATCGCCAGCAGCGCCGGATCGAGATCGACGCCCGTACTCGTGGCCCCCGGAAACCGGTCGAGCAGCCGGGCCGTGATGGACCCGGTCCCGCACGCCAGATCGAGGACGCGCGGCGCGGAACCGGCGAACGCCTCGACCATGTCCAGCATGATGCGGAAACGCTCCTCACGGTCGGGCAGGTACCACTCCTGCTGCCGGTCCCAGCTCTCCTGCCAGGCCGCCCAGTCGGTGGTGTCGACGGTGGTCATGAAACCCTCTCCTCACCCACACAACGTAATACCCTGTAAGCACGATCAGCTGTTACCGACCGCGCCCATGCCGACGATAGAACGCGCCCGTAAGGACTACAAGTGGAACTGGCCTATTACTCGGATTACGCCGTACGCCTCGTCAACACCGAGGAGCCGGCCCGGGGCAAGGACGCGCTGACCTCGGTGGAGGCCGTCCGCGACCTCTTCATGGGCAGCCAGGAGTCGGCCCGCCGGGCCACGGAGGCGGACGTCACCCGCTTCCGCGCGGTCCGCGCCCGGCTGCGCGCGGTCTTCGACGCGGCCGACGGCGGCGACGAGACGCTGGCGGTGAACCTGCTGAACTCACTGCTCCTGGAGTACCCGGTGAGCCCGCAGATCTCGGGCCACGACTTCCGCGACGACGAGGGCAACCCGCTGTGGCACATGCACCTCGCCGACCACCCCTCGAACGCCACCGCCGGCTACGCCGCGATCGCCGCGATGGGCCTGGCCTTCGCCCTCACCGAGCACGGCGTGGACCGCCTGGGCCTGTGCGAGGCGGCCCCCTGCCGCAACGCCTACCTCGACACCTCCACCAACCGCTCCCGCCGCTACTGCTCCGACCGCTGCGCGACCCGCGCGAACGTCGCGGCCTACCGCGCCCGCAAACGCCTGGAGGCCGACCGGTCCGACGGCACGGGCCGCAGCGCGGACAGCGCCCAGCGCACCGCGGCGGCCGGCGAGCGCCGCGCGGAGCCGTACGGCCGGTAGCGCAGCCGCACCCGGCCGAGGACCAGTTCGTCGGGGACGGCGCCGTAGTCCGTACTGTCGCCGCCCGCGAAGGAGTTGTCCCCCAGGACCCACCACCCCCCCTCCCGCCGCTCGGCCGCGCGCTTGACGACGAGGAGGTCCTGCTGGAAGGGGTGGCGCAGCACGACGACGTCCCCCACCCGCACCCGCGCCCCGTACCGGACGAGCAGCTGGTCCCCGTGCCGCAGCGTGGGCACCATCGACGGGCCCGTCACCTCCGCGAGCCCGAACGGCGCCGCCGCCCGCCCGCGCCCGGCCTCCTGCGACAGCTCCGGCATCGCCGGCACCTCCCCTGTCCGTTTCCTGCGCCGGTCCCAGTGTCACCCCGGACTTTGGTCCTAAGCCCATGGGGGCGCCCGCGAAAACCCGTCTCTCAGGGAGTAATCTCCCACTTGAGAAGACGATCACGAGGAAGGAACGCTCCATGCTTTCCCGCCTGTTTGCCCCCAAGGTCACGGTCAGCGCCCACTGCGACCTGCCCTGCGGCGTGTACGACCCTGCCCAGGCCCGCATCGAGGCGGAGTCGGTGAAGGCCGTACAGGAGAAGATGGCCGCCAACGACGACCCGCACTTCCAGGCTCGCGCCGTTGTCATCAAGGAGCAGCGCGCCGAACTGGCCAAGCACCACGTGTCGGTCCTCTGGAGCGACTACTTCAAGCCCCCGCACTTCGAGAAGTACCCCGAGCTGCACGTCCTGGTCAACGACACCCTGAAGGCCCTGTCCGCCGCCAAGGCGTCCACGGACCCGAAGACCGGCGAGAAGGCCCTCGAACTCATCGCCGAGATCGACCGCATCTTCTGGGAGACGAAGAAGGCCTGACCTTCTCCCAAGGCACGTGAAGGGGCCCCGCCGTCAACACGACGGCTGGGCCCCTTCGCCGTTCACAGCGGGAAGGCATTGGCGCCGGTCGGCAAAGCCCATCGCGGGCGCATGGCCGAGGACCCGTCGCGATGAGAGCGGACGGCGCTGCCGGGACCATCGAACGCGCTACGGCTTGGCACGCCTACTGGCTTCGCCAGCGCCGGCCAGCCTCACAGGCAGCACTCGGAAGGAGGCTGGTAGGGGCATCCGCAAGTACATGACTCGCATTTTCCAGACAACCTCTTCGGCTAAAACTGATCACTTTCGATCAAACGCGCACAGCCTAGACACCGACACCTTACGATGAACGAATGACTATCGAAAATTCAGAGCCAGGACCCTCGGAAGGGAATCTCACCTGGCAAATTATTACTGTAACACCTGATCTCGCCAAAACTTACATGTCTCGAACTTCGGTAAATAGAAGACTAGACAAGAGTTACGTGAGAGTTCTAGCTGACGCCATCCTCCGCAACGAATGGAAGTTTACACACCAGGGAATCGCCTTTGACGATACCGACACACTTATCGATGGTCAGCATCGCCTCTCCGCGATTATCGAAGCAGACACCTCCGCAAAGATGCTCGTTTTCAGCGGGTTACCAAAAGACGTTTTCCCGGCTCTCGACACCACAAAGCGTCGGAGTGGAGCGGATACGCTGTTTTCGACCGGTGCGAAGTACCGGACGCTGCTCTCTTCCACTATCCGCCACGTGACTCTCTACAAGGAGATGCCGAACGAGCCCTGGAGCGGCGCTCGGGCACAAGTGTCGAATGATCGAATCCTAGCCGCATACAGCAAGGATAAAATCAGGTACGAGGAAGCGGCAGCCAATGGTCGTGAGCTTTCCAAGCACCTGTTCGCAAGCCAGACAGCAGTGGCGGTCGGGTTCTTTTTGACCACTGAAGTGGCTCCCGCCATAGATATCGACGAGTGGGTATCGGGTCTCAAGTCAGGCGCGAGCCTGGATCCTGGCGATGCTCGGCTCGCTCTACGAGAGGTGCCGAAAGATACGCAGAAGCGTGGTTCCAGGCGCAGGATGGACATGCGGGACCAAGTGGCAATCTACATCAAGGCATGGAACGCATGGGTTGATCCGGAAAATTCTGGAGAA
Source organism: Streptomyces sp. AMJ-169 (assembly GCF_055597585.1). Lineage (NCBI taxonomy): Bacteria > Bacillati > Actinomycetota > Actinomycetes > Kitasatosporales > Streptomycetaceae > Streptomyces > Streptomyces sp. AMJ-169. The sequence goes on from NZ_JBVLTJ010000005.1 coordinate 91,396, forward strand.
TTGCGCCTTCGACGTTTAAGGAAGGGCGAGGATATGCCGATTCCAGCCAAGGTACCTTTCGGCCATAAAGGCAGATGAAGGGGTTAGGGAAGGCTGCTACGCATAATCGTCTTCCCGGCTTCCCCTAACACCACTACATCCCGCCCCAAGGATTTGGCGAGTCCCTCGACGAACTCACGCGAAATCGACTGCGAGGACTCGCCTGAGCCCTGTGTGGAAATTACCACGCTATCACCCTCCCAAGAGGAACTGACGGCCTCCCAGCCGATCTTTGCGAACGACGACGCAATGAACTTCTCTTCACTGATCCGGTGAATCTCCCGAGACGGTCGCCTCGGTACCCCATCCGCCCGTAGCGAATATCGCTCGATCTCCCCCATACGGTGATCGAGCTGACGAGCAATGAGAAGGATCTCTTCCGTCATATCAGCTTCGGATCGCTGGACCGTCAAATTATTTCCATTCGGTACAGCGATACCTTTCATTTTGCTCTCGAATTCAGGCCAACTTCTCTGAAAAGCTCGCTCCACTCTTTCACGCGGGACCGTAAAACTCCTCGATGCATTGTTGATATCGAAGAGAAGCTTCTGCACATCATCCCTACTGTCTCCAATGACGGCCTGGAACTGACTAAGAGGGCTAATGAGATCGGTAATTTTCATGCCGATCAGGAATGGGACGACATAGCCCTCCTCTATCTCCTTAGAAAGAGCCCCAGCCTCAAAGTTGACCCACGTAGATCTTTGATTTTCTGGCGTTATACAGACGATCCCGAAATTTGCCTCCGAAAGCTCGTCAGTGATCTCCCGGATCCCTCGCTTCCCTGCGGAAATATCCAAGCTGGATAGCCAGGGATTGACATATTGAAGGACATCCGGCAGCCAAGCCCTCAGAGCTTCAGCAGCCTCTCTGGAACGCTCTCCGGACCAGCTCAGAAACAGCTTTATGACAGTCTCCTTCCGTTTTGGTCGGCATACTGATCAGCCGAATTCGTATCAGCTTTCTGTGCGCACCGCATTGAGCAGAAGTGCCTGTTCCGCCTTGAGTGATCCGTACGACTCGCGGACATAAGACAGGAATCTGCTACCTGGATGGCGAATCAGAGTAGATTTACTTGGGCCAGCTTCGTCCCAGTTCGCCAGAAGAGCGTCGTAGGTGGCTGCGTGCGCACAAAATTTCAGAACCACGGGCGGCATTTCTCCCCCGATGATCAGATCCCCTCGGGCGGTGATGATCTCACACATCTTCTGCGCCCTCGGGGCGAAAACCGACTCCACCCATGTGCGCCACCGCAACTCCTCCGACTGCGGAAGAGGGGAATCCGCCGGCAGCATACCGATCGGCAGAATGTAATGCCTGCGGTACTCGACCCACGCCTGCTCATTTGTCTCCGCAAGAACGAGAAGCGGTCCATATAGATCTTTCAGCTGACTGCTCACCCGGTCGATTCGAGCTTCCCTCTGATACCTTCGAATCTCTCCCTGATGATTCATCCAGTAGGCCATGACGGCAATCAGAATACTTGCACACGCCGTTACCACTGCCGCATTCATCGGAATCTCCATGGCGTCACTTCGCAGAAAATTGAAGCATGACACAAGGAGGTCAGAATATTTTGGCAGTAGAGTTCCATCGGCGTTTCAAACGAAGCCGCTCACTTTCCCGAGGTTACCAAGGGGCTCCGGATTGTCTAGAGGTAATCCTACTTAACAAGCCATATTATTTAGTAATTTTGCTGTGACAGATGAGGGTGCGGAGGAGGAAGTGAATGGCTTTACGGTCATAGCAACGTTGACAGCGGCCAGCGTGCCAGGCCATGACACGCTCGGCGGTCCAGCGATGTAGGCCTAGCCTTTGGCTGGAGTCTTTTCCTCTGCGGATGATCCGGAGCCATGTCAGGAGGGACAGACCAGTCCGAGTCCAGTCTCCAAGGCCTTAGCACCCGTGCCGTCTTCCCTCCAGGCATTGCGCCAAGCTCCAGAGGACTCACCAGGGCGGCTGGCCCTCCAGGTTTTCAGCTCGGAGTCCGACACAGGACAGGGTCAGGTTGGCGAGAGAACGGACAGTGAGCCCTGCGACCCAGCCGTGGTCAATGCTCTGGTGAAGTCGCCGTCGATCCCGATCGAAACCACCACCCCAACGCCCCAGATTACCGAGACGCATGAAGGGGCCCCGCCATCAACTCTGCCGGGCCCCTTCGCCGTTCGCGCCGGGGCATTCACCCCAGCGAGGTCTCACACCCCGCCGCCAGCCTAGCCAGCGCCTCCCCGTCGACCCGGCACACCTTCCACTGGTCCAGGATCCGCGCCCCCACCGACTCGTAGAACCCGATCGCGGGCGCGTTCCAGTCGAGCACCCACCACTCGCACCGCTCGAACCCCTCACGGACACACACCCCTGCCAACTCGGACAGCAGCGCCCTGCCATGACCGCCGCCGCGCGCGGAGGGGCGGACGTACAGGTCCTCAAGGTGCATACCCCGGACACCGGTCCACGTCGAATAGCGGTGGAACCAGAGGGCGTATCCCACCACCGCTCCCGCCGCGTCCTCCGCGATCAGCACGTATGCCGCCGGATGCGGGCCGAAAAGAGCGTCGCGGAGTTGTTCCTCGGTCACGCGGGCCTGCTCCACCGCCTTCTCGTAGTCGGCGAGTTCGCGGATCATCGCGCGGATCTCGGGGATGTCATGGGCGGTGGCGGCTCGGATCATGGCCGCATGATGCGGCGGGCGGGCCGTCACCGTCCAGTGGAAATCGGCAGGGCCGGGCCCCGAGAGACCCGGCCAGCTCCGTAAGAACGTGCTCAGTGGAACTGCGGCACGATCAGATAGATCCCGTACACCACCACCGCCGCGCACGCGAGGAAGCACACCCCCGCCTGCACCCGGCCGAGCGCCCGCGCACCCCCCTCCTCCGGCCCCCGCGCCAGCCCCAGCACCCCGAAGCTGAAGACGACGACCACCGCGACGGTCACTCCGAGGCTGACGCCGGCCACCTGGCCCAGCGCGCTCCAGTTCAAGCTCATCGTGAACTCCCTGCTGCTCAGGCGGCCGTGCCGACGTGGGCCGGCGGCTCGCTGCGGAGGCTGACCTCATGGGCGTCGTTCACGTTGCTCGCGTGAACAGGGTTACGGCGCGACAGCAGGACGATCCCGCCCGCGACCGCGACGCCGATCAGCGCGACGACGGCCGTACCGAAGTCCCCGCCGTGCGTGACCGCGCTCGCCGCGAGCCCGCCGACCAGCGCCGCCGCCGGCAGCGTGACCAGCCAGGCGACGACCATCCGTCCTGCCACCCCCCAGCGGACCTCCGCGAGCCTGCGCCCGAGCCCCGCGCCGAGGATCGAGCCCGACGCGACCTGCGTGGTGGACAGCGCGAAGCCGAGGTGCGCGGAGGTGAGGATCACCGTCGTGGACGCCGTCTCCGCCGCGAACCCCTGCGGCGACCGGATCTCGGTGAGCCCCTTGCCCATCGTCCGGATGATCCGCCAGCCCCCGATGTACGTGCCGAGCCCGATCGCGAGCCCCGCCGCCGCGATGACCCACACCGGCGGCCCCGCGTCGTGCCCGAGGGCGCCCGCCGAGATCAGGGTCAGCGTGATGACGCCCATGGTCTTCTGCGCGTCGTTCGTGCCGTGCGCGAGGGAGACCAGGGACGCGGAGGCGATCTGCCCGAACCGGAAGCCCTTCTCGACGGGCCGCTGCCGGGCCCGCGCGGTGAGCCGGTAGGCGAGGTACGTCGCCACCAGCGCCGCGACCCCGGCGACGACCGGCGAGGCGACCGCCGGGATCAGGATCTTCTCGACGACCTTGCCGAAGTGCACCCCGTGCGAGCCCGCGCCCACCCAGACCGCGCCGATCAGCCCGCCGAAGAGCGCGTGCGAGGAACTGGAGGGCAGCCCGACCAGCCAGGTCGCCAGATTCCACAGGATCGCCCCGACCAGACCGGCGAAGATCATGCCGGGCGTGACGAGCGTGTCGTCGACGATCCCCCCGGAGATCGTCCTGGCGACCTCCGTCGACAGGAAGGCGCCGACGACGTTCAGGACGCCGCTGATCAGGACGGCCGTACGGGGGCCGAGCGCGCCGGTCGCGATGGACGTGGCCATCGCGTTCGCCGTGTCGTGGAAACCGTTGGTGAAGTCGAACGCCAGCGCCGTGACGATGACGACCGCCACCAGGAACGTGATGTGGTCCATTCCTTTATGCAAACAAGGACAGGCCAACCCCGGGTTGACCCCGGGCAAAGCCTCACCCAGGAGAGTGAAGGGAAACCGTGCCATCCTGGCGGACATGGTGAGCGTCGAGGACCTGGTCCGCCTGCGGCACGCCCGCGACCGCGTGGACCGCGAGTACGCCGGCCCCCTGGACGTCCCCGCGCTCGCCGCGACCGCCCTGATGTCCCCGGGCCACTTCCAGCGCAGCTTCAAGGAGGCGTACGGCGAGACCCCGTACGCCTATCTCATGACCCGCCGCGTCGAGCGGGCCAAGGCGCTGCTGCGGCGCGGGGACCTGTCGGTGACCGAGGTCTGCATGGCCGTCGGCTGCACCTCGCTCGGCTCGTTCAGCGCCCGGTTCACCGAGCTGGTCGGCGAGACCCCGAGCGCCTACCGGGCCCGCCCGCACGAGGAGAGCGCGGCCATCCCGCCCTGCGTGGCGCGCGTCCACACCCGCCCGCGCCGCCGCCTAAGGTGACCGCCATGGATGTGAAACTCCACCAGTGCTTCCTCGCCGTGGACGACCACGACAAGGCGCTGCGCTTCTACGTCGACGTCCTCGGCCTCGAGGTCCGCGCGGACGTCTCCTACGAGGGCATGCGCTGGCTGACCGTCGGCTCCCCGCTCCAGCCGGACGTCTCCCTCGTCCTGGAACCCCCGGACGCCAGCCCCGACGCCTCTCCGGCCGACAAGGAGGCCCTGAACCGCCTCCTCGCCAAGGGCCTCCTGCGCGGCGTCATCTTCGCGACCCCCGACGTCGACGCCCTCGCCGACCGCGTCCGCGCCGCCGGCCACGACCTCCTCCAGGACCCCGCCGACCAGCCCTACGGCGTCCGCGACTGCGCCCTGCGCGATCCGGCGGGGAATCTGCTGCGGTTCATGGAGCGACCGACTTAAAGCGCTTTAAGTCGACCTAAAGCGCTTTAAATGCCTCTACATCGACGACCGCTGCCACCGGGATCGGCCCATAGACGTGCGGGAACTCCTCGGCCCCGGGCTTCGGCGCCTCCCACTCGAGCGGCACCCCCAGCAGCTCCGGATCGATGACGAGCACGACCAGATCGGCAGCCTCACCGCCATACACACGGGCAGCCGTCGCGGCCAGCTGCGCCCGCGTCGAACAGTGGATGAACCCCTCGTCCTGAAGCGTGCGCCCCCGCGTCGACCAGGTATAGGCCCCGGCCTCGCGAGCGCCCTCCCAGAGGGACCGTTCGGTGAGATGGACTATGTACGACGGCATGGCCCCACCCTAAACGGCACCCCTGAGCGGGCCCCGCACACCGTGGGGATGTGCGGGACCCGCCGTCCGGCCCCCCTTCTCAAGCGGCCCCGCTCAGCTGCTGCGCCGCGTCACGAACTCCGCCAGCGCCAGCAGCGCCCCCGCCTCCTCGGGATCCGGTACCGCGCGGGCCAGTTCGGACACCGCGCGGGCCATCCGGTCGGCCGCCTCGGCCTGCGCCCAGTCCCGCCCCCCGGCCCGCTCGACCAGCAGCGCCGTACGCTCCAGGTCCTCGCCGGCGTACGGGACGGCGTACAGATCGGCGAGTTCGGCGGCGGCCGGGTGGCCGGAGGTCAGGGCGGCCACGACCGGCAGGGACTTCTTGCGGGCGGCGAGGTCGGCGCCCGCGGGCTTGCCCGTGTGGAGGGGGTCGCCCCATATCCCGATGATGTCGTCGATCAGCTGGAAGGCGAGGCCCGCCTGGCGGCCGAAGGAGTCCAGTGCCGCGACCTCCTCGGGCCCGGCCCCCGCGTAGAGCCCGCCCAGCGCGCACGCGCACCCGATGAGGGCGCCCGTCTTGGCCTCGGCCATGCGCAGGACCTCGCCGAGACCGACCTCCCTGGGGTCACGGGACTCCAGGGCGGTGTCGGTGTGCTGCCCCTCGCACAGCTCGATGACGCAGTCGGTGAGCCGTACGGCGGCTGCCCGGGACGCGGGGTGCGGGTCCTGGGCGAGCAGCTTCAGGGCGAGCGCCTGGACGGCGTCCCCGGCGAGGATCGCGTCGGGGTCGCCGAACACGGTCCACGCGGTGGGCCGGTGGCGCCGGGTGGGGTCGCGGTCCATCACGTCGTCGTGCAGCAGCGTGAAGTTGTGGACCAGTTCGACGGCCGCCGCGGCCCGCACGGCGGACGCGCGGGCCGGGGCGCCGCCCAGGGCGCAGGCGGCGGCCAGGACGAGGGCGGGGCGCACGGCCTTGCCCGCGTTGCCGTCGGCGGGGGTGCCGTCGGCGTGTTCCCAGCCGAAGTGGTAGCGCGCGGCGCGCCGCATCCCCGGGGGCAACTGGCCGACGGCGGCCCGCAGTTCGGGGTCGACGGTGCCGCGCGCCCGGTCCAGGATGACTTCCGCGTCGTCCACGGGCGTCTCCCGTACCCAGGTCGTCAACGGGTCACCCGGGCGCCGGCCGGCCGGGTCACCACCGTCCGACCTCGACGTTCTCCAGGACGCCGAGGGCGTCGGGGACGAGCACCGCGGCCGAGTAGTAGGCGGTGACGAGGTACTTGATGATGGCCTGCTCGTTGATGCCCATGAAGCGCACGGACAGGCTCGGCTCGATCTCGTCCGGGATGCCGGACTGGCGGAGGCCAATGACGCCCTGGTCGTCCTCGCCGAGCCGCATGGCGATGATGGAGCTGGTGCGGGCCTCGGTGACCGGGATCTTGTTGCACGGGTAGATGGGCACGCCGCGCCAGGTGGGGATGCGGTTGCCGCCGACGTCGACGCTCTCGGGGACGAGTCCGCGCTTGTTGAGCTCGCGGCCGAACGCGGCGATCGCGCGCGGGTGGGCGAGGAACAGCTTGGTGGAGCGGCGCCGGCTGAGCAGTTCGTCCATGTCGTCGGGGCTGGGGACGCCGTCGTGGGGCTGGATGCGCTGGTCGTACTCGCAGTTGTGGAGGAGGCCGAACTCGCGGTTGTTGACGAGTTCGTGCTCCTGGCGTTCCTTGAGCGCCTCGACCGTGAGCCGCAGCTGCTGCTCGGTCTGGTTCATGGGCTTGTTGTAGAGGTCGGCGACGCGGGTGTGGATGCGCAGCACGGTCTGGGCGATGCTCAGCTCGTACTCGCGGGGGCGGGCGTCGTAGTCGACGAAGGTGTGCGGGATGTCCGGTTCGCCGGAGTGGCCGGCGGCCAGGTCGACGGCGCGTTCGCCGTACTTGTTGGTGGACTGCTCGGGCGCCGCGCGCAGTTCCTGGAGGTGGTCGCGCAGGGAGTCGGCGACGGCGGTGATCTGCTCGAAGTCCTGCCGGGTGAGGGTCAGGACGGTGCAGGCGGTGGCCGCGCGGGCGGTGTACTCCCAGATGGCGTCGGCGTCCAGGAGCGCCTGGTCGCCGAAGTAGGCGCCGTCGGCGAGGACGCCGAGGACCTGGTCGTCGCCGTAGGGTCCGGTGCCGACCTTCTCGACGCGGCCGTGGGCCAGCAGGTAGACGTGGTCGTTGGGGCTGCCGAAGGAGGCGATGACCTCTCCGGCGGCGATCTCGCGCTGGCGGGCCCGCGAGGCGAGCGCCGTGAGGGCCTCCTCGTCCTCATAGCCGCGCAGTGCGGGCAGTTCGCCGAGTTCGGCGGGGATCACCTCGACCCGGTCTCCGGTCTTGACGAACGTGATGCGGCCGTCGCCGACCGTGTAGGTCAGCCGCCGGTTCACCCGGTACGTGCCGCCCTGGACGTCGACCCACGGCAGGGTGCGCAGCAGCCAGCGGGAGCTGATCTCCTGCATCTGGGGCACGGACTTGGTGGTCGTGGCCAGGTTCCGCGCGGCGGCCGTACCAAGGCTCTGCTGCGGCCGACTGTCCTCGGAGCGGACCTCTTCGCCTACCGACATAAGGAATTGCCCTCCCAGTCATGCCCGGCGCACTCGCCCCGGGCACTGATCTCGGGGGCAAGCTTCACCCACAGAACCGGCCATGGGTATTACCCGAAAGAGCGGGAATGGATCATCGTATTGATGGGAACAGTGACGTTTCGCCGAACGATGTTCGACAATGGGATCCGTGACCGCCGAGCAGCTCCAGGCCCGCCTCCCGTCGCCCCTCCAGGAGGCCGCCGACCCCCGTCTCGCCCGCCGCGGGGTACGCCTGCTGCTCAAGCGCGACGACCTTCTGCACCCCGATCTCATCGGCAACAAGTGGCGCAAACTTCACCCCAACCTCCAGGCGGCGCAAGGGCGTTCACTGGTCACGTTCGGCGGCGCCTACTCCAGCCACCTGCGCGCGACGGCCGCGGCGGGCCGGCTGCTGGGCCTGGAGACGGTCGGCGTGGTCCGCGGCGACGAACTGGCCGCCCGCCCCCTGAACCCCTCCCTGGCCCGCTGCGCGGCCGACGGCATGCGCCTGCACTTCACCGACCGCGCGACCTACCGCCGCAAGTCCGACCCGAACACGTTGTCGGCCCTGCTGCGCGCGGCCGACGCGGAGGACGCGTACGTCGTCCCCGAGGGCGGCAGCAACGCGGCGGCGGTACGCGGCTGCCGGGCCCTGGGTGAGGAGCTGGCCGGCGCCGACGTGACCGCGATCGCGTGCGGCACCGGCGGCACCCTGGCCGGCCTCTCGGCGGGCCTCGCCCCGGGACAGCGGGCGCTGGGCGTCCCTGTCCTCAAGGGCGATTTCCTGGAGCGCGACATACGGTCGCTCCAGCGAACGGCGTTCGGGAAGGTGTACGGGAACTGGGCGCTGGACGGGCGGTTCCACTTCGGCGGGTACGCCCGTACGACCCCTGAACTGGAGGCGTTCGCGCGGGACTTCGAGGAGCGGCACGGGCTCGGGGTGGAGCGGCTGTATGTGGCGAAGTTGCTGTACGCGGTGGTGAAGCTGACGGAGGAGGGAGCGTTCCCCGAGGGGACGACGATCGCCGCCGTGATCACGGGTGCACCTTTCTGACCGGGAAGCGCCCCCTAGGTCGTCGCTGACCGTTTCTGTCTTATTCGGCCTCCCTATAGGCAGCCGCTTCCTCCAGATCCAGTCGCCGCAGGAGCGTCCGCAGCATCTCGTCGTCGATGTACCGCCCGTCCCGCAGCCGCACGAACATCTCCCGCTCGGCGCTGATCATGTCCCTGGACAGCCGCCGGTAGGTGTCGTCGACGGACTCCCCGGTGACCGGGTTGGTCTGGCCCAGGCGCTCCCAGACGGCGTTGCGGCGGCGTTCCAGGACCGAGCGGAGGCGGTCGGCGAGCGGGGGCGGGAGGGCGTTGCGCTCGTCCTCCAGGAGCGTGTCGAGGCGTTCCTCGGCGACCCGGGACGCCTGCGCCTGCGCGTTGGCCTCGGCGAGGGTGGCGGCCGAGGCGTCCGCGGCGGGGAACTTCAGCAGCCGGATCAGCGGCGGCAGCGTGAGCCCCTGGAGGACGAGGGTCCCGATGACGGTCGTGAAGGTCAAGAACAGCACCAGGTCGCGCTGCGGGAAGGGCTCGTCGCTGTGGTGCAGGGTGAGCGGCACGGAGAAGGCGATGGCGAGCGAGACGACGCCCCGCATGCCGGCCCAGCCGATGACGACAGGCCCCCGCCAGGTCGGGTCCTCCTCGCGCTCCCTGATCCGGGCCGACAGCGCTCTGGGCAGGAAGGTCGCCGGGAACACCCACAGGAAGCGGGCGGCGACGACCAGGAGGAAGACGGCGACGGCGTACCAGGCGGCGTCGACGGCGTCGTAGGCGCGAAGTCCCTTGAGGACGACGGGCAGTTGGAGGCCGATGAGGGCGAAGACGGCGGATTCGAGGACGAAGGCGACCATCTTCCAGACGGCCTCCTCCTGGAGGCGGGTGGCGAAGTCGACCTCCCACGCGCGGTGGCCGAGGTACAGGGCGACGACCACGACCGCGATGACCCCGGAGGCGTGGAACTGCTCGGCGACCGAGTAGGCGACGAAGGGGATCAGCAGGGAGAGCGTGTTCTGGAGGAGGGGTTCCTTCAGGCGGGTGCGCAGCCAGTGCAGGGGGGCCATGAGGACCAGGCCGACGGCCGTGCCGCCGACCGCCGCCAGCAGGAACTCGCCGACCCCGCCCGCCCAGGAGGCGCCCTCGCCGACGGCCGCGGCGACGGCGACCTTGTAGGCGGTGATCGCGGTGGCGTCGTTCAGGAGGGACTCGCCCTGGAGGATCGTCGTGATCCGGGAGGGCAGCCCGACCTTGCGGGCGACGGCCGTGGCGGCGACGGCGTCCGGCGGGGCGACGACCGCCCCGAGGACGAGCGCGGCGGTCAGCGGCATGTCCGGGACCAGTTCGTAGACGGCCCAGCCGACCGCGAAGGTCGCGAAGAGGACGTACCCGACCGACAGCATCGCCACGGGCCGCAGCTGGGCGCGCAGGTCCAGATACGAGCTGTCGGTGGCGGAGGTGTACAGCAGCGGGGGCAGCAGCAGCGGCAGGACGACCTCGGGCTGGAGGGCGTAGTCCGGGACCCCGGGCACATAGCTGACCACCAGGCCGACGGCGACCAGCAGCAGGGGCGCCGGCACCGGCGTGCGCCGGGCGCCCGCGGCGATCGCGGCGCTGCCCGCCACCAGCAACAGCAGCGGCATCACATCCATGTCCGGCCCACCCTCGTCCTCGCTCACAGGTTTTCCACGCGGTCGCCGTCGCGGCCGTCGTAACCTGGCAATCATGAAACAGTGCACGCACGCCGACGCGCTGCCGCACCCGGACCCCGCCCCGCTGAGCGAGACGTGTCCGGAGTGCCTGCGGGACGGCACCCACCCGGTGCAGCTGCGGCTGTGTCTGACGTGCGGCCATGTCGGCTGCTGCGACACCTCCCCAGGACGGCACGCGACGAGGCACCATGAGATGTCGGGCCATCCGGTGATGCGGACGTTCGAGCCCGGCGAGGACTGGCGCTGGTGTTTCGTCGATCATGTGCTCGTGTGACCACGCCTGAGTGATCAGGACCGGGTACGGTTCGACCGTCTGACGCCGGGGTACGTCAACCCGGCGCGCGCTCTTCCGATTTGGGCCCGCAGACCCCCTAGACACGGAGCGTGTCCGGAGCTTTACTGTGAGTGACAGCATGGGGGTCGGGGTCCTGGGACAGGACGCGGATGACCGCGATAGCGTCACCGCTGTATCACGCGTCGCGTTTACTTCCGGGGGGCGACCCTCGGCCCCGTAAAGCTTGTACCACCTTGGAGGTGAGGGTGTCCCAGATCGCAGGCGAGCCCATGTCCCAGGACTTCGTGGAAGTCCGGCTGCCGGCCGCGGGTGCCTACCTGTCGGTGCTGCGTACGGCCACAGCCGGTCTCGCGGCCCGTTTGGACTTCACCCTGGACGAGATCGAGGACCTGCGCATCGCGGTGGACGAGGCGTGCGCGATCCTGCTCCAGCAGGCCGTCGCCGGTTCGGTGCTGACATGCGTGTTCCGGCTCGTGGACGACTCGCTGGAGGTGACCGTCTCGGCGCCGACGACGGACGGGCACGCGCCCTCGCGGGACACGTTCGCGTGGACCGTGCTGTCCGCGCTCGCGGGCAAGGTGTCGTCCGCCGTCGACGACGACAAGACCGTCTCGATCAGCCTGTACAAACAACGCGGCGCGGGCCCCGGTCCGGCGTGAGGGACGGGGACGGGCCAGTGCGAGGCGATGAGCGCGGCGCGCGGCTGCCGGCGGCGGAGGAGCTCTCCGCGGACGGCGGCCGGCATCTGCCGGACGGCATCGACGGCATCCCCGAGCAGGCCCGGCCGCATCCGGAGGACGACTCCCCGGGAGCCGCCCTCCAAGGCGACGGGCAGGGCCGGGGCGGTGCGACAGCGAGGCGTAGGGCAACGGGCGAGGCGATGAGCGAGCACGAGCGAGACGACCACCAGGGCGCGGTGAGCACCCAGGGCACCCAGCACGAACCTCGCGACCAGACGGACCGCAGCGAGGCGCGGGCGCTGTTCGTCGAGCTGCGCAAGCTCCCGGACGGCAGTCCCGAGTACGCGGAGCTGCGCAACAAGCTGGTGCGGATGCATCTGCCGCTCGTGGAGCACCTCGCCCGCCGCTTCCGCAACCGGGGCGAGCCGCTGGACGACCTGACCCAGGTCGCCACCATCGGCCTCATCAAGTCGGTGGACCGCTTCGACCCCGAGCGCGGCGTCGAGTTCTCGACCTACGCCACCCCCACGGTGGTCGGCGAGATCAAGCGCCATTTCCGCGACAAGGGCTGGGCGGTCCGGGTGCCGCGCCGCCTCCAGGAGCTGCGCCTGTCGCTCACCACGGCGACGGCGGAACTCTCCCAGCAGCACGGCCGCTCCCCCACCGTCCACGAGCTGGCGGAGAAACTCGCCATCTCGGAGGAGGAGGTCCTGGAGGGCCTGGAGTCGGCCAACGCGTACTCGACGCTCTCCCTGGACGTCCCCGACACGGACGACGAGTCCCCGGCGGTCGCCGACACCCTCGGCGCCGAGGACGAGGCGCTGGAGGGCGTGGAGTACAGAGAGTCCCTGAAGCCGCTGCTGGAGGACCTCCCGCCGCGCGAGAAGCGCATCCTCCTGCTGCGCTTCTTCGGCAACATGACCCAGTCGCAGATCGCGCAGGAGGTCGGCATCTCCCAGATGCACGTCTCGCGTCTGCTGGCCCGCACCCTCGCCCAGCTGCGGGAGAAGCTGCTGGTGGAGGAGTAAGAGGTGCGACGACCGACTCGCCGGGGCGCGCTCGGACCGGAGCGCACCCGGCGGCGGCGTTTTTAGGACTGCTCCCCGTCGCCCCGCGACCCGGGCGTCCGGATCCCCAGCGCCTTCGTGGTCTCCCCGTTGACCAGCAGGACCAGCGAGACGACGGCGACGACGCCCAGGGCGATGCCGGCCGGGATGGCGACGCTGTCGGCCTGGAGCAGGTTGTAGGCGACCGGCAGCGCCATGATCTGCGTGACGATCGCGGGCCCCCGGCTCCAGCCGCGCCGGCCCAGCAGCCCCCGCGCGGCGATCAGCGGCAGCAGCGCGAGCACGACGAGGGTGACCCCGCCGGTGACGGCCCCCTGCCGGTCCCCCGCGTCCCCGCCGATCCCGGTGACGAGCATCCACGCCCCGCCCACGAGAAGCGCGGCCCCTTCCACCCCGGCCAGCGCGGCGGCGTACGTCAGCCGCCGCGGCCGGGGTCCAGCACTCTCGGCCGCCGCCGCTCCACCAGGGGTCTGCTCACTGCTCACCCCTAGAGCGTATCGGCCACCGCGGAGCCGCCCACGGCAGCACCGGGGAGCCATCGGTGAGACGCCCGCAGCAGCACCGGAGCAGCGCCCGCGGCAACACCGGCCAGCCACCGGAGCGGCGCCCGCAGCAACGCCGGCGAGCCACCGGAGAAGCCCCCACCACACCCCCCGTACACCCCCTCGGCGGGCGTGCGGAAGCGCGCGGCGCGTTCACCGGCCGCCACCCCGGCCCCCGCACCCCGCCGAGCCCCCACCACGCCCCCGGCCCCCCTCCGCACCTCCCGCACCCCCGGCACCACCCCCCTGCCCCCTCCCGCCCCCTCCGTGTCGAGGGTCACGGCGTGATCTCCCACCCCTTCCCCGGGCTCGGCCTGTGCCGGGTACCCCCAGGTAGGTACGCTGCAATCCATGCGTGCACTTCTTGTGGTCAACCCGGCGGCGACGACGACGAGTGCGCGCACCCGAGACGTGCTGATCCACGCACTGGCCAGCGAGATGAAGCTGGAGGCGGTGACGACGGAGTACCGGGGGCACGCCCGGGACCTCGGACGGCAGGCCGCGCAGAGCAGCGACATCGACCTGGTGGTGGCGCTCGGCGGGGACGGGACGATCAACGAGGTCGTCAACGGGCTGCTGCACGACGGGCCCGACCCGGACCGGATCCCGCTGCTGGCGGTCGTGCCCGGCGGGTCCACGAACGTCTTCGCGCGCGCCCTGGGACTGCCGAACGACCCCGTCGAGGCCACCGGCGCCCTCCTGGACGCGCTGCGCAAGGGCACCGAGCGGACCGTGGGCCTCGGGCTCGCGGCCGGCACCCCGGGCACCGAGGACGAGGCGGTGCCCTCACGGTGGTTCACGTTCAACGCGGGACTCGGTTTTGACGCCGGTGTCGTAGGGAGAGTCGAGCAACACCGGGAACGTGGACGGAAATCCACACATGCTCTTTACGTACAACAGGCGTTCCGTCAGTTTTTCGGAGATCCGCATCGGCGGCACGGAACGATCACTCTGGAACAGCCCGGCGAAGAACCCGTGACCGATTTGGTGCTGTCCATAGTCTGCAACACCTCTCCATGGACCTATCTGGGCAATCGCCCGGTGTACGCGTCGCCTAAGGCCTCGTTCGATACCGGCCTCGACGTGCTCGGACTCAGCCGGCTCTCGACCCCCGCGCTTGCCCGGTATGCGACCCAGTTGCTCCTTTCGTCCCCCGACAAAGGCCCCCAGGGCAGGCACGCGCTGTCGCTCCATGATCTCGACGGGTTCACCTTGCATTCGAAGGTGCCGCTGCCGCTCCAGATGGACGGAGACCACCTCGGACTGCGGACCAGCGTGACGTTCACAGGCGTACGCCGTGCACTGCGTGTGATTGTGTGAGCAGAAAAGGCTGAAGTCCTTTCACTCGAACGTTTAGGCCAGCATCCACCCCATGGAAGTACGGCTGTGACCTAGTCGACACCGAGGAATCAAAAAAAACTTTCCAGAAGGGGTTGTATCCGCCGCTGAGGTTTGCGAGTCTCTACGTGGCGATCGGGACAGCCCGCAACACCGGCATCCACTGATCACCGGAACCCCTCTTCAAACACCAGGACCTCGCCAGCGACAACTGGCTGGCGGCCCTTCCCTTGTTGAGGGATTCGTGAAAGCGTTCACATTCACAAGCAACAGGCACGTAACACCAAGGAGAGGTAGCAGCCATGGACTGGCGTCACAACGCCGTTTGCCGCGAGGAAGACCCCGAGCTCTTCTTCCCCATCGGCAACACCGGTCCTGCGCTGCTGCAGATCGAGGAAGCCAAGGCCGTCTGCCGACGCTGCCCGGTGATGGAGCAGTGTCTTCAGTGGGCGCTCGAGTCCGGCCAGGACTCCGGCGTCTGGGGTGGTCTCAGCGAGGACGAGCGTCGTGCCATGAAGCGCCGCGCCGCCCGCAACCGGGCCCGTCAGGCCTCCGCCTGACCCGTCCGCCCCGCAGCCAGCCAGAGGTAGGCGGCGCGTACAGCGGGTACGCAACTCCCGCCTCCCCGAGCCGCAGCGCGCAGTACCCCCGAATGCGCTCAGTACAGCTTGCACCGCATGCACGAGTACAGCAGCAGGGAGCACTAGCCCTGGACCACCTGGTCCGGGGCTCTTTGCTGTGCCCGGCGCTCCGACCGCCCGGCTACTTCTGCGCCCGCACCGGAACGTCGAGGATCACCTGAGTCCCCCCCTCCGGCCCGGCCACCATGTCGAACGCTCCCCCCAACTCCCCTTCCACCAGCGTCCGTACGATCTGCAAGCCAAGGTTGCCGGAGGTGTGCGGGTCGAACCCCTCGGGCAGTCCGACGCCGTCGTCCTGGACGGTGACGAGCAGCCGCCCCTCCTTCGTCGTCCCGCCGCGCACCGCCGTCACCTCGACCGTCCCCGACTCCCCCTCGCGGAAGCCGTGTTCGAGGGCGTTCTGGAGGATCTCGGTGAGGACCATGGACAGCGGGGTGGCGACCTCGGCGTCGAGGATGCCGAAGCGTCCGGTGCGCCGGGCGGTCACCTTGCCCGGGGAGATCTCGGCGACCATCGCGAGGACGCGGTCGGCGATCTCGTCGAACTCCACCCGCTCGTCCAGGTTCTGGGACAGCGTCTCGTGGACGATGGCGATCGACCCCACCCGCCGCACGGCCTCCTCCAGCGCCTCGCGCCCCCGCTCGGACTCGATCCGCCGGGCCTGGAGCCGCAACAGGGCGGCCACCGTCTGGAGGTTGTTCTTCACCCGGTGGTGGATCTCCCGGATGGTCGCGTCCTTGGTGATCAACTCCCGCTCGCGGCGGCGCAGTTCGGTGACGTCCCGGAGCAGGACGAGCGAACCGATGCGGGTGCCCTTGGGCTTGAGGGGGATCGCGCGGAACTGGATCACCCCGTCGTTGGCCTCGATCTCGAACTCGCGCGGCGCCCAGCCGCTGGCGACCTTGGCCAGCGCCTCGTCCACCGGCCCCCGGGTGGGCGCGAGTTCGGCCGTCGTCAGCCCCAGGTTGTGCCCGACGAGGTCGGAGGCGAGGCCCATCCGGTGGTAGGCGGAGAGGGCGTTGGGGGAGGCGTACTGGACGATGCCGTCGGCGTCGAGGCGGATCAGCCCGTCGCCGACGCGCGGGGCGGCGTCCATGTCCATCTGCTGCCCGGCGAACGGGAACGCGCCCGCCGCGATCATCTGCGCGAGGTCCGACGCGCTTTGCAGGTACGTGAGTTCGAGCCGGCTCGGGGTGCGTACGGTCAGCAGGTTGGTGTTGCGGGCGATGACCCCGAGGACGCGGCCCTCACGGCGGACGGGGATCGACTCGACCCGTACGGGGACCTCCTCGCGCCACTCCGGGTCGCCCTCGCGGACGATGCGGCCCTCGTCGAGCGCGACGTCGAGCAGCGGGCGCCGGCCGCGCGGAACCAGGTGGCCGACCATGTCGTCCTGGTAGGAGGTGGGCCCGGTGTTGGGGCGCATCTGCGCCACCGAGACGTATCGCGTGCCGTCGCTCGTCGGGACCCACAGGACCAGGTCGGCGAAGGACAGGTCGGAGAGCAGCTGCCACTCCGACACCAGCAGGTGCAGCCACTCCAGGTCGGAGTCGCCGAGGGCGGTGTGCTGGCGGACCAGTTCGTTCATGGAGGGCACGGAAGCGAGCGTACCCGCCGGTTTGTGGCTGGCCGAAACCCGACGCCCGGATGCCGTCATCGGAGCGCCCCCGGGTCGGTCGAAAGGGCCCTGGAACACCCGCGGGCCGCGGCGCCTGGAGGGACCCTCAACCCTCGCGGCACCGCAGCCCGGAGCAATCCCGGCCGCGGGGTGTGCGGTCCCGATCGGCCGAAAGGTGAGGAGCCGGGGCAGTCAGGGCAGAGAGCACCGGTTCCTCGGTCCGCCCTCCTGTGCGGGGAAGACGGAAGTACACGTGGAGATGAAGGTCTGTGCGCCGCACGGCGAACGCCGTAAGAAGGACGCCCTGGCATCTTTGACGCAGCCTAACCTGTATGGGTTGCCCTGGGGGGCCAGATGGTCATGGCAATTTCCGCGACGCGGGAGAGTTCCTCGCGGCCCGCCCCGTCCCGCGCCTGCTGCGACATCCCCTGGAACACGGCGGCGGCGAGCCGGGCGAGCGCGGCCGGATCGGTGCCCGCCGGGAGCAGCCCGCCCTCGACGTCCGTACGGATGCGGCGCTCGATCGTGGCGATGGTCGCCTCCCTGCGCCCCTTCAGCCGCTCGCCCACCTCCGGGGTGGTGCAGTTGGTGGCGGCGTGGACGAAGAGGCAGCCGTGCGGCAGCCCCGGCGCGGTGAACTCCCGCGCCGCCTCGCGCAGCATCCGGGCGACGGCGTCCCGCGCGGTCGGCTCCTCGGCGAGCGCCCGCCCCGCGAACGCGCCGTACGTCCCGCCGTAGACCTGGACCGCCTCCTCGAAGAGGGTCCGCTTGTCGCCGAAGGCCGCGTACAGGCTGGGGGCGCCGATGCCCATGAGGCGGGTGAGGTCGGAGACCGACGTCGCCTCGTAGCCGTGCTCCCAGAACGCCATCAGCGCCTTCTCCAGCGCCGCCTCGCGGTCGAAGGAACGGGGCCTGCCCCGGGGTCTGGCCTGAGGTTCCACGGTCTGCTCCAGTGCCATGACGGCTATTCCCTAGCGAATGTTAAACAAACGGACAGGGGCCGGACACCCCTGGGCCGGAACGCATCGGCTAGATTAGAGTGGTCTAAACCACATGTCATCCTCACACCTCAGCGGACCGGAACGGCAGGCCAGCGTGGAAATTGTCATCGTCCCGGACGCCGCTGCGGGCGGCGCGCTCATCGCCGACGCGATGGTCCGGCTGCTGCGCGGCAAGCCGGACGCGCTGCTGGGGGTGGCCACGGGGTCCACGCCGCTGCCGGTCTACCAGGCGCTCGCCGCCCGGGTGCGCGCCGGTGACGCCGATGTCTCGCGGGCGCGGGTCGCGCAGCTCGACGAGTACGTGGGGCTGCCGGCCGGGCATCCCGAGTCGTACCGGTCCGTGCTGCGGCGCGAGGTGCTCGAGCCGCTGGGGATCGGGGCGGACGCGTTCCTCGGGCCCGACGGGTCCTCCGGCGACATACCGGGGGCCTGCGCCGCGTACGAGCGGGTGCTCGCCGCCGCCGGCGGGGTGGACCTCCAGCTCCTCGGGATCGGCACCGACGGGCACATCGGCTTCAACGAACCCTGCTCGTCGCTCGTCTCGCGGACCCGGATCAAGACGCTGACCGAGCAGACGCGGATCGACAACGCGCGGTTCTTCGACGGGGACATCGAGCAGGTCCCGCACCACGTCATCACGCAGGGGATCGGGACGATCCTGGAGGCGCGGCATCTGGTGCTGCTCGCCACCGGGGAGGGCAAGGCGGACGCCGTCGCGGCGACGGTGGAGGGCCCGGTCGCCGCGGTGTGCCCCGCGTCGGCGCTGCAACTGCACCCGCACGCGACGGTGGTGGTGGACGAGCCGGCGGCGGCCAAGCTGAAGCTGGCGGACTACTTCCGGCACACGTTCGTCAACAAGCCGGGGTGGCAGGGGATTTAGCGGTTCGGGGTGGTGGGAACTGTCCGGCTTCGGGCTGTCCCGCCGCGGGGGCTGGTCGCGCGGTTCCCCGCGCCCCTTAAAGGCGGCTGCCGCCGCCTCATCACCTCGGCCCCCGCAGTTCCGAAGAGCGCCCCCCTCAGAAACCCATCAGCACCTCCGCCGCCGCCCGCCCGCACACCCTCGCCGCCCCGTGCGTCGCCACATGCACCGCCCCCCTCGGCCTCGCCTGCGGCAACCCCATCTCCACCACCACCGTGTCCGGGCGGGCCGCCAGCAGTACGTCGAGCGCCGCGCCCATCCACGCGTGCCGGTGCTCGTCCCGTACCACCGCCACGATCCGGCGCTCCCCCGCCGCCGCCAGTGCCCGCGCCCCGGCGTCGGCCCCCGTGAAGCTCCCCGTCTCCGTCCCCGGCAGCAGCCGCGCCAGCTCCGCCGCCACCCCCCACGGCGTCCCCTCCCCCACCGCGATGTTCGCGACCGGGGTGAACGCCGCCACGTACGGCGCCGCCTCCAGCCGTCCGTACGTCCCCGGCGTCACCCGCAGCGCCCGGCGGGCGGCCTCCAGGCCGACCGAGTCGTTCTCCTCGCCCAACTCCCCGGTGAAACCCTTCGCCCACTCCCCCAACTCCCTTACCCTGCGCGCCGCGTCCGCCAGGCGCCCCTCCTCCAGCTCCCCCTCCCGCACCGCCGTCACCAGCGCGTCCCGCAGCCGCAGGACCGTCCCCTCGTCCGCGAGCCCGCCGCCCACACAGATCGCGTCCGCCCCCGCGGCGATCGCCAGGACCGCGCCCCGTTCGACGCCGTACTTGTCGGCCACCGCCCGCATCTCCATGCCGTCGGTGACGATCAGGCCCGCGTAGCCGAGTTCGCCGCGCAGGAGGTCCGTCAGGATGCGCGGGGAGAGGGTCGCGGGGCGGGACTCGTCGAGGGTCGTCAGGATGTGGGCGGTCATGATCGCGCGGGTGCCGGATGCGATCGCCGCGCGGAACGGCGGGAGGTCTCTTTCCGCCAGCAACTTCTCGTCGGCGTCGATCCGGGGCAGCGCGAGGTGGGAGTCGACCGCCGTGTCCCCGTGGCCCGGGAAGTGCTTCGTGCACGCCGCCACCCCGGCCGACTGCAAGCCCTTCACGTACGCGGCGGTGTGCCGGGAGACCAGCTCGGGGTCGGCGCCGAAGGAGCGGACGCCGATGACGGGGTTGGCGGGGTCGGCGTTGACGTCGGCGGAGGGCGCCCAGTCGAGGTTGACACCGCAGGCGGCGAGCCGGCGGCCGAGTTCACGGGCGACCGCGCGGGTGAGGTGGACGTCGTCGACCGCGCCGAGCGCGTGATTGCCGGGGAACGAGGAACCCGTACGGGCCTCCAGGCGGGTGACGTCGCCGCCCTCCTCGTCGACGGCGACCAGGACGTCGGGGCGGACCGCGCGCAACCGGGCGGTGAGGGCGGCGAGTTGGGCCGCTCCGGTGATGTTGCGGGCGAAGAGGCCGACGGCGGCGAGGCCCTCGTCCAGGCGGCGCAGGAGCCAGTCGGGGGGTGACGTACCGGTGAAGCCGGGCTGGAGGACGGTGAGGGCGTCGTGCGCCGGGTTCGTCATCGGGGGGCGTCCCTTCCGCGGGTGGTGTAGACCAGCAGGCGGGAGCTTGGAGCAGACCAGGGGGGCTGTCAAGGGCGGGCCGGGAGTTTTCGTTCCCCTGGGGAAACCCAGGCGGTCGTACGGGCATCCGCGATCGCGATCCCGTGTCACGATGTGAAACTGCGGCCGGCGGGAGGGTCGGTCCGCGTGAGCCGGGAAGGCGGGCCATGAGCACCGACGTCAGCAGTGCGGAGCACGAGGGTGGGGCTGGGGCGACCGTCCGTACCGCGCGCGTGCCTAAGTACTACCGGCTGAAGAAGCATCTGCTCGACATGGTGCGGACCCAGTCGCCCGGCACCCCGGTACCGCCCGAGCGGACGCTGGCCGCCGAGTTCGACACCTCCCGCACGACCGTCCGCCAGGCCCTCCAGGAGCTGGTCGTCGAGGGGCGGCTGGAGCGCATCCAGGGCAAGGGGACGTTCGTCGCGAAGCCGAAGGTCTCGCAGACCCTCCAGCTCACCTCGTACACCGAGGACATGCACGCGCAGGGCCTGGAGCCGACCTCGCAGCTGCTCGACATCGGCTATGTCACCGCCGACGAGCGGCTGGCCGAACTCCTCGACATCGCGCCCGGCGGCCGGGTGCTGCGCGTCGAGCGGCTGCGGATGGCCGACGGCGAGCCGATGGCCATCGAGGCCGCCCACCTCAGCGCCAAGCGCTTCCCCGCCCTGCGCCGCTCCCTCGTCAAGTACGCGTCCCTCTACCAGGCCCTCGCCGAGGTGTACGACGTGCGGCTCGCGGAGGCCGAGGAGACCATCGAGACCTCGCTGGCCAATCCGCGGGAGGCGGGGCTGCTCGGCACCGACGTGGGGCTGCCGATGCTGATGCTGTCGCGGCACTCCCTGGACCTCAGGGGCGAGCCGGTGGAGTGGGTGCGGTCGGTGTGGCGGGGGGACCGCTACAAGTTCGTCGCGCGGCTGAAAAGGCCCGCCGAATAACCGGATACCGGCGGAAGATCAACCATCGGAGATCGTTATACGGACAAGGGGTTCCGCTGGGCTTATCCGTCACCTACATTGCGTGCGCGTTCACACATGTGACGGACGATCACAGCGAAGGGGCGGAGCCGCCGATGTCAGACACCCCAGACACCCCAGCCGGGCCGGGGGAGCCGGTGGTGACACCCGTACGGGTCGTCATCGCGCTCTGCCTGATCGCCCCGTTCGTCGCGATGCTGTGGGTCGGTTCGTACGCCAAGGTCGATCCGACGTTCATCGGCATCCCGTTCTTCTACTGGTACCAGATGCTGTGGGTGCTGATCTCCACCGCGCTCACCATGACCGCGTACAAACTGTGGCAGCGTGACCAGCGCGCCCGCCGAGAGGGTGCGAACCGGTGAACGACGGTGTGAACGGCGTCGCGCTCGGCGTCTTCATCTTCTTCTTCGTCGCGGTCACCGCGATGGGCTTCCTCGCCGCGCGCTGGCGGCGGGCCGAGAACGAGCAGTCCCTGGACGAATGGGGGCTGGGCGGGCGGTCGTTCGGGACCTGGGTGACCTGGTTCCTGCTCGGCGGCGACCTCTACACGGCGTACACCTTCGTCGCCGTGCCCGCCGCGATCTACGCCGCCGGCGCGGCCGGCTTCTTCGCGGTGCCGTACACGATCCTCATCTACCCCCTGATCTTCACCTTCCTGCCCCGGCTGTGGTCGGTGTCGCACCAGCACGGGTACGTCACCACGTCCGACTTCGTGCGCGGGCGGTGGGGTTCGAAGGGGCTGTCCCTCGCGGTCGCCGTCACCGGTATCCTCGCGACGATGCCCTACATCGCGCTCCAGCTCGTCGGCATCCAGGCCGTCCTCGACGTCATGGGCGTCGGCGGCGGCGAGGACACCAACTGGTTCGTCAAGGACCTGCCCCTGCTGATCGCCTTCGGCGTCCTTGCCGCGTACACGTACTCCTCCGGGCTGCGGGCGCCGGCGCTCATCGCGTTCGTCAAGGACACCCTGATCTACATCGTCATCGTCGTCGCGGTCATCTACATCCCGATCAAGCTGGGCGGTTTCGGGGAGATCTTCGCCAAGGCGGACGAGAAGTTCACGACGGCCGGGGCGGGCGGGCTCGTCCCGGCCGAGGCGGGCCAATGGACGTACGCCACGCTGGCGCTGGGCTCCGCGCTGGCGCTGTTCATGTACCCCCACTCGATCACGGCGACCCTCTCCTCCAAGAGCCGCGACGTCATCCGGCGCAACACGACCATCCTGCCGCTGTATTCCCTCATGCTCGGGCTGCTGGGCCTGCTCGGGTTCATGGCGATCGCGGCGGGCGTGAAGGTGAGCAACGGGCAGCTGGCGATCCCGCAGCTGTTCGAGGACATGTTCCCCGACTGGTTCGCCGGGGTGGCGTTCGCCGCGATCGGGATCGGCGCGCTGGTCCCGGCGGCGATCATGTCCATCGCGGCGGCGAACTTGTTCACCCGCAACATCTACAAAGACTTCATCCGCCCCGACGCGACGCCGGAACAGGAGACGAAGATCTCGAAACTCGTCTCCCTGCTGGTGAAGGTGGGCGCCCTGGTCTTCGTCCTCACCATGGACAAAACGGTGGCGATCAACTTCCAGCTCCTGGGCGGCATCTGGATCCTCCAGACCTTCCCGGCCCTGGTGGGCGGCCTGTTCACCCGCTGGTTCCACCGCTGGGCGCTGCTGGGCGGCTGGGCGGTGGGCATGCTCTACGGCACGATCGCCGCCTACGGCGTGGCCTCCCCCACCCAGGAGCACTTCGGCGGCAGCTCCAAGGAGATCCCCGGAATCGGAGAGATCGGCTACATCGGCCTGACGGCGTTCGTACTGAACGTGGCGGTGTCGGTGGTCCTGACGTTCGTCCTGAGGGCGGCGAAGGCACCGGAGGGGGTCGACGAGACACGGCCGGAGGACTACACGGCGGATGCGGGTGACCCGGGGGTACAGCGGGATCTGACTGCGGCGCACTAGAGCCGCATCCGACCCGCAGCGGGCCACCGAGGGAACCCCCCGAGGTGGCCCGCACTCTTTTGTCGCCGCCCCACAATTGACGCTCCGAAGCCAACACGACACAACATCTGGTGGTGCCACGACAGCCCGGCACTAGATGTATGCTCATGCTCGCTGTCGCCGCAGGGGAATCCGGCGCGAATCCGGAACTGTCCCGCAACGGTGTACTTATGCGCATACGCATGAGAGTCAGTCCGAGGACCTGCCGACCGCATACGCCCAGCCGTGTCCAGGACGGCTCGGCGTGCCCTGACGTCCGGGCCTCGCGGAGTGGGCCGGGGTGCAACCGCGCATACGTGCGTCCGTGCTGCCCCCTGCCCTCGCCGAAGGCCCACCCGCCGAGCGAGGGAGAGCCCCACGTGACCATCGCGCCAGCCGCACCGGTTTCAGCAGAGGTCATCGAGAACGACGGCCCCGGTGCCGCCCTTCTGCGCACCCTGACCGAGCTGACCGCCGACCTCCCCGACGCCGACCCCGGCCGGGTCGCCGCCGCCGCGCTGCGGGGCCGTTCCGCCCACGCGGACGAGGCGGAACTGCGCGAGCTGGCGACGGAGGCCGCCGCGGGCCTGATCTCCGAGGACCCCGCGTACTCCCGCCTCGCCGCCCGCCTGCTGACGATCAGCATCCGCGCCGAGGCCGCCTCCCAGGGGGTGACCACGTTCACGGAGTCGATCGCGGTCGGCCACCGCGAGGGCCTGATCGCCGACCGCACCGCCGACTTCGCGCAGCTGCACGCCCAGGCCCTCGACGCGCTGATCGACCCGGCCGCCGACGACCGCTTCGGCTACTTCGGCCTGCGCACCCTGCACAGCCGCTACCTGCTGCGCCACCCCCTCACCCGCAAGGTCGTCGAGACCCCGCAGCTCTTCCTGCTGCGCGTCGCCTCCGGCCTCGCCGAGGACGACAGCGTCCGCGCCCTGGACGAAGTCACCGCCCTGTACGGCCTGATGAGCCGGCTGGACTACCTCCCGTCGTCCCCGACGCTCTTCAACTCCGGCACCCGCCACCCCCAGATGTCCTCCTGCTACCTCCTGGACTCCCCCAAGGACGAGCTGGACTCCATCTACGACCGCTACCACCAGGTCGCCCGCCTGTCCAAGCACGCCGGCGGCATCGGCCTGTCGTACTCCCGCATCCGCTCCCGGGGTTCGCTGATCCGGGGCACCAACGGGCACTCCAACGGGATCGTGCCGTTCCTGAAGACGCTGGACGCGAGTGTCGCGGCCGTGAACCAGGGCGGGCGGCGCAAGGGCGCGGCGGCGGTGTACCTCGAGACCTGGCACTCCGACATCGAGGAGTTCCTGGAGCTGCGGGACAACACCGGCGAGGACGCGCGCCGTACGCACAACCTGAACCTGGCGCACTGGATCCCGGACGAGTTCATGCGCCGCGTGAACGCCGACCAGGACTGGTCGCTGTTCTCCCCCTCGGACGTGCCCGAGCTGGTCGACCTGTGGGGCGACGGGTTCGACGCCGCCTACCGCGCGGCCGAGGCCAAGGGTCTCGCCAAGAAGACCATCCCGGCGCGTGAGCTGTACGGCCGCATGATGCGGACGCTGGCGCAGACCGGCAACGGCTGGATGACGTTCAAGGACGCCGCCAACCGCACCGCGAACCAGACCGCCGAGCCCGGTCACGTGGTCCACTCCTCCAACCTCTGCACGGAGATCCTGGAGGTCACCGACGACGGCGAGACGGCCGTGTGCAACCTGGGTTCGGTGAACCTGGGCGCGTTCGTGACCGGCGGTGACATCGACTGGGAGCGGCTGGACGAGACCGTCCGCACCGCCGTGACCTTCCTCGACCGGGTCGTCGACATCAACTTCTACCCGACCGAGCAGGCCGGCCGCTCCAACTCCAAGTGGCGGCCCGTGGGCCTGGGCGCGATGGGCCTCCAGGACGTCTTCTTCAAGCTGCGCATCCCCTTCGACTCCCCCGAGGCGAAGGCGCTGTCCACGAAGATCGCCGAGCGCGTCATGCTCGCCTCGTACGAGGCGTCCGCCGACCTCGCCGAGCGCAGCGGCCCGCTCCCGGCGTGGGAGAAGACCCGCACCGCGCGCGGTGTGCTGCACCCGGACCACTTCGGTGTGGAGTTCACCTGGCCGGAGCGCTGGGCGGCCCTGCGCGAGCGGATCGCGGCGACCGGCCTGCGCAACTCCCTCCTCCTCGCGATCGCCCCGACGGCGACCATCGCGTCCATCGCGGGCGTGTACGAGTGCATCGAGCCGCAGGTCTCCAACCTGTTCAAGCGCGAGACGCTGTCCGGCGAGTTCCTCCAGGTCAACTCCTACCTGGTGCAGGACCTCAAGGACCTCGGCGTGTGGGACGCCCGTACCCGTGAGGCGCTGCGCGAGGCCAACGGCTCGGTGCAGGACTTCGTGTGGATCCCGGACGAGGTGCGCGCCCTGTACCGCACCGCGTGGGAGATCCCGCAGCGCGGCCTGATCGACATGGCCGCCGCCCGCACCCCGTACCTGGACCAGGCGCAGTCCCTGAACCTCTTCCTGGAGACGCCGACCATCGGCAAGCTCTCCTCGATGTACGCGTACGCCTGGAAGTCCGGGCTGAAGACGACGTACTACCTGCGCTCGCGCCCGGCGACCCGGATCGCCCGTGCCGCCCAGGCCCAAGCCCCCATCCCGGTGCAGCAGGCCACCGACCCCGACGCGGTCGCCTGCTCCCTCGAAAACCCCGAGTCCTGCGAGGCCTGCCAGTAATGTCCGCCGAATCAAAGAACCTGCTCGACCCCGGCTTCGAGCTGACGCTGCGGCCGATGCGCTACCCGGACTTCTACGAGCGCTACCGGGACGCGATCAAGAACACGTGGACGGTGGAGGAGGTCGACCTCCACTCGGACGTCGCCGACCTCGCGAAGCTGTCGCCGATGGAGCAGCACCTCATCGGCCGGCTGGTGGCGTTCTTCGCGACCGGTGACTCGATCGTCGCGAACAACCTCGTGCTGACCCTGTACAAGCACATCAACTCCCCCGAGGCGCGGCTGTACCTGAGCCGGCAGCTCTTCGAGGAGGCCGTGCACGTCCAGTTCTACTTGACGCTGCTGGACACCTACCTGCCCGACCCGGAGGACCGCGCGGCGGCCTTCGCGGCCGTCGAGAACATCCCCTCGATCCGCGAGAAGGCCGAGTTCTGCTTCAAGTGGATCGACTCGGTCGACAAGATGGACCGCCTGGAGTCCAAGGACGACCGGCGCAAGTTCCTGCTGAACCTGATCTGCTTCGCCGCGTGCATCGAGGGCCTGTTCTTCTACGGCGCCTTCGCGTACGTCTACTGGTTCCGCAGCCGGGGTCTGCTGCACGGCCTCGCGACCGGCACCAACTGGGTGTTCCGGGACGAGACGATGCACATGTCGTTCGCCTTCGACGTCGTCGACACCGTCCGCAAGGAGGAGCCGGAGCTGTTCGACGAGCGGCTCCAGGAGCAGGTCGTCGACATGCTGAAGGAGGCCGTGGAGGCCGAGCTCCAGTTCGCCCGCGACCTGTGCGGCGAGGGTCTGCCCGGCATGAACACCGAGTCGATGCGCCAGTACCTGGAGTGCGTCGCCGACCAGCGCCTGGCCCGCCTGGGCTTCGCCCCGGTCTACGGCTCGGAGAACCCCTTCTCCTTCATGGAGTTGCAGGGCGTCCAGGAGCTGACGAACTTCTTCGAGCGCCGCCCGTCGGCGTACCAGGTCGCCGTGGAGGGCACGGTCGACCTGGACGAGGACTTCTAGTCCGCACCGCTTGTGTGACAGGCCCGGCGCTCCCCCCGAGCGCCGGGTCTTCCCGCGTCTAGGGCCTGTCCGGCGGATCAGGCCGGCCGACAGCGAACGGCTGCCGGCCGGCTTACGTGAGCGGGGTCTGGTGCGTGCAGCTGCAAGGCGGAGGAGGGCGTCGACGCGGAGCGTCGGCAACCGACGACAACGCCGCAGATGCGCGTGCCAGGGCCCGCGACACCGGCAAGATCCGCCGGACAGGCCCTAGCGGGCCGTCGGTTTCAGCTTCAGCGCCCGGGGCCGCAGTGTGATCCCGATCCGGTGCCGGGGGTCGGAGTCGGCGGTCTGCTCGAACCGGAAGTTCGCGGCCATCGCGGCCGTCAGCAAGGTCAGTTCGGCCATGGAGAAGTGGTCGCTGGGGCACTTGCGGTTGCCGACGCTGAACGGCGACATGGCGTGTTTGGGTACCTCCTCGGTGCCGCCGGGCAGCCAGCGGTCGGGGTCGAAGCGCTCGCTGTCGCGGTAGGAGCGGCGGTCGCGCTGGATGGCGTACGGGCTGTAGACGATGTCGGCGCCGGACGGAATGCGGTATCCGCCGAGGACGGTGTCGTTGACCGCGCGGCGCGTCAATATCCAGACCGCCGGATAGAGCCGCAATGTCTCGACCACGACATTCCCGGTGAACGCGAGCTTCCGGACGTCGTCGAAAGCGACGGGCCGGTCGCCCGCCACGGTTTTCACCTCCTGCCGGATCTTGTCGGCGTGTTCGGGGTGCTCGGTGAGGACCAGCAGCAGCGACATGATCATGGACCCGACGGTTTCGGCGCCGGGCGTCAGTATCGCGATGACCTGGTCGTGGATCTCCTGTTCCCCAATGGGGTCGCCATTCTCGTCGGTCGCCTCCAGCAAAGCCGTCAGCAAATCGTCCGGCTTTTGACCGGAGGCCCGCCGGTCGGCGACGATCTCGTCGACGAGGAGATGCAAATCGGCCAGCGCCCGGTTGAATTCGCGGTTGGCCGGAAGCGGTACCCGATAAAGCGGTCCCAGCGGTACGACCATGCGCTGGTACATACCGCTGAAGAGAGTGGTGAGCGCGGCGCAGATCCGGTCGGCGCTGTCGTCCATGTAGCTGCCGCGCATGAGGCAGCGGGCGGCGATGCGCACGGCGACGCGGAACGACTCGGCGGTCACGTCGAGGGTTTCGGCCGACCGCCAGCGCTCGACCATCGCCCGCGCCTCCTCCTCCATGACCGGCCCGTACCCGGGCAGCGCGTCGAGCCGGAACGCGGGCTGGATGGTGCGCCGCTGGCGCCGGTGCAGCGGCCCGTTGGCGGTGGCCACCCCCTCCCTGCCGAGCAGGCTCTCCAGCGACTCCCACAGCGGCCCGGCGATGATGTAGTCCGGCGTGAGCGCGACCTGCCCGGTCAGCTCGGGCGAGGTGACGGCGTACACCGTCTTCGGCCCGAGTTTGAGCCGTACGACGTCCCCGTGGTCGCGCAGCCCGCTCAGGAAGCCCAGCGGGGAGCGGGCCAGTTTCCAGCCGTGCCCGAGCAGCGGCACCCCGCCGCCGGCCAGCGGCGGATACGCGGCCTCCCGGAATTCCGGCCGCACCGATTCCAGCGTCATTTCTGCCCCTCCCCCGCCGCTTCGTCGCTGACGTACGGCGGCGTCGCCCGGTCGTCCCAGCTGTCGACCGAATAGCGGCCGGACTCGTGGTGGAACCAGTAGACCGAGCTGAACCAGTTCCGCATGTTTCCGACGCAGTTCCTGACGGCGTCCGACATTTCTTTCCCGGACACCGTCCCGTCCGCGAGCGAATCGGCGAGCACGAGTGCCTCGCGCTCGGCCCCGAGGAATTCGAGGACGCATTCCTCGACCCGCCGCCGTACCTCTTCGACGGATTCCTCGAGGGACATTCCCTCATGGGTGATGAGGGAGATCCCGAGATTGTGGACCTCGTCGCCCGCTATCTCCTTCGGCAGCGAGCAGAGGTCGTTGTACCAGGCGGCGAATTCCTGGCTGAGCAGGGCCGCGCGGTGGAATGCCGGGTGTTCGCGCACCGCGTCCGGGAGTTCGTGTCCGGCGACCGGCTCCAGGAGGTCCGTCCATATCCAGTGGGCGAAGGTGAGCCGGCGCAGGGCGAGGTATTCGGCGACCGTGGGGACGCGGACCTCGGCGCGGTTGGCGAACTCGCGGTCGTAGGCCTCGATCACGGCGTGGAAGTGCCGGGTGAAGCGGGCGTTCCAGCCGGCGCCGAGGAAGCCGAAGAGCCTGGTCAGGGCGTCGGCGAAGGCGGCGACCAGGGGGTCTTCGGCGGTGTGGTGGGCTTCGGGGGCGTCCAGGGCGGCGTGCAGCAGGGCCTTCAGGCGGCGCCAGTCGGCGCGGCGGCCGTGGACGATGTCGCGGTCGTGGCGGTCGTCCCAGACGAAGAACCAGGCGCTGAAGTCGGCTATGGCCTGCAAGACCTCGTCGGGGGCGCCCAGGTAGTAGCCCGCCATGAGGTCCGTGTAGCACAGGCCGTCGGCATATTCCGCGACCTTGTCCGCCGGCATCAGCCGTTTTTCCAGCAGCCAGCGGCGGGTCTTCTCCTGGAGCCGCGGCCAATACGGGTGCAGCCTCCTCGGAAACTCCGACTCGACGACCGGCAAGGACAGTGACGGCGCGACCGCGGGCGCCGTACCGGTCCCCGGCGCGCGATTCGGTGTGCGGTATGCGGTACCGCGTGTACTGCTGTATGTGGTGCTTGATGGGAAAGCTGGCACGAACAACCCCTCTCGGCCGCCTGTCGCACACGCCCCTCCCGCGATGCCGGGCGTGCGCCGTTGCGTATCCCCGCACTGCCCATTCAGCACCACAACTGACCGTTCTGGGAACGGATTTGCTTCATTCACCACCCCAACACGCTGAGATTCCCCCCCTGCGTGACTGGTTATGGATCAGAACGTGTGCGTAAGCGATCGAACGTACGACAGACATACGAACGGCGCCCGGCCGGTGAGTTCCGGCCGGGCGCCGCCCGTGCGCACGCCCGCGAGGGCGGGCCTCAGTCGTTGGCCACCACGGGGTAGCGGGGCTCGTTCTCGGCCATCTGCTTCAGCGCGTCCTTGCGGTCCCGCTTCGACAGCCGGTCGATGTAGAGCCGGCCGTAGAGGTGGTCGGTCTCGTGCTGCAAACACCGAGCGAAGAAACCCGTGCCCTCGACGGCGATCGGGTTGCCCTCGGCGTCCTGCCCCCGGACCACCGCGTAGTCGGGCCGGGCCAGCTCGGCGTAGGCGCCCGGCACGGACAGACAGCCCTCGTTGCCGTCGTCCAGCACCCGCCGCTCGGCGGGGAGTTCGTCGAGGACGGGGTTGCAGACGACGCCGACGTGGCGGACCCCGTCGTCGTCCGGGCAGTCGTACACGAAGACCTTCAGGCCCACGCCGATCTGGTTGGCGGCGAGGCCGACGCCCTCGGCGGCGCGCTGGGAGGCGAACATGTCGTCGACCAGCCGCGCCAGCGACTCGTCGAACTCGGTGACGTCCGCGCACTCCCGGTGCAGGACCGGATTGCCGACGACGGTGATCGGCCGCGCGGTGCCCCGCGCCCGGTATGCCGCCTCGCGCTCCTCCGCGTCTTCGGTGTCCACGATGAACTCGGAGTTCACGGAGTCGATGTCCTGCTGGGCCATGACGACGTACGCCTTCCTGCGACCTGAAGAAAACTGCGGGGTACAGCCTAAAGGGCGGCGCGCCGGGGTAACGGCCGGGCAAAACCTCCGGCCCTCAGCAGACCTCTTCCAGATCCCGCCAGTCCCGCGACCGCGGGCTGTCGGCGACCCACCCGTCCAGCAGCCCCCGCACCAGCGACGCCGGCGCCGCGATCCCGCACTCCCGCTCGGGCACCCACAGCTGCCCGTCGGTGCGGTGGCCGAGCGGCCCGGGGTGACCGGGCTCACTGTGGTCGTGCGGATCGAGGTGCTCCCCGTCCCCCTCGTCGGACGGCATCCGCGACTCCGAGCACATCCGGCACAGCAGCCGCACCGACGACGACCAGTCCTCGGCGGCGAACCCCGCGTCGGCGGCCAGCCGCTCCAGCGCGTCCCGGTCGGCCTCGGTGGCGGCTTCGAGCAGCACCACCCAGGTCGGCACGGGCGACGGCGCCCACAGCTCGATCTCGTCGAAGACCGGGTACGCGTGCCCGGCGGCCGTGGTCCGCTCCCCGTGCGGAACCCCGTCGTGCAGCACGACCTCGCCCCAGCGCCGCCCCGACGACGGCAGCGGGATCGACAGCACCTCTATCCGTGCCGGATCCAGCCGCCGCCCCCACACCACCTCGGCCTCACCCTCCGGCGAGAGCCGGACGGCGGCGGAGCCCAGCTCCATCCCGACGGGCTCGGCGCAGGCGGCGGAGCCGCCCGGCACGTGCAGCCCGTACGCCTGCCAGGCGCGCCGGGCCAGCGGCCAGTCCTGGAGGGCGGTGGCGGCGATCCCGACGTTCCACCAGTCCGGAGCGCCCGCGTCCCGCTCGAGAAGGGCGACGGCCCGCAGGCCTGCGGAGCGGGCCTGCTCCCAGTCGTGCCGGAACTTGTGCAGCAGGGCCAGGTTGAACCAGGACTCCGACAGCCAGGGCTCCAGATCGGCGGCACGTGTCAGCAGCGCGCCCGCGTCCTCGTACCGCCCGTCACCGATCAGCGTGAACGCGCGATCGGTGGCCTTCCGCCAGGATGCGGAGGGCCGATGGCGTCCCTTGCCGAAGATCCTCACGTTTACCGCCCGCCAGTTTCCGTTCAGCGATCCGGCCACTGCCCCCGGACTCACGTCTCCCTCGCATCCAACCACGTACGGCTGGGAGGGCGCTCATTACCCATGGGTTACCCAGCCCGGGCGGCCATCACCCGGTCCCTGGCCAGCACCCGCGCCAGCGCCTCCACGACGTCCGGCGCGTACGGCCCGCCCGTCCCCAGCCGCAGCTCCTCCAGCGCGGTCAGCGGCGCCCCCCGCACCCGCTCGTCGTAGGCGTTCACCACCCGCACGACCCGCGCGGCCACCGGCTGCTCCGCCCACGGATCGGCCTGCCGCTCGACGACGGCGGCGACCTGCGCGCTCACCCCGGTCTGCCGTACGACGGCCCCGCCGAGCAGCGCGATACGGCGCTGCTCCTCGGCGGGCAGCCCCGCGGTGGCCCCGTCCGGGACCGGGTCGACGAGGCTGAGCTGGCCGATGTCGTGCATCAGCGCCGCGTACTCCAGGACCGTCAACTCCGGCTCGGACAGCCCGAGTTCCCGGCCGACCGCCTGGCCGAGCACCGCGACCCTGCGGGCGTGCCCGGCCGGCGTGCACCCCGCTATCTCCGTCGCCCGCGCCAGCGAGGCGATGGTCTGCCGGTAGGTGGCCCGCACGGCGGCGTACCGGCGCAGCCCCAGCTGGGTCAGCAGCAGCGGCACGCAGAACAGCGGCAGCGCCCACAGCCCGACGACGGCCACCGCGAGCGCCGTCACCGCTCCCGTCGCCCCCACCGCCGACCCGATCCCGGGCACCGACCGCAGCTCGTCCCGCAGCAGCGGCCCGTACGGCCACCCCGTCCGCGCGTGCGCCAGCGCGGCGGCGACGACGGCGTCGCACAGCGCGGTCAGCGCGAGCAGCCCGATCAGCAGCACCGAGTACGCGGCCCCGCACCCCAGCACCCCATGGCTGAACAGCGGCTGGAAGCACAGCCCGGCGAACCCCACCGCCAGCACCCGGCGCACCAGATGATCGGCCACCGCCCGCCCCCGCGCGATGTGCGGCACGTTCCCGAGCAGCGAGGCGACGGCGACGACCACGACGACCTGCGCCGCCCCATGATGCGTGGCCCGCCCCGCGTCCTCCCCGAGCAGCGCGTAGGCCAGCGACCCGGCGGCCCCGAGCGGAGCGGCGTCCCGGGGCCCGCTCCACCGCGTCACCTCCCCCGCCACGATCAACACCCCGAAGGCCAGCGCGATGTGCCGCTCGGCGAGACCGGCGGAGAGGGTGAGGAGGAGGGAGAGGGCGACGGCGAGGGAGGCGGTGAGATGGAGGAGGGGGAGGGGCGGCTTCTCCAGGAGGGGCGGCTTGCGCGAGAAGGGGGGCTTGCGCGAGAGGGCCGACTTCTCCAAGAAGGGCAGCTTCGAGAGGGGCGGCTTGCGCAAGAGGGCTGGCTTCCACGAGAGGGCCGGCTTCCCCGAGAGGCGCGCCCTCACCCCCGTACCCCCCGCTCCGCCTCCGCCTCCACCGCCGGCCTGGGCCCCGGCCCCGGCGCAGCCGCCCGCTCCGGCTCCTCCGACGTCACCACCGGATGCCACCCCCACCGCGCCAGCGCGCTGATCAGCGCCTCGACCATGCGGGGGTCGAAGTGGGTGCCGGCGCAGCGGTGGAGTTCGGTGAGGGCGGCCGGGAGCGGGCGGGCCCTGCTGTACGTGCGGTTGGACGTCATCGCGTCGAACGCGTCGGCCACCGCGACGATCCTGGCCGGCTCCGGGATCTGCGCGCCGGCGAGACCGTACGGATAGCCCGTGCCGTCCAGGCGCTCATGGTGATGGAGGATCGCCGAGCGGGCCTCGCCGAGGAAGGCGATGCCGCGGGTGATCTCGTGGCCGTACTCGGGGTGCAGTTCGATGACGCGGCGCTCCTCGGCGGTGAGCGGCCCGTCCTTGCGCAACAGCCGGGTGGGGACGCCGAGTTTGCCGACGTCGTGCAGGATCCCGGCGAACCTCAGCAGCTCGACCCGGTCGTCGTCCATCCCCAGTTCCCGGGCGATCATCATGGACGCCTGCCCGACCCGCTCGCTGTGCCCGCGCGTGTACCCGTCCTTGATGTCGACGGCCTGCACGAGCGCCCGGATCGTCGCCTGATGCGCCACCCGCTCCCGGTGCACCTGCGCGAACACCCACCACGCCACGCACATCGGCAGCAGCACCAGCAGCGCCGCGACCGGCCCGTACGGGCTGCGCCACAGCACCGCCATCATGAGCCCGGCGAGCCCGTGCACGGCGAGCGGGGCGAGGGAGCGGCGCAGCAGCCGGCGCCGGGCGCGGCCTTCGACGAGGGTGCGTATCGCCCCGTCGAGCAGCGCGAGGACGGCGCAGTAGGTGAGGACGGCGGCCCCGGCCGGCAGCAGCGCGTACGGGAACTCGGGCCCGACCACGGCGTCCCGCCCGCCCAGCGCCCAGTGCACCCGCGAGGCGCACCCCACGGCGACGGCGGCGAGCGCGGCCCGCCAGACCCGGCGTTCCCAGGAGACGGGCGAGAGCAGCGCGCCGGGGAGGGGGACGAGAGCGGCGGCGGGCGGCGGCAGCAGGAACGCCCCCGCCAGCAGCACCGGATGGAAGGTCCCCCCGAACCGCGGCTGCGCGACCCGCTCCCCCACCGCGTAGACCACGGCGAGCAACCCGACGGCGATCCAGGAGGCGTGCGCTATTGGGGGGAGGAGTGAGGCCACCACAGAGGGGAGCCTAGGGCGGAGCGGATGGGCTCCGGCCCTATCAACAGGGAATTAGCACGTTCGAGTGACGACGGCGTACCCGCTACGACTCCTGCGGCGCGACCGGAGCGACCGGCGAAACCGTCACGTCGTGGTCGGGGACCGCCTGCCCGGACCGGATCAGATCCAGCCGCCCGAGCACCTTGGCCCGCAGGTCCGCCGGCACGTCGTCATGCCCGCAGCACCGCTTGACCAGCTTCTTCACGGCCTCTTCCAGGCCGTACTTCTCCAGACACGGGCTGCACTCGTCGAAGTGGTGCCGGAACTTGTCCCGGTCCCCGGCCGGCATCTCACTGTCCAGGTACTCGTACAGGTGGTCGAGAACCTCGGAGCAATCCGTCTCGTGCGGATCTCCACAGCTCATGAGCCCGAGCCTTTCGCTTCGTTCGACTCTCCGGCACCGGCCGGGACGAGCCCGCGCTCTCGGGCGTAGTCCTCCAGCATGCCGCGCAACTGCCGCCGGCCCCGGTGCAGCCGGGACATCACCGTACCGATGGGTGTCCCCATGATGTCGGCGATCTCCTTGTACGCAAACCCCTCGACGTCCGCGAGATACACGGCGATCCGGAACTCCTCGGGGATGGCCTGAAGGGCCGCCTTCACGTCCGAGTCCGGGAGGTGGTCCAGCGCCTGCGACTCCGCGGAGCGCAGTCCCGTCGACATGTGCGACTCGGCCCGCGCCAGCTGCCAGTCCTCGATCTCCTCGGCCGCCGAGCGCTGGGGCTCGCGCTGCTTCTTGCGGTAGGAGTTGATGAACGTGTTGGTGAGGATGCGGTACAGCCAGGCCTTGAGATTGGTGCCCTCGCGGAACTGGTGGAAGGACGCGTACGCCTTGGCGTAGGTCTCCTGCACCAGGTCCTCGGCGTCCGCCGGGTTGCGCGTCATCCGCAGCGCGGCCGAGTACATCTGGTCGAGGTACTCGAGCGCGTCCCGCTCGAAGCGCGCGGTGCGCTCGGCGTTCGTCTCGGCGCCCCGGCCCTCGGGCCGCTCCGCGTGGCCGTGTTCGGTCCCTGCGTCGGTACCGGGAACCGGACCCACCTCCTCAAGATTCCGGGCAGCACCGAACCCGATGCCGCCAGAATCGGAGGATAGACGACGATCCGCCCCGCCCGCCGCCCGAACAGCGGCGGTCTTCGCCGCATGCAGCACGGTCCAGTCCAGCTCGGAGCGGCTGCTGCGGCTAGGGCATACGGTCGAACCCATGCGGCGGACTCCCTCTCTCAAACGCCCGTAAAGCTTGTGTCCGCCTCAACAGCGCTGTGGGCCCCGGCATTCCCGCGCGTTCACGTCAGTGACCCGGCCCACTCCACGACCGCCCCCGTGAGCACCGCCATCGACTCGGCCTCGCTCACCCCGGCCTTCTTGGGCACGGCGAACCCGTGATCTCCGTACGGAATCTCCACCAGCTGGTATTCACCGGCGGGGAACTCCTCCGGCTTCCCGAACGGGTCGTTCCCGCCCTGCACGACGAGCGCCGGCACCCCCGCCCCCAGCAGCTCCGCCGCCCGCGACTTCTCCGGCCTGCCCGGCGGATGCAGCGGGAAGCTCAGCGCGAGCACGGCGGCGGCGCCCAGCTCGCCGGCGGTACGGCAGGCGACCCGGGCCCCGGCGGACCGGCCGCCGGAGACGACGGGCAGCCCCTGCTTCGAGACGGCCCCCCAGATCCCCCGCCACCCCACGTCCAGCGTCTTCGGCGCCGGCGCCACCTTCTTCCCGGCGACCCGCCAGGGCTGCTCGACGAGCGCGACGCTCACGCCGTGCCCGGGGAGGACCCGGGCCAGCGCCTGGAGGTCCCGCGCCTCGATCCCGCCGCCCGCGCCATGGCTGACGGCGAGGACGAGACGGGGCTCGGCGGCGGGGTGCCAGGTGATGCGGGCGTCACCGGCGTCGGTGGGGACGATCTCGACGGTCATGTCAGAAGGGTGGCAGAAAGAGCACGTCAGAAGAGCGTGCCCTCCTCCGGCCCCTCCAGCTCCGTCAGCAGCTCCGGGCCGTTGTTGCGGACGTTGCTGACGGCCGTGGAGACGGGATAGGCCCGCATGAGCCCGGCCGGCGGCGCCTCAAGCAGCGGAAGCAGTTCCTCCGCCGCCGTCCGCGAAGGATCGAGCCACGCGTCCCACCGGTCCGGCGTCAGCATGAGCGGCATCCGGGGATGGATCTCGGCCAGGCTGCGCGGTCCCTCGGCGGGGGCTATACCCAGGGGCGCCGTCTCCGCCTCGGTCGTGATGACGGAACACGTCACCCACCAGGCCCGCGGATGGTCGTCGGGCAGCGTGCGGTCCCGCCAGAACTCGTAGAGCCCGGCCATCGCGAACACCGACCCGTCGGCCGGCAGCACGAAGTACGGCTGCTTGCGCGCCCGCTTCCGCTTCCCCTCGACCTCCAGCTCCCGCTCGTCCCTGGCGGTGACCCACTCGTAGTAGCCGTCGGCGGGGACGATGCAGCGGCGGGCGGCGAAGGCGCGGCGGAACGACGGCTTCTCGTGGACGGTCTCGGCGCGCGCGTTGATCATCCGGGCGGCGCCCTCGGGCGAGGCGGCCCAGCCCGGCACGAGCCCCCACTTCAGCGTGCGCAGCTGCCGAACCGGACGCGGGCTGTCCGCGTCTTTCAAGGGACGGTCGAGGACGACGTACACCTCTTTCGTCGGCGCCACGTTGTAATCGGGGGCCAGCTCCCCCTCGGTCTTCTCGATCTCAAAGACTTCCCTGAGATCCTCGGGGCCACGACTGGCCGCGTACCGTCCGCACATACGTGCCACATTGCCAGGCCCGCCCGTCACCCGACCACCACCCCTCAACGACGGCGCTACGCGCCGGTACCTATTGACTCGACAGTTGGGAGCCAGTGCACACATGAACGACCTCTGGGACCGGCTCACCGGCGTCCAGCCCGATCCCGATCTGTGGGTGGTCCTCGCCACGGCGGTGGCCGCGCTCGCGGCCGTCGTGCCCCACTCCCTGTGGCGGGTGTCGCGCAACGCGATCACCATCGCGCACGAGGGCGGGCACGGGCTGGTCGCGCTGCTGACCGGGCGGACGCTGACCGGGATACGGCTGCACTCGGACACCAGCGGGCTGACCCTGAGCCGGGGCAAGCCGCACGGCCTGGGCATGATCCTGACGGCCGCCGCCGGCTACACCGCGCCCCCGCTGCTGGGCCTCGGCGGCGCCGCCCTGCTGGGCGAGGGCCGCATCACTCTTCTTCTCTGGGCGGCGACCGCGCTGCTGGTGGCGATGCTGGTGATGATCCGCAACGCGTACGGCGTCCTGACGGTCGTGCTGTCCGGCGGGGCGTTCCTGGTGGTGTCGTGGCTGGCGGGACCGCAGGTGCAGGCGGCGTTCGCGTACGCGGTGGTGTGGTTCCTGCTGCTCGGGGGCGTACGGCCGGCGTTCGAGCTCCAGGCGAAGCGGCGCCGGGGCGGCGCGGGGGAGTCCGACGCGGACCAGCTCTCACGCCTCACCCACGTACCGGCGGGACTGTGGCTGTTCCTGTTCCACACGGTGTCCCTGTGCTCGGTGCTGGGCGGCGGCCGCTGGCTGCTGGGCCTATAGCCGTGCTTATGACGGCGGCATCGGCGCGGGACCGGGCGTACCTCGTCCGACTTAGACCGACCGGCAAATGGGGGGCGGGTGAAGGAGCGGGGCTGGGTGCGTGCAGCTGCAAGGCGGAGGAGGGCGTCGACGCGGAGCGTCGGCAACCGACGACAACGCCGCAGATGCGCGTGCCCAGCCCCGCGACGCCGCCCCCCATTTGCCGGTCGGTCTAAAGTGAACGCATGCCGCAGAACCCCGTCACCACCGCCCTCTGGCCCGCCCCGACCGCGAGCGGAGCCGTCACCGCGACGGTCCACGTGCCGGGGTCCAAGTCCGTCACCAACCGCGCCCTGGTCCTGGCCGCCCTCGCCGCCGAGCCCGGCTGGCTGCGCCGCCCGCTGCGC
The DNA here is from genome assembly GCF_055597585.1 of Streptomyces sp. AMJ-169. NCBI lineage: Bacteria > Bacillati > Actinomycetota > Actinomycetes > Kitasatosporales > Streptomycetaceae > Streptomyces > Streptomyces sp. AMJ-169. The sequence continues at coordinate 129,965 of NZ_JBVLTJ010000005.1, forward strand.
TCGCGCGACACCGTCCTGATGGCCGACGCCCTGCGCACGATGGGCGTCGGCATCGAGGAGGGCGTCGGCCCGGACGGCACCGGCGAGGCGTGGCGGGTCATCCCGAACCGTCTGTACGGCCCGGCGACCGTCGACGTCGGCAACGCGGGCACGGTCATGCGGTTCCTCCCCCCGGTCGCCGCTCTCGCCGACGGCCCGGTCCGCTTCGACGGCGACCCGAGGTCGTACGAGCGCCCCCTGCACGGTGTGATCGACGCGCTGCGCGCGCTGGGTGCGCGGATCGACGACGACAACCGGGGCGCGCTGCCGCTGACCGTGCACGGGAGCGGGGCGCTGGAGGGCGGGCAGGTCGAGATCGACGCGTCCTCGTCGTCGCAGTTCGTCTCCGCGCTGCTGCTGTCCGGCCCGCGCTTCAACCAGGGCGTGGAGGTGCGGCACACCGGGTCGGTGCTGCCGTCGGTGCCGCACATCCGGATGACGGTCGACATGCTGCGCGCGGCCGGTGTCCAGGTCGACACCCCGGAGGCGGGCGGCGAGCCGAACGTGTGGCGGGTCACGCCGGGCGCGCTGCTGGGCCGGGACATCACGATCGAGCCGGACCTCTCCAACGCCCAGCCGTTCCTCGCGGCGGCCCTGGTGACGGGCGGCACGGTGACGGTCCCGGACTGGCCGAGGCGGACGACACAGCCCGGCGACGCGCTGCGGGACATCTTCACCGCGATGGGCGGCTCCTGCGAACTCACCGACCACGGGCTGGCGTTCACCGGTTCGGGCAAGGTGCACGGCATCGACGTGGACCTGAGCGACGTCGGCGAGCTGACCCCGGGCATCGCGGCGGTGGCGGCCCTCGCGGACTCCCCGTCGACCCTGCGCGGCGTGGCCCACCTGCGGCTGCACGAGACGGACCGGCTGGCGGCGCTGACCAAGGAGATCAACGAGCTGGGCGGCGACGTCACGGAGACGGCCGACGGCCTGCACATCCGCCCGCGCCCGCTGCACGGCGGCACCTTCCACACCTACGACGACCACCGCATGGCGACGGCCGGCGCGGTCATCGGCCTGGCGGTGAAGGGCGTGGACATCGAGAACGTGGCGACGACCGCGAAGACCCTGCCGGACTTCCCCGACCTGTGGGCCGGGATGCTCGGGAACTGACGATCATGCGTCGCTACGGCAAGCACACCGACGAGGACGACATCCGCTCGCGCCCCAACCGCAAGGGCAACCGTCCCCGCACGAACATCCGCCCCAAGCACGAGGACGCCGCCGAGGGCATGGTCCTCACGGTCGACCGGGGCCGGCTGACCTGTCTCGTCGACGGCCGTACGGTCCTCGCGATGAAGGCCCGCGAACTGGGCCGCAAGGCCGCGGTGGTCGGCGACCGGGTCGCCCTGGTCGGCGATCTGAGCGGCGACAAGGACACCCTGGCCCGTATCGTCCGCATCGAGGAGCGCACGTCGGTCCTGCGCCGCACGGCGGACGACGACGACCCCTACGAGCGGGTGGTGGTCGCCAACGCCGACCAGCTGGCCATCGTCACCGCCCTCGCGGACCCCGAGCCCCGCCCCCGCCTGATCGACCGCTGCCTGGTCGCGGCCTACGACGGCGGCCTGTCCCCCCTGCTGGTCCTGACCAAGTCCGACCTGGCCCCGGCGGACAAGCTCCTGGAGCTCTACGGCGACCTCGACATCCCGTACGTGGTGACCAACCGCGACGAGCTGGAGAAGGGCGAGGCGGCGGACCGGGTCCGGGGGTTCCTGGACGGCCGGGTGACGGCCTTCGTCGGCCACTCCGGCGTCGGCAAGACGACCCTGGTCAACGCCCTGGTCCCGGAGGACCGCCGGCGCTCGACGGGCCACGTCAACGCGGTGACCGGCCGGGGCCGGCACACGACGACGTCGGCGCTGGCGCTGCCGCTGCACGGCGCGGACGACTGGGTCATCGACACCCCGGGCGTGCGCTCCTTCGGCCTCGCCCACATCGACCCGTCGCGCGTGATCAACGCCTTCCCCGATCTGAAGGAGGGCACCGAGGGCTGTCCGCGCGCGTGCGGCCATGACGAGCCGGACTGCGCGCTGGACGCGTGGGTGGCCGACGGGCACGCGGACCCGGCGCGCCTGTACTCGCTGCGCCGGCTGCTGGCGACCCGTGAGCGGCACGAGGGGGACTGAGGCGCACGCCGGTGACCTTGGTGTTGTTTGTGTGCGCCGGAGTCCGGCAAGTGCATAATCGCACCGACTTCGACCGAACGGCACCGTCGACGTACACGGGAGGACGCACATGGCGTGGCTGCTGGTGATCGTGGCCGGAGTACTGGAGACAGGGTTCGCGGTCTGCCTGAAGCTCTCCCACGGCTTCACCCGGCTGTGGCCGACCGTCGCCTTCTGCGTCTTCGCCCTCGGCAGCTTCGGCCTGCTGACCCTGGCGCTGAAGAAGCTGGACGTGGGCCCGGCCTACGCGGTCTGGACGGGCATCGGCGCGGCCGGCACCGCCATCTACGGAATGATCTTCCTGGGCGACCTGGTCTCGACCCTGAAGATCGTCTCGATCAGCTTCGTCATCATCGGCGTGATCGGCCTGCAACTGTCAGGCTCGGCCCACTAGCGCCTGGCGTACGAGGCTCTGGACGTCACCCTCGTCCGGGGGCGCGGCGATGCAGGACAGGGCGAGGCGGACGGCGAGTTCACCAGCGCCGGAGAGGTCGTCGTCCTCCTGCTCGCCCAGGACGGTGGCCACGCGCTCCCGGACGTGGCTGACGAGGTCGCCCGGCGAGGGCAGCGGCCCGTCCGCGCGGCGCTGGGCCTGCGTCACCGAGGAGGAAGGCACGGCGTCCAGCGGCGGACAGGGCAGCCGTTCGCTCCAGCAGCCGGTGAGGAGGGCCCGGACGAGGGGGTTCTCGCGGGCGTGGGCGGCGGTCCGCTCGGCGAGGACGACGAGGCGTTCGCGCGGCTCGCCGGGTTCGACGAGGGCGTGTTCGACGCCGGCGAGGTAGGCGTCCGCCTCCCGCCGCACCAGGGCCCGCGCCAGCCCGTCCTTGCTGCCGAACTCGTTGTACAGGGTCTGCCGGGACACCCCGGCCGCCGCCGCGACGTCCACCATCCGCACCGCCGGCCACGGTCTGCGGGCGAGCGCCGCGAACGCCGCGTCCAACAGGGATTCCCGCGCTGAGGGCACCGTTGCCTCCCGAGGCCGACCCGCCTGTGCGCCCAGGTTTGACGGGGTTGCCGGGGCTGTCAAGGGTGGCGGCGGGAAGGGGGTGGGGATCCGGGCAGGGGCGGCGGGGGCCGGGGGGAGTCCTGGAGGTCGCGGGCCGGGGTGGTGAAGTCTGGAGGTCGCGGGCCGGGCGGCTGTCCGCACTCCGGGCCCGCTGGCCTCGCGGGCGGGCGCCCGGATAGCGTTCGCCGTATGCCGGACTACCTCGACGACCTCCGCCTCGCGCACGTCCTCGCGGACGCCGCCGACGCGGCCACCATGGACCGCTTCAAGGCCCTCGACCTGAAGGTCGAGACGAAACCGGACATGACTCCGGTGAGCGAGGCCGACAAGGCCGCCGAGGAACTGATCCGCGGCCAGCTGCAACGGGCCCGCCCCCGGGACGCGGTCCTCGGCGAGGAGTACGGCGTGGAGGGCACGGGCCCGCGGCGCTGGGTGATCGACCCGATCGACGGCACGAAGAACTACGTACGCGGCGTGCCGGTGTGGGCGACGCTGATCTCGCTGATGGAGGCGGGGGAGGACGGCTTCCAGCCGGTCGTCGGCGTCGTCTCCGCCCCCGCGCTGGGCCGGCGCTGGTGGGCGGCGAAGGGGCACGGCGCCTACACGGGCCGCTCGCTGGCCGCCGCGTCCCGGCTGCGCGTCTCCAAGGTCGCGGACCTCAAGGACGCCTCCTTCTCGTACTCCTCCCTGTCCGGCTGGGAGGCGCGCGGCACCCTGAACGGCTTCCTGGACCTGACCCGAGAGGTGTGGCGCACGCGCGCGTACGGCGACTTCTGGTCGTACATGATGGTCGCCGAGGGGGCCGTGGACATGTGCGCGGAGCCGGAGCTGTCGCTGTGGGACATGGCGGCGACGGCGATCGTGGTGACGGAGGCCGGCGGGACGTTCACCGGACTCGACGGCCGGCCGGGACCGCACAGCGGGAACGGGGCGGCGTCCAACGGGCTGCTGCACGAGGAGTTGCTGGGGTATCTGAACGAGCGGATCTAGGGGGCGGCCGGCCGGGGTCCGGCGGTCGGCCGGGGTCCGGCGGGTCGGCGGGGGTCCGGCGGGTCGGCGGGTCGGCGCAAATGAGCGCACGCGCCCTCAATTGGCGCCGCACGCCCCCTTGTTGACCCCCGCTTTGCCTGCGACGCTGGGCGCACCCCCACTTGTGCGCTTGTGAATCCCCGCACTTTCCGGGGTTCCCCAGCAGGAGGTGCCACCCTCGATGTCCACCTCGATGTTCGTCCACGAAGCCATGACCCCGACGGTCCTCACCATCGGCCCCGCCCACACCCTGCGCCAGGCCGCCGCCCTGATGTCCGCCCGCCGGGTGGGCGCGGCCGTCGTCCTCGACCCGGACGCCGGCAACATCGGCATCCTCACCGAACGCGACATCCTCGACTCGGTCGGCCTCGGCCAGAACCCCGACCGCGAGCACGCCCACGCCCACACCACGACGGACGTCGTCTTCGCGACCCCGGCGTGGACCCTGGAGGAGGCGGCGCGGGCGATGGCCCACGGCGGCTTCCGGCACCTGGTCGTCCTGGAGGGCGGCGAGCCCGCCGGGATCGTCTCGGTCCGGGACATCGTCCGCTGCTGGGTACCCGCACGGCAGCGAATACCGGCGTGAACGCGGAGGGGCCGGCCCCCTGTGCGACAGGGCCGGCCCCTCCGCTGCGGCAGGAGGTCCAGTGCCGGAGGCAGACGTTCCGCTCAGGGCCGGAACGGCGGTCGCCGGCCACCCGCCGAGTTGCCCGAACCCTACCTCCCCACCTTGGACAAAGTCCAAATCAAGTGGTGCTCCAAAGTCACATCTGTTCGGAAAATGGTCGACGGCTGTTAGCCTGGTCGGTATGAGTGACCTTCTGGAGCGGCTGCGCGGACGCGGCTGGCGGCTGACCGCACAGCGCCGCGTCGTGGCCGAAGTCCTCGACGGCGAACACGTCCACCTCACGGCAGACGAGGTCCACGCGCGAGCGGTGGTGAAGCTCCCGGAGATCTCCAGGGCGACGGTCTACAACACCCTGGGCGAGCTGGTGACCCTGGGCGAGGTCCTGGAAGTCACGACGGACAAACGCGCCAAGCGCTACGACCCCAACGCCCACCGCCCCCACCACCACCTGATCTGCGCCCACTGCGGCACGATCAGGGACGTCCACCCCACGGGCAACCCCCTGACCGACCTCCCCGCCTCCGAACGCTTCGGCTTCACGGTGGAGGGGGTAGAGGTGACGTACAGAGGAATCTGCCCGACGTGCGCGAAGCCCTAAGGGCACGCGAAGCCTTTAACAAGGGGCGTCAGGACAGACAACTGAGGGCCGGAACCCATCGGGTTCCGGCCCTCAGCCTTGCTACCTAGTAGCGGGGACAGGATTTGAACCTGCGACCTCTGGGTTATGAGCCCAGCGAGCTACCGAGCTGCTCCACCCCGCGTCGGTAAACCTAACGTTACGCGAGGGGGCCGAGAAGAAGCAAATCGATGAGATGGGCCTCTCTCCGAGCCGCCCCTCGGCCCGGCGCTACGCGCTCAGTTCCTCCCGCAGCGCGTCCCGCAGCCGGGCCGCCCGCTCCCCCACCTCGCCGGACCCCAGCTCCACCGCGAGGTCGGCCCAGCGCTGCCCCTCGGCCAGCTCCCCCCGCCGCGCACACACCAGCGCCAGCCGCAGCGCCGCCCGCCCGTGCCCGTCATGAGCCGCCCGCGCCCACCACAGCACCGCCTCCGGCTCACTCCCCTCCCGGGCCAGCAACAGCCCGAGATTGAACGCCCCGTTGCGCGACCCCGCCTCGGCGGCCTCCCGGTACCAGCGGGCGGCCTCGACGACGTCCCCCCGGGCGGCCGCGAGCATGCCGACCCGCACCTGCGCCCGCCGATGCCCTTGGGAGGCCGCCCGCTCGTACCACTCCTCGCACTCGCTCTTCTCCCGCACCGGCTCCCCCAGTTCATGCGCGGACGCGGGAGGACGGCGGGCGTCGAGGACGGAGGCCAGCCGGTAGGCCGCCTCCGCGCTGCCCCCGCCCGCCGCACAGCGCAGGTGCCGCTCGGCGGTCCGCTCGTCCCCCTCCCGCAGCCGCGCGATGCCCACCTGGAGCGCCGCCTCGGTGTGCCCGGCGGCGGCGGCCCGCTCGTACCACCGCAGCGCGGCGGCCTCCTCCCCCCGCCCGGCGTGCAGGATCCCGAGGTTGAAGGCGGCGTCGACGCTGCCGGCCTCGGCGGCCTTGGAGAACCAGGGCTCGGCCCCGCTGGCGTCCCCGTTCTGGAGCAGCAGGATGGCGAGCGCGTTGGCGGCCTCGCGGTGCCCGACGTACGCGGCCCGGCGGTACCACTGCTCGGCCTGCGCGGTACGGCCCTGCTCGGCGCAGAGCAGGCCGAGGTTGTAGGCGCCGTTGATGTCGCCGGCGTCCATGGCGGCCCGGTACCAGCGTTCGGCGGTCTGCGTCTGGCCCCGCTCGGCGTGCAGCGCGCCGAGCGCGTTGGCGGCGTTGCCGTCGCCGTCCTGGGCGGCCCGCAGCCACCAGATCGCGGCGTTCTCGACGTCCCCGACGTCGCGCAGCAGGAACCCGAGGGCGCACGCGGCACGGGCGTCCCCGTCGCGGGCGGCGGTCAGGTACCACCGGCCGGCCTCCTTCAGCTCCCCCCGCTTCTCCAGGATCGCCCCGAGGTGCAGCGCGGCCCGCTGGTGCCCGCGGGCGGCGGCCTGCCGGTACCACTGCTCGGCCTCGCTGCCGCCGCTCTTGGCGCCGCCGGAGAGCAGCGCCCCGTCGGCGCCGCGGGAGCGCCCGGCAGCGCCCTTGGCGGCGCCGGAACCCCCTTCACCGGCCCGGAAGCTCCCCGAGTCGAACTCCTCGTCCCCGACCTGGAAGCGCCCGGAGTCGAACCCGTCCCGGACGTCCCCGAGCAGCCCCCCGCTGCCCGGCCGGTCCAGCGCGCGGGCCATGCGGTACGCCGCCTCCCGGTGCCCCCGCTCGGCGGCGGCCCGCAGCCACTTCTGCGCCCCGCCGTCCCCGCGGTGCTCCAGCAGGTCGGCGAGCGCGTACGCGCCGAGGACATGTCCCTGTTCGGCGGACTGGCGCAGCCAGTACTCGGCGGCCGGCTCGTCACCGCGCTCACGGTGGTGGCGCCCGAGCGCGTGCGCGGCGGCGGAGGACCCGGCGACGGCGGCGACCCGCCACCACCCGGCGGCCTCGTCGGGGTAGCCCCGCTGGTGCAGCAGCACCCCGAGGTTGTTGGCGGCGGCGCGGTCACCCGCGCCCGTGGCGGCCCGCAGATGCGGTTCGGCGCCGTCGAGGTCGCCGCGGCGCAGCAGCATGGCCCCGAGGACGCTCGCCGCCTCGACGTCGCCGTTCTCCACCGCGCCCCACAGCCGCGCCTCCTCGGCCGCCTCCCCCGTCTCGTCGGGATCCGGAACCGCTTCCGCGCCGGGACGCTGCGCAAATCGCCCTGTCTCGAACAGAGTTCCCTTGTCCCCCATAACGTCCATCGTCGCACCACCTGCAACCCGGTTACATCTGGTATACCGCAGCCAGTGAGGTCACTTCGGCGTTTTGTCGACATGCCCACAGGGAGACAAGTCAAACACAATCCCCCTCAACTCCCTTTGCCCACACACCACGAAGGCCCGGATCTGAGAAGATCCGGGCCTTCGTTTTCAGTAGCGGGGACAGGATTTGAACCTGCGACCTCTGGGTTATGAGCCCAGCGAGCTACCGAGCTGCTCCACCCCGCGCCGTGTTCCACAACCGTACCACGAGGTGAGGGACGGGCCGCACGCCCCCTGGAGAGGCCGCACGCCCCGCGGGGAAGCGCGCGTCCCGTCCCTCAACTCGCCTAGGAAGAGCTGGGACTTGGTGACGGACTCGGTGAGGAGCTGGCACTCGGCGATGACGATGTACCGGCCCCCTGGGCGTCCTCCGCCCGCTTCAGCGCCGCCTCAAGGTCCTTCTGGGACTGCCCGTAGGCCTCCCAGTCGCCCTTCTTCAACGCGTCCTGCCCGGCCGTGAACGCCTTCTGGGCGTCCTGGAGGGCCTGTTGGACGGTCGGGTTGGACGAAGTCGGCGGTGTGGCCGTGCCGTTGCCCGTCCCGGTGCTCGGCGGCGGAGTCGTCGTGCTCTCCGCGCCGAACACCTTGTCCAGGGCCGCCTCCAGGGTGTCCTCGAACGCCGTGTTGCCGTTGTAGGTCACCAACACCTTGCGCAGCAGCGGGTACTTGAGGCCGCCGCCGCGCACGTACACCGGCTCGACGTACAGCAGGCCGCCGTCGAGCGGGACGGTCAGCAGGTTGCCGTACTCGACCTCGGAGTCGCCGCCTCTCAGCAGCCTGATCGATTCGGCGATGTCCTGTTCGGAGTTGAACTGGCTCTGGACCTGCTTGGGTCCGTCGACGGTCGTGCTGGTCGGCAGTTTCAGGATTCTGATCTTGCCGTAGTCGGCCGTCCCGGCCTCCGCGTCGACCGCCATGAACGCGCTCAGGTTGTCACGGCCGTTGGGCGTGAACGTCGTCGTGAGCGAGAACGCCTGCTGCTGCTGGTCGGGCATCCTCATGCTCAGGTAGTACGGCGGGACCGTCTCGCCCGACTTGTTGGTCGGGTCGTCCGGGACCTGCCACACCTCGCTGCCGCTGAGGAACGTCGTGGCGTCCTTCACGTGGTAGCGGGTCAGCAGCTCGCGCTGGACCTTGAACAGGTCCTGCGGGTAACGCAGGTGGTCCATCAGGTTCTTGGAGATCGCCGCGCGCGGCTCGACCGTGCCCGGGAACGCCTTCATCCAGGTCTTCAGGACCGGGTCCTGGGTGTCCCACTGGTAGAGCTTGACCTCACCCGTGTACGCGTCGACGGTCGCCTTCACCGAGTTGCGGATGTAGTTGACCTGGTTCTGCTGGGCCACCACCGCGCGGGAGTTGTTGGCCGCCGTCAGCGAGTCGGCCGTCGTGTCACCCAGCGTCGTACGGGAGGCGTACGGGTAGCCGTTGGTGGTGGTGTAGGCGTCGACGATCCACTGGATCTTGCCGTCGACGACCGCCGGGTAGGCGTCGCCGTCGATCGTCAGCCAGGGGGCGACGGCCTCGACGCGCTCCTTGGGCGTGCGGTTGTACAGGATGCGCGAGCCGTCCCCGATCGCGCCGGAGTACAGGATCTGCGGCTCCCCGAACGCCACCGCGTACGCGGCCCGGTTGAGCGGGTTGGAGAGGTTGACGCCGCTGCCGCCGGTGTAGCTCGTCGTCTTCTCGCCGCTGTCGTCGGAGTAGTCGATCTCCTTCTGCGGGCCGCCGACGATCGAGTACGTCGTCGTGCGCTCCCCGTAGTAGATCCGCTGCTGGTACTCCCCGAGGTCACCGGTGGACGGCAGGTCCGACTCGGTGAAGACGGGCCGGCCCTCGGAGTCCACCTTCGTGCCCGCGGCGGCGACGACGCCGTAGCCGTGGGTGTAGCGGAAGTGGTTGTTGATCCAGTTCTTCTTCGGGATGCCCGCCAGGTTGATCTCGCGCAGACCGATGACCGTGTCCTGGTCCTTGCCGTCCTTGTTGTAGCGGTCGACGTCCAGGTTGGTCGGGAAGGCGTAGTAGTTGCGGATCTGCTGGAGCTGCTGGAACGTCGGCGAGACGATGTTCGGGTCCATGATCCGGATGCTGGCCGTCGCGTCCGCGTCGGTGCGCAGCTTGTTCTTGTCCGTGGCCGTGGACTTGCCGGAGTACTCCGTGACCTGCGCGTCGTCGATCCCGTACGCCTCACGCGTCGCTTTCAGGTTCTTCGCGACGTACGGGGCTTCCTTGGCCTGCTCGTTCGGCTGGACCTGGAACTTCTGGACGATCGCCGGGTACAGGCCGCCGATCAGGATCGCGGAGAGGACCATCAGGCCGAAGCCGATGACCGGGAGCTGCCAGGTGCGCCGCCAGAGGGTGGCGAAGAAGAGCAGGGCGCAGATGACCGCGATGCAGAACAGGATGGTCTTCGCCGGGAGGTACGCGTTGGCGTCGACGTACCGGAGGCCCGTCCAGCTGTCGGTGGCCTTGAAGTCGCTGGACTTCACCGCCAGGCCGTAGCGGTCGAGCCAGTAGGCGACCGCCTTCAGGGCGACGAACACGCCGATGAGGACCGACAGATGGCCGGTCGCGGCGGCCGTGGCGCGCGCGCCCGGGCTCGTCACCCGCAGTCCGCCGTACAGGTAGTGCGTGAGCGCGGCGGCGATCAGGGAGATGATCACGGCGGCGAAGCCGAAGCCGAGCAGGAAGCGGTACCAGGGCAGGTCGAACGCGTAGAAGGAGACGTCCAGATGGAACTGGGGGTCCTTCTGGCCGAACGGCACTCCGTTGACCCACATCAGCCATGTGCGCCACTGGCTCGACGCGGACGCGCCGGCGATCAGGCCGACCAGCGCCGTGATCCCGAGCAGCAGCCACTTCTTGAACGGGGCGATGCCCATGCGGTAGCGGTCGAGGCTCTGCTGCTCGACCGACATGGCCGACAGCGGCGGGCGCAGGCGGTGCGCCAGCCAGACGTTGAGCCCGACGGCCAGGGCCATCAGCAGGCCGAAGACGAAGAACAGTCCGATCTTGGTCCACAGCGTGGTCGTGAAGACGGAGGAGTACTTCACCGAGCGGTACCAGAGCCAGTCGGTCCAGAACCCGGCGAACATGGTGAACGCCATGCCCAGGACGGCCAGCACGCCCAGTGTCAGGAGCAGGGTCCGGGCCCGCCGCGAGGGGCGGCCCACTCTGATCCGCGGCCCCGACGGGCCTCCGCCGCGGTCCGGCATCTGGAAAGCCAAGGTGGCACCTCAAAGTTCGCTGTCGATCCCTCAGGTCCGCGTGTTCGCCGACCCCTCGTGGCCCCCGTGATCGCGAGGCCACTACCTATGCAACTTACTCACCGCTTACTCGGTTCCCGATCCGGGCTACGAACGAGGCAGGATTGTGACCATGTCCAACACCCCCATGGCGGCGACCCCGCTCACCCGGGCCGTACTGGAGATCGACGAGTACGTCTCCGGACTCGGCTGGGACCAGCCCGCCCGCCTCTTCGCCCTCGTCGACACCGCACGGCTGCGAACCCAGGAACCGCGGCTCGCCGCCCAGCTCGGTCTTCAGGACGAGCCCGAGACCACCGGTCTCACCCCGATCGAGCAGGACGAAGTGTCAACGTCCCAGCCGCTCGACGAGTTCCTCGCCACGATCGCCTGGCCCGGCGCCGTCGCCGGCTGCGCCCTCAGCATCGAACGCCTCATGCTCCCGCCGTCCGCCGAGGCCCAGGTCCCCTCGAACCTCAACGAGGCCAGGCTGGCGAAGTGGGTCGCCGCCCACCCCGACCGCCAGGAGGTCCGCATGACGGTCGCCGTCCTGCGCGACGGCACCCGCGAGTCGGCGGTCCGCCTGCGCGAGAAGGACTCCCCGACGGAGGTCCTGACCGGCGGCGCCCTGGTCCCCGGCCTCGCGGAGGCCCTGGCGGCGACGTTCGAGGACTGATTCCGGTACGACCATGGGGGCGCCCTTCGTGAGGAGGGGCGCCCCCGTCGTCATCCTCGGGGTGGAGCTGGGCGCCTCCCTAGGGGTGCGTTCACTCCCTAGGAGCGCTTCAACTCCCTAGGAGCGCATTCATGTGACTGTCTGTTGGATTCAGCCCTTGGTGGTGCACTTGGGCAGGGCGGCGGTGTCTCCGTCGCGGATGTCCTTGAGGGCGCCCAGGGCGTCCTTGATGGTGCCGATCCTGACGAGGGTGAGGCCGCCCGGGGTGTCCTTGGCGGCGGCGGCGCAGTTGTCGGCCGGGGTGAAGAAGTACTGGGCGCCCTTGTCGCGCGCGCCGACCGTCTTCATCTCGATGCCGCCGATGGGGCCGACCTTGCCGTCGTCGTCGATGGTGCCGGTGCCCGCGATGAACTTGCCGCCCGTCAGATCGCCCGGGGTGAGCTTGTCGTAGATCCCCAGGGCGAACATCAGACCGGCGCTGGGGCCGCCGACGTCGGCGAGCTTGATGTCGATGCTGAACGGGAAGGTGTGGTCGGTCCCGGCGGAGATGCCGACGATCGCGCGCTTGGCGCCGGTGTCGTCCGAGGTGGCCGTTTTGATCGTGACCTGCTGCGTCGCGGTCGCCGTCTTGCCCTCCTTCTCGGCGGCGGCCTGCTCCTTGGCGGGCACGATGGTGAAGACGACGTCCTCACCGGGCTTGTGCTTGGTGACGAGCTTCGCGACGTCCCCGGGCTCCTTCACGGCCGTCCCGTCGACGTCCTTGATGACGTCCCCCGCGTGCAGCCTGCCCTCCGCCGGGGAGCCCTTGACGACCGTGGAGACGATCACCCATGCCTGCACGGGGATGCCGAGCTCCTTGAGCGCGGCCACCTTCGCGCTCTCCTGGGACTGGCTGAACTCCTCCGCGTTCTCCTGCGTCGACTGCTCCTCGGTCTTGCCGTCCGGGTAGAGCGTGTCGTGCGGGACGACCTTGTCGTCGTGCGCCAGCCAGCCGTAGACGGCCTCCACCAGGTTCATCCGGTAGTCGGCGCTGGTGACGCGGACCGTGGTCATGTTGAGGTGGCCGGTCGTCGGATACGTCTTGTGGCCGGAGATCTGGAGCACCGGCTCGCCGTCGTGGTCCCCGAGCGTGTTCACCGTCGGCCCCGGGGACATCTCCGAGTACGGCACCTTGATCAGGACCCCCGCGCACAGGAGGGCGATCAGCATCAGGGTGGAGGCGAGCATCGTCGCGGTGCGGCGTGGCATGCCTCGACATTACGGGACGCGTCTGTCGGCGCACCGTCAGGGCGTCCAGGCGGGGGCGCTCGGCCGTACGGGGCCTCGGGGGCGGGTCGGGTCAGAGCGCGGGGTCGGCGGCGACGGGGGCTTTGCGGGCGGGGTCGGCGGCTGGGGCGGGGGGTGTGAAGGGGGTGTCGTAGGGAGCGTCGTAGGCGCCCTTGTAGGCGTCTTTGTAGCCGGTGTCCCTATAGGAGGGGTCCTTGTAGGAGGGGTCCTTGGAAGCGGCTTTGGCCTCTGCTTTGGCGGCGGCCTTCGCCGCGGCGAAGTCTCTGGGGCCGGACCACTCGCCCGACGGCTGCCCCAACGGCCGTTCCATCGCCGCCCGGAAGCGGGCGTACCCGTCCAGCTCGGGTCCGTCGCTGCGGGCCCTGCGCGTGCGGTTCGCCCAGCTGCCCCACAGCCCGGCTCCGATCGCGGCCACCAGCGGAATGCCCAACCAGGCAAGCGCCCCCATTGCCTACCTCCCGCGAGACTGACTGATCAGCAGATTAACCCTCCGCACTGACAACGCTCACGCGGGACCCGGGGTTACGCAACCCGAGCCTCAGCAGGCTCCGACCCACTCCTCGGCCCCGTCCGCGAACACCTGCCGCTTCCAGATGGGCACTTCGTGCTTGAGGTCGTCGATGAGCTTGCGGCACGCGGCGAAGGCCTCGGCCCGGTGCGCACAGGAAACGGCGACGACGACGGCGATGTCCCCGACCTCCAGCCGCCCCACCCGGTGCACGGCGGCGAGCCCCCGCACCGGGAACTCCGCGACGACCTTCTCGGCGACGCGCCGCATCTCGTCCTCGGCACTGGGGTGACAGGAGTACTCGAGCGAGGCGACGGACGCCCCGGAGTCGTGGTCCCGGACGACGCCGACGAAGAGATCGACGCCCCCGGTGGAAGGGTCCCCGACCGCCTGGAACACCTCGTCGACGGAGAGCGCCCGGTCCCGCACGGCGATCAACTTGATAGGCGCATCGCCTCCGGAGTCACCGGGATGCCCCCAAGAAACCTCATCCATGGGTCCATAGTCCCTCACGCGCCGGGCAGCACGGACCGCGGACCTGTCGGCCCCCTGGGAGTCGTCCCCGTCGCCTCAGACCCTCCGCCGGGCCTTCCGCGCCCTGCGCACCACCGCCGCCGCGCCCAGCAGCGCGACCGTCGCCCCGGCCGCCCCCGCCGCCGTCGCGTCCTTGCGGCCCAGCCGCCGCCCGGCGACCGTGTGCCGGCCGGAGACCTCCTCCAGCAGCTCCGCCAGGACCTCCTCGTTGGTCCACCCGGGGCGCCACCCGGCGTCATGGAGCCGGCTGCCGCTGACGACCCAGGGGTACATCGTGTAGGCGAGATCCCCGGCGGGAGACGGCGTGAGCCCGATCCGGTGCAGCCGCGCCGCCGCCCCCAGGGCCACCGCCGACGGCAGCTCCATGCGGCGGATGCCGCTCAGCTCCTCGACCTCCTCCTGCTCCAGCCAGCCGTCGCACCCGACGGCCAGCTCCCCCTCGACCTTCTCCAGGACGGCGTACTCCAGGGCCCCGCAGAGGTCCTCGACGTGGCAGAACTGCCAGGCGGGCCGGGACCCGGCGACCACCAGGAGCCGGGGTGACTCGAAGTAGCGGGTCAGCGCGGTGTCGGTGCCGCCGACGAGCGTCGCGGGGCGCACGACGGTGACGTTCAGCCCGGGATGCGCGCGCGGCGCGCGCCGGGCGAGCCGTTCGATCTCCAGGAGGTCGCCGACCCCGGTCGCCTCGGCGGTCGCCCGCAGCTCGGCGTCCTCGGACAGCGGCAGCTCGTTGTCGGGCAGCGCGCCGTAGACCATGGCGGAGGTGCACAGCACGACTCGGTGCACCCCGGCCGCCGCGGCGGCCGTCAGCACGGTCTGCGTCCCCCGCACGTTGTACGCCGTACGCGCCGCGGCCTCCGACCCGAGATCGAGATCCAGCGCGAGGTGGACGACGACGTCGGCGCCCCGCAGCTTGTCCGCGATCGCCGGGTCCCGCACGTCGAGGATGTGCCACTGGGCGTCGTCGCACTCACCGCGCCGCTCGTCGAGGGCGATGACCTGCTTGATCTCGTCGGACGCGGCGAGCCGCGCGGTCAGCAGCGCGCCCACCCCGGTCGCGGCGCCGGTGACGGCGACGACGGGCCCGCGCGCGTGCGCGCCGGTTGCGTGGTTTCGCGCTGCGCGAACCTGCGGATCTGGGGAACTCACCAGGTGTCTCCAGCGGTTGTCTAGGCATACGGCGCGGATGACGCGTACGTACCAGGTGGCTCCATCCTGCCGCAGGCCGCGAGTCGGCGGAGCACCGAGGCCCGATCGGGCCCAGGTGTCTACGCTGGGTGGTGTTGCAGGGCAGCCGCGCCGCCGGTCGGGAGACCGGTGGCCTTACCAGCCGAGGAACCCCGTGAGTGACACCCCATTCGGATTCGGCCTTCCGCCGGAGGAGCCGGAGGACGGCGACGGCAAGAAGAAGGACCAGAGCGGTGGTGGTCAGGGACCGGCCGGCCCGTTCGGATTCGGACAGCCCGGCTTCGGCGCTCCCGGCGCCGACAACCCGCTGGCCGCGATGTTCGGCTCCATGAACCCCACCGACCTGGGCGCCGCGTTCCAGCAGCTCGGCCAGATGCTGTCCTACGAGGGCGGCCCGGTGAACTGGGACATGGCCAAGCAGATCGCCCGCCAGACGGTCGCGCAGGGCACGCCGGACGGCGTGAAGGACGCGAGCGTGGGCGACTCGGAGCGCACGGCGGTCGAGGAGGCCGTCCGGCTGGCCGACCTGTGGCTGGACGACGCGACGTCGCTGCCGTCCGGAGCGGGCACGGCGGTGGCGTGGTCGCGCGCGGAGTGGGTCGAGGCGACGCTGCCGGCCTGGAAGGAGCTGGTCGACCCGGTCGCCGAGCGGGTCGGCGCGGCCATGAGCGACGTCCTGCCGGAGGAGATGCAGGCCATGGCGGGCCCGCTGATCGGCATGATGCGCTCGATGGGCGGCGCCATGTTCGGCACGCAGATCGGGCAGGCCGTGGGCGTCCTCGCGGGCGAGGTCGTCGGCTCCACCGACATCGGGCTGCCGCTGGGCCCGGTCGGCAAGGCCGCGCTGCTGCCGGTGAACGTGGAGGCGTTCGGCAAGGACCTCGGCGTGTCGAAGGAGGAGGTGCGGCTGTACCTGGCGCTGCGGGAGGCGGCCCATCAGCGGCTGTTCGCCCATGTGCCGTGGCTGCGCTCGCACCTGTTCGGCGCGGTCGAGGGCTACGCGCGCGGGATCAAGGTCGACACCGCGAAGCTGGAGGACGTGGTCGGCCAGTTCGACCCGCAGAACCCCGAGCAGCTCCAGGACGCGCTCCAGCAGGGCATGTTCCAGCCGGAGGACACCCCGGAGCAGAAGGCGGCCCTGGCGCGTCTGGAGACGGCTCTGGCGCTCGTGGAGGGCTGGGTCGACGCGGTCGTCCACGCGGCGGCCAAGCCCCGGCTGACGTCGGCCGACGCCCTGCGCGAGACGCTGCGCCGGCGCCGGGCGACGGGCGGTCCCGCCGAGCAGACGTTCGCCACGCTGATCGGCCTGGAGCTGCGCCCGCGCCGCCTGCGGGACGCCTCCCGCCTGTGGGCGTCGCTGACGGACGCGCGCGGCGTCGACGGCCGTGACGGCCTGTGGGCCCACCCGGACATGCTCCCCACCGCCTCCGACCTGGACGACCCGGACGGCTTCGTCCACCGCGAGCAGCTCGACTTCTCCGAGCTGGACAAGCTCCTGGGCGAGGCCGCCCAGAACCCCGACCTGAAGAAGAAGCCCGAGGACGGCGACAGCAAGGGCGACGGCACCGAGTGAGCCTGTACGACGACGCGGTCCTCGTCCTCAAGGGGTACGAGGGCCAGCCAGAGCTGCGCCAGGCCTACCTGGACCACCTCGCCGCCCATGAGGACGGCATGTGGAAGCCCTGCAAGGACGGTCACGTCACCGCGAGCGCCCTGGTCATCGCCCCCGAGCGCGGCCAGGTCCTGCTGACCCTGCACAAGAAGCTGCGGATGTGGCTCCAGATGGGCGGCCACTGCGAGCCCGGCGACGCGACTCTGGCGCAGGCCGCGCTGCGCGAGGGCACCGAGGAGTCCGGCATCAAGGGCCTGACCCTCCTGCCGGGCGGCCCGGTCCGCCTGGACCGCCACCTGACCCCGTGCGCCTGGCACCTGGACGTCCAGTACGCGGCGCTGGCTCCCGAGGGGGCGGTGGAGTCGATCAGCGAGGAGTCGCTGGATCTGCGGTGGTTCTCGTACGAGGAGGTCGGGGGCGTCGCCGACGAGTCGGTCGTACGGCTGCTGGAGGGGACGAGGGAGCGGCTGGGGGTGTAGCCGTACGTTCCGTGGCGCCCGGGGTTGTTCCGTACTTGGGGTGGTAAGGGGCGGACGCTATGGCTGACGCCCCTTACACGTGCTCCCTAGGTGTGGCTGCCGCCCAAGGAGTTCCCCGCGAACCCCTCACCCCCCATCCCGAACTGCCCGAGCACCCCGGCCGCCCTCAAGTGCTGCGGCGGCAGCAGCTCGCTCGGCTGGACCAGGACGTGCCCGGAGCCGGAGAACTGCATCTCCCAGCCCTCCCCGGTGGACCCCCGGCGGCGCCACACCGCGGAGGTGGATGTCGGCGCCTGGAGCTGCGTCCGCAGGGACGTCGACCAGGCGATGACCGCGTCGGCGTCGCAGCAGACGTTCCTGCCCGGCCCCACCTCCAGCACCAGCGGCTCCCCGGAGGTCATCACGACGACCTCACCGGGCCCGGACAGCTCCAGGTTGTACGCGCCCGCCGAGGCGACCTGCACGGCGCTGTCGACGGCGACGATCCCGACGTGCAGGGAGCCGTCGAAGGCGAGCACCGAGGACGAGTCGACGGTGAGCCCCCGGCCCGCCTCCATGACGTGCAGATGCTGCGCGAGGTTCGCGAGGTAGACGACGCCGTCGCCCTGGCAGCGCATGAGTTCGAGGCGTTCGCCGGTCATCCGCTCGACGCCCCGCCAGCCGTGGTCACGGTACTGGCCGTCGAACTGGACGTGCCCCTCGAAAGCGACCATGGCGCCCTGGCGGGCGAGGACCGGACTGCCGCCCCGGGTGACGTCCGTCTTGAGCAGCTGCGGGTTCTGGAGGGTGTAGCGGCCGGTGGACTCCACCGGGATGTGCGCGAAGAGTGTGCTGTGCATGCCGTTTCCCCCTCAGCCCCGGGCCTTGAAGCGGTCGCCGGTGTCCTCGCTGGGCTGGACGACGACGAAGCCGCGCCCCTTGAAGCCGATCTGGAAGGCCTCGCCGCTGCCCCGGCCGATCAGCGCGCCCGCCTTGAAGCTGCGCCGCGCCTTCATGGCGAGCCCGTCGGTCCAGGCGACCAGCGCGTCCGGGTCGACGTACGTCTCCCGCTCGGCGCAGTCCAGGGCGATCGGCACGCCCCGGCTGACCAGCGCGACCCAGCCGGTGCCGCGCACGACCAGGTTGGTGATCCCCGATCCGGTGAACTTGGCGAGCCCCCTGACGGGCTCGACCGCCAGCTCCAGGGACGCGTCGCAGGCCAGCAGGGTGGGCCCGTTGACGGACAGGGCCTCATCCCTGAGGTGGACGACGAGGATGTCGCCCCCGTAGTCCGCGAGGTACAGCGCGCCGTCGCCCCGGCACAGCATCAGCCGGCCGCCCTCACCGGTGACCATCTCCTCGGCGGTGCGGCGCAGCCCGGCGGGCGGCGCGTCGAACTGGACGTACCCGTCGTAGGCGATCATCGAGCCGGCCTTCGCGTACAGGTCCCGCCCGGTGGCCATGGCGACCTTGAGGGTCTTGGAGCCGTGCACGCCCATCCGCGCGCCCGCGGGGGCGGCCTGCCCGGCGTTCAGTGTCTGGAGGTCCACGGTCACACCTCGAAGGGCTGGACGACGACGAAGTTGCCCGGGGCGCCCCGGAACTGGAGGTTCACGGCCTCCACGGGCTGCCGGGCGTACCCGGAGCGGCGCAGCCCGAGCGAGGCCGTGGTGACCGCCTGCGCGCCCGCCGACCAGGCGATGACGGCGTTGCCGTCGACATAGGTGGCCGGTCCGACGGGGAGGACGACCGGCACCCCGCGCGTCTTGACGACGACCGCGCCCGTGCCCGAGAACAACATGCTGAACAGGCCTCCCCCGGGCAGTCCCACACCCTCGATCCGACGGACCTCGGTGTCCAGGGACTCGTCGAAGGCGAGCACCCCGCGCGCGGAGGTGTACAGCTGCTCCCCTTGGAGGCGGACCACGAACAGCCGGCTCGCCTCGTCCGCGAGGAACACCTCGCCCTCTCCGGAGCAGCGCATCAGGTCCATGCCCTGGCCGGTGAGCTGTCCCGTCACCTTGCCGAGCAGGCCCGCCCCCTTGTGGGCGAAGTCGACGTCGCCCTGGTAGGCGACCATGCTGCCTTGTTTGGCGAGGACGTCCGCGCCCTTGGTGAGCGTCACCCGCACGAGCTGGGGGTTCTGCTCGGTCCAGCGGTCGCCCACGGGGGCTTCGGCGTACTTCGTGAGCACCGCGCGGAGGGCGGCTTCGGGGGGTGCGGGGGTGAGGGGCGGGGTGGTGCCGAAGGGGACGCCTGGAGGAGGGGTGCCCGGGGATGTCGTACCCGGGAGCGGGGTGTCCACGAGGGTCATGGCCTGGGGGGCGAAGGGGGCGCCCTGGGGGGTTGCCGGGGGCGGGGGTGGAGCGGGTGGGGGGACGTGGGCGGCGGGTGGGACGTACAGGCCTGCGGCGATGGTGGGGGCGGCGTGGATCGCGGGGGGCGGGGCCGGGGTGTGGGCGGGGGCCGGGGCTTGGGCGGGGGCCGGGGTGGGTTCCGGGGCCAGGGTGTGGGCGGGGTCCGGGACAGGTGCGGGGGCCGGTACCGGGGCCGGAGGTTCGTCCTCCAGGATCTCGCCGCCGAAGTTCTTCAGCAGGGCCTCCAGGCCGCCGTCGAAGCCCTGGCCGACGGCGGCGAAGCGCCAGACGTCCTTGAGGTAGAGGTCGCCGAGCATGACGGCGCGTTCGGTGCTGAACTCGGAGCCGTCGAAGGGGTAGCGGGCGACTTCCTCGCCGCCTGCGACGATCCTGAGGTACCCGGAGCCGATCTGGGACATCTCTCCGGCGCCGTCGACGGTCGCGGTGAAGGACAGCTTCCGGATCCTCGGCGGGACGCGGTCCAGGGCGACCCGGAAGGACTCGGTGTCCCCGGACTGCGCCCCGAGGAGCTGGACGGCCTCCTCAGGGGTCTTCGGCTGGTTGAAGAAGACGAAGTAACGGTCGTCGGAGAGCCGTTCGTCCGCGTCGAGGCCGAAGCAGGTGATGTCGAAGGCCAGCCCCGGCGCGTCGATCCGCACGCCCACGTACAGATCCGTCCCCGCGGTCAGCTCACCGACCCTGGCCTTGTGGCCGCGCCGGAATTCCCTGGGCATGCGCAACGACCGTCCCCCCGGTCCCGATGTCAAGTGCGTCGCCGTCAGGCTAACGGCTGCCTCTGACATCGCCGGAGACCGGTACGGAGCCGGTACACAAGGGCCGGCTCGGCGGTGCGGGCAGGGGTGCCGATGCGGGCCGGGGTGCTTATGCGGGCCGGGGTCCTGGGGCGGCCCGGAGCGGCGGTCACTCTCCGCGCGCGACCGGCAGATGCGGCAGCCGGTCGGCGGCGACCACGCCCTCCAGATAGCCCCGCGCGCGCTCGGTGCGCGGATAGGCCTCCAGCAGCCGCCAGAAGTCGGGGCCGTGGCCGGGGACGAGGAGGTGGGCGAGCTCGTGCAGGAGGACGTAGTCGATGACGTACTCGGGCATGCCCTTGAGCCGGTGGGAGAGTCGGATGCTGCCCTCGGTGGGGGTGCAGGAGCCCCAGCGGGTGTTCTGGTTGGTCACCCAGCGCACCGAGGCGGGCCGGGCGCGGCCGTCGAAGTACTGGGCCGAGAGACGTTCCGCGCGGTCGGCGAGCGCGTCGTCTCCGGGGACCCGTCTGCTTTCCTGGGCGGCGAGTTTGTCGAGCATGACGTTCACCCAGCGCTGTTCCTCGGCCTCGGACATCCGGGCCGGGATGAGCACGACGGTGCGGTCGCCCTCGCGGTACGCGGAGACCGTCCGGCGGCGCCGGTCGCTCCTGCGGACCTCGATCGCGCTCGCTCCCTGGCCGCCGCTGGGCGATTTGGGCGTGCTGCGCTGCGGTGTTCCGGCGTGGTGGAGTGGGTCGGCGGACACGCCCCGACGTTACCCGCTGCACATGGGGGAAGTCCCGGGTCCGGGGCGGTTCGGTGCTGATCCGGTACCTCACATGTGCCTCGTACGACCGATTCGTATGACGATATCCGGTACCTGTGGATAACTTTCGGCACGGTCGGGCGGGGCCGGGGCATGCTGGACCCGTCGGCGCGGCCCGGTCCGGACGGCCGGCGGGAGATGGGCTGGTCAGGGCCGTGGGGCCCGGGAATCGACGGGGGTCGTCATGCATCCGAAGGTGAAGCCGGCGCTGCGGCGCGGCTGGCGGGACAGCGGTACGGCGCAGTACGGGATGACGGCGGCGCACGCGCTGACGGTGGGCCCGGTCGACGGGGCGTCGGCGTATCTGCTGGAGCTGATGGACGGCACCCGCGGTCTGCCGCTGCTGCGGGCGGAGGGCCGGCGGATGGAGCTGCCGGACGGGCATGTCGACGAGCTGGTGCGGGGGCTCGCCGGGTCGGGGCTGCTGGACGACGCGCGCGGTGGCGGCCTGGACGCGCGGGAGCTGCGGGGGCGGGCGGGGCTGATGGAGCGGCTGGCGCCGGATCTGGCGGCGCTGTCGCTGGTGTGCGCGGAGCCGGGCGGGGCGCTGGAGGTGCTGGCGGCCCGGCGCCGGCTGCGGGTGCAGGTGCGCGGCGCGGGCCGGGTGGGGGCGGTGCTGGCGGCGCTGCTGGCGGCGGCGGGGATGGGCGAGGTGGAGGTGGTGGACGGCGGGTCGGTGGCGCCGCAGGACGTGGCGCCGGGCGGGCTGCCGGCGGAGGCGGTGGGTGAGCAGCGGTCGGTGGCGGCCCGGCGGGTGGCGCGCGCGGCGGCGCCGGACCGGCCGCGCCGGGCGCCCGGTCCGGCCCCGGCCGCGCGGGAGCCGGGTCTCGCCCTGGTGGTGCTGGCGCCGCGGGACGACGTACGGGTGCACGCGCCGGATCCGGCCGACGCCGGGCCGCTGATGGCGGCGGGGGTGCCGCATCTGTACGCGGGGGTGGTGGAGGGGACGGGGGTGGTGGGGCCGCTGGTGCTGCCGGGGGAGACGGGGTGCGCGGGGTGTCTGGAGCAGGCGCGGGCGGACCGCGATCCGATGTGGCCGCGGCTGGTGACGCAGTGGCGTTCGGGGCGGCGGCGCCCGCCGGTGCCGTGCGACGTGGCGCTGGCGGCGACGGTCGCGGGGCTGGCCGCCTCCCACGCGCTGGCGTTCCTCGACGGGCTCTCCCCGTCGGGCGTGGGCCGCCGCTGGGAGGTCTCGGCGCCGGCGCTGACCTGGCGGGAGCGGCCGGTGACGGCCCATCCGGGGTGCGGCTGCGGGGCGGCGCGCGCCGCGTCCGTCGAGCGGGAGCAGGTCGTCCCGGAGGACCCGCGCGCGGGCCGGGCGGCCGATCCGGGTGAAGGTAAGGAGGAACACACACCGGAGGAGGGGGAGTCGCACGAGACAATGGCGGAGCGACGGCACGTGCGGGAGTCATGCCGTACGACGCGAGGGGCGCGGCCGGCGGGTACTTGGAGGGCGCAGCATGTCTGATCTTCCCCGTAAGGCGGTCACGCGGACCGCCAAGCTCGCCGCGCTTCCGCTCGGCTTCGCCGGGCGGGCCACGTGGGGTCTGGGCAAGCGGATCGTGGGCGAGTCCGCGGAGCTGGTGGGCCGGGAGCTGCAACAGCGCACCGCCGAGCAGCTGTTCAAGGTGCTCGGTGAGCTGAAGGGCGGTGCGATGAAGTTCGGGCAGGCCCTGTCGGTCTTCGAGTCGGCGCTGCCCGAGGAGGTCGCGGGCCCCTACCGGGCGGCGCTGACGAAGCTTCAGGACGCGGCCCCGCCGATGCCGACGCGCACGGTGCACGCGGTGCTGGCCGAGCGGCTCGGCGCGAACTGGCCGGAGCTGTTCGAGGAGTTCGAGGACAAGCCGGCCGCGGCGGCGTCGATCGGGCAGGTGCACCGTGCGGTGTGGCGCGACGGGCGGGAGGTCGCCGTCAAGGTGCAGTACCCGGGCGCGGGCGAGGCGCTGCTGTCGGATCTGACCCAGCTGAGCCGGTTCGCGCGGCTGCTGGGCCCGCTGATCCCGGGGATGGACGTCAAGCCGCTGATCGCGGAGTTGCGCGACCGGGTCTCGGAGGAGCTGGACTACGCCCTGGAGGCGCAGGCCCAGCAGGCGCACGCGCGGGAGTTCGCGGGCGATCCGGACGTGGTGGTGCCCGAGGTGATCCACCAGTGCGAGCAGGTGCTGGTCACGGAGTGGATCGACGGGATCCCGCTGTCCGAGGTGATCGCGGAGGGGACGCCGGAGCAGCGGGACCGGGCCGGTCAGCTGCTGGCCCGGTTCTTCTTCTCGGGCCCGGCGCGCACGGGGCTGCTGCACGCCGATCCGCATCCGGGGAACTTCCGGCTGCTGCCGGTGAAGGCGGGCGGGGAGGGCTCAGGCGACGATGTGGCCGGCTGGCGGCTGGGCGTGCTGGACTTCGGGACGGTGGACCGGCTGCCGGGCGGGCTGCCGAGGCCGATCGGCGAGTCCCTGCGGATGACGCTGGACGGTGACGCGGGCGCGGTCTACGACCATCTGTGCGCGGAGGGGTTCGTCAAGGAGTCGGTCGACCTGGATCCGGAGACGGTGCTGGAGTATCTGGTGCCGATCATCGAGCCGGCGCGGGCCGAGGAGTTCACGTTCACCCGTTCCTGGATGCGCACTCAGGCGGCCCGTATCGCCGACCCCCGCTCCCCCGCCCATCAGCTCGGCAAGCAGCTCAATCTGCCGCCGTCGTACCTGTTGATACACCGGGTGACGCTGAGCACCATCGGTGTCCTGTGCCAGCTGGGGGCGACGGTCCGGCTGCGGGACGAACTGGAGCGCTGGCTGCCGGGGTTCGCGCCGGAGGAGCCGGTGGCGGAGGAGGCCGCGGCGGTGGCGGGAGGCTGAGCCGGGGGCCCGGGTGACCCGCGGGCTCTCACCACCACGCCGAGTCGAGCCGCCCCTCGATCGCCCGCAGGTTGTCGCGGGCGCAGCTGTCGCAGAAGTAGCGGCGGGCGCCGCCCTCGACGGAGCAGGTCCAGGTGACGGGTGGGGTGCCGCCGCTCGGGGCGCCGCAGCGGGCGCAGTCGAGGGGGTCCGCAGGGGCGGCGTCGGGGGCACGGTCCGCGGGGAGGCTCGTCATCAGCCGACGATAACCGCGCTCCGGTCGTACGCCGGGCAACGCGCCCGCCGTCGTCCCGCACCCCCACACGCCCGGTGCCCGGGGCGCCTCAACAGGCCGGAGGGGCCGGTCCGTTCGGACGGACCGGCCCCTCCGGGAGAGCTGTGCCTCCCTGTGCGGGAGGCCACCGCTTCAGGTGGTCCGGATCACTGCATCACGGCGATGGCGAGCGCCCGCCGGGCGCGCCGGGAGGCGCGCTCGGCCCGGCGCTGCATCCGGCGAGCGGCGGCCAGGCGGTACGCCTGGCGCTCCTGCTCGGCCTCGTGCAGCCGGGCGTGCATATGCGCACGCGCCAGGGCTTCTGGGATGAGTTGCATCTCGCGGGTCCTGTTCTGACGCGAGGCGTTCGCGCCGGTGGTGGTGACTTCTTCGATCGCGGAGCCGGTGGGCTCGGTTGCGGACGGCTTCATCGGGGCCTGCTTCATGGGGTCGTGCGTGAGAGGACGGTCGATCGTTCCGGTGATGTTCATGCCATGACCGGGTTCTTGCGCGGACGGCCACGCGGTCGCTTGCGGGCGACGACGACCCCCTGCACGAACAGCTCCCCGCCCCAGACACCCCAGGGCTCGCGCCGCTCCTTGGCGCCGGCGAGGCAGGCCTCCATCAGCGGGCAGGTACGGCACAGGGACTTGGCGTACTCGACGTCCGCGGGCGACTCGGCGAAGAAGACCTCCGGGTCGTAGGAGCGGCAGGGAACGGGTACGCCGAGGTTCTCGATGGCGTCGTCGAGCGCGGTGAGCGCGGTGAGGGGGGTCAAGTCGGAGTCCTCCGTGGAGCGGGGCGGGGGGATCGTTTCGGAAGGCGGTACGGACGGGGCGTGCGCTTCGAGTTGCACGGTTGGTCTTCCTCGTCTGGTCGTGCCGGTCGGTGGACCGGTTGGCGGCTTGGTACCGGGTTCTGCTGTTGTCCGAGGCCCTTCGTCCTGTCCGCCGGGGTCCTGGCTTCCCAAGTCCCCGGAACAAACAGAAGGGCCGCGGTTCCCGGATGGGGTTCCGCGGCCCTGAAGGCGCCTGCCTGATCGGCGATCAGGCTGGATCACTCCAGGGTTCTGGCCCACGGAAGGCCCACATCTGGTGGTGGTGCGTCGTCTGCTTACCGGCACCGGCTGCCGTAAAGGCATAGGCCGGGGCCTTTGCCTCTCCTGCTACCAGTGCCTTCAGCGGTCGCTCATTGCGGACGGTGAGTTCCGCGGCGACAGAGAGGGACGCCGGCCGGTCGGCACGGATGCCGGACAGACCGGTGCCCAGGACCGAGGCGCCGAGCATGCACAGGGAGACGACCGAGCGATCGGTCATTTTGCGGCTGCTGTCACTCGTCTTGTTGATGATCACTGGAATCGCCTCCTCTCGGCGTCTTGGGGACCGGGGGTGAGCCCGATCGGACGGATATGCAAGTACAACACGGAATCAGGGCCTCCGAGAAGGCCTCCGTTCCCCGTGCGTAAGAACCTATGGGGATTGCTGGGGCATGCGCAAACTATTTTTTCGACGAGTTCGCCTCAGCCCTCCTCCTCACCTTCGGTGAGGTCCTGGCCTGCGCAGATGGCCAGCACCTCGGCCCCGAAGCGGTTGAGCTTGCGCTGGCCCACGCCGGGGATGCGGGCGAGCTCTCCCGGCTCCGTGGGAGCGGTCTCCGCGATGGCCACCAAAGTCTTGTCGGTGAAGACGCAGAAGGCGGGCTGGCCGTTGCCCCGCGCCTGCACCTCGCGCCAGGCCCGCAGCCGTTCGTACAGGCCCTCGTCCATGTCGGAGGGGCAGTCCTCGCAGCGCAGCAGCTTCAGCTCGCCCCCGTCGGTCAGCGTCCGCCCGCAGACCCGGCAGCGCGCCGGGGTGCGCTGCCCCCGGCGGGGTACGGCGACAGGCCCGGCCGCAGCGCCGTGGGAGGCGCCGTAGCCGCGTTCCACGCCGCCTGAGGCGCCGCCCCCCGGGCCGGTCTTGCCGCGGGCGCCGGAGCCGGGGCGCAGGCCGTCCAGGAAGCGGCTGGGGCGGCGGCCGGGACGGCCGCCGGGCGAGCGGGACAGGGCCCAGGAGACGTACAGGCGCTCGCGCGCGCGGGTCACGCCGACGTACAGCAGCCGGCGCTCCTCCTCGATCTGCTCGTCGGTGCGCGCGTACGTGATCGGCATCATGCCCTCGGCGACGCCGACCAGGAACACGGCGTCCCACTCCAGGCCCTTGGCCGAGTGCAGGGAGGCCAGCGTGACGCCCTGGACGGTCGGGGCGTGCTGGGCGTTCGCCCGCTCGTCGAGTTCGGCGACCAGGTCGGCGAGGCCGGCGCCGGGGCGGGCGGCGGCGAAGCCGGTGGCGAGGTGGACCAGCGCGGCCAGGGACTCCCAGCGCTCTCTGACGGCCCCCGAGCCCGCCGGGGGCTGCGAGGTCCAGCCCTCGCCGGAGAGGACGGCACGCACCTGGGAGGGCAGGTCGACGGCGTCGTCCAGCGCGGAGTCGTTGTCCCCGAAGCGGGCGGCGGCGCGCAGGGACGCGGTCGCCTTGCGGACCTCGGGCCGGTCGAAGAACCGCTCGGCGCCGCGCAGCTGGTAGGGCACGCCCGCGTCGGCGAGGGCCTGTTCGTAGGTCTCGGACTGGGAGTTGGTGCGGAACAGGACGGCGATCTCGGCGGCCGGGACGCCCGCGTCGAGCAGTTCGCGGATGCGGCGGGCGGCGCCCTCGGCCTCGGCGGGTTCGTCGGCGTACTCCGTGTAGCCCGGCTCGGGGCCCGCCGGGCGCTGGGAGACCAGCTCCAGGCGGTGGTCGGCGGCGCGGCCCCTGGCCTGGGCGAGCAGGCCGTTGGCGAGGTGGACGACCTGGGGGGTGGAGCGGTAGTCGCGGACCAGTTTGACGACGGTGGCCCCGGGGTGGCGCAGCCGGAAGTCCAGGAGGTGGTCGGGGGTGGCGCCGGTGAAGGAGTAGATGGTCTGGCTGGCGTCGCCGACCACGCACAGGTCGTCGCGCTCGCCGAGCCACAGCTCCAGGAGGCGCTGCTGGAGGGGGCTGACGTCCTGGTACTCGTCGACCACGAAGTGCTGGTACTGGGCGCGGACCTGTTCGGCGATGTCCCTGCGGTCCTGGAGGACGGCGACGGTCAGCAGCAGGACGTCCTCGAAGTCGATGACGCCGCGCTCGCGCTTGAGGTTCTCGTAGGCGGCGTACAGCTGGGCGATCTCGGCGGGGTCGCGGGGGGCCTCGCGGCCGGCCTTGGCCACCGCGCGCGCGTAGTCGGCGGGGACGGTCTGGGTGACCTTGGACCACTCGATCTCGGCGGTCGTGTCCCGCAGCTCGCCGCGGTCGAGGCGGATGCGGCAGGCGGCCGCGGCGTCGGCGACGAGCTGGACCTTGCGGTCGACGATGCGGGGCAGGGCGCCGCCGATGGCCTTGGGCCAGAAGTACTGGAGCTGGCGCAGCGCGGCGGCGTGGAACGTGCGCGCCTGGACGCCCTGGGCGCCGAGCTGGCGCAGCCGGCCGCGCATCTCGCCGGCCGCGCGGGCGGTGAACGTGACGGCGAGGACGCTGGAGGGCTGGAGGATGCCGGCGCGCACGCCGTAGGCGATGCGGTGGGTGAGGGCGCGGGTCTTTCCCGTGCCGGCCCCGGCCAGGACGCACACCGGGCCGTGCAGCGCGGTGGCGACCTCGCGCTGCTCGGGGTCGAGCCCTTCGAGCACCGCGTCGGCAGAGTCCGGTGCCTGCGGGAAGAGGGTGGAGTGCGTTGCTGCTGTCACACCGCCATGCTGCCAGGTCCGCCGGGACGGGCGGGAAAGTTGTCCACAGGCGGTGTCGATGGTCGTACGAGATGACCGACGTCACTGCCCAGGCCGCCCAGGTCACCTCCGGGGCGGGAATGGTGGCGGATTCAAGTACGTTCCCCTTCTGCGGCACCACCTTCCTGACGCCGCCGAAGGAGCGCGAGAGACATGCCGGGCACTGTGACGATGTACAGCACGACGTGGTGCGGATACTGCCGTCGGCTCAAGGGTCAGATGGACCGCGAGGGCATCGCGTACACCGAGGTCAACATCGAGCAGGACCCGGAGTCCGCGGCCTTCGTGGAGAAGGCGAACGGCGGCAACCAGACGGTTCCGACCGTGCTGTTCCCCGACGGCTCGACGCTGACGAACCCGTCGCTGGCGCAGGTCAAGCAGAAGATCGGCGCGTAAGCAGGATCGTATGAACTAAGGGCGGCCCCCTCTCCGGGGGCCGCCCTTCAGTCGTGCGCGCCTCTTGTGTACGCCGGGTCTTCCGTACGTCAGACGAAGCTGCGCGTCGGCAGCGGCTTGCCGTACCAGAGTTCGATGAGGCGGGCGGCGATCGAGATGCCGTACGGCGGGAGGACCTCGCCGGACTCGAAGGCGGCGCCCAGTTCGTCGCGGGAGAACCAGCGCGCCTCGTGGATCTCGTCGCCGTCGACGTCGATCTCGGTGGTCGTCGCGTGCGCGAGGAAGCCGAGCATCAGGCTGGACGGGAACGGCCAGGGCTGGCTCGCGACGTACTCGACCTGGCCGACGGTGACGCCGACCTCCTCGAAGACCTCGCGGCGCACGGACTGCTCGATGGACTCGCCGGGCTCCACGAAGCCGGCGAGCGTCGAGAAGCGGCCCTCCGGCCAGTGGACCTGGCGGCCCAGCAGGAGGCGGTCCTCCTCGTCCGTGACGGCCATGATGACGGCCGGGTCGGTGCGCGGGTAGTGCTCCGCTCCGCAGGCCGGGCAGCGGCGGATGTGGCCCGCGGCGGCGATGACGGTGCGTTCGCCGCAGCGGGAGCAGAAGCGGTGGGTGCGCTGCCAGTTCTCCAGGCCCACCGCGTGGACCATCAGACCGACGTCCCGCGCGGACAGCAACAGCCCCGCCTCGCGCAGGCCCGCGGGCCGCGCGGACTGGTCGATCCGGCCGGGCAGGGCGTCCTTCTGGAGGGCGAAGTAGCTGACGCCGTCCTCGTCGGTGCCCAGGAAGTAGCGGTGCGCCTCGGTGAGGGGTGCTTCGAAGGAGGGCGTCATGACGAGTTCGGTGCGCCCGTCGGGCGTCTCGTCGATGAGGACCTGGCCGCCGGAGACCACGAAAGAGCGCGTGGTCGGGTGGCTCCACGCCGCGGCGAGCCAGGCCTCGTCGAGCCGGTGGTGGGCGGCGCGGTCGATGCCGCTCGGCGCGGTGAGCGAGACGGGTCGATCGGCGTTCGGGTCGGTCCAGGTGGTCACGGGTGCTTCCAACTCCCCCAGTGCGGCGGTTGGTTCGAGCGGCTAGGCGGGCGGTACGGCGGGCGCGGGTGCGGTCCTTCCAGTGTGCCCCCGCGCGCGGGGCGGGGGCCTACGGGGTGTCAGGGCGCGCGGCGCCACGTGCGCGCGAGGTCGCCCCACAGGTGGGCGCTGGTCTCGACGCCCTTGAAGAGGAGGTCGATCTCGACCTTCTCGTTGGGCGCGTGCCAGCCGTCGGAGGGGACGGAGATGCCCAGGAAGAGGACGGGGGCGCCGAGGACCTCCTGGAGGTCTGCGGCCGGTCCCGAGCCGCCCTCGCGCGTGAAGCGCACGGTCTGCCCGAAGGCGAGCCCCATCGCGCGCGCGAGGGACTGCAACGCGGGGTGGTCGAGCGGGGTCAGACAGGGCCGCGTGGCGGGGTGGAACATGATCTCGTGCCGGATCCCGGCGGGCAGCCGGCCGGCCACCCACGCGCGTACGGCCGTCTCGACGGCGGCCGGGTCCTGGCCGGCGACGAGCCGGAAGGACAGCTTCACGAACGCCGAGGCGGGGACGATGGTCTTGCTGCCGGGGCCCTGGTAGCCGCCGCCGATGCCGTTGACCTCGGCGGTCGGGCGGGCCCAGACGCGCTCCAGGGTGGTGTGCCCGGCCTCGCCCAGGGTGGCGTGCGAGTGCGCCGCGCGCAGCCAGCGCTCCTCGTCGAAGGGCAGCTCGGCGAAGAGTTCGCGCTCGCGGTCGGTGAGTTCGACGACGCCGTCGTAGAAGCCGGGGATCGCCACGCGCGCGTGCTCGTCGTGCAGCGCGGCCACCAGGCGGGCCACCTCGGTCGCCGGGTTCGGTACGGCGCCGCCGAAGGAGCCGGAGTGGATGTCCTGGTCGGGGCCGTGCAGCCGGACCTCGCACTCGGTGAGGCCGCGCATGCCCGTGCACACCGTGGGGGTGTCCTCGGCCCACATGCCGGTGTCGGAGACGATCACCACGTCGGCGGCGAGCCGCGCGGTGTTGGCCTCGACCAGGGCGCGGAAGTTCGGCGAGCTGGACTCCTCCTCGCCCTCGATCAGCAGCTTGAGGTGGACGGCCGGGGCGGTGCGGCCGGTGGCGGCGAGGTGAGCGCGCACGCCCAGGGTGTGGAAGAAGACCTGTCCCTTGTCGTCGGCGGCCCCGCGCGCGTAGAGCCTGCCGTCGCGCACGACGGGCTCGAAGGGGTCGGTGTGCCAGCCGTCCTCGCGGGCGGCGGGCTGCACGTCGTGATGCCCGTAGACGAGGACCGTGGGCGCCTCGGGGTCGTCGCTGGGCCACTCCGCATAGACGGCAGGGGCGCCGGGGGTGGGCCAGACCTCGGCGACGGGGAAACCGACCGCTTCGAGTTTCCGGGCCAGCCAGAGGGCGCTGCGGTGGACGTCGGGGCCGTGGTCGGGCTGGGCGGACACCGAAGGGATGCTCAGCCACTCGGTGAGGTCGTCGAGGAACGCGGTGCGGTGCTGCTCGATGTACGCGCGGACGGTGCTGACGCCTGTGTCAACGGTGTGGCTCATGGTGACGAGCCTATCCGCCCGCACTGACATCGTCGCCGGGCGGTCGCGTGGTCGCCGGAGGCTCCCCCGGGCCGTCCTCGCCCCGCAGAATCCGCTCCAGCGCTGCCTTCCCGGGCAGTCCGGCCGGCCGGACGACGTCCCCGGTGCGCACGTACAGGAACGCCGCTGTGACCGATTCCACGGGCACGCCCTCTTGCTCGGCCCAGGCGAGCCGGTAGAGCGCGAGCTGGAGCGGGTCGGCGGTGGGCGCGCGATGGGTCTTCCAGTCGACGATCTCGTACGACGCCGTCGCCCCGTCGCCCTCCTTGTAGACGGCGTCGATACGGCCCCGTACGACGCGGCCGGCGAGGGCGAGCTGGAAGGGGGCCTCCACGCGGTAGGGCGTGCGGCGGGCGTACTCGGTGCGTTCGAAGGCCTCCTTGAGGGCCTCCAGGTCGCGTTCGTCGTCGATCTCGGCGTCGGTGCCGGGCAGGTCCTCGGGCTCCAGCAGGGGCAGCGTCAGTTCCTCGAAGCGGGCCTGGACCCAGGCGTGGAACCGGGTGCCCCTGCGGGCCGCGGGCTGCGGGGGCTGGGGCATGGGGCGGGCCAGCTCCTGGGCGAGGCCGTCGGGGTCGGCCGCCAGTCTCAGCAACTGCGAGGCGGTGAGGGTGGGGGGCAGCGGGACCTCGACGACGCTGCGGCGGGCGCGCAGGAGTTCTTCGGTGAGGGCTTCGAGGTCACGGTCCCAGGAGTCGACCGTGCGGGTCTCCTCCGGGGTGAGGGGGGTTGGCTGGTGGGGGATGGGGTGGGCCCGCGCGGTGTCGTCGTACGGGTCCGTTTCGACGTACGCAGGCGTTTCGACGTACGGGTCCGTCTCGTCGTACGGGGGCGTTTCGTCGTACGGGTCCGGGGCGTCGTACGGGGCGTCGTCCTCGGTGGGCGGTGGGGGCCAGTCGGGGTCTTGCGCCGTGGCGGGGTGGGGGGTGTCGTGGGCGGTGAGGGTGTCCAGGTGGGCGAGGACGGTCCGGGCGGCTGCTCTGCGGCGGGTCAGGGACTGTTCGTCCAGGGGGAGGGGCCAGAGGCGGTCGGCGGTGGCGTCCTGGAGGGCGGGGTTCTCCTCGTCGGGCCCTGGGGCTTCGGCCCAGGCCTCGATCTCGCCGTGGCCGGCGGCGCAGTGGTCGTACAGGGCCTGGAGGAAGTCCGAGGGGCCCCGGGGCTTCTTCTGGGTGGGGCCCCACCAGTGGCCCGAGCCGAGGAGGAGGCTGCGCGGGCGGGTGAAGGTGACGTAGCCGAGGCGGAGTTCCTCGGTGTGCTGGTGGTCCTTCATGGCCTCCTGGAAGGCCTTCATGCCCTTGGCGTCCCAGGAGGGGACGTCGGGGAGGGTGTCGGCGTCGCCGCGCAGCGCGTGCGGGAGCACCTTGGCCTGGGCGGTCCACTTCTCGCGGCCCTTGGTGCTGGGGAAGGCGCCCTCGACGAGGCCGGGGACGGCGACGACGTCCCACTCCAGGCCCTTGGACTTGTGGGCGGTGAGCACCTTGACGGTGTTCTCGCCGCCGGGCAGCGCGTTGTCGAGGCCCTTCTCGTACTGGGCGGCCGTGCGCAGGAAGGCGAGGAAGGCCAGGAGGGTCGGTTCGCCGTGGGCGGTGAAGGAGGCGGCGACGTCGAGGAAGTTCGACAGGGTCTCGCGGCGGCGGGCGGCCAGCGCGTGCGGGGACGCCGACAGTTCGACCTCCAGGCCGGTGACCGCCAGGACGCGGTGCAGGACGTCCATGAGGGGGTCGGCCAGGGAGCGGCGCAGGTCGCGCAGTTCGGCGCCGAGGCGGGCGAAGCGCACGCGCGCGTCGGGCGAGAAGGGCAGCTGGTCGTCGTCCCCGGTGCCGTCCAGGAAGGTGTCCAGGGCGTCGGCGAGCGATATCACCTCGGCCGGGTCGGTGCCCTCGACGGCGGCGGCCAGGCGCCGGTCGGGGTCGTCCTCGTGGCCCGCGCGCGTGTGGGCGACGAGCAGCCGCGCGCGGCGGCCCAGGAGGGCGAGGTCGCGGGCGCCGACGCGCCAGCGGGGGCCGGTGAGCAGGCGGACGAGGGCGGCGTTGGCGCCGGGGTCCTGGAGGACTTCGCAGACGGCGACCAGGTCGGCGACCTCGGGCAGGTGCAGCAGCCCGGACAGGCCGACGACCTCGACGGGGACGTCGCGTGCGACGAGGGCGCCCTGGATCTCGGCGAAGTCCGTCGCCGTGCGGCACAGGACGGCGATCTCGCCGGGGGGTGTGCCCGTGCGCACGAGGTGGGCGATCTCGTCGGCGAGCCAGGCGAGTTCGTCGGCGTGGGTGGGCAGGAGGGCGCAGCGGACCGCTCCGGCGCGTTCGGCGCCGTCGGCCGGGCGCAGGGCCTCCACGCCCGCGTGCATGGCCCTCAGGGGGGCTGCGAGGCCGTTGGCGAGGTCGAGGAGCCGGCCGCCGCTGCGGCGGTTCTCGCTGAGCGCCTGGCGGGTCGCGGGGCGGCCGTCGGCGTGCGGGAAGTGCTCGGGGAAGTCGTCCAGGTTGGCGACGGAGGCGCCGCGCCAGCCGTAGATGGCCTGGCAGGGGTCGCCGACGGCGGTGACGGGGTGGCCGCTGCCGCCGCCGAAGAGGCCGGCGAGGAGGATGCGCTGGGCGACGGAGGTGTCCTGGTACTCGTCGAGGAGGACGACCTTGAACTCCTCGCGCAGGGCGCGGCCGACCTCGGGGAGCCGGCCCAGGCGCGCGGAGAGGGCGATCTGGTCGCCGAAGTCCAGGAGGTCGCGCCCGTTCTTGGCGTCGCGGTAGCGGCCGACCAGGGCGGCGAGTTCGCGGCGCGCGGCGGCCGTCTCGGGGACCTTGCGCAGGTCGGGGTTGGTGAGCCTGGCGCTCTGGAGGGCGGTCAGCAGGTCGGCGTCCCACGCGCGCAGGTCGTCGGGGGCGACGAGGTGTTCGGCGAGTTCGGCGTCGAGCGCGAGGAGGTCGCTGACGAGGTCGGCGAAGGAGCGCGTGAGCGCCGGGTAGGGGCCGGGGGCCTCGCGCAGGACCCGCGCGGCGAGCTGGAAGCGGGTGGCGTCGGCGAGGAGGCGTGAGGTGGGCTCCAGGCCGAGGCGCAGTCCGTGGTCGGTGAGCAGGCGGCCGGCGAAGGAGTGGTACGTCGAGATGACCGGTTCGCCCGGGGGGTGGTCGGGGTCGATGGCGTCCGGGTCGGTGACGCCTGCCTTGACCAGCGCCTTGCGGACGCGTTCGGCGAGTTCGCCCGCGGCCTTGTTGGTGAAGGTGAGGCCGAGGACCTGTTCGGGGGCGACCTGGCCGGTGCCGACCAGCCAGACCACGCGGGCGGCCATCACGGTCGTCTTGCCCGACCCGGCGCCGGCCACGATCACCTGCGGGGCGGGCGAGGCGGTGATGCACTCCGTCTGCTCCGGGGTGAACGGGATGCCGAGGAGCTGTTTGAGCTGCTCGGGGTCGCTGATGTGGGCGGGCATGAGGAGAGGCTAGCGGCGGGCACTGACAACGGGGGTATACGCGCAGGTCAGGGCGGTTTCCGCTCACTCCACGACGTGCCGCCCCTCCGGCCGTGCGCTACAGGTCGCGCGGAAGGCGCAGTGGGTGCAGTGCTGGCCGGCGCTGGGGGTGAAGCGTTCGTCGAGGACCTTGCCGGCGGCCGTGGCGAGGAGGTGTCCGGCCCAGTCGCCGTCGAGGGGTTCCTGGGCCTGCACCTTGGGCAGGGTCTCACCGCCGCTCTTCTGGGCGGCGCCCTGGCGCAGGTGGACGAGTTCGGCGCCGCCGGGGTGCGGCCGTACGCCGCCGAAGGCCTCGTCGACGGCGCCCTCGCGCACGGCGAGCTGGTAGACGGCGAGCTGGGGGTGGCGGGTGACCTCGGCGGAGGTGGGGGCCTGTTTGCCGGTCTTGAAGTCGACGACGTAGGCGCGGCCGTCGGCGTCGGTCTCGACGCGGTCCATCTGGCCGCGGATGCGGACGGCGTACTCGCCCGCCTCCAGGGTGACGTCGAAATCATGCTCGCTGGCCACGGGGGTGCGGCCCGCGCGGTCGAGGACGTGCCACTTCAGGAAGCGTTCGAGGGCCACGCGCGCGGTGTGCTTCTCCTGGTCGGACTTCCAGGGCGCGTCGAAGGCGAGGGCGTTCCAGACGGAGTCGAGGCGTTCCATGAGGACGTCGAGGTCGGCGGGGGTGTGTCCGGAGGCGACCTCGTCGGCGAGGACGTGCACGACGTTGCCGAAGCCCTGGGCGACGGTCGCGGGCGCGTCGGCCTTGACCTCGCGGCCGAGGAACCACTGGAGGGCGCAGGTGTTGGCGAGCTGGTCGAGGGCGCTGCCGGAGAGGACGACGGGCTGGTCGCGCTCGCGCAGGGGGACCTTGCTCTCGGTGGGGTCCCACATGCCCCACCAGCGGTAGGGGTGGGCGGCCGGGACCAAGGGGCGGTCCTCCTCGTCGGTGAGGGCGGCGAGGCGGGCGAGGCGGCGGGCGGCGGCCTCCCTGAGGGCTTCGGAGGCGCGCGGGTCGACGGTCGTGGCGCGCAGTTCGGCGACGAGCGCGGCGACCGACAGGGGGCGGCGGGGGCGGCCGGTGACGTCCTTGGGTTCGACGCCGAGTTCGGTGAGGAACCGGGAGGGCTGGTCGCCGTCCTCGGCGGGGGCCTTCACGGCGGTGACGACGAGCCGTTCGCGCGCGCGGGTGGCGGCCACGTAGAACAGGCGGCGTTCCTCGGCGAGCAGCGCGCCCGGGGTGAGCGGTTCGGCGAGTCCGTCGCGGCCGATGCGGTCGGCCTCCAGGAGGGAGCCGCGGCGGCGCAGGTCGGGCCAGAGCCCTTCCTGGACGCCGGCGACGACGACCAGGCGCCACTCCAGCCCCTTCGCGCGGTGCGCGGTCATCAGGCGCACCGCGTCGGGTCGTACGGCCTTGCGCGTGAGGGTGTCGGCGGCGATGTCCTCGGCTTCGAGTCCGGCGAGGAAGTTGAGGGCGCCCCGGCCGCCGACGCGGGCCTCGGAGCGGGCGGCGGTCGCGAACAGCGCGCAGACGGCGTCCAGGTCGCGGTCGGCGAGGCGGCCGGCCGCGCCGCCGCGCAGGGCGGCCTTGGCGAGGCGGACGGGCCAGTACGTCGGCGCCCACAGCTCCCACAGGGCCTCTTCGGCGGTGCCGCCGGCGGCGAGGCGGGCGCGGGCCTTCGCGAGGAGGTCACCGAGTTCCTTGGCGCCGCGCGCGTAGGCCGGGTCGTGGACGGTGAGGCGTTCGGGTTCGGCGAGCGCCCGCGCGAGGAGTTCGTCCGAGGGCGGCGGCAGGGGGTTGCCCGCGGCCCGTTCCTCCTCGCGCAGGGCGCGGCCCAGGCGGCGGACGTCGGCGGCGTCCATGGCGGCGAGGGGGGAGGCGAGGAGGGTGAGGGCGGTCTCGGCGTCGAGCCAGACGGGGGGGTGCCGGGGTACGTCTTCGCGCGCGGGGTCGTCGTCGGCCTGGGGGGGCTCTTCTTCCGCGCGGGCGGTCACTTCGGCCGTGGCGACCGCCTTGAGGGCCGTCAGCAGGGGGGCGACCGCCGGTTCGTGGCGCAGGGGGAGGCTGTCGCCGTCGGTGTCGAGGGGGACACCGGCGGCGGTGAGGGCGCGGCGCAGGGTGGGCAGGGCGTGGGAGCCGGCGCGTACGAGGACGGCCATGTCGCTCCAGGGGATGCCGTCCTCCAGGTGGGCGCGGCGCAGGAGGTCGGCGATGTTGTCCTGCTCGGTGCCGGAGGTCGGGTAGGTGTACACCTCGACGTGACCGCCGTCGCGGGTGGCGGTGGGCTCGCGGTGGGCCCGCGCGCGGTCGGCGGGCAGGCGGGTGAGAGGCATGCGCCGGGTCAGCAGGCGGGTGGCGGCCAGGAGGTCCGCACCGGCGCGGCGCGAGGTGCGCAGGACCGCGACGGGGGCGGGGCCGCCGCCGGTGCGGGGAAAGGCGTGCGGGAAGTCGAGGATGCCGTTCACGTCGGCGCCGCGGAAGGCGTAGATCGACTGGTCGGGGTCGCCGAAGGCGACCAGGGTGCGCCCGGCGCCGGCGAGGGCGTGCAGGAGGCGTACCTGGGCGGGGTCGGTGTCCTGGTACTCGTCGACGAAGACGGCGTCATAGCGCGCGGCGAGGCGTTCGGCGGCCTCGGGGGCGGCGGAGAGGAGGACCGCGCGGTGGACGAGTTCGGCGTAGTCGAGGGCGCCCTGGAGGTCGAGGACGTCGAGATACTCGGCGAGGAAGGCGGCGGCGGCCTGCCAGTCGGGGCGGCCGATGCGGCGGGCGAAGGCTTCGAGTTCGCCGGGTTCGAGGCCGAGTTCGCGGCTGCGGGCGAGGACCGCGCGGACCTCGTCGGCGAATCCGCGTGTGGTGAGGCAGGCGCGGAGTTCGTCGGGCCAGCGCACGTGGGCGAGGCCGAGGCGTTCGAGGTCGAGCTGGCCGGCGAGGAGGTCGCGGACGGTGACGTCCTGCTCGGGTCCGGACAGCAGGCGCAGGGGTTCGGCGAAGAGGTCGCTGTCCTGGTGGGCGCGGACGAGGGCGTAGCAGAACGAGTGGAAGGTGGTCGCCTGGGGGGCGCGGGCGGCGCCCATGCGCACGGCCATGCGGTCGCGCAGTTCGACGGCGGCCTTGCGGCTGAAGGTGAGGACGAGGATCCGCGCGGGGTCGGCGCCGCGGGCGACGCGGGCGGCGACGGACTCGACGAGGGTGGTGGTCTTGCCGGTGCCGGGGCCTGCGAGAACCAGCAGCGGGCCGGCCGTGTGGTCAACCACCGCGCGCTGGGCGGCGTCCAGACGAGGGGGGTCCACGCGGGCCGCTGGGGTACGCACCAGCCGGTGAGCGCCACGGGTCCCCTGCCGTACCTGGGGGTGCGGCAGGCGCCTGGTGGAGGAAGAGGAGCTCACGTGGTTCGCCGGTCCTGGTCGTGCCGTCTGCCGCCGGCGGCGGTCGCCGTCGGCGCGGGGTCGCGCGGTCGCCGTCTCGCGGGCCCCGCACGTCCCTTGCCCCTCGAACGTACGGCATGCCGGGCCGGTGCCCGGGTTCACCCGTTCGGGCTATCCGGGTGGCTGCGGGTGCTCCCCGTCCCATCGCGCCCGCTTCATGTCGATGCGCGGCAGGTGCCCCTGGGCGGCTCTGCTCGCCTCCTTCAGGGGTGTGCCCTCCGCGCGGTAGTGGTCCAGGGCCCGCAGCTCGTGGCCGGGCAGCAGGGCGCCGTCCGCGCGTACCACGCGCCACCACGGGACGGCGCCGCCGTAGAGCGCCATCACCCGGCCGACCTGGCGGGGGCCGCCCTCTTCGAGCCATTCGGCGACGTCGCCGTAGGTCATGACGCGGCCCGGCGGGATCAGCTCCGCCGCTTCGAGGACCCGCTCGGCGTACTCGGGCAGCGTGTCCGTGTACTCCGCGCGGGCGTCGTCGGGAAGGCTCTGCTCGCTCATCCGCCCCATCCTGCCGCACCCCGCCGACAATGCGACGGGTCCGCGACCGTGTGTGACCCTCGCCCGTACACGGCGCTTGGGGCAGACTGTGCGCCCCGCGTTCGCACCCTGGCACACCCGCGTGCCGGTGGGGCATGCCACCATCGTGCGGGCGGTGACCGGTGATACGAGATCAAGAAGAGACCATGAAGCAGCAGGGTGTGCACCCCGACGACGCGGAGGGCACCTCTGACGCCGGGGCGCGCCCGGACGCCGTTCAGCCGTCCGACGAAGCCCCCACGCAGGGCGACGCCCAGGAGTGTGCGGACGTGACCCGCGCGGACGAGGTGGAGGGCGACGAACCGCTGCTCCCCGCGCGCGTGCACCGTCCGTCGGACCTGATGCGGCTCCTGGTGGGCGTCCTCGCGATCGTGGTGCTCCTGGCGATCGCCGCGTTCGCCCACGGCACCACCTCGGGCCTGGAGCAGGACATCAACAAGGGCACCGGCCAGGCGCCCGACCTGCTGATCAAGATCGCGGGGCTGGCGTCCAGCATCGCGATCCTGCTGGTGCCGGTGGCGTTCGCGATCGAGCGGCTGATCAAACGCGACGGGCTGCGCATCGCCGACGGCGTACTG
This sequence comes from Streptomyces sp. AMJ-169, assembly GCF_055597585.1. NCBI lineage: Bacteria > Bacillati > Actinomycetota > Actinomycetes > Kitasatosporales > Streptomycetaceae > Streptomyces > Streptomyces sp. AMJ-169. The sequence continues at coordinate 169,005 of NZ_JBVLTJ010000005.1, forward strand.
GCGGCCGTCCTCGCGCACGGGGTGACGCTCGCCACCGACCTGTGGGTCGCCAAGGCCGCCCCGGACTCCATCCAGGAGGCGCTCACCCAGCCCTCCCCCGGTGACATCCACGCGCTGACCGACCCGGTGCACGGCTATCTCGCCCCCGTCATCGCCTATATGACAGCCGTGGGCATGTCACGCCGGCCGCGCTGGCGTGCGGTGCTGTGGATCGTGCTGCTGCTCGACGCGTTCTCCATGCTCGTCACCGGCTACACCACGCCCTTCTCGATCATCCTGACGGTGCTGATCGGCTGGAGCATCGCCTACGGGACGCTGTACGCGGTCGGCTCGCCGAACGTCCGCCCCACCGGGCGCACGCTGATGGCGGGCCTGCGCACGGTCGGCTTCCGCCCGGTGACCGCCGCGCGCGTGGACGACGCCGCCGAGACCGGCGACCGGGGGCGGCGCTACTTCGTCACCCTGGAGGACGGCCCGCCCCTGGACGTCACGGTCGTCGACCGGGAACAGCAGGCCCAGGGGTTCTTCTACCGCGCGTGGCGCAACCTGGCGCTGCGCGGGTTCGCCACCCGCAGCAGCCTCCAGTCGCTGCGCCAGGCGCTGGAGCAGGAGGCGCTGCTGGCGTACGCGGCGATCGCGGCGGGCGCGAACGCGCCCAAGCTGATCGCGACCTCCGAGCTGGGCCCGGACGCGGTGATGCTGGTCTACGAGCACACCGGCGGGCGCACGCTGGACTCGCTGGCGGACGAGGAGATCACCGACGAGCTGCTGCGCAACGCGTGGCACCAGGTGCAGGCGTTGCAGTCGCGGCGGATCGCGCACCGCAGGCTCGCGGGCGACGCGATCCTGGTGGATCGTTCCGGCACGGTGGTCCTCACGGATCTGCGCGGCGGCGAGATCGCGGCCAGCTCACTGCTGCTGCTCATGGACGTCGCCCAGCTGCTGACGACGCTGGGGCTGCGGGTGGGCGCCCAGCGGGCCGTCGCGTCCGCGGTGGGCGTGCTCGGGCCCGACGCGGTCGCCGACTGCCTGCCGATGCTCCAGCCGATCGCGCTGACCCGCTCCACCCGCGCCACGCTGCGCCGGCTGGCCCGCGAGCGCGCCGAGCGGGAGCGGGAGGCCGTCCTGGAGGCCTCCAAGGCGGCCAAGCAGGCCCGTCTGGAGTCCTCGGACGGCCCGGAGGCACCGACGGACGGAAAGTCCGCCAAAAAGGCCGTACGGGCCGAGCAGCGGGCCGAGAAGCGGGCCATCGACGAGGCGCTGGAGGAGGCCCGCGAAGAGGACCTGCTCACCCGCATCCGGCACGAGGTGCTGCGCATCCGCCCGCAGGCGCCGGTCGAGCCGGCCCGCCTGGAGCGGGTCCGCCCGCGCACGCTGATCAGCTTCGTCGCCGGCGCCATCGGCGCGTACTTCCTGCTGACGCAGCTCACCCACATCGAGTTCGGGCCGCTGATCGCGAACGCCGAGTGGGGCTGGGTCGCGGCGGCGGTGGCGTTCTCGGCGCTCAGCTACGTCGCCGCGGCGATGAGCCTGCTGGGGTTCGTGCCCGAGCGGGTGCCCTTCCCGCGCACGGTGGCCGCGCAGGTCGCGGGCTCCTTCGTGAAGATCGTCGCCCCGGCCGCGGTGGGCGGCGTCGCCCTGAACACGCGCTTCCTGCAACGCCAGGGGGTGCGGCCCGGGCTCGCGGTCGCCAGTGTGGGCGCCTCCCAGCTGTTCGGGCTGGGCTGTCACATCCTGATGCTGCTGTCGTTCGGCTACCTGACGGGCACCGAGAAGACGCCGTCCTTGTCGCCGTCCCGCACGGTCATCGCGGGCCTGCTGACGGTCGCGGTGCTGGTGCTGGTCGTCACCTCGGTGCCGTTCCTGCGGAAGTTCGTCGTCACGCGCGTACGGTCGCTGTTCGCGGGCGTCGTCCCGCGCATGCTGGACGTCCTTCAGCGCCCCCAGAAGCTGGTCACCGGCATCGGCGGGATGCTGCTGCTGACGGCCTGCTTCGTGATGTGCCTGGACGCCTCCATCCGCGCGTTCGGCGACCCCAACGCCTCGATCAGCCTCGCCAGCGTCGCCGTGGTCTTCCTCGCGGGCAACGCGCTCGGCTCGGCCGCCCCGACCCCGGGCGGCGTCGGCGCCGTCGAGGCCACCTTGACGGTCGGCCTGATCGCCGTCGGCCTCCCCAAGGAGGTCGCCGCCCCCGCCGTCCTGCTGTTCCGGCTGCTGACCCTGTGGCTGCCCGTCCTGCCGGGCTGGCTGGCCTTCAACCACCTCAGCCGCAAGGGCGCCCTGTAGACCCGCCGACCGCAAGGGCGCCCGCGGGCCTACCTCGTACGGCTCCCGCCCCGCGCGCGGGAGGGGCCGCGCACGCAGGATGGGCAGCATGCCGAAGCCATCCCGCGCGCGTGCCGCCGCGCTGACCGTCTCCTCCGTCGTGCTGTCCTCGTTGGTCGCGGGGTGCGGCGGGACTTCCGGTGACGGGGACCTGACGGCGCAGAAGCTGAGCTGGAAGGACTGCCCCGCGCCCGCGCAGTCGGAGGGCGGCGGCACCTCCCCCTCCCCGCTGCCCGACGGCGGCAGCTGGCAGTGCGCGACCATGAAAGCGCCCCGCGACTGGGCGAAACCCAAGGGCGACACGATCGGCATCGCGCTCATCCGCGCGCGGACGAGCGGCGACGAGAGCAAGCGCATCGGCTCCCTGGTGTTCAACTTCGGCGGCCCGGGCGGCTCGGGCGTGACCACCCTGCCGTCGTTCGGCTCGGACTACGACCGGCTGCGCACCCGCTACGACCTGGTGAGCTTCGACCCGCGCGGGGTCGGCCGCAGCGCGGGCGTGCGCTGCGAGAACGACCAGCAGCTGGACGCCTACTTCCAGCAGGACATGACCCCCGACGACGCCGCCGAGCGCACCGCCCTGCTGAAGGCCACCAAGGACTTCAACGCGGCCTGCGAGAAGAACTCCAAGAAGATGCTGCCGTACGTGCGCACGACGGACGCGGCCCGCGACATGGACCTCATGCGGCAGGTCCTCGGGGACGGCAAGCTGTACTACTTCGGCATCTCCTACGGCACCGAACTCGGGGGCGTCTACGCCCACTTGTTCCCCAAGAACGTGGGCCGCGCGGTCCTGGACGCGGTCGTCGACCCGACGCAGACCTCCGAACAGGCCGCCCTGGGGCAGGCGAAGGGCTTCCAGCTGGCGCTCGACAACTACGCCGAGAACTGCGTCTCGCAGACCCAGCCGTGCCCCGTCGGGGACAGCACGCAGGACGTCAAGGACCGCATCGCGAAGCTCCTGAAGGACCTCGACGCCAAGCCGATCCCCGGGAACTTCCCGCGCGTGCTGACGCAGACCGCGGCCACCAACGGCATCGCGCAGGCCCTGTACTCCAAGGACTTCTGGGAGTACCTCACCGAGGGCCTGGAGCAGGCCTACGCGGGCGACGGCCGGGTCCTGATGCTGCTGTCCGACTCGATGAACGGCCGCAGCGGCGACGGCGAGTACAGCAACAGCACCGCCGCCAACGTCGCCATCAACTGCGCCGACGACAAGCCCCGTTACACCCCCGAGGACGTCGAGCGCAGGCTCCCCGCGTTCCGGGCGGCCTCCCCGCTGTTCGGGGACTTCCTGGCCTGGTCCATGCTCAGCTGCACCGGCTGGGCCGTGCCCGGCGCCGCCGACCACCCCGACGTGAGCGCGCCCGGCGCCGCGCCGATCCTGGTCATCGGCAACACCGGCGACCCGGCCACGCCGTACGAGGGGGCGCGCAAGATGGTCGAAGCCCTCGGCAAGGGGGTCGGCGTCGAGCTGACCTACAAGGGCCAGGGGCACGGCGCCTACGACAGCAAGGACAAGTGCGTGCAGCAGGCCGTGAACGCGTATCTGCTGGACGGGAAAGTGCCCTCGGCCGGAACCGTCTGCTCCTGACCCGACCCCGAGAAGTAGCAGGTCAGAAGGTTATCCACAGGCCTGCACGCGGTTTCCCGGTCCCGCCTACCATGGCGGGACAGCCGTTCGCAGCACGGTGCGGACGGCCCGCGAGGGGGGTGGTGCGCATGGCGCGAATCGCACGATGGGCGGCGTGGGGAGCCGCCGCCGCGCTGCTGCTGATGACCGGGTGCAGTGGCGGTACGGCGGACCAGGCGGACGGCGAGGCAGCGGCGGCGGCACGCAGCCCGGACACCTCGGGGCTGCCCGCCTCCTTGACCGGCCAGAAGCTGGACTGGAAGCGCTGCGCGAACAGCCCCGGTGACGAGTGGCGGTGCGCGACCCTCAAGGCGCCCCTGGACTGGTCGAAGCCCTCGGGGCGGACGATCGGCCTCGCGCTGGTGCGGGCGAAGGCCAGCGGCAAGGACCGTATCGGCTCGCTGCTGTTCAACTTCGGCGGCCCCGGCGGCTCGGGCGTGACCACCCTGCCGTCGTTCGGCTCGACGCTGTCGGCGCTGCGCACCCGCTACGACCTGGTCAGCTGGGACCCGCGCGGGGTGGGGGCCAGCGAAGGCGTGCGGTGCCGCGGCGACAAGGACATCGCGGCGGCCGAGACGATCGACACCACCCCGGACACCCCCACCGAGGAACAGGCCTTCTTCCAGGACGCCACCACCTTCGGGCAGGGCTGCGAGAAAGCGGCAGGCGACCTCCTGTCGCACGTGTCGACGACCGACACCGCCCGCGACATGGACCTCATGCGCCAGGTCCTGGGCGACGCGAGGACGCAGTACTTCGGGATGTCGTACGGCACCGAACTCGGCGGTGTCTACGCGCACTTGTTCCCGGCGAAGGTGGGCCGGTTCGTCCTGGACGCCGTCGTCGACCCGACCGCCGACGCGGTGGGCCACTCCGAGAACCAGGCGCGCGGTTTCCAGCGGGCCCTGGACGACTACCTGAAGTCGACCGGCCAGGACCCCGCGCAGGGCACCCGGAAGATCGCCGACCTGCTGGCGCGGCTCGACTCGCACCCGCTGCCGGCCTCCTCCGGCCGGATGCTCACGCAGTCCCTCGCCGTCACCGGCATCGTCCTGCCCCTGTACAGCACGTCGGGCTGGCCGAGCCTCACGCGCGCGCTGGACGACGCCGGGAAGGGCGACGGCTCGGCCCTGCTGCGGCTCGCGGACGCCTACAACGAGCGGGACTCCTCGGGCCGTTACGGCACGACGACCCACGCGCAGCGGGCCATATCGTGCCTGGACGACAAGCAGCGCCCGACCGCCGGGGAGATCCGCGCGCTGCTGCCGGAGTTCGAGAGGATCTCCCCCGTGTTCGGCCCGTACCTGGCGTGGGACGCGGCCGGCTGGTGCCACGACTGGCCGGTGGCCGGGCAGTTCGACACCCCGCAGGTGAGCGCGCCGGGCGCGGCGCCGGTCCTGCTGGTGGGCAACACGGGCGACCCGGCGACGCCGTACGAGGGCGCCCGCAAGATGGCGGACGCGCTCGGCAAGGGCATCGGGGTGCTGCTGACCTGGAAGGGCGAGGGGCACGGGGCGTACGGCAGCGGGAGCGACTGCGTGGACTCGGCGGTGGACGCGTACCTGCTGAAGGGCACCGTCCCGAAGGACGGGACGGTCTGCTCATGACGACGGCGGGGGCCGCGCCCACCTCCTCGGGGCGGACAACCGCCCCTGGTGCGCGAGACCCCCGCCGGCTCAGGCGGTCGTCAGTACACCGGCTTGTCGGGCTCGATCTGGTTGACCCAGCCGATCACACCGCCGCCGACGTGCACGGCGTCCGAGAAGCCCGCGGCCTTCAGCACGGCGAGGACTTCCGCACTGCGGACACCCGTCTTGCAATGCAAGACGATCTTCTTGTCCTGGGGAAGCGACTCCAGGGCGGTGCCCAGCAGGAACTCGTTCTTGGGGATCAGCTTGGCGCCCGGGATGGAGACGATCTCGTACTCGTTCTGCTCACGGACGTCGATGATCTCGATGTTCTCGCCCTCGTCGATCCACTCCTTGAGCTGCTTGGGAGTGATCGTCGAGCCGAGCGCGGCCTCCTGGGCCTCCTCGGAGACGACGCCGCAGAACGCCTCGTAGTCGATGAGCTCGGTGACCGTCGGGTTCGCCCCGCACACCGCGCAGTCGGGGTCCTTGCGGACCTTGACCTGCCGGTACTGCATCTCCAGGGCGTCGTAGATCATCAGGCGGCCGACGAGGGGCTCACCGGTGCCGGTGAGGACCTTGATGGCCTCGGTGACCTGGATGGAGCCGATGGACGCGCACAGCACGCCCAGGACGCCGCCCTCGGCGCAGGAGGGGACCATGCCCGGCGGCGGGGGCTCGGGGTAGAGGCAGCGGTAGCAGGGGCCGTACTCGGACCAGAAGACGGACGCCTGGCCGTCGAAGCGGTAGATCGAGCCCCACACGTACGGCTTGTTCAGCAGCACGCACGCGTCGTTGACCAGGTAGCGGGTCGCGAAGTTGTCGGTGCCGTCGACGATCAGGTCGTACTGGCTGAAGATGTCCATCACGTTCTCGGCCTCGAGCCGCTCTTCGTGAAGGATCACGTCCACATAAGGGTTGATGCCCTTGACGGTGTCCCGCGCGGACTCCGCCTTCGAGCGGCCGATGTCGGCCTGGCTGTGGATGATCTGCCGCTGGAGGTTCGACTCGTCGACCTCGTCGAACTCCACGATGCCCAGGGTGCCCACACCGGCGGCGGCCAGGTACATCAGCGCCGGCGAGCCCAGGCCGCCGGCGCCGACACAGAGCACCTTGGCGTTCTTCAGCCGCTTCTGCCCGTCCATCCCGACGTCGGGGATGATCAGGTGGCGGGAGTACCTGCGGACCTCGTCTACGGTGAGCTGGGGGGCCGGCTCGACCAGGGGTGGCAGCGACACGGGGACTCCGTTGGTCGGTCGATCACTACAGTTGTTCTCCTTGCAACACTGCCACGCGCTTCTTCATTCCGAGACACCTGGTCCGATCCGCGAGACGAGCTCGTCCCAGTAGCCGGGCAGCGTCTCCCAAGGGCCCTCGCGCGGGCCGCCGTCGGTGAACCAGACGGTCGCCGCGCCCTGCCAACGGGCGACGCGCAGCGCCTCGTCGAGATGCGTGCGCGGCACTCCGTGGACCAAGTGGCAGAACTTCTCGGGCGGATGGCCCGCGGTCCACTCGGCCGCCTGCGACCAGCGGTAGTCGGTCCAGGCGCCGCGGAAGGTGACCAACTGGTCGGCGTGGTCGGCGTATCCGGGGTACGGGTGGATGCCGTGGCCGAGGACCAGATGGGCGTCGTCGGCCGCCTCGCGCAGCGCGGTGAGCGTACGGACGACCCTGGGGAGGGCGTCGCGCTCGGCCGGGCAGCGGTCCAGCAGGAAGCCGTCGACGCGGTACCAGTCGGCGTAGCGGGCCGCGTCGGTGAGCAGATCCGCGCGGGGGCGCACTCCGTGGGCCGCGTCCAGGAACCCCAGGACGCGCACGCCTGCGCCGCGCAGCCGGGCGACCGCCTCCAGGCACTGGGGGTCGGGGCGCACCCCGGGACCGCTCGCGACGTCCAGGACGACCCAGTGCAACGGCCGCCCCACGCGCGCGAGTTCGCCCCACTCCCCGGGAGCCAGCAGCGGATGCGCGAGCCCCGGGGCGCCGAACCCGGTCTCCGCACCAGCGGAAACGTCCCCCACGCGCGGGCCGGCCGAGGGCGCCCCTTGAGCGCCCTCGGCCCCGTCACCGCCGCAGCCTCCGGGGCACGTGCCGTTGCCGTTCCGGAGCGGTCCCGGGGCGCCCTCCGCCCCCTCGCCGCCACAGCCACCCGCGCGCGTGCCGTTGCCGTTGCCCTTGCCGAACACCCCTTGGGCTCCCTCGGAGCCGTCGTCGCCCGCGCGGGTGCCGCTCAGATGCGGCATGCCGCCTCCATCCAGATGTCCGCCAGGGACTCCTCCAGGTTGATCCTCGGCCGCCAGCCCAGCCGGTCGCGCGCGGTGCGCACGTCGGCCTGCTGCCAGCTCCCGCAGCCGTCCGGGTATGGGTACGCGAGGGGCACCGGGTGGTCGGGGTCCTGCCCGTGCGGGTGCCTGGGGTGGCCCAGGGCGCCGCGCAGCGGGCCCGGCGGGGTGTCGAGCTCGTGCAGCGCGCCCCCGTACCCGGCGACCCGCGCGAGGGTCACCGCGGCGTCGCGCAGCCGTACCGCGCGCCCGGAGCCGATGTTGATGACGCCCTGCGCGGCGGAGAGCGCGGCGGCGTGCACCGCGCGGGCGACGTCGCGGACGTCGACGAAGTCGCGCTGGGCGCCGAGCCCGCCGAGCTTCAGCTCGCCGTCGCCGGACTGCATCGCGCGCCGCATGGCCTCCGCGAGCCGCCCCAGCGGTGAGCCCGCCGGGGTGCCGGGCCCGGCCGGGGAGAACACCCTCAGGACGACGGCGTCGAGGCCGGAGCCGAGGACCAGTTCGGTCGCGGCGAGCTTGCTGACGCCGTACGGGCCGCCGGGGCGCGGGACGGCGTCCTCGGCCGTGGAGGAGCCGGGCTGGCTCGGGCCGTACTCGGCGCCGCAGCCGATCTGCACCAGGCGCGCGCCGCAGCCGCTGCGCCGCAGCGCCTCGCAGACGGTGGCGACGGCGACGGTGTTGTGCCGGATCAGCTCCTTCGCGCCGCCGCGCGTGGCTCCGGCGCAGTTGATGACGGCCTGGGGGTGGACGGCGTCCAGGAAGCGGGTCAGCGCGCCGGGGCTGCCCGTGGCGAGGTCGAAGCGGACGTCGGCGTCGTCGCCCCGGCCCAGCGCGGTGAGCTGGGTCATGGGGTCGGCGAGCAGCCGGTCGGCGACGAACCGGCCGAGGTACCCGTTGGCACCGATCAGCAGGACCCTCATCGTGCGGCTCCCATGGTGTGCGCTGCGGCTCCGGGACGTGGGGTGGTCATCTGGCTCTCCTTCGGGGGTGGTGCGGTCGCCCGCGCCCGGGCGGGGGCGACCGCACGGGGTGTCCGTTCGGGCGTGGGCCGAGGCCCTGGTCAAGGTGCGGGTGGCGTGGATCAGCAGGGTGAGGGCGGCGGCCCCGCAGACGAGCGCGGGAACGGCTCCTGGGCCGCCGGCGGCCGTGAGGGTGTCCACGGGGACGGACAGGGCGGCGCAGCCCGGGAGCCGGCCCGCGAGGACGGTCGCCGGGGCGAGGGCCTCGGCGGCGGCAGCGGCGGTCAGGACGACGGCCGGGGCGTGCGTGAAGCCGTGCGTGGTGAGGAGCCGGGCCAGCAGCAGGAGCAGCCCGAGCGGCACCACCCGCGCGTAGGCGGCCGGTTCGTTCAACAACGCGCCCCCCAGGGCGGTCAGCGCGACCAGCGCGCCCGTGTACAGGGCGACCGCGCCGAGCAGCAACGGCCGTACGGCCACGGCGAATTCCTCCAGCCCCCGGCTGCTGTGCAGCCTCCTGCGCGCGCGTACGGCCAGCAGGTGGGCGCATCCGGCGGCGGGGGCGCAGGCCAGGGCCAGCGTCAGCAGGGGCGCGGCGTTCACCGGCCAGGGGGCGTCCGGCGCGAGTCCGGGCGGCTCGTCGGGGCCTCCGGAGAGGGCGCCGCGCAGCAGGCCGTCCCCCAGGGCGGCGTACGTGAGGAGCCAGAGGGTCGCCGAGGCGGTGCGGTGCGGGACGGGGTGCGTACGGCGGCGGCTCAGGGGGCCGTGGCGCAGGGCGGCTTGCAGTGCGAGGGCGACCGCGAGGACGCCTCCGGCGAGCAGTACCGCGCGCGTGGTGCCGTGTGTGCGGTGCAGACCGGCCAGCGTCGCCGCGCACAGGGCGCCCGGCAAGAGGCTCAGCAAGGCCCATGCCCAGAGCGCCGGACCATGGAGCAGGTGCTGAGAAGGCACCTGCTCCATCCCCTGAACCACGTCCGGATCTGAACCGCCGCGCGGCACGCGCGCGTACATCTCCTCCGCCAGCGAGAACACGTCCCGGTGCCGGAACCGCGCGGCGGCCCGGTCGGTGATCCCGTGCGCTTCGAGCCCCGCCGCGATCTCCAGCGGGTCCACGGCCCGTTCGCACAGCTCCCGGTGCCGGTGCAGCAGGGCCTTGACCGGATCGGCGGTCGTACGACGCCCCACGACCGGTTCGCCGAGCCCGCTCACCGGGCCCCCTCCCCCACCGGAGCGGCGGCGGCCAGCGGCACTTCTGAGGCCTCGAAGGCGTCGTGGACGGACTCGGGGACCCCGAACGCCTCCCAGGCCGCGTCAGGCCCGTCCAGCGCCCTTCCCCGCGCCCATCCCGGTCCACGCCCGGGCACCGGTTCGGGCGGCGCGGCGGGCAGCCCCGCCAGATGCGCCTCGGCGGGCACCCCGAACGGCAGCGGCTCCCCGGCGCGATCCACGACGACACGCCGCACAGGGCAGCGCGCGACGACGTCCAGGTAGATCTCGCCGAACGCGGTCACGTTCTGCTCGACGGTGAACAGCTCCAGCGCCCGGGCCCGCGCCGCCGCCCCCAGCCGCGCCCGGCGCTCGGGGTCGCGCAGCAGCGCCACGCACGCCTCCGCGAGCGCGCGCGGGTTGCGCGGCGGTACGACGATCCCGGTGCCGCCTATCGCCTCGACGACGGCGCCGACGTCGGTGGAGACGGTCGCCCGCGCGCAGAGCATCGCCTCGACCAGGCCGATGGGGAAGCCCTCGACGACGCTCGACGAGACGACGACCGCGCCGGCCGCACAGACGTCCGCAGGACCGGCGAGTCCGGGTCCGCCGGGCTCTTCGAAGGAGACCGGGTTGTCGCCCGTCGTGTAGGCGCCGTCGGCCTCGTCGGGGAAGAGCTGGGCGGCGAGCGCGCGGCAGTGGGCGGCGTAGGCGTCGCCCTCGGGGTCCTCGGGTGCGCCGACGATCCGCAGGCGGGTGCCGGGCTCCTGCCGGTGGACCTCCGCGAAGGCGTGCAGCAGGCACACCAGGTCCTTCGCGGGCCCGATGCGGCCGGTCCACACCAGGGTGCGCGGGTCGGCGCCGTCGGGCGCCTCGCCGACCTCGGCGAAGGGGGCGGCGTCCATGCCGGGGTGGACGGTGTGCAGTTTGGCCGGGTCGGCGCCGCAGCGTTCCTGCCAGCGGCGCGCGTGCGCGTCGCCCGGTGTGATGCGGGCGGCCCGGCGGTAGACCTCGGCGGCGAGCCGGCCCTGGAAGGCCGCCAGGAGGGCGCGTACGGCGGGCGCCCGGCCGGCGCCGCCGGGTCTCCCGGGAGCGCCGGGTTCGCCCGCGCCCTCGGGTCCCCCGGTCTCCTGGGCATCCAGGTAGTGCGTCCGCAGCCGCACCCCGTACTCGGTGACGACGAGCGGCACCCCGAAGAAGTGCCCGGCGAGCAGCCCGGGCAGCGCCGTGGTCCCCCCGGACGTGGCGTGGCACAGGTCGACGGCGCCCAGGGTGTCGTCCTCGTACCAGGGGAGCGACAGAGGGCGCAGGGCGTGTTCGAGGCGATCGGCGACGGCAAGGAGGTCGGGTACGCGCGCCGCGCGCGCGGCGTGGAGTGCTCCGGGCGCGCGACAGGCGCGTTCCAGGGCGCGTACGGCCCGTTCGGAGCGGAGCGCGCCGACCAGGCCGCCTTCGTCGCGGGCGAGTTCGGCGAGTGCGCACAGTGCGTTGCCGAAACGGTCCGCCTCCAGGGCGGAGAGGGGCTCCGGGGCGAGGCCCGAGGGTGCCTCGCACAGGGCGGCGACGAGTTCGCCGTAGCCCTCGGTGAAACGTTTGCGGGCGCGGCGGCCGTAGCGGACGCCGTCGTCCTCGGCGGTCCACAGGGGGGCCGTGCGGACGGCGGTGACCTGGGGTGGGAGGCCGGCCCAGGAGGTGGCGTCCGGGTGGGCGGCGCGACTGAGCGCGTAGACGTCGAACTCGTGCCGTCCGAGCCCGCGCACGAGCCGGTCGCACCAGAGTCCGGCGTCCCCGCCCGCGTACGGACGGCCACCCTCCGTCAGCAGTCCGATGCGCACGCGCGCACCCCCGATCTCCCGTTCAGGGAGCCGCCGTTGACCCGACGGCTCGCAGCGGGAAGAACGTAAGCGGACAAGGCGGTGGTGCGATGGACGGTTGTCCGTCGCACCACCAAAAGGGGTGAACGGTCGTAACTTTCCCGTGCGGGTCGCGTTCTGTCGCGCTAAGAGATCAGACGGTCGCACGCCGCCACGCCGATCATCACAAGAAAAGCGCCCCAGGGGACGGTGAAAGCCTCCCTAGGGCGCCTCTTGCGGGCTCACCCCATGCTCACGCGACGGCGAGCTCCTGCCGTCTGGCCCGCCGCTGGGCGGCGAGCTGCGGGTCGAGCGCCGGGACGGCCGCCAGCAGCTGCTGCGTGTAGGCCTCGCGCGGGGACTCGTACACCTCGTCGGCGGGGCCCTCCTCGACGATCCTGCCGCGGCGCATGACGGCGACGCGGTCGCTGACCTGCCGGACGACAGCGAGGTCGTGGGCGATGAAGACCAGGGCGAGGCCGAGTTCGCGCTGGAGCTCGCCGAGGAGCGCGACGACCTGTGACTGCGTAGTCACATCGAGGGCCGACACCGGTTCGTCGCAGACGATCACCTTGGGGTCGGCCGCCAACGCGCGCGCGATGCCCACGCGTTGGCGCTGGCCGCCGCTGAACTCGTGCGGGTAGCGGTCGTAGTGCGCGGCGTCCAGGCCGACGCGCTCCAGGAGTTCCCGCACGCGCGCGTGGATGCGCTGTTCGTCGCGTTCGCCTCGCGCGCGCAGGGGGTCGGCGATGGACTCGCCGATGCCGCGGCGAGGGTTGAGGGAGGAGACCGGGTCCTGGAAGACCATCTGCACGGCCGGGTTCACCCCCGTGTGCGGGCGGCCGTCGTAGCCGACAGTGCCCGTGGTGGGCGCCAGGAGGCCGACGAGCATGCGGCCCAGGGTCGTCTTGCCGCTGCCGGACTCGCCGACGATGCCCAGGGTCTCGCCCCGGCGGACGGTCAGGGAGACGTCGTCGACAGCCGCGAACGCCTTCTTGCCGCGCCCGAACTCGCGCCTGAGGCCCGTCGCCTCGATGACGACCTCGTCGGTCGCCCCCGAACCGGTGCGGCGCACGTCCACGCGCGGGACGGCGCCGAGCAGCTCGCGCGTGTAGGCGTCCTCGGGCGCGCCCAGGACGGCGCCCACGGGCCCGTGCTCGACGAGCCTGCCGCCGCGCATGACGAGGACGTCGTCGACGCTCTCGGCGGCCACGCCGACGTCGTGGGTGACCAGCAGCAGGCCCATGCCGGTCTCCTCGCGCAGCGTGTGCAGCAGGTCGAGGATCTGGGCCTGGACGGTGACGTCGAGGGCCGTGGTGGGCTCGTCGGCGATCAGCAGGTCGGGGGCGCAGGCGAGCGCCATGGCGATCAGCGCGCGCTGGCGCATGCCGCCGCTGAACTCGTGCGGCCGTGACCTGGCGCGCCGGGCGGCGTCCGGGATGCCGACCCGCTCCAGGACGTCGACGGCCCGCGCGCGGGCGGCGCTGCGCGACGCGCGCGTGTGCACCCGGTACACCTCGGCGATCTGGTCGCCGATCGCGTAGTACGGGTCCAGGGACGACAGCGGGTCCTGGAAGACCATCGCCGCCTTCCCGCCGCGCAGCGCGCGCAGTGCGCCGTCGGAGGCGTCCTGCACGGCCGTCCCGGCGACGGTGACGGAGCCGCTCACGCGCGCGCCGGTGCCCCGGTGCAGGCCCAGCAGGGCCGAGGCGACGGTGGACTTGCCGGAGCCGGACTCGCCGACCAGGGCGAGGGCTCCGCCGTGCTCCAGAGTGAAGGAGAGGTCGTCGACGGCCCTGAGGGCGCCGAACTCGACCGTGAGGCCGCTGACTTCCACGAGGCTCACGCGAGCACCACCCGTCGGTCGGCCACCGCGTACAGGACGTCCGCGAAGGCGTTGGCGAGGACCACGAAGAATCCGATGACCAGGACCGTGCCGACGACGACCGGGAGGTCGACGACGCTGACGGCGTGGACGAGCTCCTGGCCGATGCCGGGCAGCCCGAAGAGGGTCTCCACGAGGACCGCGCCGCCCATCATCGAGCCGAAGTCGTTGGCGTTGAGCGCGATGACCGGCGCGAGGGCGCCGCGCAGGGCGTGCCGGCCGACGATCGCGCGCTCGCCGACGCCGTACGCGCGGAAGGTGCGGATGTGGTCCTCGGCGAGCGTTTCGAGCATCGACGCGCGCGTGAGGCGTGCGAAGTAGGCGGCTTCCGCCAGGGCGATCGTCAGCCAGGGCAGCAGCAGGTTCCACGCCCACTGTTCGGGGTCGTCGGAGAAGTTGACGTACTGGGGGAACGGCAGGAGTTCCAGCTGGCCGCAGATGATGATCATCAGGATGAGGCCGATGACGAACGTCGGCATGGCGATGCCCGCGAGGGTGATGCCGGTCAGCGCGCGCTCGGTGAACCGGCCGCGCCGCCAGACGGACAGCACGCCCGTGCCGACGCCCAGGATCAGCCACAGGACCATCCCGCCAAGGACCAGCGACAGGCTGACGGGCAGCTTGTCGAGGATCATCTGGGTGACCTGCTGGTCGCTCTGGTACGACAGGCCGAGGCAGGGCGCCGAGCAGTGCTGCACGGAGGTGCCGGTCGAGTAGTCGTGGCCGACGACGATGCCCTGGAGGAAGTGCCAGTAGCGCAGGTACAGCGGGTCGTCGAGCTTGAGCTGTTCGGCGACCTGGCGGACCTGTTCGGGCGAGCAGCGCGGGCCGCAGGTGATCTGGGCGACGTTGCCGGGGGTGGCGTAGAAGACGACGTAGACGATCACCGAGATGGCGAGGAGGGTGACCACGGCGCCGATCACGCGGCGCAGGGCGAATCCCGCGAAGCCGTTCATGCCGTGGCCTCCTTGCCGCCGTCAGGGCCCGTCCCGGCCGTCCTGCGGTCCGTCCCGGTGTCCTGCCCCGCCGCTTTGGCCTCCTGCTTGCGGCCGGTGCCGACGCCGAGCCGGGAGGCGGCGCGCGGGTCGAGGGCGGTGCGGACGCCGTCGGCGAGGACGGTGAGCGCGAGGACGGTCACGAACAGGGCGGCGGCGGGCAGCAGCAGGTACTGGGGCGCCGCCTGGTACCAGACGTTGGCGGAGGTGAGCATCTGTCCCCAGGAGGGCGTGGGCGGCTTGACGCCGACACCGAGGAACGACAGGGAGGCCTCGATGGCGATGTTGGCCGGGGTCATCAGCGCCGCGTAGGTGATGACGGGCGCGGCGATGCCCGGCAGGAGCTCGCGGCGGGCGATGCGCCAGGTGGACCAGCCGCTGAGCCGCGCGGCGGCGACGTAGTCGAGCTCCTTGAGGGTGAGCGTCCGCGCGCGGGCGATCTTGCCGATGGTGCCCCAGGCGACGAAGCCGATGACGAAGGCGACGAGCACGGGGCGCGGGAAGCTGTCGGGGACGATCGCGAGGAGCGCGAGCGCCATGATGATCAGCGGCATCGCGACGATGATGTCCGTGATCCGGCTCAACAGTTGATCAACCCATCGGTTGCCGAGCGCGGCGGTGACGCCGACGACGACTCCGAGGACGACCTGGACGACGGTCGCGGCGAGCGCGACGCCCAGGGAGACCCGGGCGCCGTAGACGAGGCGGGCGAACATGTCGCGGCCGGTCTGCGGTTCGACGCCGAGCCAGTGGTCGGCGCTCATGCCGCCGAAGGAGCCGATGGGGACGCCGCCGCGGGCGGAGTCGATCAGGTCGGGGTGGTAGGTGGTGGGGTCCTGGCCCTCCAGCGCGGTGAGGAGGGGCGCGGCGAGCGCGACCAGGACGAGCAGGGCGACGACGGCCGCCGCGACCATGGCGGCCCGCTGCGCGCGCAGCCGCCGCCAGAACTGACGGGCACCCGAAGCCCCCGGGACGGCGGTGTCCGTCCCGGGGGCGGGGGTGGCGGGGAGTGCCTGACTCATGTCGATTGCTTGACCGTGTACTTGACTACCTTGACCACGTTGACTATTCGCTTGATCACTTGACCGCGACCTGCGAGATGTCCAGGACGCCGGTCCAGTCGCTGATGACGACGTTCTTGATGTCCTTGCCGACGAGCCGCTTGTAGACGGGGTGGAACAGCGGGACGGTCAGCGCCTGCTCACCGATCTTCTTGTCCAGCGCGCCCCACCGCTTGGCGGCGGCGTCGAGGTCCGTCAACTTGTTGATCGCGTCGATCTCGTCGTTGACCGACTTGTCGTTCAGCTGGCCGTAGTTGAAGTTCGCGCCGTCCGTGACGATCTGGCGGCCGTCGAAGATCGGGGCGAGGAAGGGACCGCCGGAGGGCCAGTCGGCACCCCAGTGGGCGAGGAAGAAGCCCGGCTCGGTCTTCACGTTCTGGATCGTGTCGGAGTACTCGTTGTCCTCAAGGCCCTGGAGCTTGACCGTGATCCCGGCCGTCTTGAGCGCGTCCTGGATCGCCGTCGCGATCTCGGGGCTCGTCTCGAAGTCCTTGGAGTTGGAGTGGGTCAGCGTGACGGTCAGCCCGTTCGGGTAGCCCGCCTCCTTCAGCAGCTCCTTGGCCTTCGCGGCGTTGCCCGTCGCCCCGGCCGGGAAGAGGTCGTACGGCGTGTAGCCGAAGGACTTCTGGTTCGGCAGGAACGTCGTCGCGGGCTCGGCGAGCGCGGAGCCGCCGGCCGCGTTGACCACGGAGGAGCGGTCGATCGCGTAGGAGATCGCCTGGCGCACCTTGGGGTTGTCGAACGGCTTCACCTTCGGGTTGAAGGCGATGTAGTTCGTGTAGCCGAAGTGGCCGGTGCCGACGCGGGCGGCGAGGCTCTTGTCACCGCTGACCTTCGCCAGCTCGGCCGGGCCGAGGTTGGTGTCCGTGGTGACCGCCGCCGCGTCCGTCCCCTGGGACGCCGACAGCCGCTGGTTGATCACCGAGGAGTCCAGGCCGGAGCGTACGTCGATCTTGTCCGGGTAGGCCTTGCGCTCGGCGTCCGTGGCGGCCGACCAGTTGGTGTTGCGCTCCAGGACGACGTGCTCGCCGTTGTTGTCGTTGGAGACGACCTTGTAGGGGCCGGACGAGATCGGGTGCTCGACGTACTTGGTGCCGGTGTCCTTGGCCTTCGGGACCGGCGCGAACTGCGTCTGCGTGGCCAGGAAGGGGAACTCGCCCTCGGGCTTGTTCAGGTGGAAGACGATCGTCCGCGCGTCCGGCGTCTCGATCGCCGACAGCCCCTTGGGGTCCTTGTACGGCCCCTGGTAGTCGGCCGCGCCGACCAGCCAGTCCCGCAGGTAGGGGGCGCCGCCGGACAGCTCGGGCGCGAAGGAGCGCTCGATGCCGTACTTGATGTCGGCGGTCGTGATCGGCGTCCCGTCCTCGTACTTGAGGCCCTCCTTGAGGGTGTACGTCCACACGGTCGCGTCCTTGTTGGGGCGCCCGGTGTCGGTGGCGAGGTCGGGGACGACCTTCGCGCCCTCGGCGCCGTTCTCGCGGTTGCGGGTGGTGAGCGTGCGGAAGAGCAGGGACGGCACGTTGCCGCCGCCGGAGGTGTACAGCCGAGCCGGGTCGAGGTTCTTCTGCGGGTTGGCGTTGAGAACCGTCAGGGTGCCGCCCTTGTGGGGCGTGGAGTCGCCTCCGGAGGCCTTGGCATCGCTGTCCTTGGGCCCGCAGGCGGCTGCACCCGCTGCCACCACCAGGCTGACGGACACCGCGGCCACGCGGCGGGCTATGACGGACGGTTGACGCATGGGTTGAGGCCTCTCATTGACTAGGTTGATTCGGCTGGCTGTGCATTGACTGGTACTTGCATCATCTGCACGTCTTGACACCTGTCTCGATATCCAAGACACATTGACAAGGAGTGAGACGACCGTGAACAGACGTCTGCCCCAGCGGCGGAGAGTCGAAAAACCGTGACTCAGGTCACGGTGAACGGTGGAGAATCCGACGCGCGCACGCTGAGGAGCGGGGCGTCAGCAACAGTGGATGTCGGCTACGCAGAGCGCGGTCACGCCGATGAGCGCGAGCTCGATGGCTGCGCTGTCGACGGCATGACTAGACCACATGGGCAGAAATATGAACGAAAATCGGTGCGCATGTCAACGTGACGTATGAGTCATTTGTCAACTGGCGGGATACGGCCAGGGGTTGGCGCGGCAGCGGATCCCGTCGTGGTCCAGGAACTTCGTCTGCTGCTGCATCACCGGCGCCAGCTCGCCGTCCTCGTCGCACGTCACATGCCCGTACCCGAGCCGGTGCCCCACCTCGTGGTTGATCAGCATCTGCCGGTAGGCGTGCATCTGGTCGCCATAGGTCGTCGAACCCTGCGCCCACCGGTAGGCGTTGATCATCACGCGCTGGGTGGAGGCGGAGTCGCAGGAGACGTTGTCCTGGGTGGTGTCCAGGCCTGACTTGGCGCACCAGAAGGCGGTCGTCCCGGGGCTCGCGAGGGTGATGACGAAGTCGGGGTCGCCCGAGTAGACCCGCTCGAAGGTACGGCCCCCGTCGTGCGCCCAGCTGCGTTCGTCGTTCAGCGTCGTCTGCACGGCCCGCGCGAACAGCGCCCCGTCCAGCCCGAGCCCCTCCTCGACGTCCACGCGGTAGGTGTACTTCTGCCCCGCGCCCGGCGCCTTGTCGACCCCGGGCACCGCGTCGAACTTCCCCGACCCCTCCAGCTCCGCCGCCAGCGGGTACTTCGCGGCCATCTTCTGGTCGTACGACAGCGCCGTCACGCCTGTCGAGGGCGACGCGCTCGGCGCGCCCGCCGTCGCCCCGGCCCCGACCTCGCGCCCCTTCGCCGCCTGAGCCCGCGCGTCGGAGACCGCGTCGTCGCTCCGCCCGCCGGTCACCTGTCCCGCGACCACCACGGCCAGGACAGTGGTGACGGCGGCGGCAGCGATGCCGGCGAAGGCGCGGCCCTTGGCGCCCTTCGCGGGGGCGGGAGCAGCGGGGTCGTCGGGGTTGATCGGACCGGCGGGATTGACCGGGTTGACCGGACCGCCCGGCGTTGATGGATGGTCCATACCGGGATCAATGACTTGACCGGCACCTTGACCAACGCGACGAAATCGGCCGACACCTTGATCAGCTTGACCGACTTGACCAGCTGGACCGACTGCACGATCAGCTTGACCGAGTGGACCAGCTGGGCCGGCTTGACCAACGGGCCGGCCAACTTGACCGGCCGGGCGGCCGACTTGACCAGCTTGACCAACTGGACCGGCAGAACGGCCAGCTTGACCAGCCGAACTTCCAGCTTGACCAACAGAACGGCCAGCTTGATCACCTGCACCAACTTGACCGAAACGCCCCGCCCGGCCGACCCGCTCAACATGGTCACGCCGATCAACCTGATCAACCTCAGCGAACGCGTCAATGTATTCCTGCCGAGGCCCGGAAACAGACCTGGGCCGAGGCACGACAGCCGGCCGCTCCCCCACAGCAGCCCCACCGACCCCAGAGCCACCACCAGCACCGCCGGCACCGGCCGCCCCACCGGCACCACCATCCCCGTACCGCCCAGGAAACTCCCCCCAGCCGCCCCCGGACTCCCGCTGCTCGGGATGCCCCCCGCGAACCTGGGGGAACCCGTACGCGGGTGTGCCGTCGAGGGGCGGGAAGGCGTGGGAGGGGGTCCCGTTGCCGCGGTAGGAGGTGTACGGCGGCCCGCTGTCGTGCCAGGTGTGCTCGTTGTTGGGGGGCGGGGTCGGGGTGTCGGGTGTCTCGGGGGGTGTGCCCTTGGGTGGCTTCGGGGTGGGGCCGCGGCGGCTGTGTCGTCCCACTGCGGCTCAGCTCCCCGCGTCGGCGGTGGACGTCGAGGAGAGCAGTTCGCGGACGGCGGCGGCGACGGCCTCCGGGTACTCCATCATCGCGACGTGCCCGGCGTCGGGCAGGGAGACCAGGCGGGCGTCGCGGAAGGTGCGCGCGGCCTTGGGGGCCATGCGGTAGCCGACGAGCTGGTCCCGGCCGCCGTAGACAAGCAAGGTGGGGGCGAGGACGCGGGCGGCCTGGCGCCACATGTTGTGCTGGCCGCCGAGTGTGTAGGAGTTGACGATCCCGCGCGCGGAGCGGGTCAGCGCGTCCCAGAAGTACGGCAGCCGCAGTCGGCGTTCCATTTCGTCGACGGCCGCGCGGAAGTCGTCGGGGGTCACGCGCGCGGGATCGCCGTAGCAGAGCGCCATGACGCCCCGGACCTGGTCCTCCGCCGTCCGGTCGCGGCCAGCCCTGCTGAGCAGCGCGGCCATGCCGGGGGCGGCGAGCAGGCCGGTGGGGACGGCGGTGCGCTGGACGCGGAGTTCGGGCAGGGCGGGTGAGATCAGGGTGAGGGTGCGTACGAGGTCGGGTCGTACGGCCGCCACGCGCGTGGAGACCGCGCCGCCGAGGGAGTTGCCGAAGAGGTGGACGGGGCCGCGTCCCGAGGAGTCCAGGAGGTGGATCACCGCGCGCGCGTGCGCGGAGACCGAGTAGTTGCCGTCGTCCGGGGGCGGGGAGTCGCCGAAGCCGGGCAGGTCGAGGGCCTCGCCGTCGACGTCGCCCTCCAACTGCCGCATCAACGCCGACCAGTTCTGCGAGGAACCGCCGAGGCCGTGGACGTACAGGGCCGGAGGCAGGCCCTCGCGCGCGGGCGGGCGGGAGCGGACCGTGAGTGTCACACCGGGCAGTCTGACCGACCGCAGCCGCTCACCCTGCGCGACCCGGGCGGGCAGCGCCTCCGGAAAGGCGTTGGCGGGGGACGGAGTTGGCAGCTCGGTCGAAGACATGCGGCAATGTTACGAGACGATCACACCGTGGTTCACGTGTTCGGTGTCACAGACCCCCCACGGGCTACCCGGAGCCTCCCGACGCCCCTCCCGAAGCCCTGCATCGCCCCCTCCAGCGATCCTCCCGAAGCCCCCCACCGGCACCTCCAGCGCCCCTCCAGAAGCCCAGCACCGACACCACCGGCACCCCCTCCGGAAACACCCCCGAACGCCCCGCACAGCCCCCCTCCCCCGCCGACATGGCATCCGCCAAGCCCGTCTCCTACGCTCGAATCAAGCGGAGCGGCAGGGACAGCCTGAAGGGAGCCCCTCATGGCAATCGACCCCACCGACCCTGAAACCTTCGGCCAGGACGCGCTAGGCGCCTCGGAGGCCGACGTGGAGGCCCCCGAGAACGACGCGGCGGAGCAACGGACCTCGCTCGCCCCGGACGAGGACGACTCCCTGGAGGACGCCGACACCACTGCGGCGAACGAGGCCGACCTCGCGGAACAGGCACGCGTGGTCGCGCTCGACGAGGACGACTACCGCTAACCGGACCGCCGGCGCGACAGCACCCCCAAACAGCACCCTTAGGACAGCCACCGCACACAAACCCCCCGCGCGCGGGAGCGCTCTACGGACGGACGCGCGAAAAAAAGCCACTGTCTACCCACTACGCATCACCCCAAACCACCCCCGGTGCCCCAGGAGCGGCTTTCCCCGCCGCCCGGTCCGTGAAATTCTGCGCTCGCACCGCGCACACCACGGTTACCGAAAAGTACGATGTCCGCGCGGATGGCAACACCGCAAGTGGACGATCTTGGGAGGCGGCGTGACAGCCATCGAGCAGACTGATGCGGCGCGCCCGCGGGGCACCCGCCTGCCGCGCCGGGCCCGACGCAACCAGTTGCTGGGCGCCGCCCAGGAAGTCTTCGTCGCGCAGGGCTACCACGCGGCGGCCATGGACGACATCGCCGAGCGCGCCGGGGTCAGCAAGCCGGTGCTCTACCAGCACTTCCCGGGCAAGCTCGACCTCTACCTGGCGCTCCTGGACCAGCACTGCGAGTCGCTGATCCAGTCGGTGCGCACGGCGCTGGCGTCGACGACGGACAACAAGCAGCGCGTGCGCGCGACCATGGACGCGTACTTCGCGTACGTCGAGGACGACGGCGGCGCCTTCCGGCTGGTCTTCGAGTCGGACCTGACGAACGAGCCCGCCGTGCGCGAGCGGGTCGACAAGGTCACCACCGAGTGCGCCGAGGCGATCTGCGACATCATCGCGGAGGACACGGGCCTCTCCCGCGCGGAGTCGATGCTGCTGGCCTCAGGGCTCGGCGGGCTCGCGCAGGTCGTGGCGCGTTCCTGGCTGCACAGCGACCGCAGTGTGCCGCGCGACCAGGCGGTGCATCTGCTGGCGTCGCTGGCGTGGCGCGGTATCGCCGGGTTCCCGCTGCACGGCATCGATCAGCACTGACCGTTTTTGTTCCCGCGCGGTGTTCGCTCCTGGCGTGGACGGCCCGCTCCGTGCGGGTCGCCTCCCCGGGCTAATGTGTGCAGCGTACGGCGCGGAACCGCGCACTTCATGACCGTCGGAGGGACATAGCCGTGGAGGTCAAGATCGGCGTGCAGCACGCGCCCCGCGAGATCGTTCTGGAGAGCGCCCAGAGCGCCGAGGAGGTCGAGCAGGCCGTGTCCGACGCGCTGTCGGGCCAGTCGAAGCTGCTGAGCCTGGTGGACGAGCACGGCCGCCGGGTCCTGGTCCCCTCGGACCGCCTGGCGTACGTGGAGCTGGGCGAGGCGGCCCCGCGCAAGGTGGGCTTCGGCGCACTGTAGAGAGCCGTTCACGAAGGGCCCGGGAGCTGTCGTACGACGGCTGCCGGGCCCTTCGCCGTGCGCCGGCCGGGGCCCTCGGCGGCGTCCCTGGGGCGCTTCGGCGTCTTCACGGACGGAGCACAAGATGCGCACAGGTGAGGATTGTTCCGCGCAGGTCACGGGTATGACGGAGTCGACCTTGGTGCACGGCCCGGCCCTGCGGGAGGACCCGACATGATCTTCGAAGTGCTCGCCTCCGCCGTGCTCGGCCTGGCGCTCGCCTGGGTGGCCCTCCGTCGTTTCCCGGACCGCCTCCCGGCCACCGCCCTGGTCCTGGCCACCGGCACGGCGGGCGCCCTCTTCGGGGACTTCGTCACCCACACCGCGCTGGGCTCCGGCGCGATCCTCCCGAGCCTCCTGGGTGCCGCCGCGCTGGGCGCCGCCTCGGTGTCGCTGCTGCTGCGCCAGGAGGCGGGCCGCCGGGAAGGCCGGCTGCGCCGACGATCGATCCCGGCCTGAGCCCCTCCAAAGCAGCCCCTCCAAAGCAGCCCCCTAAAGCAACCCCTTAGACAGCAGCCCCTCAAACAGCGACCCCTTAAGCAGCTTTAAGCCGCCAACCCCAGCGCGGCCATCCTCTTGGTGTGCGCCTCCGTGATGCGCGTGAACATCCGTCCCACCTCGGCGAGGTCGAACCCGTCGGCGACCCCGCCCACGAGCATCGTCGACAGGGCGTCGCGTTCGGCGACGACCCTCTGGGACTGCGACAGGGCCTCCCCCATGAGGCGGCGTGCCCATAGGGCGAGGCGTCCGCCCACGCGCGGGTCGGCGTCGATGGCGGCCCGTACGCGTTCGACGGCGAACCCGGCGTGCCCGGTGTCGTCGAGGACGGCGAGGACCAGCGCGCGGGTGTCGGTGTCGAGGCGGGCGGCGACCTCGCGGTAGAAGTCGCTGGCGATCGAGTCGCCGACGTACGCCTTGACGAGGCCCTCCGGCCAGTCCGAGGGGGCGGTCTGGCGGTGGAAGCCGTCCAGGGCGGCGACGAAGGGCTCCATGGCCTCGGTGGGCTCGGCGCCGATCTCGGTGAGGCGGTCGCGCAGCCGCTCGAAGTGGTGGAACTCGGCCGACGCCATCTTCGCCAGCTCCGCCTTGTCGCCGAGGGTGGGTGCCAGCTTGGCGTCCTCGGCGAGCCGCTCGAAGGCCGCGAGTTCGCCGTACGCGAGCGCGCCGAGGAGGTCGACGACGGCCGCGCGGTACTGCGGTTCGGCGGCGGCCTGGTCCCAGTCCTGGGCGGCGATCCCGGTGGGCTCGGGGCTCTGGGGCGACTCGGCGGGATCGGCGGACTCGGAAACCTCAGCGGCGTGGTCAGGCGTCGTCATGAAACGCACAATAGTCCGCCGACCGTACGGCGGAAGCCCGGCGCCGGTGGCGGGCGGCACAGCAGGTCAGCTACCGGCCACGGTTGGTGACACCGGGTGCGCCACCCCGAGACGACCCCGACTCAACTCCCGTTCCGTCCCTGAGGGTTGTCAGGGTCGATCCCTGATCGTTCCCTGTGACGGCCACAACGTGACCGAATCGGCCATCACATGTGCACGATTCCGGGGTATGGTGGTAATGCGCCTGCTGGTACCGCCCCGTGCCTCGACAGGCCGCACGTATGAGGATGCCCGGTCGCTGGCCCGATCGGCTCCGACCTGACAGCCCTCATGGCTCCTGCGGCACATCGCGTACGGCAGCCAAGGGGAACCCTCAGCGGTACGAGCGCTAGAGCGTCGGCAGAGGTCCCGATGTCCACGGCCACCCCCTCACCGGGTAGACCGTGAGACAGCCGACGTCCCCCGGACGGTCCGTCCCAGACCCTCGCGCTCGCCTCGCACCGCGTACACAGAAGAGGCAGCACCCTGACTACGACGTTCAGAGATCTCGGAATCCTTCCCGAGACCGCCGAGGCCCTTGAGGCCGTCGGCATCATCTCCCCCTTCCCCATCCAGGAAATGACGCTCCCTGTCGCGCTCAGCGGCACGGACATCATCGGCCAGGCCAAGACCGGCACGGGCAAGACCCTCGGCTTCGGCCTGCCGCTCCTGGAGCGCGTGACCGTCCCCGCCGACGTCGAGGCCGGCCGCGCCGCCCCAGAGGCCCTCACGGACGCCCCGCAGGCCCTCGTGGTGGTCCCCACGCGCGAGCTGTGCACGCAGGTCACCAACGACCTGCTGACGGCCGGCAAGGTCCGCAACGTGCGCGTGACGGCGATCTACGGCGGTCGCGCGTACGAGCCCCAGGTCGAGGCCCTCAGGAAGGGCGTCGACGTCGTCGTCGGCACCCCTGGGCGGCTGCTCGACCTCGCGGGGCAGAAGAAGCTCGACCTCAAGCACGTGAAGTGCCTGGTCCTCGACGAGGCCGACGAGATGCTCGACCTGGGCTTCCTGCCCGACGTCGAGAAGATCATGGACATGCTGCCGGCGCGGCGTCAGACGATGCTGTTCTCGGCGACCATGCCGGGCGCCGTCATCGGCCTGGCCCGCCGGTACATGTCACAGCCCACGCACATCCGCGCGACCGCGCCGGACGACGAGGGCGCGACCGTCGCGAACATCGCGCAGTACGTGTACCGCGCGCACTCCATGGACAAGCCCGAGCTGGTCTCGCGCATCCTCCAGGCCGAGGGCCGCGCGCTGGCGATGGTCTTCTGCCGCACCAAGCGGACGGCCGCCGACATCGCCGAGCAGCTGGAGCGGCGCGGTTTCGCCTCCGGCGCGGTCCACGGCGACCTCGGCCAGGGCGCCCGCGAGCAGGCGCTGCGCGCGTTCCGCAACGGCAAGGTCGACGTCCTGGTGTGCACCGACGTCGCCGCGCGCGGGATCGACGTGGAGAACGTCACCCATGTCATCAACTACCAGTCCCCCGAGGACGAGAAGACGTACCTGCACCGCATCGGCCGCACCGGCCGCGCGGGTGCCTCGGGTACGGCGATCACCCTGGTCGACTGGGACGACATCCCGCGCTGGCAGCTGATCAACAAGGCGCTGGAGCTCGACTTCAACGACCCGCCGGAGACGTACTCCACGTCCCCGCACCTCTTCGAGGAACTGGGCATCCCCGCGGGTACGAAGGGCGTCCTCCCGCGCTCCGAGCGCACCCGCGCGGGGCTCGACGCGGAGGAGCTGGAGGACCTGGGCGAGCCGGGCGGCCGTGCGCGCGGGCGTGGTGGCCGTGGCGACCGTGACCGTGACCGCCGTGGCGGCGGTGAGCGTCCCCAGCCCCAGGCCGACACCAGCGCCGAGCGCTCCCCGCGCACGCCGCGCCGCCGCCGTCGTACGCGTGGTGGCACGCCGCTGGAGCAGGGTGTGGCGCCTGTGCAGCAGCCGGCCGTCGCTGAGAAGGCCGAGGACGCTCCGGCGTCCGCGCGCACGCCGCGTCGCCGGCGTCGTACGCGCGGTGCGGGCCAGGACTCGGTGGCCGCTCCCGTCGCGGCGGTGACGACGCCGTCGGCGCCGGTCGTGGAGCAGCCCGCGCCGGCTGCCGAGGCAGCCGTGGCCACGGCTGAGGGGACGAGCCAGGAGAAGCCCCGCCGTACGCGTACCCGTACGCGCCGGAGTGCCGAGCAGGCGCCGGTCGTGGCCGAGGTGGCGGTCGTGCAGGAGCCGGTGGCTGCTGTGGCTGTCGTCGAGGCGGTGGAGGCTCCTGTGGTCGAGAAGCCTCGGCGTGCCGCGCGGAAGAAGGCCGCCCCTGTGGAGGTGGCTCCGGTCGCCGAAGCCCCTGTTGTCGAGGCGCCGGTCGTTGAGGCCCCGGTTGCCGAGGCTCCTGTTGAGGCCGTCGTCGAGGTGCCCAAGCCGCGGCGGACGCGGAAGACCGCCGCCAAGAAGGTTGCCGTCGCTCCTGAGGCGGCTGTGGAAGCCGTCGAGGCCGTGGAGGCAGCCGCCGAGGTGAAGCCCAAGCGCGTCCGCAAGACGGCCGCCAAGAAGGCCGCTCCTGAGGTCGCCGTCGACACCGCCGAAGGCACTGTTGTCGTCGAGGCCGCGGAAGCCGTCGAGGCCAAGCCGAAGCGGGTCACCCGCAAGAAGGCCGTCGCCGCCGAGGTGACTCCGGTCGCTCCGGCCGAGGAAGCCCCGGTCGTGGAAGCCCCCGCCGAGGAGGCGCCCAAGCCGCGTCGCACCCGGAAGACGGCCGCCAAGAAGGTCGCCGCCGCTCCTGAGGCAGCTGTGGAAGCCGTCGAGGCCGTGGAGGCAGCCACCGAGGCCAAGCCCAAGCGCGTCCGCAAGACCACCGCCAAGAAGGCCGCAGCCGAGGTCGCCGTCGACACCGCCGAAAGCACCGTCGTCGAGGCCGCGGAAGCCGAGGCCAAGCCGAAGCGTGTCCGGAAGACGGCCGCCAAGAAGGTCGCTGTCGCCCCTGAGGCCGTCGCTTCCGAAGCGGTCGAGGCTGCGGAGGTCAAGCCGAAGCGGACCCGCAAGACGGCTGCCAAGAAGGCCACCGCGGCCCCCGAGAGCGCCGAGGCCCCTGTGGTCGCCGAGGCTCCCGAAGCGGCGAAGCCGAGGCGGCGTACGACGAAGAAGGCCGCGGCCCCGGTGGAGCCCGCGGCCACGGAAAGCTGACCCGGCGACGGAGAGCTGACCCCGGCAGACGGATCAGCTGATCCGGAAGTCCTCGGTACCGGCCCGGTCCCCCACGCGGGGGCCGGGCCGGTCCGCTGTCAGTGCCCTGGTCTACGCTCGCATCGTGAGCTTCCCTCTGCCGCCCGCCGCCCGTGCGGTCACGCTGCGCACCGCGCGGGGTGACTTCGCGACCGTGGACATGCCCGCCGACCCGGCCGCCCCCGCGCGGGGCACCGTCCTGCTGCTCCCGGGGTTCACGGGCAGCAAGGAGGACTTCCACTTCCTGCACGGGCCGCTGGCCGCGCGCGGGTACCGGACGATCGCGGTCGACGGCCGGGGTCAGCATGAGTCGGACGGCCCCGCACAGGACGAATCGCCGTACGAGCAGGGCGAGTTGGCGAAGGATGTGCTGGCGCAGGCAGAGGTTGTCGCGGGGGCGTCGTACCCGTCGGCCGGGCCGTCGCCCATCGCGCCCGGGACGGCGTCCACCGCACCCGAGCCGTCCCCCGCCGCCCCCGGAGCATCACCCACCGCCCCCGAGTCAGCGCCCACCCCCGGACTGCCACTGCACCTCCTGGGACACTCCCTCGGCGGCCAGGTCGCGCGAGCTGCCGTCCTCCTCGACCCCTCCCCCTTCCGCTCGCTGACCCTGATGTCCTCGGGCCCGGCGGAGATCTCCCCGGATCAGAAGCAGCGTGTGCGGATGCTGCATGAGGCGCTGGCCGTGATGTCGATGCCGGAGATCTGGACGGTGATCGAGGGCATGGGGCCGCCGGAGGAAGTCGGGGGTCCCGCGCGCGGGTTCGGCTCCCCGGAGCAGATGCGAGGCCGCTGGCTGAGCCACAAGCCGGCCCAACTCCTCGCCACGGGCCGCCAGTTGTGCGCGGAGCCGGACCGGGTGGCCGAACTGGCCGCCGTGCCGCTGCCGTTGCACGTGCTGTCCGGCGCGGTCGACCACACGTGGCCGGTGCCGCTCCTGGACGACATGGCGGTGCGGCTGGGCGCGCGGCGGACGGTGATACCCGGGGCGGAGCACTCGCCGAACCAGGAGCGGCCGGCGCCGACGGCAAGGGCGCTGGCGGACTTCTGGGACGCGAACTCGTAAGAGGCGCTCACCCTCAAGAGGGCCCACCCCCCAAGAGGGCGCAGCACGCAAGAGAGGCCGCCTAAGGGCAACCCCAGGACTCCGGCCCCCGAACCCCCGCGGGGCCCCTCAGCCCCCGCCCTCTCAGCCTCGCCCTTCAGCCCCGCCCTCTCAGAGCCCCACCCCTCAGTACTGCGTCCGCACATGCTCCCAGAACCCGTCCCGCAGCGCCCGCCGCAGATCCGCCTGCCCCCGCAGCGAGTACTGGAGCACGTTCTCCGCCTCGACCAGCAGATCCTGGTCGACGGACCCGGGCAGGTACGGATGCCCGGGGAGGAGTTCCGCGAGGCTGTCGCGGCCCCGTTCCGCGAGCCACTTCGCGGCGATCTGGGCGCCGGCGAAACGGACGGCCTCGCGCGTGGGGCGGGCCCCGGAGCGCTCCTCGGGGGCGGCGACGGTGCGGCGGGAGACGTACGGCTTGAAGAACTCGAGGTCCAGGGTGCGCTGGCTGTCGACCTCCCAGAGGAGCGGTTCGGCCTGGTTGCGGCCTTCGGGGGCCTCGATGCCCCAGAGGTGGACGCGGGCGCCGTACCCTTGCGCGGCCTCGACCGCGGAGACCAGGTCCTCGTCGCCGCCCAGGAGGGCCGCGTCGCTGATCGCGCGGTGGCGGGCGAGGGATTCGAGGTCGGTGCGGATCAGGGAGTCGACGCCCTTCTGCTGGTTGTTGGCGTTGAGGTTGCCGAGGCGGACCTTCACGTCGGGGAGTTCGGCGATGGACTGCTGCTCGGAGGTGTGGATGCGGCGGCGGGCACCGTCGTACCAGTAGACGCGCAGCAGGCGGCTGTCGGCGAAGATCGAGCGGGCGCGGTCGATGAGGGCCTCGATGAGGCCTTCGGCGTCGAGGTCGAAGGCCCGGCGGTCCTCGGTCCCGGCGATCAGTCTGCCCGCGGCGGCGTAGAGGTAGCCGGCGTCGACGAAGATCGCGTGCGTCGAGGGCGTTTTCGCGACCTCGGCGAGCATGCGTCTGAGCAGGTCGTTCGTACGGTCGAGGCGGGCGGCGAGGGCCGCCAGGTCGTCGTTCATCCCCGCCATTGTCCCGGCGGTCACGCTGCGAACACAACCGATCCCGTTCAGTCTCCTGAAACGGCCTGTACCGGTCGGTAGTTAGCCGTTCGAAAAATTTCTTTAGCGTAGGGAATGTTCGTAACACGCGGGCCGTTGACTACCTACGTAACCGAGTAATTCTCCTCAGGAGGATGACCAGACGAAGGGAGAGGCCATGCGCTTCGAAATCCTGCGACTCGACGACATCGACGGCACGCCCGTCGACCGCACCGTCGTGGACGCCGCCTCCGTCAACCGGATCGTTCAGGACGCCGCGGCCATAGGGCAGCGGCTGTGGATCCGTCCGGCCGACAGCACGGCCTCATAAAGGCCGGCCACTTCTATGCTTCAGAACCCCCGTACGGCGCCGACGCCGCGCGGGGGTTCTGCGTCTCCCCTCCAGGGGAGGGCGTAAACACGACGTATACTCACCGCATGTCTGATGCCATGATCAGGGTGCCCGCCGAGGTGCGTGACCGCCTGGCGGTCATCGCGGAGTCCCGGGGTACGTCGATCCGTTCGCTGGTCCAGGAGTTCGCGGAATCGACCCTCACGGCCGAGGAGCGTCGCGAGCGGGCGGAGCGGACCCGCGCCTACCTGGCCGAGCACTTCGGAGTCGAGGTGACCGACGAGGAGAGCGAGGCGATGGGCCGCAAGATCCGTGAGGCGTTCGCGAACAGGCGGGACGCCGCCGCGTGATCCAGTACCACCTCGTCCTCGACACCCCCGCGCTGCTGGCCCTCGCAGGCAACCGCCAGGTCTCCGCGCTGATCCACCGGGCGGACTCCGAGCCCGAGACCAGGCTGTGGACTCCGGTCCTGTCCATCCTCGAAGCCGACGCCGAGCGCCCTGGCATCGCCGAGCACATCGGGCAGCTCGACGTCATCCACACCCTCGACCTGGACTACCCGGCCATGCTGGCCGTCGCCCAGCTGCGCCGGGACGGTGTTCCGCCAGGCGTGGCGGCCACCGTCCACGCCGTGCGCCATCTGCCCGACTGGGGCGCGGACGCGCTGGTCGCCACGGTCGCCCCAAAAGCGTACGAGGGACGGGGCGTCCCCGTCCTCGACCTCAACCGCTGACGACCGCCCCTTCAAAAGGGAGCACCCTCAAAGGGGAGCACCCTCGAAGCAAAGAGCACCCTCGAAGAACGCCCTCAGAGCTCGTGCGACACCGGCGCCGCCCCCGTAGCCCGTCGGACGAGTTCCCCGTAGACCTCCGGATCGGTCGTCCACTCCCCCAGCACGCACGTCTTGCGGCTGCCGTGGTAGTCGGACGAGCCGGTCACCAGCAGCCCCAGTTCGGCCGCGAGCGCGCGCAGGCGGGTCCGTGACTCGGGGTCGTGGTCCATGTGGTCCACCTCGATGCCGTCGAGGCCGGCGGCGGCGAGTTCGGAGATCGTGGACTCCGGGACCGTGCGCCCGCGCTTGGCGGCGGCCGGGTGGGCGAAGACGGTCACCCCGCCCGCCGCCTTGACCAGCCGGATCGCCTCGAAGGGGTCGGTCTCGTGCTTCGCGACGTACGCGCGCCCGCCGTCGGCCAGCCAGCCCTGCGTGAAGGCGTCGCCGACGGTCGGTACGACGCCCAGCTCGACCAGCGCGGTCGCCACGTGCGGGCGCCCCACCGAGCCGTCACCCGCGATCCGCGCGACCTGCTCCCAGGTCACCGCCACCCCGAGCTCCTGGAGCTTCGCGACCATCCCCTTGGCCCGCGGCACCCGGTCGTCGCGCACCAGCTCCCGCTCGGCGAGCAGCGCGGGCTCCCCGGCGTCGAAGAGGTAGGCCAGCATGTGCATGGACACGCCGTCGGTACGACAGGACAGCTCGGCCCCGGCGACCAGCGTCAGCCCCGGCGGCAGCGCGGCGATCGCCTCGGCGTGGCCGCGGGTGGTGTCGTGATCGGTGAGGGCGACGACGTCCAGGCCCGCGCCGGCGGCATTGCGGACCAGTTCGGCGGGGGTGTCCGTGCCGTCGGAGGCCGTGGAGTGGGAGTGCAGGTCGATGCGCACGGGGGCTCCAGGCGGCGGGGCGGGCCGGGGGGCCTCGGAGAGCGAGGGACCCCCGACGGACGAGAGGGCCCTCGCAGGATACGGGACAGCGAGGGTGTGATTGTCATACCCCAGCCCCTGAAGCGACCCCTACACCCGCAGCTGCGGCGCCCGCACCCCGGCGCCGTGACACCCCGGCCGCCCAGCACCCCCGTACACGCCGCAGCACCCCAGCCGCCCAGCACCCCCGCACACAACCCCCTACGGCGACAGCAACCTCGGCGACAACGCCCCGCACGGCACCATCTCCACCTCCGCCCCCGCGTCCCGCAGATCCGTCAGCACCAGCTCGTCGTACAGCAGCAGCCCCGACTGCTCGGGCCACACCACCGCCCACACCCACATCCCGAGCGCCTCCCCCGCGAACACCGCGCGGTCGTCCGGCGCCCCGGCGACATGCCACAGCGGGGTCGGCCGGCCGGCGGCGAGCACCTTGGCCTGCGGGGGTTTGCCGACGTCCATGCGCGGGCCGGGGTCGGGTCCTTCAATGCCGGCGTAGCGCGCCCCGAGCCCCACCCCCAGTTCCTCGGCGATCAGGATCAGCTCGCCCATCCCGCCGAGCGGGCCGGGGCCGGTGCAGGCGACGGCGGTCGCGCGGCCACCGGTGCGGTCGTCGCCCGCGCAGGCGACGCCCGTGAACAGCCAGCCGACCGGCAGCGGCCACGGCATCCACACGGGCACCTGGGTCCGGCGGACGACCACGCCGAGGCCCTCGACGCTGGGCGGGATCACGGGCTGGACCGGATGCACCGTCCCGTGGACGGCGCACTGCCAGGAATCGGAGAAGAGACCGGGCGCCCTGACCCGGCCACCGCACTTCGGGCAACTGGGTTCGCCCCTCATAGAGCCCCACGGTCCTACCCTCGACCGCCCGCGTCAAGCGACGATCACCCATCCGGGCGGGGTTGCTCCGCAGGTCACCGGCCCAAACTAGATGCACCTTGCATTAATTAGCCGCGCTAATTTAATATGTGTAAAACACAACCACCAGCCGAGGTACCCCCGGAGGACACCGGACCATGAAGGAACCCACCCCTACCAGCCTCCTCCGCCAGCCCAAAGCCGTCTGGGCCACGGCCGGCGCCTCGGTCGTCGCCTTCATGGGCATCGGCCTGGTCGACCCGATCCTCCCGTCCATCGCGAAGGGCCTCGACGCGACCGCCGGACAGGTCTCCCTCCTGTTCACCTCCTACTTTCTGATCACGGCGTTCGCGATGCTGCTCACCGGCTTCGTCTCCAGCCGGATCGGCGGCCGCAAGACGCTGCTGTTGGGCCTCGCCCTGGTCGTCGTCTTCGCGGCGCTGGCCGGCACGTCCGGCTCGGTCGGCGAGCTGGTCGGCTACCGCGCGGGCTGGGGCCTCGGCAACGCGCTGTTCGTCTCGACGGCGCTCGCGGTGATCGTGGGCGCGGCGGCGGGAGGCAGCGCGGCGGCGATCCTGCTGTACGAGTCCGCGCTGGGCCTCGGCATGGCGTGCGGGCCGCTGCTGGGCGCGCTGCTCGGCAACGCCAGCTGGCGCTACCCCTTCTTCGGCACGGCGTTCCTGATGGCCGTCGGCTTCCTGTGCGTCACGGCGTTCCTGAAGGAGCAGCCGAGGCCCGCGCGGAAGACCTCGGTGCTCGACCCGCTGAAGGCGCTCGGCCACGGCGGTCTCGCCTCGGCGGCGGTCTCGGCGTTCTTCTACAACTACACGTTCTTCACGGTCCTGGCCTTCACCCCGTTCGTCCTCGACATGACGCCCTACAAGTCGGGCGCGGTCTTCTTCGCCTGGGGCGTCCTGCTCGCCTTCTTCTCCGTGGTCGTCGCCCCGCGCCTCCAGGCCCGCCTCGGCTCGCTGAGGGTCCTCGGCGGCTCGCTGGTCCTGCTCGCGGCGGACGTCCTGGTCCTCGGCTACGGCGACCACACCACGGCGGTCGTCTGCACGGTCCTGTCCGGCGCGCTCATCGGCGTCAACAACACCGTGTACACAGAGCTGGCCCTCGGTGTCTCCGACGCGCCCCGGCCGGTGGCGAGCGCGGGCTACAACTTCGTCCGCTGGTTCGCGGCCGCGGCGGCGCCCTACTTCGCGCCGAAGATCGAGGAGTGGTCGGACGTCCACATGCCGTTCGTCGCGGCGGCGGTGACGGCGCTGCTGGGCGCCGTCGTGGTCGTCGTACGGCGGGACGCGCTCACGCACGAGGCGGCGGACCACCAAGTCGCGCACGCGACCGAGGACTCCGTCACGGTGTTCGCGAACTAGAGCTGAGCCAACTTCGGCTTCACAGGCCCCCGTTGGTGACGTTGCTCACGTCACCCCCCTCAGTCCAGCGGGACGGATCTCCGGGACGGATCCCGGAGGTCCGTCCCGTTCGCCAGCCACCGCTCCTGGAGCGCCTGCGCCCCGTGCACCCGTTTCCACGCCGCCTCGTTGGGCGTCATCGGCAGCAGCGGCAGGAAGCGCACCGGGTCCAGCGGGGGGTCCAGCGCCAGGTCCTCGACCAGGCCGCCGCTCTCGGCGACGAGGACGGAGGTGAAGGGGGCGCCGGGCCACAGCGGGTCGCCGACGTCCAGGGAGCCGCCGGGGGCGATGACGACGCCCTCCACCTGGGGGGACGCGGCGAGGACCGCCAGCGGGCGCAGCACTTTGTCGGTGTCGGCGGCGCCCCGCCGGACGGAGACGATCAGTTCGGCGCGGGGTCCCTCGACCGGATCGGCGACGAGAGCCGAGGGGTCCGTCATGGGGTGGGCGGAGAGACCGAGGGTCGCGTAGCGGACGACGTCGGCGTCGACGAAACGGAGGATCTCTATCCGGTCGGTGCCCAGGAAAGTGATCGCCGCGCGGGCGTCCGGCTCGCCCAGAGCCGTGCGCAGCCGGGCCTCGACCAGCGGAAGAACTTCAGACATGCCGGGAGCATAGAACTCGTCAGCACCGGGCAAAGGGGCGCCTTGACACTTCGGCCGGCTGATAGTCTGGCCGCGTCGTTACGGGCAGCGTGCAGAAGCCGCTTCTCCAGCCCGGACGCCGAAGGAACTCCCTTACGAGGGACCGGCCGGAGGAGGTGGGGCTGTCATGGATCGAAGTCACCCGTGCAGTACCACTCGCTCTTCCCGCCGCTGACGCAAGCGTACTTACGTCACCTTTTCACCTCTCGCGTCTTCCCGGCGGAAGAGCACCTCGCCTCCTCCTGCTCCGCCGAAGTCCCGTCTGAAGTCCTCCACCGCGACGGTGCGGTGCTCCCCGCTTTGTGGACGTACCAAACATCCCGCACGTCAGGACGTCCCCATTCCGGGCAGTTCCACCCGTCGCAGCGGCTCATGCCCCGATGCGAAGGAGCCCTGCCATGTCGATGATCCGCGACCTGCGCGCCGCCGTGGTCCGCCCGTCCCGCGACCACCGCAAGGACACCGCCCCGTACGACACCACGCGCGACCCCGGCACCCCGTCGGCGGTCGTCGACTGCGCGGTCTACCGCGGCGGGGCCCGCGTCCAGGCCGGCCGGCAGCTCACCCCGCAGGAGGCGATGCGCCAGGTGCGCCGGGACGGCGGCTTCGTCTGGATCGGTCTGCACGAGCCGACCGAGGCCGAATTCGCCGGTATCGCCAGCGAGTTCGGCCTTCACCCGCTGGCCGTCGAGGACGCCGTGCAGGCCCACCAGCGGCCCAAGCTGGAGCGCTACGACGACTCCCTGTTCACGGTGTTCAAGACGATCCACTACGTCGAGAACGCGCACGAGCGCCTGGACGCCAACAGTGAGGTCGTCGAGACCGGCGAGGTCATGTGCTTCACCGGCAAGGACTTCTTCATCACCGTCCGGCACGGCGGCCAGGGCTCCCTGCGCGCGCTGCGCCACCGCCTCCAGGACGACCCCGAGCTGCTGGCCAAGGGCCCTTCGGCGGTGCTGCACGCGATCGCCGACCATGTCGTCGACGGGTACGTCGCGGTCGCGGACGCCGTGCAGGACGACATCGACGAGGTCGAGACCGAGGTCTTCTCGCCCGGCCGCAACGGTTCCCCGCGCGGCACCGACCCGAGCCGGATCTACCAACTCAAGCGCGAGGTACTGGAGTTCAAGCGGGCGGTGTCGCCGCTGCTGCGGCCGATGCAGCTGCTGAGCGAGCGGCCGATGCGGCTGGTGGACCCCGACATCCAGAAGTACTTCCGGGACGTCGCCGACCATCTCGCGCGCGTGCAGGAGCAGGTCGTCGGCTTCGACGAGCTGCTGAACTCGATCCTCCAGGCCAACCTCGCGCAGGCGTCCGTCGCGCAGAACGAGGACATGCGGAAGATCACCTCGTGGGCGGCCATCATCGCCGTGCCGACCATGGTGTGCGGGCTGTACGGGATGAACTTCGACCACATGCCGGAGCTGCACTGGAGGTTCGGCTACCCGCTGGTCATGGGCGTGATGCTGGCCAGCTGCTTCGGCATCCACCGCACGCTCAAGCGCAACGGCTGGCTCTGAGCCCGGGATTAGGGTGACCGCCA
The DNA here is from genome assembly GCF_055597585.1 of Streptomyces sp. AMJ-169. NCBI lineage: Bacteria > Bacillati > Actinomycetota > Actinomycetes > Kitasatosporales > Streptomycetaceae > Streptomyces > Streptomyces sp. AMJ-169. Next base: position 204,660 of record NZ_JBVLTJ010000005.1, read on the forward strand.
TGACGTCTCCTGCCGACCAGGCCCTCGTGGAAGAGGCCACCAAGAAGTCCGGCCTCATCTGGGTCCGCGGGGCGGACTCCCCCTCCGCGCGGGCCGTGTGGCACGTCTGGCACGAGGGCGCCGCCCACGTCGTCGGCGACGGCCCCGGCGAACAGCCCCTGACCGGCCTCACCGAGCACACGGAGGCCGAGGTGACGGTCCGCAGCAAGGACAAGGGGGTCCACTTGGTGACCTGGCGCGCGCACGTCGTCCGCCTGGAGCCGGGCACCGACGCGTACGACGCCGCCGTCGGCGAGCTGAAGGGCAAGCGGCTCAACGCGCCCGACGGGGAGGCGATGGCGCTGCGGTGGGCGCGGGAGTGCCGGGTGCTGCGGCTGGAGCCGACCGGGGAGGTGCTGCCGGTCCCCGAGGGCGACTTGGCGGCCCGGCCGGTACCGAGCCCGGCGACGACCCGGGGTCCGGTGCCGGAGGGGCTGCCCAAGCTGCTGCTGAGGAGAAAGAAACGCTAGCCGCCCAGAGCTCCAGCTCTTTTAAAGCGCTTTAAGGAACCCGGAAACCCCTTAAAGCGCTTTAAGACGCCGGCAGCTGCTTCCCGTAGTCCACCGTCTCCGAGTCCCCCGGCTCCGCGAGGGCGAAGTCCTGGCCCCAGGCGGAGAAGGTCAGCGTGCCCGCGCCGCCCGCGCGTTGCAGGCGCAGGGGGTAGGGGTCGCCGTGCAGTGCCACGTCGAGGGTGCCGCCGGCCCCCTCGTCCCCGCTGATCCGGATCGTGCGGGCGCCCGCCTGCTCGTGATGCCCGTTCTTCGCCAGTGACCCGTGCAGGGTCAGCAGCCCGTCCAGAAGGAGGTTCTTGTCCGTGAAGCCGCTGAACTTCTTGTACGACGGATCTCCGGCCGGCACCTTCACGTACTTGCCGTCGAGCTTGTCGGCCGCCCCGCTCGCCTCCCCGTCGTGCTTCCAGAACCCGGCGCCCGCCTTCAGGTACAGCTCCTCGCCGATCCGCAGCAGCTGGAACGTCGTCCCCTGCGAACTGACCGACCCGGTGCCGCCGCCGGCCTTGAGCTTCATGTCGAGCGTGTACGTGCGCCCGCTGGTGGAGACGGTCCCGGCGAGGCGGACGGCGTCCACGGCGGACGCGGCGGCCTTCGTCTTCTCCTGGATCTTCGCGGCGGACAGCTTGCCCACCCCGTTGGTGCCCGCGTCCGGATCGTCGCCGCAGCCCGCGAGGGGGAGGGCGAGCGCGCACACCACCCCCGCCAGCGCTGTCATACGAGTCCGGGCCGGGGGAAGAGCGCTCACCGAGGCTGCCTCTCTGCGGAGTGGAACGGGGCGGCGTACCGCAGCGTACCGGGGCCGGCGGGGCCCGGCGGACGCGCTGCCCGCGCCGCCCCCACCAGCGCGTATCCGATCGGGACGGGCTAGCCTGAAGCCCACCCGAGCCGACATTCCGGACCATCGAGCCGATATTCCGGACCCCTGTGAAGGAACCCCCGTGATGGCTGCCGGCTCACCCCGGATCTTCGTCTCCCACCTCTCCGGCGTCGCCGTCTTCGACCCCAACGGCGACCAGGTCGGCCGCGTCCGCGACCTCGTCGTCATGCTGCGCGCCGGCAACCGGCCGCCGCGGCTGCTCGGGCTGGTCGTCGAACTCTCCACCCGCAGGCGGATCTTCCTGCCCATGACCCGGGTGACCGGGGTGCAGTCCGGGCAGGTGCTGTCGACCGGGGTGCTGAACGTGCGCCGGTTCGAGCAGCGGCCCACCGAGCGGCTGGTGTTCGGGGAGCTGCTGGACCGGCGCGTGAAGCTCGGCGAGTCCGGGGAGGAGGTCACCATCCTGGACCTGGCCGTGCAGCAGCTGCCGGCCCGCCGGGAGTGGGAGGTCGACCGGGTCTTCGTCCGCAAGGGCGGCAAGGGTTTCCGGCGGCGCGGGGAGACGCTGACCGTGGAGTGGCCGGCGATCACCGGCGTCTCCCTGGAGGAGCAGGGCCAGGGCGCCGAGAACCTGCTCGCCACCTTCGAGCAGCTGCGCGCCGCCGACCTCGCCAACGTCCTGCACCACCTCTCCCCCAAGCGCCGCGCGGAGGTCGCCGCGGCCCTCGACGACGACCGGCTGGCCGACGTCCTCGAAGAGCTCCCCGAGGACGACCAGATCGAGATCCTCGGCAAGCTGAAGGAGGAGCGCGCGGCGGACGTCCTGGAGGCCATGGACCCCGACGACGCCGCCGACCTCCTCGCCGAGCTCCCCGAGGCCGACCAGGAACGCCTGCTGTCCCTGATGGAGCCCGACGACGCCGCCGACATGCGCCGCCTGCTGACGTACGAGGAGCACACGGCGGGCGGTCTGATGACGACCGAGCCGATCGTCCTGCGCCCGGACGCGACCGTCGGCGAGGCCCTGGCCCGCATCCGCAACCCCGACCTCTCCCCGGCGCTGGCCGCCCAGGTCTACGTCTGCCGCCCGCCGGACGAGACGCCGACCGGCAAGTACCTGGGCACGGTCCACTTCCAGCGCCTGCTGCGCGACCCCCCGTACACCCTGGTCGGCTCGATCATCGACGCCGACCTGCGGCCCCTGGACCCGGACGCGGCGCTGCCGGTCGTCGCCGGGTTCTTCGCGACGTACGACATGGTCGCGGCGCCCGTCGTCGACGAGTCGGGGGCGCTGCTGGGCGCGGTGACCGTGGACGACGTCCTGGACCACATGCTGCCGGAGGACTGGCGCGAGACGGAGTTCCACTTCGGGGAGGAGGCGGTCACCGATGGCGCCTGAGAGCACGACGAAGAGCCGGCCGCGGATCAGGCTGGACCAGCCGCGCCCGCACCGGCACCGGCTGCTGCCCGAGTGGGACCCGGAGGCGTTCGGGCGGCTCTCGGAGCGGATCGCGCGGTTTTTGGGGACCGGCAGGTTCATCGTCTGGATGACGGTCGTGATCGTCGTCTGGGTGCTGTGGAACATCTTCGCGCCGGCCCCACTGCGCTTCGACAACTACCCGTTCATCTTCCTGACGCTGGTGCTGTCCCTCCAGGCGTCCTACGCGGCCCCGCTGATCCTGCTCGCGCAGAACCGGCAGGACGACCGCGACCGGGTCAACCTGGAGCAGGACCGCAAGCAGAACGAGCGTTCCATCGCCGACACCGAGTATCTGACCCGGGAGATCGCCGCCCTGCGGATCGGCCTCGGCGAGGTCGCGACCCGGGACTGGATCCGCTCCGAGTTGCAGGACCTCGTCAAGGAGCTGGACGGGCAGGTGCTATTCCCGGCGGAACGGACACCTGTGCGTGACGTAGACGACCGCTGAGGGGCGTATAGGGGCCGTTGTACCGCGCCGTACCATCGTCTTATGGCTAGCGAAGACGCGGTGCGCGAGGCACTGGCGACGGTGAACGACCCCGAGATCAACCGGCCCATCACGGAACTCGGGATGGTCAAGTCGGTGGAGATCGGCGCGGACGGGGCGGTCGCGGTGACCGTCTACCTGACCGTCTCCGGCTGCCCGATGCGCGAGACGATCACGCGGCGCGTGACGGACGCGGTCTCCCGGGTCGAGGGCGTGAGCGGCGTCGAGGTCACCCTCGACGTCATGAGCGACGCGCAGCGCAAGGAGCTGGCGGCGGCGCTGCGCGGCGGCACGGCCGAGCGCGAGGTGCCGTTCGCCAAGCCCGGCTCCCTGACCCGCGTCTACGCGGTCGCCTCGGGCAAGGGCGGCGTCGGCAAGTCCTCGGTCACGGTCAACCTGGCCGCCGCGATGGCCGCCGACGGCCTGAAGGTGGGCGTCGTCGACGCCGACATCTACGGCCACAGCGTGCCGCGCATGCTGGGCGCGGACGGCCGTCCCACCCAGGTCGAGAACATGATCATGCCGCCGTCCGCGCACGGCGTGAAGGTCATCTCCATCGGCATGTTCACCCCCGGCAACGCCCCCGTCGTCTGGCGCGGCCCGATGCTGCACCGCGCGCTCCAGCAGTTCCTCGCCGACGTGTACTGGGGCGACCTGGACGTCCTGCTGCTCGACCTGCCGCCGGGCACCGGTGACATCGCGATCTCCGTCGCGCAGCTCGTCCCGAACGCCGAGATCCTCGTGGTGACGACGCCTCAGCAGGCGGCGGCGGAGGTGGCCGAGCGGGCCGGTTCGATCGCCGTGCAGACGCACCAGAAGATCGTCGGCGTCGTGGAGAACATGTCCGGGCTGCCCTGTCCGCACTGCGGGGAGATGGTGGACGTGTTCGGGACGGGCGGCGGCCAGTCGGTCGCCGACGGCCTGACGCAGACCACGGGGGCGACGGTGCCGGTGCTGGGGTCGATCCCGATCGACGTGCGGCTGCGGGAGGGCGGGGACGAGGGGCGGCCGGTGGTGCTGAGCGACCCCGAGAGCCCGGCGGGGGCGGCGCTGCGGGGGATCGCGGGGAAGCTGGGGGGACGGCAGCGGGGTCTTTCGGGACTGTCGCTGGGGATCACCCCGAAGAACAAGTTCTAGAGGTACCTGAGGGGCGCCGGGCCGGTCATGGCCTGCGGCGCCCCTTGGTCGTCACTCGTACTCGGTGACGTCCTTGACGACCGCGAAGCCGAGCCCGTACGCGCTCATCCCGCGCCCGTAGGCCCCGAGATGAACCCCCTGCTGCGTGGCCCCCGCGAGCACCCACCCGAACTCGGACTCGCGGTAGTGGAACGGTGTGGGCACGCCGTCGACCGGCAGGGTGAGCGTCGACCACTCCTCCCCGCCGAGATCGTCGGCGAGCACCCACGCGGTCTCCGTCTGCTGCTCCAGCCAGTCGTCGCGCAGGGTGTGGTCCATCTGGCCCGGCCAGGTGAAGGACAGCAGCCCCACGCCCGCGAGCCAGGCCGCGGAGGAGACCGAGGTCGCTTCGAGCGTCCCGGTCCCGTCGGCGCTCCTGCGGGACGGGTTCGCGGCGACGGTGACGACGACCGCGAACTTGCCCCGGTCCTCACCGGCCGTCTCGTGCCGGACGGACGGCTCGTCGCCGTGTCCGATGGAGCCGTGTTCGACGGCGTCGCCCGCCGTACCGACCTGCATCAGCCAGCGCCGCCCCGTGAACGCCTCGTCGAGGCCGTACCAGGGGAAGGGCGCCTCAAGAAAGCCGTGGGCCGTGCGCCGGGCGGAGGGGACCTGTTGTCCGTCCTCCGCGGCCGGCGCCTGCGCGACTGCCCGACTCGTCGTCTCCATGTACCGGGAGCCTCCTCGCTCTCGGCGAACCGCTCCGGCCCGCCCCCCTTCGGGCGCACGCGCGCGGTCCGCACAACGACTCGGCAGCATATCGAGACCGGTCAGGGCTGCCCGGTACGGGCGCGGCTCAGGTGGCGTCGTAGTCGAAGGGAGGGCGTTCTTCCTTGCCGGGTTCGGGCTTCTTGGTGAGGTCGAGCTTGTTCTCGGGGCTGATCCCGGGCTTGGTCAGGTCGGCCTTCTTGCTCATGTCGACCTTGGTGGTGCCGGCCTGCTCGGGTTCCGTGCTGTGCACGGCGTCCGCGACCTCGTTCATCTCCTGCCGCAGGTCGAAGCCGTTGCGGATCTCCTTGAGCCCCAGGTCGTCGTTCTCCAGCTGCTTGCGCAGGAACGTCTTGGGGTTCAGGTCCTCGAACTCGAAGTCCTTGAACTCCGGGCCCAGCTCGGAGCGGATGTCCTGCTTGGCGCTCTCGGAGAACTCACGGATCTTCCGGATCGTCCGCATGACGTCCTGGATGACCTTCGGGAGCTTGTCCGGACCGAAGACGAGCACGCCGAGGACGACGATCGTCAACAGCTCAAGCGGTCCTATGTCATTGAACACCTGACGCTCCTTGCGATGTCCGGCCGGCCGCCCTAGGTGGTGTGATCGGATCTCATCGTGGTCCGGGCCGGGTCCACGGTACCTGCCGTACCTGGCGCACCGGTACCGCCGGGGCCGCCCGGATCCACCGCCGGCGGCCCGCTTCCCTTAGGGGCACCGGGCCTGACGGCCCACCTGTGACCTTTCTGTCAATTGCCGTCCTTCCCCACTTCTCACCCTGCCGTGGCCGTCCCCAGCACCAGCCCGATCCCCCGCGCCCGCCCGTCGCGCACGACGGTCAGCTCCAGCCGGTCGCCCGGCCGGTGCGCCCTGACCTTGACGATCAGTTCGTCGCCGGAGTGCACGGGCTTGCCGTCGACCTCCGTGATCACGTCCCCGGCCCTGATCCCGGCCCGCTCCCCGGCGCCGCCGACGGCCACCGCGGGCCCCCCGTCGGACGCCTTGGCGCCGACCCGCGCGCCGTCCCCGGTGTACGCGAGGTCGAGGGTGACGCCGATGACGGGGTGCGTGGCGTGACCGGTGTTGATCAGCTCCTCCGCGACGCGTTTGCCTTGATTGACGGGGATCGCGAACCCGAGCCCCACCGATCCGCCCTGCCCGCCGCCGGAGTCGCTGTTCCCCGACCGGATCGCCGAGTTGATCCCGATGACCCGCCCCTGCCCGTCGAGCAGCGGCCCGCCCGAGTTCCCCGGATTGATCGGCGCGTCCGTCTGGAGCGCGTCCACGTACGACACGTCGCTCCCGTCGCCGCCCGCCGTGATCGGGCGCTCCCGCGCGCTGATGATGCCCGCGGTGACGGTTCCCGAGAGGTCGTAGGGCGCACCGATGGCCACGACCGGGTCGCCGACCGCGACTCCGTCGGAGTTGCCGAGGGGGAGGGGGGTCAGGTTCCGTACGCCGCTGACCTTGACGACGGCCAGGTCGTAGCCGCTGTCCCTGCCGACGATCTCCGCCTCGACCGTCTGCCCGCTGCTGAAGACGACACTTATGCGGCCGCCCTTGGACGCGGCTTCGACGACATGGTTGTTGGTGAGGATGTGCCCCCGGGTGTCAAGCACGAACCCGGTCCCTGTCCCGGCCTCTCCGCCTCCCCTGACATGCAGGGTGACGACGCTGGGGAGCGCGCGGGCGGCGATGCCGGCGGTGGTGTCGGGGGCGCGGGGGGTGGTCTGGGCGGGGGCCTGAGCGAGGGTGATCCCCCCGATGCCGCCACGCCGCTCGAGCTCCATCCCGATGACTCCGCCGGCGGCTCCGGCGAGGAGGGTGAGGGCTAGGGCGGCGGGGAGGAGGAGGTTTCGGCGGGGGTGGTGGGGGGTGGGGGTGTTGGGTTGCGGGGGGTGGGGGTGGGTGCCTGTACGGAAGGGGGTGGGGGACCAGGGGTCGTAGCGGGACCAGGGGTCGGGGGTGGGGGTGGGGTCGGGAAGGGGGCTGGAGGTGAGGTCGGGGGTTGGGGGTTCGGGGGTTCCGGGGGTGGAGGCGGGGGTTGGGGGTCCGGGGGGTTCGGAGGGGGTGTGCGGGGCGTGTGGGGGGTGGGGGGTGGTGGCGGGGTGTTGGACGGGGGGTGCGGGGGCCCAGGGGCCTGGGTGGCCGTAGGGCGGGGTGTCGTAGGGGGTGGGGGTGTGGAGGGGGGTGGGGGGAGCGTCGCTTGGTGTCTCGGATGTGGCTGCCGGGCCGGGCTTGCGGGTGGGCGGGGCTTCGCTCGACGTCCCGGCCGTGTTCGCCGGGCCGGGCCTGGAAGTCTTCGTCCAGGCGATGGTGTCGCGAGCTGCGGCTTCCGGGGGGTCGCTGAGGGCTCCGGCGGGGGTTGCGTGGGGGCTGGGGGGCTCTGCCGTGTGGGCTTCGGCGAGGGGGAGGGGGTCGGCGGGGGGTGGGGTTTCGCTGGTGGTCGGGGTTTCGGCGGGGGGCGGGGGCTCGCCGACGGTCGGGGGCTTGCTGGGGGTCGGGGTTTCGCCGGGGGCCAGGGGCTTGCCGGGGGCCGGGGTTTCACCGACGGTCGGGATCTCGCCGGTGACCGGGGTTCTGCCGGTGGCCGGAGGCTTGCCCGTGGGCACTGCATCCCGGCCGGTCCAGGAAGCTTCGTTCGCGTCAGCGTTCTCGCCTGCCGCTGCATCATCGGTGCCCGGCGCGGTACTTGGCCTTCCGGGTGCGTCTGCTGTCGCGGTCCCGGGGGTGCTTTCCTTACCGGTGGCCCCGTCTGCTGCGGCAGCCCCGGGGGGCGGCGCGTCGTCCGGCTTGCCTGCTCCGGCGGCTCCCCGTTCCTCCGGGCCCCGCAACTGGTAGTCCCCGTCCGCCGTCATCTCCCCCAGCGGCCCGGCAAGACCGAAGTCGCCGTCCCCCTCAGAGACCCGTCCGGAACGGCCCTGCTTCGGTGTCCCCTCGTCCATGTTCTCCCCACCAACCGGCCGAGGCCGACCACTCGGACATCGTCGTCTGCACACCCGGCCGACGCACCGGCACGGGCTCACGCTGGGGATTCAACCAGGTTGCGGGGGGCCCGCGCAGACGGTGCGTCAGCGAACACGCGGTCTTGCGGGGGGGCGGTGGGGAGTTCGGGGGGGGTGGGCTTTGGTGAGGTGTACGAGGGTTGCCTCGGCGGGCGGTGCGCTGGTGAGACGGGCGTCTCTGGGGCTGAGATCTCGGGTGCGGGGCTTGAGGGCTCGGGCACGGAGTCTCGGGGCGGACCTCAGGCGGCGGGGCCACGCCGACGGGGAGCGCCATGCCAGGCGGCCCTCTGCCCAGATCCCTTAGAGCAACGGCGCCGGCTAGGCATCCGGCTCCAGTCTTTCGGCCGACGTGTGCCAGGCGGGGAGAGCTGTGCCGACTGAGTCAGAGCCGACGAGGTCAGCCCAACTGGGCGTTCCCTTGCGGGAGTTCCGGCAGCACCGAGAGGCGCCTTTCCCGTCCCAGTCCCTCAGCGCAGCTCCGGTGTCACGGGCGAGGAAACCGCGTCCGCTGCTCCAAGCCGACAGGGACAGCCCAACTCGGTGTCCCCGCCCGGCAGTTCCAGCAGCACCGATACGGGGCACCTCCCCTGTCCCAGTCCCCCAGCGCAGCCCCGGCAGCGTCCGCAAGACGTCCCCTCGCAGCCCAGCTACGACGACGCCAGCCGAGGCCAGCTCCCCTCAACGCGACTCCAGTGAGCACCGCACGCGGCATCCGTCCCCCTGGCTCCTCAGCACGACTCCAGGTACCGCACGCGGCACCCGCCCCCATACTCCCCAGCCCAACAGCTCCCGCGCCATCAGGCGAACCCCCTCCACAGCACAGCCCCGCCAGCCCCCGCCCCAACCGCTCACCCGGGTCCGGCAACGCCAGGCAAGACCCCTGAGCCATTCCGGGCCCAGCGCACCTAGCGAACCCCCTCCCGCAGCCCAGCCAACCTCCCCCGCTCCTACCACTCACCGGGGTCCGGCAATGCCAAGCAAGCCCCCTGAGGCACCCCGGGCCCAACCCCTCAGCCCAACCCCAGCACATACAGCAAACCCCCTCCCCCGTCCCTGTCACTCGCCCAGGTCCGGCAACGTCAAGCGAGGCCCCGGAGGCATCCCCGCCCCAGCCCCCTCAGCCCAACCCCAGCGTCAAGCACCCCCCACCCCTCAGCGCAGCTCCGGCGGTGTAGGTGACGACATCGTGTGCGGCAGCGGTGCGTTGGAGAGGAGGCCCGGGGACATGGACCAGGCCGACAGGGAGAGCGGGGGCTCCAGGGACAGGGGGCGTATCAGAGGGGCCATCGCCGCCGCTCCCGCCACCACGGGAGTGGTCAGCGCGCGTAGCGTCTGTTCATGGCCCCCGGCGGGCGGCGCAGGGATACCCGGCAGCAGAGGCGCACCGGACTCCGTCGGCGCGACCGGCGCCTGGATGTTCCCCCCGCCCTGACTCAGCAACGGCCCCACCGAACGACGGCGCAGACTGTCGGGCACGGTCGCCGAACCGGACCCCGGCACACGGGACGGAGTCACATTGCTGCCCGCCCCTCCCCGCGCCTCGGCGGTCAGATCGGTCGGCGCGGAACCGGTGACCCCGCCGAGGGCGATCGCCGCGAGCGAGACCGCGCCGGCCGCGACGAACGCGAACCTCATCCCCCGCGAACGCTCACCGTCATGCCGCCCGACGTGATGCACCCGGAACCCACGCTCACCGGCACCCACCGAAGAAGCGCCAACTCCCTTGGCCCCGGCCAGAAACCCAACGGCCCCCGGCCCGAGCCGCCCGGCAAGCCCAGCCCCGGAAACCCCGCCCGGCACAAGCCCGACGGCACCCACCGCCGCGACACCGGAGCCATCGCCGGCCCGCAGACCCGCACCCGGCACACTCCCGGAACCATCGCCAACAGCCAGGCCCCTTGCCGGCCCGGCCGCAGAGCCATCGCCCGCACGCAAGCCCGCACCCGGCACAACCCCAGAGCCGTCGCCAACAGCCAGGCCCCCTACCGACCCCACCTCAGAACCGTCGCCGACAGCCAGCCCCCCTGCCGACCCGGCCTCAAAGCCATCGCCAGCCCGCAGACCCGCCACGGCACCAGAAATCCCACCGTCCGTCAGCCCCGCCCCGGAAACCCCGCCTCCCGTACGACCACCGGCGAGTCCAGCCCCCTCACCGCCAACGGCCCCCTCCTCCCGGAACCCGAACGGCTCATGCCGGCCGCCGAGGACCGGACCGCCGAAGACCCCGGAGTTCCCGGGCCCGCCGAGCACCCCCCGGGACCCCCCGAAGCCGCCGCCGAAGACGCCGGATCCTCTGGAGCCGCCGCCCAGGAGGCCCGCGCCGGGGCCGCCGCGGCCGCCGGGGCCGAATCTGCCGTCGAGGGGTGACTCCCCCTCCCCGGGCAGGCCCTGGAGCCGGGCGAGGAAGCTCGCGGAAGGCGGCGGAGGGGCGGCCTCCGCGAAGACGTTCTTCAGGCGGCGCTGCGCGTCCACCTCGGCCTTGCACTTGGGGCAGGTCGCGACATGCGCGAGGACACGCTCACGCGCGTCATGGCCCAGCTCTCCGTCCACCAGGGCGGAGAGCCGGTCGCCTAGATGCTGCTCCGCGAGATGCCCCGCGGGCGGTTCGGGCCTGGAGCCACCGAGTCCACTCACGCGGTCGCGCCCCCTCCCCCCAGCGCGGGGACCCGCGCCACGAAGGAGCGCCGCCGCTCGGCCTCACGGGCCTGCGGAGAGCGGTGCGCGAGGGCCTTGCGCAGCTGGGAGCGGCCCCGGTGGATCCGGGAGCGGACGGTGCCGAGCTTGACGCCGAGGGTCGCGGCGATCTCCTCGTAGGAGAGGCCTTCGATGTCGCACAGGACGACCGCCGCGCGGAACTCGGGGGCGAGGGTGTCGAGGGCCTGCTGGACGTCGGCGTCGAAGTGGGCGTCGTTGAAGAGCTGCTGCGGGTTCGGCTCCTTGCTGGGGAGCCGCTCGGCCGCGTCCTCCCCGAGCGCGTCGAACCGGATGCGCTGCTTGCGGCGGACCATGTCGAGGAACAGGTTCGTCGTGATGCGGTGCAGCCAGCCCTCGAAGGTGCCCGGCGTGTAGGTCGACAGGGAGCGGAAGACGCGGACGAAGACCTCCTGCGTCAGGTCCTCCGCGTCGTGCTGGTTGCCCGTGAGCCGGTAGGCGAGGCGGTAGACGCGTCCGCTGTGCAGGCTGACGATCTCCTCCCACGTGGGCGGAGTCCACGCCTGCCCGTCCGCGTCGGTGGAGAAGGTCGCGGTCTGGGCGCGGACGCCGGCGTGGCTTCGGTCAGCGGTGTCGTTCACGGATTTCGGCCTGCCCGCCGATCCGAGAAAGCGCCGTAGCACTCCTCCCCGATCCACAGGCGCAGCCGCACCTCCCCTGTCGGCTCTGGTGGTGTCCAGTGGAGCCCCTACCATAGCCACCTCGCCCGTTAGCTCCGGATAAGCGGTTTTACCTGAATTTGATCTGGGCTGATACGGCTCATACTGCTGCGTCCGGCCCGGATCGCCGCCCCGCCCGCCTTCGTGATCCAACTGTGTCCCCCCATCACCGTTCCCACCCCTTCAAACGCGCGGTCCCATCTGCGGGTTCCCGCCCGCAGCGGATACAGTCACGCCGAGGCACGTCATGGGGATGAGGAGAGGGTCATTACCGGCAACCGGCAGGCAAGCTGGGCGTTCGCCGACGCCTACGCCGCCGAGGACGACGCACTGCGCTGGGCCCGCGACCGGGCCCGTGAGGCAGGCCTGCGCTCGGTGTCGCCCAGCACGGGCGCCGCGCTGCGGTTGCTCGCCGCCACCGTCGACGCGAAGGCGGTCGCCGAGATCGGTACCGGCACCGGCGTCTCCGGTCTGCACCTGCTGCACGGGATGCGCCCCGACGGCGTCCTGACCACCGTCGACTCCGAGCCGGAGCACCAGCAGTTCGCCCGCCAGGCCTTCCGCGCCTGCGGTTTCGCCAGCAACCGGGCCCGCTTCATCCCGGGCCGCGCCCTCGACGTGCTGCCCCGCCTCGCGGACTCCGGGTACGACGTCGTCTTCTGCGACGGCGACCGGCTGGAACTGCTCGACTACCTAGCTGAATCGTTGCGCCTGTTGCGCCAGGGGGGCCTCGTCGTCTTCGAGGGCGTCTTCGCCAACGGCCGCACCGTCGACTCCGGACCCCAGCCCACCGAGGTCGTCCGCGTCCGCGAACTCCTGCGCACGGTCCACGAGAGCACCGATCTGGTGCCCTCGCTGCTGCCGGTCGGCGACGGGCTGCTGTGCGCGGTCAAGCGCTGACGTCCCCGCGCGCACCGATCACCGGACAAACAGCCGCCCCGGCACCGTATCGATGCCGGGGCGACCGCAAGGGATGTACGCCTGCGCGTCAGCGGATGAGGCGCTCCACAACGAACCGCTCTAGCTGACGACCTTCTTGAGGGCGTCGCCAAGGGCGTCGGCCTCGTCAGGGGTCAGCTCGACGACGAGCCGACCGCCGCCTTCGAGCGGAACGCGCATGACGATGCCCCGCCCCTCCTTGGTCACCTCGAGCGGGCCATCGCCCGTTCGCGGCTTCATGGCCGCCATGCTCGTTCCCCTTCCTGAAACCAGCTCACGTCAAAGCCGACGGCCCTGGAGGGCATGCGCGATCCTGCGAGGGACTCACGACACCGGCATCGAACACATTGCTTCCAAGCCATTATCCCGCATCTCAGGACCCGATGACCAACATCGGACGGCATCGCTTGGGCAACGCGCGCGAGCAAAACCGCTCAATTCGGCGGTGTGGCTGCGATACTGCGCCGCCGCCCGGAGTTAGGCCATCCGAAGACGCGAGGGCATTCTTTGACGCAGGTCACATGTCCCGCCGGCACCGCGGACGGCGAACTCCGCCATGCTGGCTGTCGAATGTGACCGCGCTGCTACGGAGGGGACATAACGCGATGAGCGACACCGTGCGCTACGAGGTGACCGACGGCCTCGCGACCGTCACGCTGAACCGGCCCGAGGCGATGAACGCGCTGAGCCTCGAGGCGAAGGCCGCGCTGCGGGACGCCGTCGAGGCGGCGGCCGGGGACGACGCCGTACGGGCCGTGCTGCTGACGGCGGCCGGGGAGCGGGCGTTCTGTGTGGGGCAGGACCTCAAGGAGCACATCGGGCTGCTCGCGGCCGGCTCGGAGTCGGTCATGTCGACGGTGCGGGAGCACTACAACCCGATCGTGCGGGCGCTGACGTCGGCGGCCAAGCCGGTCGTCGCGGCGGTGAACGGGGTCGCGGCGGGCGCCGGGTTCGGGTTCGCGCTGGCCGCCGACTACCGGATCGTCGCCCACACCGCCTCTTTCAACACGTCGTTCGCGGGCGTCGCGCTGACCGCCGACTCCGGGATCTCCTGGACGCTCCCGCGCGTGGTGGGCCCCTCCCGCGCGACGGACCTGCTGCTGTTCCCGCGCAGCATCAGCGCGCAGGACGCCTACGAGCTGGGCATCGCCAACCGGGTCGTCCCGGCCGCCGAGCTGCGCGCGGAGGCCGAGAAGACGGCCCGCGCGCTGGCCGAGGGGCCGACCCTGGCGTACGCGGCGCTCAAGGAGTCCGTCGCCTACGGGCTGACGCACTCCCTGGCGCAGACCCTGGAGAAGGAGGACGAGCTCCAGACCCGCGCGGGCGACTCCGAGGACCACCGCGCGGCCGTGCGCGCCTTCGTCGACAAGGAGCGGCCCAAGTTCGTCGGGCGCTGACCCTGAGCCGGCCGCCCAGCCGAAGCCGGCCCCTGGCTGAAGCCTGCGCCCCCTAGACCTGCTCCCGCGCCGCGCACGCCGCCAGGTGGTCGTTGACCAGGCCGCACGCCTGCATGAGGGCGTACGCGGTGGTCGGGCCCACGAACTTCAGGCCCCGCTTCTTCAGCTCCTTGGACAGGGCCTTGGACTCGTCCGTGACGGCGGGGACGTCGGCCAGGGTCCTGGGGGCCTTGCGGGGCTTCTTCGGGGCGTGGGACCAGATCAGCTCGTCCAGGGCGCCGGGGGCCCAGTCGGCGAGCACGCGCGCGTTGGCCATCGTCGCGTCGACCTTCGCGCGGTTGCGGATGATCCCGGGGTCGGCGAGGAGGCGTTCGCGGTCGGTGTCGGTGAAGGCGGCCACCTTGGCGATCCGGAAGCCGCTGAAGGCGGTGCGGAAGGTGGGGCGGCGGCGCAGGATCGTGATCCAGGAGAGGCCGGACTGGAAGGCCTCCAGGCTGAGGCGTTCGAAGAGGGCGTCGTCCCCGTGGACCGGGCGGCCCCACTCCTCGTCGTGGTAGCTCACGTAGTCCGGGGTGGACAGCGCCCAGGGGCAGCGGGCGAGCCCGTCGAGGCCGGTGACGGCGCCGCTCATCGCTCCCCCTCCAGCGGCTCACGCGACAGGGGCTCACGCGACAGGAGCTCACGCGGCTGCGGCTCACGCGACTGCGACTGCGGCTGCTCCGGCGTCGTACGCGGGACGGACGCCAGGGCCGACTCCAGGTCCTCGATGCGGGCGTCGCGTTCGGAGAGTTCGGCGGCGAGTCTGCCCAGGGCGTCGTCGACGTCGGACATGCGGTAGCCGCGGGCGGCGAGCGGGAAGCGCAGGGAGTCGACGTCCGCGCGGGTCACCGGGCGGTCCCAGGGCAGCGGGTCGTGCAGCCGCTGGGGGGACTCCTCGGGGAGCGGTCCGCTGCCGTCACCCCCGCCGACCACCGCGAGCGTCACCGCGGCGACCACCACGGCGAGCGCGATGACCAGGAACAAGAACATAACCATCGTGGGCCCCAACGCTCTGTGACTCGAAGCGGATGTGTCGCATGTCCGATCGTGCCATGCGGCACTGACAGTTAGGGTCCCGGACGAGGGATGTCCAGGCGGTACTAGGGGAGGTCACAGAGGATGCTCAGGCTGGGCGGACGGGTCTTCGGCGCGCGGGAACCGGTGGTCATGGCGATCGTGAACCGGACACCGGACTCCTTCTACGACCAAGGGGCGACGTTCGCCGACGAACCCGCGCTCGCGCGCGTGGCGCAGGCCGTCGCCGACGGGGCCGCGATCGTCGACATCGGCGGTGTGAAGGCGGGACCCGGTGAGGAGGTCACCCCGGAGGAGGAGGCCCGGCGCACCGTAGGGTTCGTCGCCGAGGTCCGCCGCCGCTTCCCCGATCTGATCATCAGCGTGGACACCTGGCGCGCGGAGGTCGGCGAGGCCGTCTGCGAGGCCGGCGCGGACCTCCTGAACGACGCCTGGGGCGGCGCGGACCCCGGGCTCGCGGAGGTCGCCGCCCGCCACAAGGTCGGCCTGGTCTGCACCCACGCGGGCGGCGCGGAGCCCCGTACGCGTCCGCATCGGGCCGTGTACGACGATGTCATGGCCGACATCCTGCGGGTGACCGTGGGGCTCGCCGAGCGGGCCGCCGGGCTGGGGGTGCCGCGGGAGTCGATCCTCATCGACCCGGGGCACGACTTCGGGAAGAACACCCGGCACAGCCTGGAGGCGACGCGGCGGCTCGGGGAGATGGTGGACACCGGGTGGCCGGTGCTGGTGTCGCTGTCCAACAAGGACTTCGTGGGCGAGACCCTGGACCGGCCCGTCAAGGAGCGGCTGGTCGGGACGCTCGCCACCACCGCCGTGTCCGCGTGGCTCGGGGCGCAGGTGTTCCGGGTGCACGAGACGTCCGAGACGCGTCAGGTCGTCGACATGGTGGCGTCCATCGCGGGCCACCGCGCACCGGCGGTGGCCCGTCGAGGACTGGCTTAAAGCGCTTTAACTTACCTAAAGCGCTTTAAACACCCAGGACTTAAAGCGCTTTAAAGCCCCGCTCCCTCAGCGCCCCGTCTCCTTCGACACCAGCGCCACCGCCTCCTCCACGTCGTCCGTCACATGGAAGAGCAGCAGATCCTTCTCCGACGCCTTCCCCTGGGCGACGAGTGTGTTCTTGAGCCAGTCGACCAGACCGCCCCAGTACTCGGTGCCGAAGAGGACGATCGGGAAGCGTGTCACCTTCTGGGTCTGGACGAGGGTGAGCGCCTCGAAGAGTTCGTCGAGGGTGCCGAGCCCACCGGGCAGGACGACGAACCCTTGCGCGTACTTCACGAACATCATCTTCCGGACGAAGAAGTACCGGAAGTTCAGGCCGATGTCGACGTACGGGTTCAGCCCTTGCTCGAAGGGCAGCTCGATGCCCAGGCCGACGGAGATGCCGCCCGCCTCGCAGGCGCCCTTGTTGGCGGCCTCCATGGCGCCGGGCCCGCCGCCCGTGATGACCGCCCAGCCCGCCTCGACCAGCGCGCGGCCGAGGTGGACGCCGGCCGCGTACTCCGGGGAGTCGGGCTTGGTCCGGGCCGAGCCGAAGACGCTGATGGCGGGCGGGAGTTCGGCGAGCGTGCCGAAGCCCTCGATGAACTCGGACTGGATGCGCAGGACCCGCCAGGGGTCGGTGTGGACCCAGTCCGAGGGGCCGCCCGCGTCCAGCAGGCGCTGGTCGGTGGTGCTGTCCGTGACTTGGGAGCGCCTTCTGAGGACCGGTCCCAGGCGCCGCTCTTCCGGCCGGGTCTCCTCTGTGGTCATGCGTACTCCCTCCGCTTGCAGGGTGTTTCCACGTTCAGCGTAGATCCACGGGGGTTACGGAAAGGGGACATCTGCGTGTCCCCGTACCGTCCGCTCAGTCCGTCAGCCAGGCCCGCAGCCGCTCCTCGCCGGCGAGGATGTGGGTGGTCTGCACACGTTCGTCGCGCTTGTGGGCCAGCAAGGGGTTGCCGGGGCCGTAGTTGACGGCCGGGACGCCGAGCGCGGAGAAGCGGCTGACGTCGGTCCAGCCGAACTTGGGGCTCGGGGCGCCGCCAACTGCCTTGAGGAAGGCGGCTGCCGCGGGGTGTGAAAGACCGGGCAGGGCGCCGGGGCTGTGGTCGGTGACCGTGAACTCCTCGACCCCGCAGTCCGCGAAGACCTCCCGCACGTGCGCGATCGCCTCGTCGCCGCTGCGGTCGGGCGCGTAACGGAAGTTGACGGTCACGACGCACGCGTCCGGGATGACGTTGCCCGCCACTCCCCCGCTGATCCCGACCGCGTTGAGGCCCTCGCGGTACTCCAGGCCGTCGATGACCGGGCGGCGCGGCTCGTACGCCGCGAGGCGGGCCAGGATCGGGGCCGCGGCGTGGATCGCGTTGGCGCCCATCCAGCTGCGCGCGGAGTGGGCGCGCTCGCCCTTGGTGTGCAGCTGGACCCTGAGGGTGCCCTGGCAGCCGCCCTCGACCTGGCCGTCGGAGGGCTCCAGGAGGATCGCGAAGTCCCCGGCGAGCCAGTCGGGGTGCTCGCGGGCGACGTGGCCGAGTCCGTTGCGGTCGGCCTCGACCTCCTCGTTGTCGTAGAACACGAACGTCAGGTCGCGGTTGGGGTGCCGGACGGTCGCGGCGATGCGCAGCTGGACGGCGACGCCGGACTTCATGTCGCAGGTGCCGCAGCCCCACAGGACGCCGTCGGCGTCGAGGCGGGAGGGGACGTTGCCGGCGATGGGGACGGTGTCGATGTGTCCGGCGAGGATCACCCGCTCCGGCAGGCCGAGTTGCGTGCGCGCGACGACGTTGTTGCCGTACCGGTCGACCGTCAGGTGCGGCAGGGCCCGCAGCGCGGTCTCGATCGCGTCGGCGAGGGGCTGCTCGGAGCCGCTGACCGAGGGGAAGTCGACGAGGCGCGCGGTGAGCGCGGCGGCGTCCAGAGTGAGGTCAAGTGGGGTGTCGGCCATGCTCCCGACCCTAACCCGCCAGCCCTCGAACGCTCTTTTCACTCCGGGCACATGCTTCACCGTACTCTCCAGTACCTTGTACGCGTGCCAGCGCCGTCCCCCTCTCCCAAGCGTCGTGGCCGCCTGCTCCGTTCCGGTGCGGCGGTCGTCGGTCTGCTCGCTGTCGTGGGCTATGTGGTGATGCAGTACGTCACCGGAGGGACCGGTGATCCGGGGTGCAGAGTCGTGTCCGCCTCGGGCGGCGCCTCCTATGAGTTCACGCCCGAACAGGCGGTCAACGCCGGGACGATCGCGGCGGTCGGCACCAATCTCGGGATGCCCCAGCGGGCGGTGACGATCGCGCTCGCGACGGCGCTCCAGGAGAGCGGCCTGCGCAACCTCCCGCACGGCGACCGCGATTCCCTCGGCCTCTTCCAGCAGCGCCCCTCGCAGGGCTGGGGCACCGAGGAGCAGGTCCAGGACCCGGCGTACTCGGCGGACATCTTCTACCGGCACCTGAAGAAGGTCGACGGGTACGAGGAGCTGCCGCTGACGGTCGCCGCGCAGCGGGTGCAGCGCAGCGGTTACCCGGAGGCGTACGCGAAGCACGAGCCGGACGCGACGGTCCTGGCCGCCGCCCTCACCGGCCGCGCGGCGGCGACCCTCACCTGCACCGGCCGCCCGGATCCGGCGCAGGTGGCGTTGACGGGCCCGGACGCCGTACGGGCCGCGCTGGTACGGGACTTCGGCCGCAACGCGGTGGACGAGGCCTCGGGGACCGTGAGCCGGGCAGCGGCCGGGGAGGAGGGGCCCACGGCGGTGAGCGGCGGGCAGACCCTCACGCTCCCGGTGACCGGGGACACGGCCAAGGCGGGGCGTACGGTCGGCGAGCGGGGTTGGCAGCTGGCGCACTGGGCGGTGGCCAACTCCTCGGCGCTGCACATCCAGAAGGTGACGTACGCGGGGCGGACGTGGAACGCCGGTAATTCGGACAGCACTTGGCGGGCGGCGACGGCCACGAAGGCGGGCGGGGCCGATCAGGGGTCGGTGCGGATCACGACCGAGCAGTAGTGCGAGGGGTCGCCCGGACGGGTGCCGTGGGGCCTTTCGGGCGGCGGCCGTCGGGCGGTCCGGGCCCTGGGGGTCGTACCCCTCGGAACCCTTGGGGCACTGGGAGCGGTGGGTGTGCATGCTGTTTGTCCCCGGCCAGCTTTGCCCGTTTTTATCCAGAGCTGATAATGCGACGCATTGCTAAGTCTTTACGTTTGCGTGCCGCAACCTTCGCGCGGCTCGGGCGGTAGTCACGGCGTCAGAGCCCGAACACCCCGAAGGAGCACCATGTCCCTCCCCCTGACCCGCCGGATCGCCCGTGCCGCGCTGCTCGTCGCCGCGGGGGCCGCCGCCGGGGTCGGTGCGGCCGGCTCGGCGAGCGCGGCGCCCGCCGCCGCCCCGAACCTGGGCGGGCTGTCCGCCCTGGACTCGGCGAGCCTCGGCAACTCGCTGGACGCCACCGCCCAGTCCGTGACCGGCACCGCCGGTGAGGCCGGCGGCAAGGCCGTCGAGCAGACGGTGCCGGCGGTCGGCAAGAGCAGCGGCAAGGCCGTCAAGAAGGTCACCCCGTCCGCGCAGCAGGCCGCGGGCCAGACCGCGGGCGCGACCGGCGAACTCGTCGGCGACACCGCCAAGTCCACCACCAAGGGCGCCCTCCCGACCGACGCCCTCACCAAGGGCGCCCTCCCCACCCCCCAGACCCTCCCCCTGAAGGGCCTGCCGCTGGGCGGCTGAGCCGTCCGGCACGACATGACGACGGGGCCCGGGGAGCTTCCCCTCCGGGCCCCGCCGGTCGTTCCAGGGCTACTTCAGCCGCTGCACCGCCGCCTGTACCCGTTCGTCCGTCGCCGTCAGTGCCACGCGTACGAACCTCTCGCCCGCCTCCCCGTAGAAGTCGCCGGGGGCCACCAGGATGCCCAGGTCGGCTAGGTGGGCGACGGTGTGCCAGCAGGACTCGTTCCTTGTCGCCCACAGGTAGAGGCTGGCCTCGCTGTGTTCGATGCGGAAGCCGTGGTTCAGCAGGGCCTCGCGCAGGGACGTGCGGCGGGACAGGTAGCGCTCGCGCTGGGCCTGGACGTGGGTGTCGTCGCCCAGGGCGGCCACCACCGCCGCCTGGGTCGGGGCGGACGTCATCATGCCGCCGTGCTTGCGGATCTCCAGCAGCGGGGCGAGGACCGCCGGGTCGCCGGCGAGGAAGGCCGCGCGGTAGCCGGCGAGGTTGGAGCGCTTGGAGAGGGAGTGGACGGCGACGATGCCGTCGTAGGAACCGCCGTTGACGTCCGGGTGCAGGACCGAGACCGGGTCGGCCTCCCAGCCGAGTTCGATGTAGCACTCGTCGGAGAAGACCAGGACGCCGTGCTCGCGGGCCCACGCGACGATTTCGGTCAGCTCCCGCTGAGAGAGGACCTTGCCGGTCGGGTTGGACGGCGAGTTGAGCCACAGGAGCTTCAGCCCCGCCGGATCGAGGTCGCGCGGGTCGTCGTAGACCTCGTACGCGGCGCGGGCCAGGCGGGCGCCGACCTCGTACGTCGGGTACGCCAGGCGCGGATACGCCACGCGGTCGCCGGGGCCCAGGCCCAGCTGGGTGGGGAGCCAGGCGACGAGTTCCTTGGAGCCGACGACCGGCAGGACGTGCCGGTGGGTGAGGCCGCGGGCGCCCAGGCGGCGCTCGCTCCAGCCGGTGAGGGCGTCGCGCAGCTGCGGGGTGCCCCAGACCGTGGGGTAGCCCGGGGAGTCGGCGGCGGCGATCAGCGCCTGCTGGATCAGCGCGGGGACCGGGTCGACCGGGGTGCCGACGGAGAGGTCGACGATGCCGTCCGGGTGCGCGGCGGCCGTTTTCTTGTAGGGCTCCAGCTTGTCCCAGGGGAAGGTGGGGAGGCGGTCGTGCACGGCGCTGCTCACTCTCTGTACGTACGGCAAACGCCTCGGTCCCGTACGGGGCGCGTACGGGACCGAGGCGGCACGACTAAGGCTGCCTGCCGGGGGGTTACTCGCCCTCGGCCTGCGGCGGGAGGGCGGCCACGAAGGGGTGGTCGCGCTCGATCAGGCCCAGCTTGCTCGCGCCGCCGGGGGAGCCCAGCTCGTCGAAGAACTCGACGTTGGCCTTGTAGTAGTCCTTCCACTCGTCCGGGACGTCGTCCTCGTAGAAGATCGCCTCGACCGGGCAGACCGGCTCACAGGCACCACAGTCAACGCATTCGTCCGGGTGGATGTACAAGGACCGGGAGCCCTCGTAGATGCAGTCGACCGGGCACTCTTCGATGCACGCCTTGTCCTTCACGTCGACACAAGGCTGCGCGATGACGTAGGTCACGCTGTCGTTCCTCCTCGATAGGGCGCTGGCGGGCCTTTCCCAGGCTCCGCCGCCTGGCGCGCGGGAGCGCGGCGTCGTCGATGCCCACCTCTAGTATCTCCGTTCTCGGGCATGATCCGAACAGGAGGGGTGGACGGACTGGTGGAAATCGTGGGCGGCGGGCTCCTGGAGGTCCGCATCACCCCTGCTGACGTGGGGAAACGGGTGTCTGTACGGCGCCTTTGCGGGCCCTCCGAGCTTGGGGGGAAATTCACCGACACGGTGGGTGTTCTCACATCATGGGACGCCGGTGTGGTGTCGATCACGCGCAAGGACGGTTCGGCGGTGCGTTTTCCCGCGTCGACCCTGGTCGCCGGAAAGGTCGTGCCCCCCGCGCCCGCCCGCCGCCGGGGGCCCGCCGCGTCGTACGACGAACTCGCCCGCGTCGCCTCCGCCGCGTGGCAGCCGCTGGAGACCGAGGCGCTCGGGGCCTGGCAGCTGCGTGCCGCCGCCGGATTCACCCGGCGCGCCAACTCCGTTCTCCCGCTCGGCGATCCCGGGGTTCCGCTCGGCGATGCGCTGTCCTTCGTACGGGGGTGGTACGGCGAACGGGGGCTTCCCGCGTACGTCCAGGCGGCGACCGGGGGCGCGGGGACGCAGGAGCTGCTGTGCGCGGAGCTGGAGGAGCGGGGGTGGGTGCGGGAGGTCTCGGCGGAGGTGTGGGTCGGGGGGCTGGCGGGGGTGGCGGACGCGGTCGGTCTCGGGGCCGGGGTCGCGTCGGGCTCCGGGGTCGCTCAGGGGGAGGTCCGGTTGTCCCGTACCGCCGATGCCGCCTGGCTCGGGCGGTATCAGCGCAAGGGGGTGAGCGAGGTGGCGCTGCGGGTGCTGGGGAGCGGGCCTTCGGTGTGGTTCGCGACGGTCGAAGGGGCGGACGGGCCCGCCGCGATCGGGCGGTGCGTGGTGGACGGGCGGTGGGCCGGGTTCTCGGCGGTGGAGGTCGATCCGGCGCTGCGCCGGCGGGGCCTCGCGACCCGGGTCATGGCCGCGCTGGCCGCGCGGGCGCTGGAGGAGGGGGCTTCGGCGGGGTGGCTGCAAGTGGAGGAGGGGAACGCGGGGGCTCGGGGGTTGTACGAGGGGCTGGGGTTCGGGGTTCATCACTCGTATCACCACTATCGGGGGGTGGCGTGAGGGGCGGGGGCGGGGTCTGCGGGAGCGGGCAGGCTGGGGTCTCGGGGGCTGGGGCCGGGGTCGCTGGGGCTCGGACGGACGCGAGCCTGATTGTCGGCCGGGTCGGCGTGAGGGGCGGGAGTGTGGGTGCTCGGGTCGGTGTGAGGAGCCGCGGCTGCTCCGGCGTACGAGGCGAGGTGCCCGGCGTATGAGCTTCACCCCCGATGAAGTGCGCCGGCTCTTCGCCGAGGAGGCCCGTGCCGGGCGGCCCGATCTCGTCGCCCTCTGTCTTCTGATCGGTGCCGCCGCCGAACCCTCCCTCTCCCAGGCCGACTTGGACGCCGCGCAGGCGGAACTCGACCGGCTGGCCGGGGAGTTGCCGTACCGGCCGGGCGGGGCGCGGGAGTGGGCGCAGGCCGTGCGGGAGCTGCTGGGCGAGCGGTACGGGTTCGGCGGCGGCCCCTCCGACTACGAGCGGCTCGACTCCTCGCTGCTCCACCAAGTCCTGCTCCGGCGGCGGGGGTTGCCCATCCTCCTGTCCGTGGTGTGGATGGAGGTGGCCCGGCGGGCGGGCGGCCCGGTGCACGGGATCGCGGCGCCGGGCCACTTCCTGGTGGGCTTCGGCGATCCGGCGGACGCCGGCCGGGTCGTCGTCGACCCCTTCACCGGCGGCCGGCTCCTGACACCCGCCGAGTCGGCCCGCGGCGCCGGCCCGAGCGGCCCCGCGGAGCCCTTGGCCGTCGTCGCCCGCATCCTCAACAACATCCGCGCCTGGTCCGCCGGCCGCCTGGAGCGCACCTCCGTCGCCCTGTGGTCCGTGGACCTCTCCCTCCTGCTCCCCTCCCACTCTGCCCAGCTGCGCTACGAGCGCGCTCAACTCCTGGTCCAGTCGGGGGACTTCGTGACGGGGGCGCGGGAGCTGGAGGCGTACGCGGAGATCGTGGGGGCGGTGGACGAGGGGGCCGCGCGGCGGGTACGGGGGGAGGCGCTGGCGGCTCGGGCGCTGCTGAACTGAGCGGACCTCGTGTGCGTGTGGCCGCTCGGGGCGGTCAGCGCTCCGAGGTGTATGTGACGAAGGCGGACCAGGTGGCGGGGCGAACGTCGAAGACGGGGCTGCCGGTGCGGAACTTGGAGTCGCGGATGTGGATGTGGCAGGGGGTTTCGGCGATCTCTACGCAGGAGTCGCCCTCGGGGCCGTCGCTGTAGCTGCTCTTGAACCAGTTCAGCGCGACCTCGACGCAAGACTCGCCGTCCGGGCCGCTGCTGTAACTGCTCTTGAACCACGCCAGTTCGGACAGGTCACCGGCGGAGGTCTTGCGGATCATGTTTCTCCCAGCAGTTGCTCGATAAAGGCCAGCGACTCACGCGGGGCAAGCGCCTGTGCCCTGATGGCGCTGTACCGCAGCTCAAGGATGCGCAGTTGCCTCGGATCGGAGACGGGGCGGCCGTTGTAGGCCCCTTCGGAGCGTCCCACCGCCGTGCCGTCGTCGAACTTCAGCACCTCGATCTTGCCGCTCAGCCCCGGATGGGCACCAGAGTCCGTCGGCATGACCTGGAGTGTGACATTGCGCAGCCGTGTCACCTCCAGCAGGTACTCAAGCTGGCGACGCCAGACCATTGTGCCTCCGACCTGTCGGCGCAGAGTCACCTCTTCCTGGACGAAGCTGAGCAAGGGCGCCGGTTCCCGCGCGAAGATCGATTTACGCTCCATACGGGCCGCCACCAGCCGCTCCAGATCGGCATCTGTGTAGGCGGACTGGGACACTTCGAACAACGCCCGCGCATGCTCCGGCGTCTGCAACAACCCGTGCAGACTCAGCCCGACATACACCCCCATCTCGACAGCCTTCGCCTCCGACGCCTTCAAGTCCCGCACCTTCTTGGGGTACCGGACCTTCTCCACGTTCTCTTTCAGAGCGACGATCGTGCCCTTGGCATCCAGCACCCTGTCCGAGTCGTCGAGGAAACCAGGACTGGGAATCCGCTCCCCGCGCTCGATCTTGTAGATCATGTCCTCGCTGTAGCCCACGGCCTTGCCGAAGTCCGCCGCCCGCACCCCCTTGTTCTCCCGGTGCGCCTTGATCTGCTTCCCGGCGGTCTCCAGCACCTCCTTCCCCCATACATCGCCCGGCTCAAGCATCCATCCCTGCTCGTCATCGTCCACCTCACCCTGCGGCTCCACCGACATACCCACCCCTCACTTCACGCTGTGACCATTCCGCGACGCCTGGTACCCGTACAACGCCGCACCCCCTCAAGACAGGACGGGACAGCGCCAAGACAATCGCGGCCCCGCATGACATCTGTCATCCCCCACTCCGGACACCGGACACTGCCCCCACCCCACCCCCGCCCCCACCATGGCCGTATGACAACGACAGCTTCAGTGGTCGCGTTCGACCAGGTGAGCAAGGCCTACGGTGCGGTCAAAGCCGTGGACGGGCTCAGTCTCAGTCTGCGGCCGGGGGAGACCGTGGCGCTGCTCGGGCCCAACGGGGCGGGGAAGTCGACGACGCTCGATCTGCTGCTCGGGCTGAAGCACGCCGACTCCGGCAAGGTCAGCCTCTTCGGCCTCACCCCGCGTGAGGCGATCGTCGCCGGGAAGGTCGGCGCGATGCTCCAGAGCGGCGGCCTGATGGACGAGGTGACGGTCGCCGAGCTCGTACGGCTGGCCTGCGCGCTGCACCCGAGGCCGTACCGGCCCTCCGACGTGCTCTCGCGCGCCGGGATCACCCAGATCGCCGACCGCAAGGTCAACAAGCTCTCCGGCGGCCAGGCGCAGCGGGTGCGGTTCGCGCTGGCGACGGCCGGGGACAGCGATCTGATCGTGCTGGACGAGCCGACGACCGGGATGGACGTCACGACCCGGCAGGGCTTCTGGGCGACCATGCGGGAGCAGGCCGACCAGGGGCGTACGGTCCTGTTCGCGACGCACTACCTGGAGGAGGCCGACGCGATCGCCGACCGGGTGCTGGTGCTGCACCGGGGGCGGCTGCTCGCGGACGGCACGGCGGCGGAGATCAAGGCGAAGACGGGGCTGCGCAAGATCTCCTTCGACCTCGACGGCGACCTCCCGGGCGCGCTCAGGGACCTGCCGTTCCTCACCACCATCGACGTCTCCGGCCGCACGGTCCGCATCCAGTCCACCGACGCCGACGCGACCGTGCACGCCCTCTACGGCCTCGGCCTCTACCCCCGCAATCTCGAGGTCTCCGGGCTCGGCCTGGAGCAGGCCTTCGTCGCCATCACCGCCGCCGAGGAGGCGAAGCAGCAGTGAACAGCCTCATCCGGCTCGAACTGACCCGGGCCCTGCGCAACCGCAGGTTCATGTTCTTCTCCGTGATCTACCCGTCGGTCCTCTTCCTGCTGATCGCGGGCAGCGCGAACGGCACGGACCGCGTCGGCGACACGGGACTGACCCTCCCGACCTACATGATGGTCTCCATGGCCTCCTTCGGCGCCCTCACGGCCGTCCTCATGGGCAACAGCGAACGCATCGCGAAGGAACGCGAGAGCGGCTGGGTACGGCAGCTGCGGCTGACGACGCTGCCGGGGCACGGGTACGTGCTGGCCAAGACCGCCGGTTCGGCGGTGGTGAGCCTGCCGTCGATCGTGGTCGTCTTCGCGGTCGCGGCCGTCGTGAAGGACGTACGCCTGGATGCCTGGCAGTGGCTCGCGCTGACCCTCGCGATCTGGGCGGGCAGCCTGGTCTTCGCGGCGCTCGGCGTGGCCCTCGGCTACCTGGCCAGCGGCGACGCGGTCCGCCCGATCACGATGATCATCTACTTCGGGCTGTCCATCCTGGGCGGCCTGTGGATGCCTACGACGACCTTCCCCGGCTGGCTCCAGTCGATCGCCAAGTGGGTGCCGACGCACGCGTACGCCTCCCTGGGCCGCGCGATCGAGCGGAGCCAGGCGCCGGCCGCCGAGGACGTCGTCGTCCTGGTCCTCTTCTTCCTGCTCTTCGCGGGCGGGGCGGCCTGGCTGTACCGGAAGGACACACTGAAGGCGTGAATGACGACCTGACAGGACTCCCCCCGGGGGCGCGCGAGGAGCTGGCGGCCGGTATGGGCCGGCCGCCGCGCACGCTCGCGGAGGCGTGGCGCAAGCTGGTCTGGATCGTGCCGTGGCTGATCTTCCTCGGCTCGCCGGTGCAGGACCTGACCTCCGGTAAGCACAGCGGTCCGGCGACGCTTCTGGGCTGGTTCGCGCTGGGGTCCTTCACCGTCGTCTACCTGTGCCTGGTCTTCCGCAACATGGGCCGCCCCTTCGGCGGACGCGCGATCGGGGTCCTGGTCCTCCTGCTGGGCACCCTGGCCGTCACCCTCTGCCTCACCCTGGGCAACGCCTGGATCGGGCTGTTCGTATACGTCTCGGTGACGCTCGGGACGACGCTGCCGCTGCGCGCCGCCTACTGGGGGATCGGCGCGAACGCCCTCGCGATGATCCTGGTCGGCCTGCGCGAGAGCGACTTCGACTGGAGCCTGCTGCTGATCGTCGTCCTGCTGGGCTTCGCGATGACGGGCGTGAAGCAACTGGTGCAGACGACCATCGAGTTGCGCCGGGCGCGCGCGACGGTCGCCGGGCTCGCGGCGAACGAGGAGCGGCTGCGGCTGGCGCGGGACCTGCACGACCTCCTGGGCCACTCCCTCTCCCTGATCACCCTCAAGAGCGAGCTGGCCGGGCGGATGCTGCCGGAGCAGCCGGAGCAGGCGGCGCGACAGATCGCGGACATCGAGCAGGTCAGCCGGCAGGCGCTGGTGGACGTGCGGGAGGCGGTCTCGGGGTACCGGCGGCCCCGGCTGGCGGCCGAACTCGCGGGCGCGCAGGTCGCGTTGAGCGCGGCGGACGTCATCGCCGCGGTGCCGGTGCCGCCCGATCTGACGGACGTGCCGGAGGAGAGCGAGGCGGCGCTGGCGTGGGCGCTGCGGGAGGCGATCACCAACGTCGTACGGCACAGCGGGGCCGTGCGCTGCACGGTGGAGCTGGTGCGCCGGCAGACGCTGGACGGGCCGGTGCTCGAACTGTCGGTGGAGGACGACGGGCGGGGCGGCGCGGTGCCCGCGAGTCCGCCGGGCAACGGTCTGACGGGGCTCGCGGAACGCCTGGAGAAAGCGGGCGGGAGCCTGGAGGCGCGGCACGTGAAGCACGGCTTCCGCCTGGTCGCCCGGGTCCCCGTAAGATCCGCCCCATGACCAGCCGCCCGATCAAACTCCTCCTCGCGGAGGACCAGTCGATGGTCCGCGAGGCGCTGGCGGCCCTGCTGGGCCTGGAACCCGACATCGAGGTGGTCGCCCAAGCGGCCCGGGGGGACGAGGTGTTGGGGGCGGCCCGTGCCCGACCCGACCTGGACGTCGCCCTGTTGGACATCGAGATGCCGGGCCTGACCGGGATCGAGGCGGCGGCTCAACTCCACGCGGAGTTCCCCGCGTTGAAGCTGATCATCCTCACGACCTTCGGCCGCCCCGGATATCTGCGCAGCGCGATGGAGGCGGGGGCGGACGCGTTCCTGGTCAAGGACGCTCCGGCGGCCCAGCTGGCGGCGGCGGTGCGCAAGGTGCTCGCCGGGGAACGGGTCATCGACCCGGCCCTGGCGGCGGCGGCCCTGGCGGACGGGGCGAACCCCTTGAGCGAACGGGAACGCGAGGTACTGCGCGCGGCGGCGGACGGCTCCACGAACGCGGAACTGGCGGCGGCGCTGCATTTGTCTCAGGGGACGGTGCGGAATTATCTGTCTACGGCGATCCAGAAGCTGGCGGCTCGGAATCGGGCGGAGGGGGTGCGGATCGCTCGGGAGAAGGGGTGGTTGTAGGGGGCGGATTCCTGGCGCCGGGTGCGGTACGGCCTCATCAGGGCGCTGACCGCCGACGATGGGCCACCCAGGTCTGCGCGGCCGAGACCATGGCCTTCAGCCAGGGTTCCTCGGGCCGCCGGCCGGCGAACGTCCGGTACATGCGCAAGCTGGCGGCGGCGAAGGCGTCGACCGCTCTCGGCGAGGCTTTCGCCCAGGCCTCGCTCCGGGCGGCCCACGCCTCCGCAGCCGCCGGGCTGTGCCCTGCCGCCACCAGCTGGAGCGTCAGCAGGGCCGGATCGATGAACCCCGCGCCCCGGGTGGGCCAGGCCCAGTCGACGGCCCACATCCGCCGCTCGTCCATGATGAGGTTGCCGGGGTTGATGTCCGTGTGGAGCAAGGTGTCACCCCGGAACAGCTCGGCCTCCGCCGGGCCGTCAGCGAACCGGTCCCAGCGGGTCTCCGTCCACCACCACGCCACCTCGGGCAGCTCGACCTTCCCGATCCGCGCGACGAGGTCGGCGATCGCGGGCAGGTCGGGGGAGTCCGGCGAGAAGTCGGACGGCCTTCCCCGGACGGCGTCGAAGAGCAGCACGGCCCAGTCGTCGTCCTGGATCCACCACACCAGGCGCGGCGCCAGGGGACGGACGTAGGGGTTGATCTCCCGCTCACGGACGAGGGAGTCGAGACGCCCGCCCGGCCTGTTGCGCACGGCCTTGACGAAGAAGGTCCCTTCGGGGGACTCGACCAGGGCCGTCAGGTCCGAGCTGAAACCCCGTTCGGTGCGCCGGATCCCGTGCACCGGACCTGTGCGCCGGCTGATCAGCGGGAGAAGCTCGGATGCGAGGTGGCTGGTGCTCATGCGCCCTTCAGTTCCTCGGCGTGCACTCGCTGCCGGGGAAGCCCGGCGAGCATTCGTCGTCGTTGTCGTCCGGACCGCACGGTTTGGCGCTCACGCCCCGCCCTGCCCGGATGGTGGCGTTGGCGTACGCCATTGCGGGGCCGCCGAGAATAGCGGCCAGCGAGGAAGTCTGGACGTTTCCCGCGCGCAGCCAGGTCGAGAAGACACACGGGGAGACCGAACCGTCCGGGCCGACGCAGGCCCGGCCGGTACCGCACCGCCCGCAGAGGCCGGCCGTGCCGGGCTCCTGCCCGTCCGCCCCGCGTCCAAAGGGGCGGATGTGGTCGACACGGACCTCGTCCACCCCCAGGGCCGCGAGCTCCCGCCGGGTCTCGTCGCCGGAGTCGGAAGGCCCGGTGACGATCACGGAGACGCGGATCGGGATGCCGTACTCCACGGCCCTCAGGATGTTCGCCCGGGTCCGGGCGTGACTCGGGCGTCCCGTCAGCGCGTTGTGCCTGCCCTGGTCGGGGGAGTAATACGAAGTGGCCAGCGAGACACCGGAACGCCGCAGAAGCGGCCACCATGCCTCCGGGACGTGGACGAGATTGCTGTAGACCTCCGTTTTCAGACCGAGGCTCAGCGCGTGTCCGATCAGCTCCGGCGCGTCGGGGTGCAGCGTCACCTCACCCCCGGTGAACTGCACGCCTGGGATGCCGAGCGAGGCGGCCTGGTCGAGCACGCTCGTCCAGTGCTCGGCGGTCATGCCGCCGTGCGTTCCGTCCGGTCCCGACCCGTTGTGGCAGTGGGCGCAGTTCAGCTGGCACTTCCGGGTCAGGTCCAGCCACAGGAACCGGGGCGGGGCGGACTTCGGTCCGGTGGCCGGTGTTTCCGCGAGCACAGTCATGGTCGTCCCTCTCAAGGCGACTGGTTCTTTTCGGTGAGCCCAAGTGAAAGCGCGCGCAACAGAGTTGGACAGGTGACAGGCTGTAGACAAGTTGCCGACACGGTGTAGACGCGGGTGGGCCGATGCGTACAGGTGACCTGATCCGAGAGCGCCGCGAAGCCATGTTCCTGAGCCACGCGGGACTGGCGCGGGAGCTGAGCATCGCCCGGGGCTGGCATCCTCGGGCCCTTCACCGCAGTCAGGTGGCGCGGTGGGAGAAACCAGGCGGTCCCGAGCCCAAGACATGGCGTCCCTACCTCGAACAGGTGCTCCGCGTCGACCTGTCCGGTTACCGTGATCGGACCCCGTCTCCAGCGGGTAGCACTCCTGTGGAAGGGGTTGATCCTGTGGACCGTCGAGCGTTCATCGGAGCCGGTGCCGTTCTGGGACTGTCGGTCGCTGCCGCACCGCCTGCGATGGCCCAAGGCCGTCGGCTGGGAAGTCCGACATCGATCGCTTCTCCCAGCGGCTCGTCGATCTGAGGCGGCTCGACGACTACAACGGCAGCACGGCGGTGCTTCCGCTGGCCGCGGAAGAAGCGCAGGCCCTTTCCGGGCTCGCGAGGAACGGAAGTTACGGGGAGTCCACCGCCCGGGGGCTGCTCAGCCTGCTCGGCGAGCTGTACCAGTTCTCGTCCTGGGTCGCCTTTGACAGCGGGCGGGAGGAGAAGGCCCGACAGCTGGCGCAGGCCGCCGCGGCGGCCGCCGCCCAGGCCGGGAACCGCACCTTGGCCTCCACCGCGCTCTCCGAACTGTCGTACATCACGGCGTCTTCGAAGAACCCCCGAGAGGGCGTGGCCATGGCGCGCGCGGCCCTCGCGAACGCCCCCAAGGACATGCTCCCCGCCGTCGAGGTCGTTCTCGCCGACCGGCTCGCATGGGCATGTGCCCGCACCGGAGACGCCGGGGGGGCCGACCAGGCGCTGGGGATCTCGGCACAGGCCCACGACCGCCGTGACCGCGACGCCGTGCCGGAACCGGACACGGTGTACTGGATCAACAGGGACGAGTCCCAGATCATGGCGGGACGCTGCTGGGCGGAGCTGAAGAGGCCGGACAAGGCGGTACCGGTGCTGGAAGGGCTGACGGCTCCGTACGACGATTCACACGCGCGCGAAGTCGCCCTGTACCAGGCTTGGCTCGCCGGTGCTCATGTGGACGCGGGCGACCTGGATCGCGGGGTTCACGCGGCGGGCAGGGCCATGGAGCTGTCCCGGAGCACCGCCTCCGCGCGGCTCACGGCCATGCTCGACGACATGGTGAGCCGTTTCGAGCCGTACAGGAATGCCCTCCCTGTGCGGGAACTGCTGGGTGCCTGGGGTAGCTAGAGGGCGCCCTTGCGCGGCGACTTCTCATGGGCCAACGGCTCAGTTACAGGGGCGCTGCCCGGTCTCCGCACCCCCCGCCCGCCCCTCGTCGAGAGACAATCCCCCCATGCCCCCAGCCTCCCCCCGCCCCACCCCCCAGACCTTCGACGACCTCCTCGCCGAGTTGCGCCGCCGGGAGTCCTCGCTGACTCCCTCGCAGCGGCGGCTGGCCGAGCGGGTCATGGCCGATCCGGAGGGGGTCGCGTTCATGACGGTGTCCGAGCTGGCCTCGGCGGTCGGGGTGAACGAGGCGACGGTGGTGCGGTTCGCCGCCGGGCTCGGGCTCGACGGGTATCCGGGGCTGACCCGGCTGTGCCGTGAACGGCTGCGCGAGCAGGCCCAGTTGCTGCGCCGGTACCGCAGCCTGGAGCAGCTCGGCGCGGAGGGCGGCGCGCCGCTGGAGCGGACCGTCGCCCTCGACCAGGCCAACATCGCGCGCACCTTCGCCCGCATCCCCGAGGAGACCTGGACGGCGGCCGTCTCCGCGCTGGCGAACTCCCCCCGGGTGCACGTGATGGGCCTGCGCAAATGCCACGCGCCCGCGTACCTCCTCGGCTATCTGCTCGGCATGCTCCGCGAGGACGTCCATACGGTCACGGCGTCCGCCGGCGGCCTCACCGACGAGCTGCGCCGCATCCGCGCGGACGACTGTTTCGTCGCCGTCTCCATCCACCGCTACAGCGCGGAGACGGTCGAGGCGCTGCGGTGGGCGCGCTCCAGAGGCGCCCGCTGCGTCGCCCTGACCGACAATCCGGCGTCCCCGCTGGCGGCGACCGCCCACGACACGTTCTACGTCGACGCCGCCGGCCCGTCCGTCCTGCGCTCGATGACCGCGTTCACGTCCCTGACACAGGCACTGGCGGCGGGCGTCGCGCAGGAGAGGGGGCACGAGGCCCGGTCGACACTGCTGCGGGAGGAGGAGCTGCTGGAGCGGTTCGGGGTTTATGCGGGGGGCGGGGAGGGGTGAGGGATATCAACCCCGCCCCACAACCCCCTCCAACACCCCCCTCAACTCCCCCAACACCCCCGCCACCCAAGGCAACTCCACCGCCCCCTCCCCCTCCCCCAGCGCCGCCCACCGCTCCCCCTCCGTCTCCCCGTACAGCAGACTCGTCGCCACCCTCACCCGCAGCGCCCCCGGCTCGTCCCCGAACGCCTCCCCCGCCAGCACCCCGACCCCGTACCGCTCCAGCAGGGCGGACGCCAACTCCGCGCCGGTGCCGATGCCTTGGGCGGCGAGGGCGTCCCGGAGGGGCTCGAAGTCGGGGTACAGGTAGAAGCCCGCTTCCGGCGCCCTGCACACCGCCCCCGCCCGCACGAACTCGGCGTGCACGGCCCGCGCCACCGCCCCGTGCAGCCGCCGGGCGGCGTCGATGTGCCCGGTGACCTCGGGCGGATCACCCAGGACGTACGCGGCCACCGCCTGCATCGGCGCGGCGAGGCTCGACCAGATCTCGCTCGCGACGCCGGTCAGATCCCGCGTCAGCGCCCGCCCCCACGCCCCGTCGGGCACCCGCGCGAACCCGATCCGCCAGCCGCCCAGCGCCATGGACTTGCTCAACCCGCTGGTGACGACGGTCCGTTCGGGCAGATACGGCAGCGCGCTGGGCGCGGCCCCGCCGTCGTGGCACAGCTCGGCGTAGATCTCGTCGCAGACGACGGCCAGCCCGTGCCGCCCGGCGGTCTCGCACACCGCGCGGACGTGATCGGCGCGGGCGACCGTACCGGTCGGGTTGTCCGGGACCGTCAGCAACAGGACGCCCGGGGCCAGCCCTTCGGCCCGCGCGCGCGTGAGGGCGTCGTCCAGCAGCGCCGGGTCGGGGACGCCCCCGGACTCGGCGGGGACGGGCACATGGACGGTCCGCTTGCCGGCGAGGGCGGCCTGGGCGGCGTAACTCACCCACGCGGGACGCGGCAGCACCAGGTCCCCGGGCAGCACGGTGAGCAGCGCGAACAGCAGCGCCTTGCTGCCGGGCGCGAACAGCACCTGCTCGGGCCGGGTCGGCGTACCCCTGCGCGCGAACCAGCCGGCCGCCGCCTCCCGGGCCTCGTACGAGCCGACGACCGCGCCGTAGCCGTTGCGCCGCGCCGCCCCCGCGAGGACGCCGGCGACCGGGTCGGGCACCGGCAACCCGGCCTCCCCGAAGCCCAGATGGAGCACTTTCTCACCGGCCGCCTTGCGGGCCCGGATCGTCTCGTTGATGGCCAGGGTCGCCGAGTGCATCGTCACCGGGGGGCTCCTCAGAGTCGGGTGCGGCAATTCTATGTGCACAGAGATGCTTACGTGCAATTAAATTTGCACAGCTCGTCAAAAGAACAGCGCCCCCGGCCGGTGAAAGGCCAGGGGCGCCGCTCCCCGATCAGGTCGGGTTGGTCTCGATGACCCCCACCCGCTCCGCCGTCGTCTTGCCGACCAGCGCCTTGCGCAGCGCGTTGACGACGTCCTGGGGCAGCAGCGCCCGCTTCCCGGTGGCGGTGGTGATCTGGACGCCGTCGAAGGTGCTGCCGTACGCCTCCTTCAGGGCCTCCAGGTTGTACGAGTCGACGAGCTTGCCGTCGACCGCCTTGAAGCTGATGATCTTCGGCAGCGACTTGGGGCCGAACAGGATGCTCTGGGCGCCGCCCGCGGTCTGGACGGTGACCCGCGCGGACATCGCCGGCTCGGCGAACTCCTTCATCTCGCGGTCGACTTCGGCGTTGGAGACGGTCGGCTGCCGGCTGGTCGTGGGCACGCTCACGACGGTCGACTTCCCGGTCTCGACCTGCGTGCGGTACGCCGCCTCGACCGCGGGGACGGCCTTGGCGGTGTCGATGCCCTCGCCCGCCTTGCCGTAGACGGCGACGGCCTTGCCGTCCTCGAACTTGATGGTGCCGTCGGAGACCGAGCCGGTGCCGCCGGCCGCGCTCTCGATGGCGGCCTGGAGCTTCTCCTCGTCGACCGGCATGTCGGGCGCGACGACGCGCTGCTGCCCGAAGAGGGCGCCGATGACGGAGACCGGGTTGTAGTCGCTGCCGGAGGCGGAGTCGACGGTCGCCGGGATGTCGAACTGGAGGCCCGCCTGGTCGGGCTGGAGGGTGATCTCCTTGTCGCCGACCTTGAGCTGGACCTTGGCGTTCTGGGCGCGCGTGCCGAAGGCGTCGTCGAGCTTCTTGACGGCCTCGTCGCGGGTGCCGCCGCCGATGTCGACGCCGAGGACGGTGGTGCCCTTGGGGACGTCGGAGTGGTTCATGAGCAGGCCGGCGCCGTAGACACCGGCGCCCGCGACGACGACCAGGCCGACGAGGAGGCCGAGCTTGCCGCGGCCCTTCTTCTTGCCGGAAGCCTTGCCCTTGGCGGGCGTCTTGGGCGCCGGGGTCTGGCTCGCCGGGGGGACGACCGGGATGCCGCTGGTGACGGTCTGCCCGGAGACGTTGCCGTCCGCGCGGAAGCCGGCCGGGGCGGGGGACTGCTTCTGGGGGGTGAGGATCGCGGTGTCGTCACTGAGCCCGCCGCCGGGGAGACGGCCGGTGCCGGGGACGCCGGTCGCACCGGGGGCGCCGGGTACGCCCGTTGCTCCCGGCGTACGGCTCTGCGGCGGGGCCGTCGCCGCCTGCGGGGAGACGAGGCCGTGGGTGAGGCCGGGGCCGCCGGGGCCGGGGGCCGTGCCGGGGACGCCGGGGCCCGGGAGGATCGCGGGGGCGTCGCCGGTGACGGCGGAGGTGGGGCCGTTCGGGCCGAGGGGGCCGCCGGGGCCGAGGGGACCGTTGGGGCCGCTGGGGATGCCCATGCCGTCGGTCTCGGGGTATCCCCCGCCGAGGCCGGCCGTCGGGATGCCCCGCCCGTTGGTGTCCGAGTAGCCGTTCCCGTTCGGGGAGGAGAAGTTGTGCTGGTCCGGGAAGGGGTTCTGGGCAGTCGTGCCGTTGCCCGGGAACGCGTGCTGTCCCGTCGTGCCGCTCTCGGAGAACTCGTCGCCGGGGTCGGGGAATTCGCGGGCCATGGTCCCGAAGTCCGGTGCGCCGCCGGGGGAGTTCGCGGAGCCGCCGGCCGAGTTCGCCGCGCCGCCCGCCGAACCGCCCGCGCCGCCCGCCGACTTGTCCGCCTCCGCGCGGGCCACCGCCTCCGTCACGTCGAAGGACCCGGTGCCACCGCCGTGTCCGGGCGCGACGGGACCGCCGGTCGCGCCGCCGGGCAGGCCGGGCCGCTTGCCGGGAGCCGTCATGGCGCCGACCACTCCGCCGGGCCGGGCCCCCGCCGCGCGGGGCGCCGAACCGCCGGGGATACCCGCGCCGTTGGTCCCGCCGCCGCCCGGACCGCCCTTGGCGGGGCCGGACCTGCGCGGCGCGAACCAGTCGCTGGTCTTCTCCTGCGCGCCCGGCGCGGACGGCTGCGCGGGCACCTCGGGCACCACGGGCATGGCCGCGGTCGCCTCGGCGTCACCGCCCTCGGTCTCGCCCTCGCCGACGGGCTTGCGCACGACGACCGGCGGAATGGGCCGGGAGCCGGGGATGTTGATCCGGATCCGGGTCGTCACCGTGGTCTCGGTCTTGCGTTCCTCCGGCCGCGCGGCCGGACGGCCCGCGTCCGCACCGCCGTCGGACACCATGGGCGTCCCGTACGGAGGCGTGCCCGAGGGGTACGCGGCTCCGGCGCCGCGCCCGTCGGTGGACGGAGTGTCAGTTTCACGACTCAAGGCAGGTTCTCCAGGTTGGCTCCGCCGACCGCGCGACCTCACGGGCGGCTCGGCGGCGCTGCACCACGATACTGGCCGCGTCCGGCCCGTATCCCCCGGCCGCCCGGGAAACCCACACCGGATGGGCACGCGCGCACACGCGCGAAGTGGTACGTCACTTCCCAAGTCGGGCGGCGCCGCCGATCGGTTGCCGCCCGGCGCCGATCGTGGCGCAGATCACAGCGAGCGCCATGCCGCCCAGCAGGAACAGATACGAGCCGCCGCCCGCGCCGAACATGAAGTCGCCCTCCGGCCGTCCGGCGGTCAGCAGGACGACGGCGATCATCCACCCGGCGGCGGGCGCGACGGCCCCGGCCCGCGCGTCGGTCGCCCGCGCGCCCCCGACGAACAGCCCGGCGGCCCCGGCGAGCGCGAGGAGCAGCCCGCCGGGGAACCAGCCGGCCTGGACGAGCGCCCCGGCGATCCCGGTGACCGCGCCGAGCAGCAGCAGCCCGGCGTAGGCGGCGGCGCGGGGGAAGGAGGGGAGGGTGAGGGGCTGGGCGATGCGGTCCTGGTGCGCCATCACGCGACCCCCTCGAAGAGGTCGCTCTCGCGGCCCGCGCCGCCGCGTTCGCCCTTGACGAGCTGGTAGTACTCGTTCGTGAACAGCGGCTGCGCGAGGAAGTTGGAGAGCGCGAAGTACCGGTCGCCGGGCGCGACTTCGAGCTGGGTGACGTGCGCGCGCAGGGCGGCGGCCTTTGCATCCGCGTACGCGGCGCCGGAGATCTCGGTGGTGATCACGTCATCAGGAACCACACCGGGCACATCACCGATCGCCGCGGCCTTGTCGAACGGCAGCCCGGCGAGGTCCCCTTCCAGCCGCGCGAACCCCTCCTCCGCGACGGACCGCGGGACGCGGTTCCAGTAGACCTTCGGTACGACGATCCCGTCGTCCCCGGCGAGCTCCACGGCCCGCATAGCGATGCGGTGGGCCTGGATGTGGTCGGGGTGGCCGTACCCCCCGTTGTCGTCGTACGCGACCACGACCTGGGGCCGTACCTCGCGGATCACGTCGAGGAGCTGCCCCGCGGCGGCGTCGACGTCGGCCTGCCAGAAGCAGGCGGGGTCGTCGTTGTCGGGGAAGCCCATCATCCCGGAGTCGCCGTAGCGGCCGGCGCCGCCGAGGAGGCGTACGTCGCGCACGCCGAGGGCGGCCATGGCGGCGGCGAGCTCCTGGCGGCGGTGGGTGCCGAGGGCGGCGCCGGAGAGGTGCGCGAGGTTTGGCGGGATGACTTCCCCGCGCTCCCCGAGGGTGCACGTCACCAGGGTCACATGGGCCCCTTCGGCCACGTACTTGGCCATGGTGGCGCCATTGTTGATCGACTCGTCGTCGGGGTGGGCGTGCACCAGGAGGAGGCGCCGGGCCGGGAGATCCGTCATGGGGCCAGCCTACGAGGTGGCCCCATGCCGTGAAGTGTCAGGCAGCGGGGGTCAGAACTTGATGCTGCCGATCATGCTGGCCACGCTCGACGTCAGATCGCTGATCGTGGGTGCGACGGTGGAAGAGGCGAGATAGAAGCCGAGCAGCATGCAGATGACGGCATGCCCTCCCTTCAGCCCCGACTTCTTGATCAGCAAGAAGACGACGATCGCCAGCAGCACCACCGCCGAAATCGAGAGTGCCACGGCGGCTCACCTCCAAGGACCCGGATACATGGGGGACAGAGCGGGAGAACGTGTGAATCCATACAACAGCCAGCAGGTTCATACCCACATGGCGCTAGTGATCATAGCTACGACTATGCGCGCATCTGTCGGCGCACGGACGCGCAAGGGGGCGCGCGGCCATTCATCCGCCATAGGGTCGTGGCATGACGATCGAGCCCGATTCTCCGTCCGTCTCCTTCCCCCGCAGGCACGCCCGTACCCAGCGTTTCAGCCTCGGCGCGCCGCGTTCGTTCACGGTCGCACCGGACGGCACGCGGGTGGCGTTCCTGCGTTCGTCCTCGGGCACGGACCGCGCCAACTCCCTGTGGACGCTGGACCCTTCGACCGGCGCCGAACACCAAGTCGCGGACCCCTCAACCCTGTTGGGCGGATCGGCGGAGAACCTCCCCCCGCAGGAGCGCGCCCGCCGTGAGCGCCTGCGCGAGGGCGGCGCCGGCATCGTCGCCTACGCGACCGACACAGCCGTGCAGTTGGCGTCTTTCGCCTTGTCAGGCCGCCTTTTCACGACGGACCTGGCCTCCGCCGAGACGGCTGAACTCCCGTCCCACGGCCAGGTGTTCGACCCCCGCCCGGCCCCGGACGGCCGCCACATCGCGTACGTCGCCGGCGGCACCCTCCGCGTGACCGGCGCCGGCGGCGAGGACGACCGCGCGCTCGCCGAACCCGAATCCCCGTCCGTTTCCTATGGATTGGCCGAGTTCGTCGCGGCCGAGGAGATGGACCGCCACCGCGGCTTCTGGTGGTCGCCGCGGTCGGACCGGCTGCTGGTCGCGCGCGTGGACGACACGCCGTTGGAGCACTGGTGGATCGCCGACCCGTCCCACCCGGAACGTGAGCCACAGCACATCCGCTACCCGCTGGCGGGCACAGCGAACGCGATCGTACGCCTGTTCGTGATCGCACTCGACGGGACCCGTACGGAAGTCGCCTGGGACCGCGCCCGTTTCCCCTATCTGGCGCGAGTGCACTGGTCAGCGGCGGGTGCGCCGCTCCTGCTGGTCCAGGCGCGCGACCAGCGCAGCCAGCTGTACCTGGCGGCCGACCCGGAGACGGGGGCCACCAGGATGGTGCACGCGGACGAAGATCGGATTTGGCTGGATCTTTTCCATGGCGTGCCCTGCTGGAGCCCTTCGGGACAGCTCGTGCGCATCGCGGACGAGGCCGGCGCCCGCGTCCTCGCGGTCGGCGAACGCCCGCTGACCACGGCGCAGTTGCAGCTGCGAGCGGTGCTGGACGTCTCGGCCGACGACGTTCTCGTGTCGGCCGCCGCCGGGGAGGAGGCGGCCGATCCGGAACTCGGCGAGGTGCACGTCTACCGCGTCAACGAACTGGGCGTGGAGCGGATCTCCACCGAGCCGGGCGTGCACAGCGCCGTGCGCTCCGGCCCTGTCACGGTACTCGTGTCGGCGACGCTCACTCACGCGGGGCCGGTGGCAAGGGTGCTGCGGGACGGAAAGGTGGCGGCGACGGTGACGTCGTACGCGGAACACCCCGGTATGTCCCCGCGCGTCCGCCTGGCGACAGGGGGCGCGCGCCGGATTCCGTGCGCCGTGCTCCTGCCGCGGGACCACGCCGGAGACACCCCCCTCCCCGTCCTGATGGACCCCTACGGCGGCCCGCACGGCCAGCGCGTCCTGTCGGCCCACAACCCCCACCTCACGTCCCAGTGGTTCGCCGACCAGGGCTTCGCGGTGGTGGTGGCCGACGGCCGCGGCACTCCGGGCCGCTCCCCCGCCTGGGAGAAGGCGGTACGGGACGAGCTGGCGGCGGTGGTCCTGGAGGACCAGGTGGCCGCCCTCCAGTCCCTGGCGGGCGACTTCCCCCTGGACCTGAGCCGGGTCGGCATCCGGGGCTGGTCCTTCGGCGGCTACCTGGCGGCGCTGGCGGTCCTGCGCCGCCCGGACGTCTTCCACGCGGCGGTGGTGGGCGCCCCCGTGACGGACCTGCGCCTGTACGACACCCACTACCAGGAGCGCTACCTGGGCCTGCCGGCCGAGCAGCCGGACGTCTACCGGCGCAACTCCCTGGTGGACGACGCCGGCCTGGTCGACGCGGCGGAGCAGCACCGCCCGATGATGATCATCCACGGCCTGGCGGACGACAACGTGGTCGTGGCCCACTCCCTCCGCCTGTCCTCGGCCCTCCTGGCCGCCGGCCGCCCGCACTCGGTGCTGCCGCTGTCCGGGGTCACCCACATGACCCCGCAGGAGGAGGTCGCGGAGAACCTCCTACGCCTCCAGCTGGACTTCCTGCGCAAAGCGTTGGGCGTGAATCAGCCGAACTGAGGACCTCCGGGTACAGCAACGGGCCGGGACGACATGGCGCGTCCCGGCCCGTTTACGGCACCCGCACGGCCGTACGTTGTTCAGCGTGACGCGTCCGTATATCGGAACGGCGTCGGGGAAGTTGCCTGCGTGTTAACGCAGTTAGGGTACGTTGGGGCGGTTTTGTGACCACGTTTCCTTGATCATCCGGGGTCACCGGGGGCCGTCTCGGAATCGGCGGGCGACCCCTCCTCAGGCGGCACGACCTGCCGCTCCTCGGCGAAATGACAGGCGGAGTCATGCACGGCCGGCCCGGTCCGGTCCCGGAACGCGGAGGGCACGGCGAGCCGGGGCACCTCCCGCTCGCACCGCTCCTGAGCCTTCCAGCACCGGGTACGGAACCGGCACCCGGACGGCACGTTGGTCGGCGAGGGCACATCCCCGCTGAGGATGATCCGGTCCCGCCGCTCCCGGGCGGCGGGGTCGGGCACGGGGACGGCGGAGAGCAGCGCCTGGGTGTACGGATGCGTCGGATGGTCGTAGATCTCGGCGTCCTTGCCGATCTCCACGATCCGCCCCAGGTACATCACCCCCACCCGGTCCGAGATGTGCCGCACGATCGACAGGTCGTGCGCGATGAACACGTACGACAGGTCGAACTCGTTCTGCAACCGCTCCATCAGGTTGATGACCTGCGCCTGCACCGACACGTCCAGCGCCGACACCGGCTCGTCGGCCACGATCACCTCCGGCCGCAGCGCCAGCCCCCGCGCGATCCCGATCCGCTGCCGCTGCCCGCCGGAGAACTGGTGCGGATACCGGTTGACGTACTCCGGGTTGAGCCCGACGACATCCAGCAGCTCCTGCACCCTCCGCCGCCGATCCCCCTTCGGCGCCACCTCAGGATGGATCTCGTACGGCTCCCCGATGATGTCGCCGACGGTCATGCGGGGGTTGAGGGAGGTGTACGGGTCCTGGAACACCATCTGGATGTTCCGCCGGACGGCCTTCAGCGCCCGGCCGGTCAACTTGGTGATGTCCTCACCCTTGTACTTGATCGACCCCGCGGTGGGCCGCTCAAGATTGACCAGCATCTTGGCAACAGTTGACTTGCCGCACCCTGATTCCCCGACGATACCGAGGGTCTCTCCACTATTGAGCGTGAAATCAACCCAATCAACCGCCTTGACGGCACCGACCTGTTTCTTGAGGAGAACGCCTTGAGTCAGCGGATAATGCTTGACCAGTCCACGAACTTCCAGGATCGGCTCAACTGTTGATTCAACCATTGAGACACTCCCTCCAGAAGTGACAGGCACTGGCACGGTGTTCGCCGGCCTCGTGCAGCGGCGGTACATCCGTCCGGCAGACATCTTGAGCCATCGGACACCGAGGGTTGAACGCGCAACCCATAGGGATGTTCATCAAGTTGGGCGGCAATCCCTTGATCGCGTACAGCTCCTGCCCCTTCTGATCAATACGGGGGATGGAATCAAGCAGTCCCCGCGTATACGGATGAGCCGGCGCCTTGTAGATGTCGTGCACAGGAGCTTGTTCAACGATCCGCCCGGCATACATGACGGCAATACGATCGGCGACATCGGCGACGACCCCGAGGTCATGAGTGATAAGGATCAGCCCCATGTTGTACTCACGCTGCAACTCCGCGAGCAGATCCATGACCTGGGCCTGAACGGTCACGTCCAGAGCGGTGGTCGGCTCATCGGCGATGATCAGCGCCGGCTCCAGCGCGAGCGCCATCGCGATCATGATGCGCTGCCGCATCCCCCCGGAGAACTGATGCGGATAGTCACCGACCCGCTGCTTGGCCCCCGGAATCCGCACCCGCTCCATCAGCTCAACAGCCTTACCACGGGCGTCTTTCCGTGACATCCCCCGATGCACCTCGAACATCTCCCCCAGCTGAGCCCCCACACTCAGCACAGGATTGAGCGAACTGAGCGCATCCTGAAAAACCATGGCCATCCGAGCCCCACGAACCTGCCGCCGCTCATCCTCTTTGAGCAACAGCAGATCCCGCCCCTGAAAAAGAATCTCCCCAGCACTGATCCGCCCAGGAGGAACATCAAGAATCCCCATAATGGCCTGAGCGGTAACAGACTTCCCAGACCCGGACTCCCCAAGCACAGCAAGAGTCTCCCCGGCATCAACGCTGTAGGACACCCCATTGACGGCCCGAGCAACACCGTCCCGGGTATGAAACTCCACATGCAGATCACGCACTTCGAGCAACAAGGGAAGCTCACCTCATTTCAATGGCGGGGTGGCGCAGGGCGGACGGGAGGCCAGCCGGCGGGGCCGGGCGGGAAAGCCGCGAACGGCGGAAGGAGGAACGGCGGGAAGGCGGGGGAAGCCGCTGACGGCGGGAGGGCAGGACGGCGGGAAGGCGGGGGAAGCCGCTGACGGCGGGAGGGCAGGACGGCGGGAAGGCGGGGAAACCCGCGAACGGCGGGAAGGGGACACGGCGGGGGGTGTCCCGCCCGCAGCGTCCGGCGTGAAAATAGGGCTCTTCTGAACAGGGAGAACCGCCGGACCGAGGACGGGACACCCCCCGCCGGGTCCCCGCCCCACGACGAAGGCATGGGCGCTACACCAGCCCCCACCGACCCCGAGCAGGCCGCCGCAGGCACCCCCACCCCACCCACCCACACCTTCACCGCAGCTTCGGATCAAGAGCGTCCCGCACCGCATCCCCCAGCATGATGAACGCGAGCACAGTGATGGCAAGCGCCCCGGACGGCCAGAGAAGAGCATGCGGGGCATTACGGATATAGGGCGAGGCGGCAGAGATATCGATACCCCAGGAAACGCTGGGCGGCTTGAGCCCGACCCCCAGATAAGACAGCGTCGCCTCAAGAGCGATATACGTGCCCAGCGCGATGGTGGCAACCACGATCACCGGAGCGACAGCGTTAGGCGCGATATGCCGCAGCAACATACGAGAGTTCGAGGCACCAAGCGCCCTGGCCGCCTGAACATAATCGTTCTGCTTGGCAGTGATGACCGACCCTCGGGCGATACGCGAGATCTGAGGCCAGCCGAGCAGAACCATGAACCCGATGACGGGCCAGATGGTGTTGCTGGTGACGACGGACAGCAGAACCAGCCCGCCCAGCACCACAGGAATCGCGAAGAAGATGTCGGTGATACGGGAGAGGATCGAATCCCAAACCCCACCGAAGAACCCGGCAAGCCCCCCGAGAACGCTGCCGAACAGGGCAACCCCCAGCGTGGCAAGAACACCCACCGCGACAGATGTCCGAGCCCCATAAACGGTCCGCGTATAGACATCACACCCTTGCCCGTCATACCCGAAGGGATGCCCGGAGGACGACCCCTCCTGCGCCTTGGCGAGATCACACTTCAGCGGAGACCCGGAGGCGATGGCGGAGGGCCAGAGGGAGATGAAGACGAGGAAGAGGATGACGAGGGCGGAAACGAGGAAGACGGGATTACGCCGAAGGTCAAGCCAGGCGTCGGACCAGAGAGACCGAGGCTTACCGGAAGGACCGGAACCAGCACCCCCCGGAACCCCCCCTTTCTCCAAGCTGTTGCCCTCACTGACCGCCAGATCCATCGCCCCACCCATACCGGTACCGGCGATAGCGACCTCAGGCTCCTGCGGCTCAGGCATAACGAATCCTAGGATCGAGTACGGCATACAGCAGATCGACGAGCAGATTGGCGACGAGGAACACAAGAACCAGGACCGTCACAAACCCCACGACGGTCTGAGTGTTCTGCCGAAGAATTCCTTGGTAAAGCTGATACCCGACCCCATGAATATTGAAGATCCGCTCGGTGACGATCGCACCCCCCATCAACGCCCCCACATCGGTCCCGATGAACGTGACGACCGGAATAAGGGAGTTACGCAGAAGATGCCGAACGACAACCCGCCGCCGAGGCAATCCTTTAGCGATCGCCGTACGAACATAATCCGCCCGCCGATTCTCAGCGATGGAGGTCCGGGTCAGCCGAGTGACATAGGCAAGTGAGACGGACGCCAACACCAGCCCAGGCACAAACAGCTCCCCGAACTCCGCATCAGCGGAGACGGACGGCTTGATCCACCCCCACTCCACCCCGAGCAGTAGCTGGAGAAGAAGGCCCGTGACAAACGTAGGCACGGAGATGACCACCAGCGTGACCAGCAGAACCCCCGTATCCACAGGCCGCCCCCGCCGCAACCCAGTCACCACCCCCAACGAGATCCCCACAACGATCTCGATGAGAACAGCCACGACGGTCAGCCGAATGGTGACGGGAAACGCCGTCGACATCAGCTCGGTGACCTTCTGCCCGTTGAA
The DNA here is from genome assembly GCF_055597585.1 of Streptomyces sp. AMJ-169. Taxonomy (NCBI): domain Bacteria; kingdom Bacillati; phylum Actinomycetota; class Actinomycetes; order Kitasatosporales; family Streptomycetaceae; genus Streptomyces; species Streptomyces sp. AMJ-169. The sequence goes on from NZ_JBVLTJ010000005.1 coordinate 249,000, forward strand.
CGCGGTCCCGAAATCCCCGGTGAACACGTTCCCCATGTACGTCAGGTACTGCTGAATGACAGGCTTGTCCAGCCCGAACTCCCGCTTCAGCTGCGCGGCGGTACCGGGATCACACTGCCGCTCACCGCACAGCCCGGCAATGGGATCCCCCATCACATTGACCATGAGAAAGATCAGCAGCGTGGCCCCGACGAACACGGGAACCATCTGGAGCAGCCGCCGGACGACATAGCGCCCCATGCCGGCTCAGCCGACCTTGATCTCGTTGTACACCGGGACGGAGAACGGATTGAGCTTGACGTTGGAGAGCCGGTCGGAGTACCCGGCGCTGCCGTTCTGGTACCAGAGCGGAATGGCGGCCATGTTGTCCCGGACGACTTCCTCGGCCTTCTGGAAGTCGTGGACCGCTTTCCCGGTGTCGGTCTCGGCGTTCGCTTGGTCGACGAGTTTGTCGAAGTCCTTGTTGGACCACTTCCCGTCGTTGGACGAGGCGTCGGTGTAGTACAGCGGCTGGAGGAAATTCTGGATGAGCGGATAGTCCATCTGCCACCCGGCCCGGAAGGGCCCGCTCATCTTGTGCTGGGTGATCTGGTTCCGGAAGTCGGCGAACGTACCGATGGGATTCCCGACACAAGCCTTCTCATTCCCCAACGCGTTGTTGATGGAGTTGCAGACGGCGTCGACCCACTCTTTGTGCGAGCCGGTATCGGCGTTGTAACTGATCTTCACCTGCCCCCCAGGAATCCCACCCCCTTCCTGGACAAGCTTCTTGGCCTGAGCGGGATCATATTCACAAGAAGCACCGCACAACCCGGCCTTGTACCCCCCGGCGGCGCCGAGCACCGGAGAGGTCCAGTCAGTGGCAGGAGTGCGGGTCTTCTGGAAGATGGTCTCGGTGATCTGCTGCCGGTTGATCGCCATGGAAAGCCCTTGACGCACCTTGTCGGACCCACTCTTGTTCCACCGCGCGTCGTAATAAGGAAACGCGAGCGTCTGGATGATCCCGGCAGGAGTGTTGAGATACCGGTCCCCGAGATCCTTCTTGACGTTCTTGAGCTGCGCGGCGGGAACGTCGTCGACGAGATCGAGATTCCCGGCCATGAGATCGGTGTAGGCGGTGTTGTTGTCGGTGTAGACCTTGAGATCGACACCGCCGTTCTGCGCTTTGTCGCTCCCCGGATAGGCGTCCCACTTCTTGAGGCTCATCTGGGAGCCCTTGGTGTAGGAGCCGATCATGTAAGGACCGTTCCCGACCGGCTTCTTCAGCCAGCCGGCGTGGTCGGTGAAGAACGTCTGGGGCAGCGGGGCGAAGGCGTTGTAGCCGAGAGTGTCGGGGAAGGTGGAGAACTTCTGGGTGAGGGCGACGGTGAAGGTGCGGTCGCCGGTGACTTTGAGCCCGGAAAGGGTGCCGGCGGTCTGGGCGCTGCCGTCGTCGGGGTGGGTTTTGGCGTAGCCCTGGATGTAGCTGAAGAAGTAGGCGTTCTTCTGGTTGTTCTTGAGGCTCGCCGCGTAGTTCCAGGCGTCGACGAAGGATTTCGCGGTGACTTTCTCGCCGTTGCTGAAGGTCCAGCCGTCTTTGACGGTGACGGCGAAGTTCTGCGAGTCGGTGGTGTCGATCTTCTCGGCGAGCATGTCGTTGGCTTTGCCGGTGACGGGGTCGTACCGCTTGAGGCCCCGGAAGACCATGTCGAGGACTTTGCCGCCCTGTACCTCGTTGGTGTTGGCGGGCTCCAGGGGGTTCTGGGGGTCGCCCCAGGAGGCGCTGAGGGTGCCGCCCGTGTCGCTGCCGCCGCCCCCGCCTCCGCAACCGGTCGCCATCAGGGCGACCGCCGCCGCGCCGACGGCCCACTTGGCGTGCGTGGCTCCGCGCATGGATGCCCTCCTCGTCCCCGCGCGGGCCGCTGTGCCAGCCGCCCTGCGCAATGATCCGTTACCGGCCAATATCGCTACCCTCCGGCCATACGGCACATTCGGCGCGCCCATCTGCGGGACGACAGCCCGTACACCTGAGGGATTACGGGCCGTCAGGGCCCCACCTGGGAGGCGTCAACGGTAGAGACCAATGAGGTATGACGATCCGATGATCGGTGTGTTTCCGCAGGCCACATGGGGTGCGCGGCCCGTTGACGGCTTCACCGCGCCCCTGGTAGACACCCTCCGACAGGCGGTCCCCCCGGGTGAGCGAGGTCCTGTGAAGACGATCAGACGGTTCTGCTTACGCGCGCTCGCCCTGGCCCTGCCCACAGCGCTGCTCCCCACAGCCGCACTGCTCCCCACAGCGCCACAGGCCCAGGCCGCCGACACCGCCGGCACCGCCGGCACCACCCTCACCGCCGCCGTCGCCCAGAGCGTCGACTCCCTCAGCCCCTTCCTCGCCACCCGCCTGACCAGTACGAGCGTCCTGCGGCTGATGTACGAGTACCTGACGGACTACGACCCCGGCGACGCCCACCCGGTCCCGGGCCTGGCGACGGCGTGGTCCGCCTCCCCCGACAAGCTGACCTGGACGTACACGATCCGCGCGGACGCGACCTGGTCGGACGGCGAGAAGGTCACCGCCGAGGACGCGGCCTGGACGTTCACGAAGATGATGAAGGACCCGAAGGCGGCTGCGGCGAACGGCAGTTTCGTCGCCGACTTCGCGCAGGCGACGGCTCCGAGCCCGACGCGGCTGGTGATCCGCCTGAAGCGGCCGCAGGCGACGATGACCGCCCTGGACGTCCCCATCGTCCCGAAGCACGTCTGGGAGAAGGTCGGCGACTTCTCGTCGTTCAACAACGACAAGAAGTTCCCGGTGGTCGGCGACGGCCCGTACGTCCTCACGGACTTCAAGCCCGACAGCTACGTCCGCCTCAAGGCGAACAAGGACTTCTGGCGCGGCGCCCCGAAGTTCGACGAGCTGCTGTTCCGCTACTACAAGGACGGCGACGCGGCGGTGGCGGCGCTCCAGAAGGGCGAGGTCGACTTCGTCTACGGCCTCACCCCGGCCCAGGCGAACGCCCTCGACGGCCGCGCGCACATCAAGGTCAACGACGCCCCCGGCCGCCGCTTCTACGCCCTGGCCGTCAACCCGGGTGCCCGCGCCAAGGACGGCACCCGCTTCGGCGACGGCTCCCCGTCCCTCCAGGACCCCCGCGTCCGCGAGGCCCTGTTCCGCGCGGTGGACCGAACCGCCCTGATCGACAAGGTGTTCCAGGGCCACGCGGTGGAGGGCGAGGGCTACCTCCCGCCCCGCTTCGCCCCGTACTTCTGGAAGCCGACGGCGGCCCAGAAACGTACGTACGACCCCCAACGCGCGGCCCAACTCCTCGACGAGGCGGGCTACAAGAAGAACGCGGACGGCCGACGCACCGGAAAAGACGGCAGACCGCTCTCCTACCGCATCCTCTGCCACGCAACCGACCCCAACGACAAGGCGGTCGGCCAGTACCTCAAGGAGTGGTGGGCCCAACTCGGCATCGGGGCCAGCCTGGAGTGCCTGGACAACGTCAGCGACCCCTGGCTGGCCGGCCGCTACGACCTCGCCTTCGACGGCTGGTCGGTGAACCCCGACCCCGACTTCGTCCTGTCGATCCACACCTGCGCGGCCCTCCCCGCGACCCCGAAGGAGACGGCGTCGACCGACAACTTCATCTGCGACAGGCAGTACGACGCCCTGTACGCCCGCCAGTCGGCCGAGTACGACCCGGCGAAACGCGCCGCTCTGGTCAAGCAGATGGAGTCACGGCTGTACGACCTCGGCTACATGAACGTCATGGCGTACCCCGACGCCGTGGAGGCGTACCGCACGGACCGGATCGCGGCGATCGAGACGATGCCGAGGGCGGCGGGGAACATCTTCGGGCAGGACGGCTACTGGAGCTGGTGGTCGGCGGTACCGGCGGCGGCCGACAAGGGCTCCTCGTCGGGGACTTCGGCCGGCGTCCTCGTCGGCATCACCGCCCTGGTCGTCCTGCTGCTCGGCGCCGGGGTGTTCGCGGGGCTGCGGCGACGGGCGAACGCGGAGGACAGGGAGTGACCGAGGCGGCTGCCCCCAAAGAGGGGTCCTCCAAAGAGGCTTCCCCTCAAGAGAGTTCGCCCGGAGAGCCCGGCAAGGCTTCCGCCGAGGCGACTTCCCGCCCGGCGGCGATCCGCTATCTCCGCTACGGCGCCACCAAGTTGACCGGCGCCCTCGTCTCCCTCCTCGCCGTCCTGGTGACCGCCTTCTTCCTGTTCCGGCTCATCCCCGGCGACCCGGTGAAGACGATGACCGGCGGCCGGCCGGTGTCGTCGGAGCAACTGGCCCAGTACCGCAAGGAGTTCGGCCTCGATCTCCCCCTCTGGCAGCAGTTCACCGACTACTGCGGCAAGGCGCTCACCGGGGATCTCGGCACGTCGTACCAGTTCCGCGCCCCGGTCGTCGACAAGATCTCCGAAGCCCTCCCGAACACCCTCCTGCTCACCGGAACGGCCTTCGTCCTGTACACCGCCCTCGGGGTCGTGCTGGGCACCCGCTCGGCGTGGCGGCACGGGAGTGTGGCCGACCGCCTCAACACCGGTCTGGCGCTGACCCTTTACTCGGTCCCGTCGTTCTGGCTGGGCCTGCTGCTGATCGTCGTCTTCGCGGTGGGCGCGGGCCCGGTCCCGGGGCTGTTCCCGACGGGCGGGATGGAGTCGGGCGGCGAGAGCGGCTTCGCGTACGCCGTCGACGTCGCCCATCACCTCGTCCTGCCGGTCGTCACGCTGGTCGCCGTCGAGTACGGGCAGACGCTGCTGGTGACGCGGTCGGCGCTGCTGGACGAGATGGGTGCGGACTATCTGACGACGGCGCGGGCGAAGGGGCTGCGGGACGCGCTGGTGCGGCGGCGGCACGCCGTGCCCAACGCCCTTCTGCCGACGGTGACTCTGGTCTTCGTGAACCTGGGCCGGACGGTCGCGGGCGTGATCCTCGTGGAGACCGTGTTCTCCTGGCCGGGCCTGGGCGGGCTGTTCTACCAGGCGCTGTCCGTCCCCGATCTGCCGCTCGTACAGGGCCTGTTCCTCTTCTTCGCCTCGGCGGTGATCATCATGAACACGGTGGCCGACCTGGTCTATCCGCTGCTCGATCCGAGGGTGGCGGCGCGATGAGCGGTTCGCTGGCCTGGCAGCGCCGGCGGCTGAGCGCGGGCCGTTTCTGGCGGTCGTACCGAGCGCATCGGGCGGGGGTCGCCGGGCTCGTGGCGCTGGCCGGGTTCGCGGTGGTCGCGGTGGGGGCGCCGTTGTTCGTCGGGGCCGATGTGACGAGTGTGGTCCGGGCGCCGGGGCGGCCGTTGGAGCCGCCGGGCGGGGAGTTCTGGCTGGGGACCGACCGGTACGGGCGGGATCTGCTCGGGCTCGTGGTGTGGGGGGCGCGGGTGTCGTTGCTGGTGGGGCTGTTGGCGGCGGTGCTGTCGGTGGCGATCGGGGCGCTCGTCGGGGTGACCGCCGGGCATTTCCGGGGGGTGTACGCGACAGTCGTGATGCGGGTGACGGACTGGTTCCTGGTGATGCCGACGCTGGTGCTGGCGACGGCGCTGGCGACGGTGATGTCGCGTTCGCTGGGGACGATGGTCCTCGCGATCGGGGTGACGTCCTGGCCCACGACGGCCCGGCTGGTGCGGGCGCAGACGCTCGCGGTCCAGGCGCGGCCGTACATCGAGCGGGCGACGGCGCTGGGCGGGGGGCATCGGCACATCATGGTCCGGCATGTGCTGCCGAACGTGATGCCGCTGGTGCTGGCGCAGACGACGCTGATGGTGTCGTCGTCGATCCTCGCCGAGGCGACGCTCGCGTTCCTCGGGCTCGGGGACCCAACTGTGGTGTCCTGGGGCGGACTTCTCCAGGACGCGCGGGAGGCGGGGGCGGTGAGTGCCGGGGACTGGTGGTATCTCGTGCCGCCGGGGATCGCCGTCGCGGGGGTCGCGCTGGCGTTCACGCTGTGCGGGCGGGCCGTGGAGTCGGTGCTGAACCCCCGGCTGGGGGTGGGGAGTTGAGTGCGCTGGAGGTGCGGGGGCTGACGGTGACGTATCCCGGGGGCGCGGCGGCCGTGCGCGGGGTCGACCTCGATCTGACGGAGAGTCAGAGGATGGGGATCGCCGGGGAGTCGGGGTGCGGGAAGTCGAGTCTGGCGCTGGCGCTGCTGCGGTTGCTGCCGGCCGAGGCGCGGGTGTCGGGGCGGGTGCTGCTGGACGGGGAGGACGTGCTGGGGATGCGGTGGGGGCGGCTGCGGGCGGTGCGGTGGGCGGGGGCGGCGGTGGTGTTCCAGGGGGCGATGCACGCGCTGAACCCGGTGCACCGGGTGGCGGACCAGATCGCCGAGCCGATCGTTCTGCACAGCGGGGCGACCTCAACTGCCGCCCGGCGCAGGGCGGGTGAGCTGCTGGAGCAGGTGGGGCTGCCGGGGGTGCGGGGGCGGGCGTATCCGCATGAGCTGTCCGGGGGGCAGCGGCAGCGGGTGATGATCGCGATGGCGCTGGCGTGCGGTCCCGGCCTGATCGTCGCGGACGAGCCGACGACCGCGCTGGATGTGATGGTCCAGGCTCAAATCCTGCGTCTGATCGGGGAGTTGGTGGACCGGGAGGACCTGAGCCTCATCATGATCAGCCATGATCTGGCGGTGCTCGCGGAGACCTGTGACCGGCTCGCGGTGATGTACGCGGGCCGCGTGGTCGAGGAGGGCCCGGCCCGCGAGGTGTACGAGGCCGCCCGCCATCCCTACGCCAAGGCCCTGTCCTCGGCGTTCCCGCGCGTGGGTGACCCGGCGTCCCGCTTCACCCCGAGGGGGCTGCCCGGCGATCCCCCGGACCCGTCGGATCTGCCGGCGGGCTGTGCGTTCCACCCCCGCTGCGAGGTGGCTCTGAGCAGCTGCGCGGTACAGGACCAACTCCTGCGCGCGGCAGGGCGGGAGAGGAGGGCGGCGTGCGTCCACGTGAGCTGACGCTGCTGAGCGCCGAGCAGTTGAGGGTGACGTTCCCCGGCCGCCGGGGCGGACCTCCCGTGCGGGCGGTGGACGGGGTGGAGTTGACCGTCCACGCGGGCGAGATCCTGGCCCTCGTAGGCGAATCGGGCTGCGGCAAGACGACGTTGGCGCGCGCCCTGCTGGGCCTGGTGCCCCCGGCGGAGGGCACGGTGTCCTTCGCCGGCACCCCTCTGTCGTACACCTCCCGTGCCCTCAAGTCCTACCGCCGCAAAGCCCAGTTGATCCTTCAGGACCCCAGCGGTTCGCTGAATCCGCGGCACACGGTGTACGACGCGGTGGCGGAGGGGCTGCGGATCCATGGCTGCGGCGGGGACGAGCGGGCCGCTGTCGCGGAGGCGTTGGCGCGGGCGGGGCTGCGGCCTCCTGAACGTTTCTTCCTGCGCTATCCGCATGAGTTGTCCGGGGGGCAGCGGCAACGGGTGGTGATCGCGGGGGCGTTGGTCCTGGAGCCGGAGCTTCTGGTGGCCGACGAGCCGGTGGCGTCGCTGGACGCGTCGGTGCGGGGCGAGATCCTGGCCCTGCTGCTGCGCCTGCGCCGGGAGTTGGGCCTGGCGGCGCTGGTGGTGACCCATGACCTGGGCCTGGCGTGGAACATCGCGGACCGGGTGGCGGTGATGTACCTGGGCAGGATCGTCGAGACGGGCCCGGTGGAACAAGTCCTGACGGCACCTCAACACCCGTACACACAGGCCCTGTTGTCGGTCCTCCCAGAATCCCCGACCCCACCGACGATCCTGACCGGCGAACCCCCGGACCCGTCCCACATCCCCCCAGGCTGCCGCTTCCAGCCCCGCTGCCCGGTGTTGCTGAACGGGGAGGCGGAACGGGCGGGGGTGGCGGGGAGATGCCGGGGGGAGGAGCTGCCGGTACTGACGGGGGACGGGGTGGCCTGCCACTACAACTCCGCTTCGAGCCCCTGAAAACACCGGTTCCCGGCACCCAACCCTCAGGTGCCGGGAACTGTGGACCAAGAAGCTACGCCGCGTGCACGACGTCCTTCTCCTCTGCGAAGTGGCACGCCGACTCGTGCGCCGCCGGAGTGTCCTGGTCCTTGAAGCGTTCGGGGATCGCCAGGAGGGGGACCTCCTCCGCGCACTTGTCCTGGGCCTTCCAGCAGCGGGTGCGGAAGCGGCAGCCGGAGGGGGGGTTGGCCGGGGACGGGACGTCGCCGGTGAGGATGATCCGGTCGCGGTTCGCGCGGGCGTCCGGGTCGGGGACCGGGACCGCCGACAGCAGCGCCTGGGTGTAGGGGTGCGTCGGGTGCTCGTAGATCTGCTCGTCCGTGCCGATCTCGGCCAGCTTGCCGAGGTACATCACGCCCACGCGGTCCGAGATGTGCCGGACGATCGACAGGTCGTGCGCGATGAAGATGTAGGACAGGTTGAACTCGTCCTGCAAGCGCGCCATCAGGTTGATGACCTGCGCCTGGACGGAGACGTCCAGGGCGGAGACCGGCTCGTCGCAGATGATGATCTCGGGGTTGAGGGCCAGTCCGCGCGCGATGCCGATGCGCTGGCGCTGGCCGCCCGAGAACTGGTGCGGGTAGCGGTTGATGTACTCGGGGTTGAGGCCGACGACGTCGAGGAGTTCCTGGACCTTGCGGCGGCGGTCGCCCTTGGGGGCCACCTCGGGGTGGATGTCGAACGGCTCCCCGATGATGTCGCCGACGGTCATCCGGGGGTTCAGGGACGTGTAGGGGTCCTGGAACACCATCTGGATGTTGCGGCGGACGGCCTTCAGCGCGCGCCCGGACAGCTTGGTGATGTCCTGGCCCTTGTAGAAGATCTCGCCGGCGGTGGCCCGCTCCAGGTTCATCAGGAGCTTGGCGACGGTCGACTTGCCGCAGCCGGACTCGCCGACGATGCCGAGGGTCTCGCCCTGGTGCAGGTCGAAGGAGACGCCGTCGACGGCCTTGACGGCGCCGATCTGCCGCTTGAAGAGGATGCCCTGGGTGAGCGGGAAGTGCTTTTGCAGATTGCGGACCTGCAAAATCGGCTCCCCGCGCTCGACGGGTGCCTCGATGGCGCTGACGGCCTCGTCCTCGGTGGCCGCGGCGACGACGTCGACCTCGGAGACGTTGGGCGTGGCGTCCCGCTGGTCGTCCTTCTTGGCGGGCTCAGCCATGGAGTGTCTCCTTCCAGAAGTGGCAGGCCGAGGCGCGGCCGGCGAGGTCGGTGCCGTCCTGCTCGGTGACCGGCGCCAGCGGCGGCACGGTCTCGCGGCAGATGTCCTGGGCCTTGGGGCAGCGCGGGTTGAAGGCGCAGCCGGTGGGGACGCGCAGCAGGTTGGGCGGCAGGCCCTTGATCGCGTAGAGCTCCTGGCCCTTCTGGTCCAGGCGCGGGATCGAGTCCAGCAGACCCCGGGTGTAGGGGTGGGCGGGGCGCTTGTAGAGCTCGCCGACGGGGGCGCGCTCGACGATGCGGCCCGCGTACATCACCGCGATCTCGTCGGCGACGTCGGCGACGACGCCGAGGTCGTGGGTGATGAGGATGAGCCCCATGTTGTACTCGCGCTGGAGCTCGGCGAGGAGGTCCATGACCTGGGCCTGGACGGTGACGTCGAGGGCCGTGGTGGGCTCGTCGGCGATGATGAGGTCCGGTTCCAGGGCGAGCGCCATGGCGATCATGATGCGCTGGCGCATACCCCCGGAGAACTGGTGGGGGTAGTCGTTGACGCGGGCGGCGGCGGCCGGGATCTTCACCCGGTCCATCAGCTCGATCGCCTTGGCCTTGGCGTCCTTCTTGGACAGGCCCTGGTGGACGCGGAACATCTCGCCGAGCTGGTAGCCGACGGTGAGCACCGGGTTCAGCGAGGACAGCGCGTCCTGGAAGATCATGGCGATCTTGCTGCCGCGCAGCTTGCGGCGCTCGTCGCCGGACATCTTCAGCATGTCCTGGCCGCGGAAGAGGATCTCGCCCTGCGGGATGCTCGCCGGGGGCATGTCGAGGATGCCCATGATGGCCTGCGCGGTGACGGACTTCCCGGACCCGGACTCACCGAGCACGGCGAGCGTCTCACCGGCGCTGACGCTGTAGTTGACCCCGTTGACGGCTCTGACGACGCCTTCGCGGGTCTTGAACTCGACGTGGAGGTCGCGGACTTCGAGCAGCGGGCCGCTGTCGCCCTCACGCGGCGAGGGCACGGATACTTCTTCGATGACGGTCACGTACGCCTCCCTCAGCGCATCTTCGGGTCGAGGGCGTTGCGAACGGCCTCACCGAGCATGATGAACGCCAGCACCGTGATGCTGAGCATGATCGACGGGTAGAGCATGATCCACTGCGCGACGCGGATCTGGTTGCCGCCGTCGGAGATGTCGTTGCCCCAGGACACGCCGTTGAGGCCGAGGCCCAGGTAGGACAGCGTGGCCTCGGCGCCGATGTAGGCGCCCAGCGAGATGGTGGCGACGACGATGACGGGGGCGAGGGTGTTCGGCAGGATGTGCCGGAACATGATGCGCGGGGTGCCGGCGCCCAGGGCCTTGGCGGCCTGGACGTAGTCGGCCTGCTTGGTGGTGATGACCGCGCCGCGCATGACGCGGGCGATCTGGGTCCAGCCGAAGAAGCCGAGCGCGCCGATGACGACCCAGGCGGTGCGGTTGGTGAAGGAGTTCAGCGCGACCATCGTGCCCAGCAGGAACGGGATGCCGAAGAACACGTCGGTGAGCCGGGACAGGATGGTGTCGACGATGCCGCCGAAGTAGCCGGCGATCATGCCGACGAGCCCGCCGACGACCGTGACGAGGATCGTCGTGCCGAAGCCGACGGCCACGGAGGCGCGGGTGCCGTAGATGACGCGGGCGTAGACGCTGCGGCCCTGCTGGTCGTAGCCGAGCCAGTCGGCGGTGGCTATCTGGCCGAGCTTGGGTTTTTGCAGGTAGTGCTTGGTCAGGTCACCGAGGTTGGGGTCGGTGCCGGTGAACCAGCCCGGGAAGAAGGTGATCGTCAGCAGGAAGAGGATCAGCACGCCGGAGATGATGAAGATCGGGCTGCGCCGCAGGTCGGCCCAGGCGTCGCCCCACAGGCTGCGGGCCTTCTCGGGCTTCGCCGCCACTGCCGCCGCCGGGGCGGGGGCCGTGTCCTCGACGGTGCTCTCGGGAGCGGTCTTGGTCACGTCAGGCATAACGAATCCTCGGGTCCAGGACCGCGTAGAGCAGGTCGACGATCAGGCTGGCGACGAGGTAGACGAGGACCAGGATGGTCACCAGGCCGACCAGGGTGGTGCCTTCACGGCGGGTGATCGCCTCGGCGATGGTGCCGCCGACACCGTGCAGGTTGAAGATGCGCTCGGTGACGACGGCGCCGCCCATGAGCGCGCCGAGGTCGGTGCCGAGGAAGGTGATGACCGGGATCAGCGAGTTGCGCATCAGGTGGACGCCGACGACGCGGCGGCGCGGCAGTCCCTTGGCGATCGCCGTACGGATGTAGTCGGCGCGCAGGTTCTCCGCGATGGAGGTGCGGGTGAGCCGGGTGACGTAGGCGAGCGAGGTCGTGCCGAGGACCACCGCGGGCAGGATGAACTGGCTGAGGTCGGTGTCGTCGTTGACGCTCGGCGCGACCCAGCCCAGCTGGTCGGCGAAGACCATCTGGAGGATGAAGCCGAGGACGAAGACGGGGACCGAGATCAGCAGCAGCGAGACGAGCAGGATGCTGTTGTCGGTGAGCCGGCCGGCGCGCAGTCCGGCGAGGACGCCGAGCGCGAGACCGAGGACGGCCTCGATGGCGAAGGCGAGTCCGGCCAGCCGCAGCGTCACCGGGAAGGCGTCGCCGAGGACGTCGGTCACGGCGCGTCCGCTCGCTATCTGGGTGCCGAAGTCGGCGTGCAGGATCATGTCCCGCATGTAGTGCCAGTACTGCACCATGATGGGCTGGTCGAGTCCGTACTCGTGTCTCAGCGAGGCGATGACCTGAGGGCTGCCGCCCTTGTCGCCGAAGAGGCCCGCCACGGGGTCACCGGGCAGGGCGTAGACCATCAGGAAGATCAGCAGGGTTGTCCCGATGAACACCGGGATCATCTGGAGCAGTCGTCGTGCGACGTAGCGCCCCATCGTGCCTCCATGTCGATCACGGCAGCGCAGGCGGGCCCTTTCCTCGCGCACCCGTGGATGATGCGTGTGGAAAGGGCCCCCCAGCCACTGCCGTCACCCGGGGCGCGGTGCACCGCGCCCCGGGGTAAACGGGCTTGTGGTTACTTCTTCTTGACCTCGACGCCGGTCAGGATGGGGTCGCCGTCCTGGGCGTACTTCACACCGGTGACGTTCTCGGAGTAGCCGGCGTTGACCTTGTAGTACCAGAGCGGGATGCTCGGCATGTAGTTGGCCAGCTGCTTCTCGATGGCCTGGTAGTCCTTCACCGACTCGTCGAGGGTCGTGGCGGCGTCGGCCGCGGCGATCTCCTTGTCGACGGTCGGGTTGGAGAAGCCACCCTGGTTGCCGTCCGACTTGGTGCCGAACAGGTCACGGATGAAGTTGGCGTTCATCGGGTAGTCGAGGACCCAGCCCGAGCGGTACAGCGACTTGACCTGCTTGGCCTTGCGGGCCTGGAGGTCGGTCTGGAAGTCCGGCTTGGAGTCGCCGGTGCACTTCACGCCGGTGGCGTTGGTGATCGAGTTGCAGACCGCCTCGACCCAGTCCTTGTGCCCGCCGTCGGCGTTGTACTGGATGGAGATGGCGTTGCCGGGGACGCCGCCACCCTCCTTGATCAGTTCCTTGGCCTTGGCGGCGTTGAACGTGGTGACGTCGCCGGCCGCGTTCGGCTGGTAGCCGAGGACGCCCTTGGCGACCCAGCCGGTGGCCGGCTCACGGGTGCCCTGGAGGACGGTCTTGGTGATCGTGTCGCGGTCGATCGCCATCGACAGGCCCTGGAGGACCTTGGGGTTGATGTCCTTCCACTGCTTCGTGTAGAAGGCCACGGCAATCGACTGGATCGCGGAGTAGGCCTGGCTCACGGCGCGGTCACCGAGGTCGGCCTTGTAGACCGGGAGGTCCTTCGGCGCGACCTGGCGCAGGACGTCGACGTTGTTCGACTTCAGGTCCTGGTAGGCGGTCTCCAGGCTGGAGTAGTTCTTGAAGATCACCCCGCCGTTCTGCGCCTTGTTCGGACCCTGGTAGCCGTCGAACTTGGCGACCTCGATCGACTTGTTGTGGTCCCAGCTGACGAACTTGTAGGGACCGTTGCCGACCGGCTTCTGCCCCGCGGCGGCCGGGTCCTTGTAGAAGGACTCGGGCAGCGGGTCGAAGACCTCGTAGCCGAGCTTGTAGACGAAGTACGGCAGCGTCTTGCTGAGCGTGATCGTGAAGGTGTTGTCGTCGACGACCTTCAGACCCGACAGGCTCGTGGCCGTGGGCTTGCCGGTCGCGGGGGCGACCTGGTCGTAGCCCGCGATGTCCGAGAACCAGAAGCTGTTGGTCTGCTTGTTGGCGGGGGCGGCGGCCCAGTTCCACGCCTTGACGTAGGACTCGGCGGTGACCGGGGTGCCGTCGTGGAACTTCCAGCCCGGCTTGAGCTTGACCGTGAAGGTCTTGCTGTCCTTGGTGTCGACCGACTGGGCGTTCACGTACGTGATCTTGCCCGTGGAGTCGTAGTCGACGAGCCCGGCGAACAGCGAGCGGATGACGATGCTGCCGTTGGACTCCATGGTGTTGGCCGGCTGGAGCGGGTTCTCCGGCTCGCCGACCTCGATGGAGAACTTGCCGTTCGGGTCGATCGCGGCCTTGCTGCTGCCGCTGTCGTTCCCACCCCCACAGGCGGTCGCGCCCAGTGCCACTACCGCAGCTATCGCCACCCACTTGGCGCTCTTGGCACCGCGCATGGGTTCCTCCTCATGAGTCCTGATGTTCAACCGCAAGGGGGGCACACGTGGCAGATCACCGATACCTGAAATCGGAGATGGCCAGTCGCCCGTATGTGCTCGACCCGAGCTCTACGCGCCTAACTATCTGCCATGCGGAGTGGCCGAACCACACCCTCAAGGTCTCGGTTCGATCACACCTGGCGTGTACTTCTTCCAAAATCCGGACAAACGGTTTGCAGATAGATCGCTGCGAAACGGACTTGTTACACATCTATCGATGGGGACTGTCCGCATTCCGGACACAGCGAAGGAGAAATTCAATTGCGACTTACTGTCGCCTTGTGCGGGGGGCGTCGCGTCATGCCCGCACCCGCTCTCCCAGCAGATTAGTAGGGAAAACAGCCCGGGTGCGGCTTCCCGGCGAGGATGAAGGGTTTTCCCTATGTCCCCCTAAAGCCCACACCCTTCACACCGCCCCCACGCAACACGCCTGACACACGCCGCACACACGACATGGGCCGGGCCCCCGCCAAGACGGCGGGGGCCCGGCCCAATGCGCTGTGCGACTAGCCGTGCTTGGCCCGGCTGGCGGCCCGGGCGCGCTCGCGCCCGTCCAGCGCCACCTTGCGGATGCGCACCGCCTCCGGGGTCACCTCGACGCACTCGTCGTCACGGCAGAACTCCAGGGACTGCTCGAGCGACAGCTTGCGCGGCGGGACGATCGCCTCGAACGAGTCGGCCGACGAGGACCGCATGTTCGTGAGCTTCTTCTCCTTGGTGATGTTGACGTCCATGTCGTCGGAGCGCGAGTTCTCGCCGACGATCATGCCCTCGTACACCTCGGTGCCCGGCTCCGTGAACAGCACGCCGCGCTCCTGGAGGTTGGTCATCGCGAACGCGGTGACGGCACCGGAGCGGTCGGCGACCAGGGAGCCGTTGTTACGGGTCTGGAGGGTGCCGAACCAGGGCTCGAAGCCCTCGTGGATGGAGTGGCCGATGCCGGTACCGCGGGTCTGGGTCAGGAACTCGGTCCGGAAGCCGATCAGACCGCGCGAGGGCACGACGAACTCCATGCGCACCCAGCCCGAGCCGTGGTTGGACATGTTGTCCATCCGGCCCTTGCGGACACCCATGAGCTGCGTGACCGCGCCCATGTGCTCCTCGGGCACGTCGATCGTCATGCGCTCGACGGGCTCGTACGTCTTGCCGTCGACGTCCTTCGTGACGACCTGGGGCTTGCCGATGGTCAGCTCGAAGCCCTCGCGGCGCATCTGCTCGACCAGGATGGCCAGCGCCAGCTCGCCGCGGCCCTGCACCTCCCAGGCGTCGGGGCGCTCGGTGTCGAGGACGCGCAGCGAGACGTTGCCGACCAGCTCGCGGTCGAGGCGGTCCTTGACCTGGCGGGCGGTGACCTTGCGGTCCTTGACGGCCGCCTTGTTGTCGGCGCCCTTGCCGGTGCCGCCGCGGCCGACCAGCGGGGAGGTGTTGGTGCCGATGGTCATGGAGATCGCGGGCTCGTCGACCGTGATCAGCGGCAGCGGGACCGGGTTCTCGGGGTCGGCGAGGGTCTCGCCGATCATGATGTCCGAGATACCGGCGACCGCGCAGATGTCACCGGGGCCCGCCTTCTCGGCCGGCTTGCGGGTGAGCGCCTCGGTCATCATCAGCTCGCTGATGCGGACGTTGCTGACCGAGCCGTCGCGCTTGATCCACGCGACCGTCTGGCCCTTGCGCAGCTCGCCCTGCTCCACGCGGACCAGCGCGATCCGGCCGAGGAAGTTGTCGGCGTCGAGGTTGGTGACGTGCGCCTGGAGCGGCGCCGCCTCGTCGTACGTGGGGGCCGGGATGTGCTGGAGGATCGTCGAGAAGAACGGCTCCAGGCTGGTGGAGTCGGTCGGGACCGTGCCGTTCTCCGGCTTGGTCAGCGAGGCGATGCCGTCCCGGCCGCAGGCGTAGACGATCGGGAACTCGATCTGCTCCTCGTCCGCGTCGAGGTCGAGGAAGAGGTCGTAGGTCTCGTTGACGACCTCGTCGATCCGGGAGTCCGGGCGGTCCGTCTTGTTGATGCACAGGATGACGGGCAGCCGCTGCTGGAGCGCCTTGCGCAGCACGAAACGGGTCTGCGGGAGCGGGCCCTCGGAGGCGTCGACGAGCAGGACCACGCCGTCGACCATCGACAGACCGCGCTCCACCTCACCGCCGAAGTCGGCGTGGCCGGGGGTGTCGATGATGTTGATGGTGATGACGTCCCCCCCGTCCTTCGGGTGGTACTTCACCGCCGTGTTCTTCGCCAGGATCGTGATGCCCTTCTCACGCTCCAGGTCGTTCGAGTCCATCATGCGGTCGTCGACCGAGTCGAGCTGATGCGCGGCGAAGGCGCCGGCCTGCTTCAGCATGCCGTCGACGATGGTGGTCTTGCCGTGGTCGACGTGGGCGACGATGGCGACATTACGGATGTCGTGGCGCGTGGCCATGGGTGGCGTACTCCTGGAGTGTGCGGAAGGCCTCTGCTGCGACACAGACCCTGCCGGGCTTGACACGCCACGGCCTCACCCAAGTCTACGTTCCCCCGGGCGTGCGGGCTCGCCGGGCCCGGGGGACCCCCTCCTCAAAGGCCCCTCAGCGCCCGCCGGGCGACGCCGACGCCCCCGCCGCGCCCTTCTTCAGGAACCCCATGTCCTCGAAGACCGGGGTCTGGAAACCGAAGGCGCCGGCGTTGGCGAGGTCCTTGCGGGCGGCGGTCAGCTGGGGGCGCTGGTAGAGGGGGATGGAGCCGGCGGCGGCCCAGATCCGGGCGTCGGCCTTGCGGATCAGGGTGCGCTCCTCGTCGCCGTCCAGGGTCGATACCGCCTGGTCGAAGAGCTGGTCGACCTGGTCGGTGCCGACGCGGGTGTAGTTCTGCTCGACGTTCAGGGAGCCGTCGGCCGCCGGGACCGGCTTGGCGTAGATCGGGCGGGCGTCGGTCGCGGGGAAGGCGGAGGCGGGCCAGGAGTACAGGGCCATGTCGTACTGGCCGGAGGCGACGTGGTCCTTGAAGTAGCTCTCGTCGGCGACCTTCGTCACATCCGTGCGGATGCCGATCTTCGCAAGCATCCGGGAGACCCGGTCGGCGACGACCCGCAAAGACTCCGAGCCGGGGCCCGAGGGGACGACGAACTTCAGCGTCAGCGGCTTGCCGTCCTTGGCGAGGGCCGCCGCGTTGCCGCCCTGCGCGGGGGCGCTCGCGCCGGGGGCGGCGGTCCCCTTGGGCGCGTAGGCACCGGCGGCGCCGCCCTGCTTGGCGTACTGCTTGGCGTCCTCGGCGCGGCGGGGGGACTCGTCCGAGGGTGCCTTGTTGTCCTCGCCGACGATGTACGCCCCGTCGCTGCCCCCCTCCGACTCCGACTCGGTGCGCTCGCCCTGCGAACCGGCCGTCTTCTTCTGCTCCTTGACCGGCCCCCCGGCGACCCACCCCGCGTCGGTGAGCAGCGCCTGCGCCTCCGCGGTGTCCTGGTCGCCGAGCGCCCCGCTGCTGTCGGTGTACGCCTCCTGCCCGGACAGCGCGAGATGCGAGCCGACGGGGACGGCCGGCAGGCCGAGCGGCTTGAGGACGGCCTCCGCGAGTTCGGTGCGGTCCAGGGCGCGGGCGACGGCCCGGCGCACCCGCTCGTCGGCCAGCGGCCCGCTCTCCCCGTTCAGCGCGAGCTGCGTGTACGCCGGTTCCAGGGAGCGCCGCACCTCGAAGCCCTTGAGCGCGTCCTGCTGCTTGTCCCAGACGGCGATGGCGGTACGGAGCTTCTTGCGGGCGTAGGTCTCCTCGTCGGCGGCCTCCTCGTCGGAGCCGTGGGCGACGGCCCAGGAGCGCAGCGCCTTCGCGGCGGTACGGCCGCTGCCGGGGCCGCCGAGCGGACCGGAGGCGCCCTTGCCCTTGGCGGCGGCGTCGATCCGGCCGGCGAGCGCGGTGTCGACGTCGGCGAGGTCGACCTGTCCGTCGGCGAGGGCGGCGGCGCGCTTGTCGCGGGGGACGGCGGTCAAGACGATCTCGGTGAGCTTGGCGGGCCTGCCCCACCAGCGGGGGTTGCGGGTGAGCTGGACCGAGCCGTCCTTGCGGTCGACCTTGGCGAGCTTGAACGGGCCGGCGGTGGTCTTCAGGCCGCGCCGGCCGGCCTCGTTGAAGGCGTCCGGGGTGCCCATGACGTCCTTGGGGTACAGCGGGGAGAACAGGGAGCGCCAGTCCGCGTAGGGGCGGGCGAAGGTGACCTTGACCTCCAGGTCGTTGGCGCCGCGCTCGACCTTCTCGATGCGGTCGTACCCCGCGTTGCGGGCGGTCCAGTAGGCGCTGTCCTTGCCGGCGAGGGCGCGCCACTGGGCGGCGAAGTCGGCGGCGCCGATCTCGCGGCCGTCGCTCCAGACGGCCTGCTGGTTCAGGCGGTACAGGACGACCTGCTTGGGTTCGGTGCCGACGACCTTCGCGGACTCCAGGTAGTCGGCGTCGCGCCGGGGGCGGCCGTCGGCGTCGAGGCGGTACATCGCGGGCAGGACGGCCTGGGCGACGCGGGTGCTGGTCGCGTCGGCGTCGGCCTGGAAGGTGTTGAAGGTGTCGGGGACGGCGTCGACGGCCCAGCGCAGCGTGCCGCCGTCGGCGACCTGGGCGCGTTCGGCCTTGGCGATCTGCTGGGCGGCGAGGGGGGAGCTGTCGTTGTCGCTGCCGCAGCCGGCGAGCAGGGGGACCGCGAGCACGCCCGCGGCGAGGAAGGCGACCGAGCGCATCACCGCGCGTGTGCTGACCATCTCTGTACCTCCGGTGAGGCACCGACGGGGGGCGCCCCTCGATCTGCATATGAACCGATCGACACCTGATCGGATGTAAAGCGCGCTTTACACGCCGCCACTGAAGAGGAAGCACCCGCCCGAACGCGTCCGACACGACACGAATCGCCGGCAACCCCACCCGCACGGCGCAACGCGCTTCGCACCCCGGCGCGCGATCCGGCCCCTCACGCCTCCCGTGTCACCCAATCCGTGCACACCGCTTCCCAGCGCCCGCTGTGACTTGGGACACTCGCAGGCGCATGAGCGTCACCGCCCGGGGCCCTCGCCGGCCCGATCCGCCGGACACGGCCCCAGGCCCACGCCGGCCCACGGAAGTGAGGTCACGTCATGTCCGTGCACGACGAACTGACGTCGGTCCAGCGCTGCCTGGAGGATCTGCTGCGCGCCCTGGGCCGGCTGGAGAAGCAGCTCGACCCGGGCGTCCTCGAGGTGCGCCGCGTCCGCGCGGACGCCACGCATCTGCGCGAGAGCCTGGCGCTGCTGCGCGAGGTCACCCCGGCCCCGCCCGCCCGCCGCCCCGACCTGCTCCCCATCCCCGACACCCCGTACGACAGCTCGCTGTGGACGGACTCGGACGACGAGGGAGTGGGCAGCCGGCACCGACCCTGACCACCGACGGGAGTCATCCTTGGCAACCGACACGGAACCCGGTACGGAATCCCATCCCCCGCGCGGCGGCGTCCGGCACGCGAGCCGCGCCGCCATCGCCGCGCCCCATCTGCGCACCGACCGCTGGTGGCTGGCCCCGGCCGCGACCGCCGCCGGCCTGCTGGCCTTCATCGCCTACTCGACCTGGCGGGCCTTCGCCGACTCCCACTATTACGCGGCCCCTTACGTGTCGCCGTTCTACTCCCCCTGCCTGGCCGAGAACTGCGTGACGATGCGCTCGGGCCCCAACTGGGAGCTGTTCGGGAGCTGGTGGGGCCTCTCGCCCGCGATCCTCATCCTGATCTTCCCGCTGGGCTTCCGGCTGACCTGCTACTACTACCGCAAGGCCTACTACCGCGGCTTCTGGGCGTCCCCGCCGGCCTGCGCGGTCGCCGAACCGCACACGAGGTACTCCGGCGAGACCCGCTTCCCGCTGCTCCTCCAGAACCTGCACCGCTACTTCTTCTACGCGGCGCTGCTGGTCGCCTGCACGCTGACCTACGACACCGTCCTGTCGTTCCGCGACGAGCACTACAACTGGGGCCATATGGGCCTGGGTTCCCTGGTGTTCCTCGTCAACATCACACTGATCTGGGCGTACACGCTGTCCTGCCACTCCTGCCGGCACATCGTCGGCGGCAAGCTGCGGCACTTCTCCAGACACCCGGTGCGGTACCGGGCGTGGCGGCTGGTGGGGAAGCTGAACGAGCGTCACATGCTGCTGGCCTGGGCGTCGTTGGTGAGTGTGGGGGTCGCCGACTTCTACGTGTATCTCGTCTCATCCGGTGTCTTCAGTGATCCGCGATTCTTTTAGAAGGGGGGGCTTCTGATGTCGGTGGTCGAGCGCCAGCAATGGGACGTGGTCGTGATCGGGGCGGGCGGCGCGGGCCTGCGGGCCGCGATCGAGGCGCGCGAGCGGGGCGCCCGTACGGCCGTGATCTGCAAGTCGCTGTTCGGCAAGGCCCATACGGTGATGGCCGAGGGCGGGATCGCGGCGGCGATGGGGAACGTCAACGCGGGCGACAACTGGCAGGTCCACTTCCGCGACACGATGCGCGGCGGGAAGTTCCTGAACCAGTGGCGGATGGCCGAGCTGCACGCCCGCGAAGCCCCGGACAGGGTCTGGGAGTTGGAGACGTGGGGCGCCCTCTTCGACCGTACGAAGGACGGCCGTATCTCGCAGCGCAACTTCGGCGGCCACGAGTACCCGCGCCTGGCCCACGTCGGCGACCGCACCGGCCTGGAGCTGATCCGCACCCTGCAACAGAAGATCGTCAGCCTGCAACAGGAGGACCACCGCGAGAGCGGCGCCTACGAGTCACAGCTGAAGGTCTTCCAAGAGCACACGGTGACAAGGCTGTTGAAGTCCCCCGACGGCCGCGTGGCGGGCGTCTTCGCGTACGACCGCGAGTCGGGCCGCTTCCTCGTCCTGGAGGCGCCGGCCGTGGTGATCGCGACCGGCGGGATCGGCAAGTCGTTCAAGGTGACGTCCAACTCCTGGGAGTACACCGGCGACGGCCACGCCCTGGCCCTCCTCGCCGGCGCGCCCCTGCTGAACATGGAGTTCGTGCAGTTCCACCCGACCGGCATGGTCTGGCCGCCGTCCGTGAAGGGCATCCTCGTCACCGAGTCGGTGCGCGGCGACGGCGGGGTGCTGCGCAACTCCGAGGGCAGGCGCTTCATGTTCGACTACGTCCCGGACGTCTTCAAGGAGAAGTACGCGGAGTCGGAGGAGGAGGGCGACCGCTGGTACGACGACCCCGACCACAACCGGCGCCCGCCCGAACTGCTCCCCCGCGACGAGGTGGCCCGCGCCATCAACTCCGAGGTCAAGGCGGGCCGGGGCTCCCCGCACGGCGGGGTCTTCCTGGACGTGTCGACCCGGATGCCGGCGGAGGTGATCCGGCGCCGGCTGCCGTCCATGTACCACCAGTTCAAGGAGCTGGCGGACGTCGACATCACCGCCGAGCCGATGGAGGTCGGGCCGACCTGCCACTACGTCATGGGCGGCATCGCGGTCGACTCGGACACGGCGGCGGCGCGGGGGGTGCCGGGCCTGTTCGCGGCGGGCGAGGTCGCCGGCGGCATGCACGGCTCGAACCGGCTGGGCGGCAACTCCCTGTCGGATCTGCTGGTGTTCGGACGCCGGGCGGGGTGGCACGCGGCGAACTATGTGGACGATCTCGAGGGGCGGCCGGTGGTGGGGGACGGGGTGATCGAGGCGGCGGAGGTGGAGGCGTTGCGGCCGTTCTCGGCGGAGGGGGGGTCGGCGGGGGCTGTGCCGGCGGCGGGGGCTGTGCCGGCGGGGGGCGCTGTCTCGGCGGTCTCTGCGGCGGGGGCTGCCGCGGAGGCTTCTTCGGGAGGCGCCGTGTCGGCAGGCGCCGCCGCCTCACCGGCCCCGCCGGAGAACCCCTACACCCTCCACCAGGAACTCCAGCAGACCATGAACGACCTGGTCGGCATCATCCGCCGCGAGGGCGAGATGCGCCAAGCCCTGGAGAAACTCGCCGAGTTGCGCGTACGGGCGCGGCGGGCCGGGGTGGAGGGCCACCGCCAGTTCAACCCGGGCTGGCACCTCGCGCTGGACCTGCGGAACATGCTGCTGGTCAGTGAGTGCGTGGCGAGGGCGGCGCTGGAGCGCACGGAGTCGCGCGGCGGCCACACCCGCGAGGACCACCCCACGATGGAACGCACCTGGCGCAACGCGAACCTGATCTGCCAACTCACGGACCCCGAGGGCGGGTTGACGGCCGGCGACCAGATCTCCCTGACCCGCGAGACCACCACCCCCATCCGCCCCGACCTGCTCGCCCTCTTCGACAAGGAGGAGCTGGTCAAGTACCTCGCCGAAGAGGAGCTGTACGAATGAGCGGCTACGAGGCCCACTTCAGGGTGTGGCGGGGGGACACCGGCGGCGGGGACCTGGAGGATTTCACGGTCGAGGTGAACGAGGGCGAGGTGGTCCTGGACATCATCCACCGGCTCCAGTCCACGCAGGTCCCCGACCTCGCCGTCCGCTGGAACTGCAAGGCGGGCAAGTGCGGTTCGTGCTCGGCGGAGATCAACGGCAGACCGCGGCTGATGTGCATGACGCGGATGTCGGTGTTCGAGAGGACGGAGACCATCACGGTAACTCCCTTGCGGGCCTTCCCCGTTGTGCGGGACCTCGTGACGGACGTCGGCTTCAACTACCAAAAGGCGCGCGAGGTACCGGCGTTCGTACCGCCGCAGAAACTCGGCCCCGGCGAGTACCGCATGTTCCAGGAGGACGTCGACCGCTCGCAGGAGTTCCGCAAGTGCATCGAGTGCTTCCTCTGCCAGGACACGTGCCACGTGGTGCGCGACCACGAGGAGAACAAGTCCGCCTTCGCGGGCCCGCGCTTCCTGATGCGCGTCGCGGAACTGGACATGCACCCCCTGGACGCGGCCGAGACCACGGGCCTGGACCGCAAGAGAACAGCCCAGGAGGAACACGGCCTCGGCTACTGCAACATCACCAAATGCTGCACAGAGGTCTGCCCCGAGGGCATCCACATCACCGACAACGCCCTGATCCCCCTGAAGGAAAGAGCGGTCGACCACAAGTACGACCCCCTGGTCTGGCTGAGCGCGAAGATCAGGAGGCGCCCAGGATCCTGAGCAGCTCAGCGAGGTCGTAGCCGGCGTACAGCTACCGGGGTGCGCGCATCTCACGGCGGTCAGCCGGGCGCGCGCCCCTGCTCCGACCCGTCGTCCCCACCCTCATCACACCCCCCACCTCCCCCTCCCCCGGTCGCGCCCGCGCATTCGTGGCCATACCCTCCGAAATGTGATGCCCTCCTCCCTGATCCGTGGCCGCCCGAAGCGGGCTCGGGCGGTGATATGGGTGCGGGTGGTGCAGACGGTGCTGGGCGGGCTGGTGGGGGTGGTGTGGCTGGCGTTGCCCGGGGCGACCGCCGATCACGGGATCTCCCGGGAGCCGGCCGCCGAGGGCCACGCCTCCGCCGCCGACCTGGTCCTCCCCCTGGCCGCCGGCGCGGTCGTCTGCGCGCTCGCCGCGTACGGTTATCTGCGCCGCGTCCGCCGCAGCCGCCTGCGCACCACCCCCGCCTCCGCCGGCACCCGGCACGTCGGCGCGTACGTCGCCCCGCCGCACCCGCCCCCGCTCGCCGACCTCGACGCCGAGTCCCGTGCGGCCCTGGTCGGCGCCGACAACCTGCTGCGCGCCCTGCGCGAGGAACTGGCGTTCGCCCCCGACGAGGCGAACCCCCAGGTAGCAGCGGCCGCCGCGGAACTGACCACCGCGTTCGCGATCCGCCGCCGGTACGACGAGGGCGTACCCGGCGAGGAGAACGCCCGCCGGCACGCGCTGACGGGGATCGTGGGCCGCTGCGCGGAGGTACGCCGGCTGGTGGAGCAACCGCGCACGCGGAGAGCCGCCGGGGACAGATTCGAACGCCGGGGCGGCGAGGAGGAGCGGTTCCGGGAGCGGGAGCACGCCGGGGACAGAAGCGGCTCCGCTCAGGAACACGCCGGGGGCGAGAGCCGGGCACCTGACTCCACCGCTCCCGGAGTACGGCCACCGCAGCACACCGCCCCGTCGGCCTGCACCCCCGCCCTCCCCCTAGCCGAATCCCGCTTCCGCGAGCTCACCGCCCGCACCCCCGCCGTAGCAGCCCTCTACACCGACCTCACCGATCGATACGCCCCCTCCGCGACCGAATCGGTGGCCGGTTACCCCGAGTTGGCGAAGGACCAGCTGGTGACCGCGACGACCGAGCTGAACCTGGCGCACCAGGACCCCGCCCGGCTGCGGGCCGCGCGCAGCGCGATCGTGCGGGCGTCGGTGCTGCTGGCGGCCGTCCCCCGGCTGGCGGCGGTCCTCCAGGAGGCGGCGGCACTGACGGCCGTCCCCGGCGACGACCCGCTGGAGGCGCTGCGGACGGCGGCCGACGCCCCCGCGCGCGGCGCGCTGCTGGTGGCCCGGGAGTCGGTCGCGGCGGCGGAGGACTTCATCGCCGTCCACCGCGAAGCGGTCACCGCGGGCCCCCGCACCCTGCTCGCGGCGGCCCGCGAACTCCTCGCGACGGACACCACCCGCGCGGACACACTGGGCCGCGAGGCACGGGCCCGGGCGGAGCAGGACGTACGGCTGCGGGGAGCGGCGGGGACGGACGAGACCGCCGCCGACGACACAGGCGGCCTCACCTCGGAGCCGTGACCCACGACCCACGACCCACACTCCAGCGAGCCCCCCTCAGAACAGACTCAGCAACGCCTCCGCCGGATCGACCAACCCGTTCCCCCCATCAGGCAACGGCAGTTCGAACCACACCGTCTTCCCCAGCGGCGTCCGCCGAGACCCCCAGGCCGCCGACAGCAGCCCGACCAGCTGGAGCCCCCGACCCCCCTCGTCCGTGTCCCGGGCCCGCCGTCTGCGCGGCTGGACCAGACCCGAGTCCCACACCTCGCACACCAGCGTCCGGTCCAGCAGCAGCCGCAGCCTGATCTCCCCCTCGCCGTACCGCAACGCGTTGGTGACCAGCTCGCTGACGAGCAACTCCGTTGTGTCGACGAGGGGTTCGAGATCCCAGGAGAGCAGCTGCGCGCGAGCGTACTCCCGGGCCCGCCCCACACTGCGCGGCTCGCGCGGCAGCGTCCAGTCCCCCACCGACTCGGCGGGCAGCCCCTGGACGCGGGCCATCAGCAGGGCGATGTCGTCCTCGCCGTGATGGGTGTCGAGGGTGTTGAGGACGTGGTCGCAGACGTCCTCGAGCGGCCGGGCCGGATCGGTCAGCGCGCCGACGAAGGCCTGGAGCCCCTCGTCGAGCGGATGGTCCCGGGACTCCACCAGACCGTCGGTGTACAGCGCGAGCAACGCCCCTTCGGGCAGCTCGACTTCGACCTCCTCGAACGGCTCCCCGCCGACCCCGAGCGGCATGCCGGGCGGCACGTCGAGCATCAGCGCGGGCTCGCCGGGTTCGACCAGCACGGGTGGCAGATGGCCCGCGTTGGCGAACGTACAGCGGCGGGTGACGGAGTCGTACACGGCGTACACGCAGGTCGCGAGGTACACCTCGGAGAGGTCGGCCTCACGGGGGCGGCGGGCGGCCCGAGTCGCCTGCTGGACCCCGCCGGGGGTGCCGAGGCCGCGGGCGATCTCGTCCAACGCCGAGAGCACTTCGGCCGGTTCGAGATCGAGGAGGGCCAACGTCCGTACGGCCGTACGCAGTTCGCCCATCGCGACGGCGGCGCGCAGGCCGCGGCCCATGACGTCGCCGACGACCAACGCGGTGCGGTGGCCGGGGAGTTCGATGACGTCGAACCAGTCGCCGCCGACCTCGCTGGGGCGGCCGGTGGCGACATTGCCGGGGAGGTAGCGGCAGGCGATGTCGAGCCCGGAGGCGACCGGGTCGCCGGGCGGGAGGAGGGAGCGTTGCAGTATCAACGCCCGTTCGTGCTCGCGCCGGTAGAGCCGCGCGTTGTCGATGCAGACGGCCGCCCGCGCGGCCAGCTCGACGGCCAGATCCCGGTCCCGGTCCCCGAACGGCTCGCTCCCCTTGGTCCGCGAGAACTGCGCGAGCCCCACGACGGTGTCGTGCGCGACCATCGGCACGGCGAGCGTGGACTGCACCAGCCCGCCTTCCTCGCCGGGCAGATGCTGCGGCCGGGCGGTGCGCAGGGCGTCCGCGCGGGGGGAGTTGAACGGGAAGTGGTGGACGGCGCCGACGGGCACGGGGGCGTCGCCGGTGGCGGTGAACGGGATGTCGGAGACGGCCGAGGCGAACGCGACGCGGCGCAACTCGGCGCTGCCGTCGGCGAGTCCGGGCGGGGTCTCGTCGCCGGCGAGGAGACCCTGGTAGAGGTCGACGGTGGCGAGGTCGCAGAAGCCGGGGACGACGACGTCGAGGAGTTCGCGGGCCGTCGTCTCCAGGTCGAGGGAGTTCCCTATCCGGGCGCCCGCCTCGTTCAGCAGGGCGAGATTGCGCCGGGCGGCGGCGGCCTCGCGGGCGGCGGCGCGGCGGGCGGTGATGTCGGTGCCGAGCCAGGCGATGCCGATGGGACGGCCGGAGCCGCTGTGCACCCGGTAGAGGTTGATCGACCAGTGCCGGCGCTCCTGCGAACCCGGGACGAAGCCGGTGACGTGCATGTCGGTGATCGAGTCGCCGGTCTCCAGCACCCGCTTCATGATCGCGGTGACCCGGTCGGCCTCCGAGCGGGCCAGATACTCCTGCACCACCCGGCCCCGGTGGTCGTCCGGCGTCCCCCCGAACAGCGAGGCGAACCGCTGGTTGGCCCGCCGCACCTTCAACTCCGGGTCGATCAGCAGGAACCCGAACGGCGATTGACCGAAAATCGCCTCCGAAGCAGCCAAGTCGGTCTCGATGCTGCGCAGCGTGCGGACGTCGACGACGATGCAGACGGCGGCCCGGTCGCCGTCGGGGGTGGCCGTCGGCATGACGTACACCTCGGCGAGCCCGCGCTCCCCGGCCCGGCCCGGCACGTCGAACGGCACGACGCCGGTCCACTCGCGCCCGTCGAGGATCTCCGCCATCTTGCGCTGGCTGCGTTCGCGCAGGTCGGGGTCTATGAACGCGGCGATCGGGTCCATGCCGACGGCGCGTTCGGCGGGGATGCCGAAGATCTGCTCGGCGCGCAGGCTCCACTGGTCGACGAGTCCGTCGGGGCCGATGGAGAAGGACGCGACGCGGATGTAGTCGTAGATGGAGCCCGGGGGGCTGGTCTGCCAGACCGCGTCGCCGTCCGCGGGGTCCACGGGGGCCGGCAGGCCGGCCGGGGTGTGCGGGGACGCGGGGGGCCGGGACACGGGGTGGCGGGCAGGGCTGTCCGCGCCCGCGGCTTTCGCCTTCGCGCCGCCCGACGGGTCCTGCGACTCCGTGGCCTTCGCTGGTATCTCGCTCACGCGAACCGTCCCCTCCAGCTCACCGCGCCCGGCCGGTCACCGTAAAGCGGCTGCCCGCAGTATCCAGCACTACGGGGCCGCTCGGCACGGTGTTCACGATCACAGCACGGTCCCGATGCTTTTTGGACCGTGCCGCACGAACACTTCCACTCTTCTAACCAGCGGACACCTCGTCGAATCACCACGCGCACAACAGGTCGGTGGCCGATTTCGTTCGGTCGACGGACCGGGGTCCCGCGTACCCCCGCGCGAGGTCTCACCGGGGCACCGCCAGCTCGAACCACACCGTCTTGCCCGCCGCCCGCGGGCGGGTGCCCCAGCGGTGCGCGGCGGAGGCCAGCAGCTGGAGCCCCCGGCCGTCCTCGTCCTCCTCCCGCGCGATCCGCTCCCGCGGCGGGTCGGGCAGCGGGTCGGAGACCTCGACCAGCAGTACGTCGCCCAGCCCCGCCGGGCGGCGCACCAGCCGTACGCCGATGGGGCCCGAGGCGTGTCTGAGGGAGTTCGTCACCAGCTCGCTGACCAGCAGCGTGGCGGTGTCGGTGACCTCGTCGAGGCGCCAGCCGCGCAGCTGGCCGCGGACGACGGCGCGGGCGGCGCGGACCGCGCCCGGGTCGGCGGGGAACGTCCACTCGACGCAGTCGCCTTCGGTGTCGATCACGCCGATCACATCCCAGCCAGCGAGGTGTCCCATGTCCGGATTCGTGGGGTTAATGGGCACATACCCGATATCTCGGGGGCGATACCGGGGTGGTGGGCGCACTGTGGCACGTACAGCGCAACGCGCTCCGCTGGGTGGGGCCGAGTGCGCCCGACGCTTCGCTGGAGGGGGCCGGGCGCCTAATAGCTCGGGTGCTCCCCTTAAAGGCCTACTGCCTTCACCGCTTCTACGTCCTGGGCCAACCACTCCACATCCCACAGCTCGCCCGGCGTCAACCAGCGCAGTTCGTCGTGGTCCTGGAGTGGTTTCGGGGCCGGGGAGTCCGGGCGCAGCTGTGCCCTCCACACCTGCAAGACATAAGGCGCCCTCAGTGGCCACTCCCCCGCCACCCGCTCCCCCACGACCACCTCGACCCCCAACTCCTCGCGCAGCTCGCGCTCCAGAGCCTGCTCCGGGGTTTCCCCTTCCTCCAGCTTGCCGCCGGGCAGCTCCCAGCGGCCCGCGAGGTCGGGGGGTGCGCTGCGGCGGGCGGACAGGAGGCGGCCGTTCGCGAGGAGGGCGGCGGCTACCACGAGGATGCGTTCCGTCATGCGCGGGAGCCTATGTCAGGCGCGGCCTCCGTCGCCGTTCGTGGGGACGCGCTCGACGCAGTACAGCTGCTGGGGGCCGCCGATGCCCAGACTGTCGGCGATCTTCTGCGCCTCCGCCTTGGTCGCGAACCGGCCCACGCTGTAGCGGTTGCCGTTGTCGTCCTGGCGTATGACGCTCCAGGGCAGAGAGATGGTGCCGTCGGTCATCGCGCCCCTCCGCTTCCCATATGCGTCCCACCCGCTGAGGAAACCTCACTCCGCATATGCCCGAGCGTACGCCCAACCTTCACGCACCGAACACGGCTTCTCACAAACGGGTACGCAACCAGCCAGACCGAAGGGGGCGCACAGTCCTGAACACGCCCTGCGGGGACGGCGATCCGCCCCTTCTCCGCCGCCTCGGGTGCATACGGGGAGAGCTGCGAGAACGACCGGAATCGACCTGATCCGCACGGTCCGCGCGGCCCGCGCCCTCCGGCACATCCGCCTCAGGGGGCGCACGCCGCCCCAGGACCGCCGGCGGGGAGCGGTCCGGCTACCGGACCGGGAGGTGATAGGCGACGCGGTAGCGATCGGCCGGAATCACCACGTCGGCCGTCTCGACCGGGCGCCCGGAGGCGTAGTACGTGCGCTGTACGACGATCACGACGTGGCCCGGGACGCCGCCGAGGACGAGGAGTTCCTCGGCGAGGCCGGGGCGGGCGCCGACCTCCTCGGTGACGTTGTCGACGATGACGTCGATCGCGCGCATCCGCTCGACGACGCCCATGCCGCCGAGGGGGCCCTCCTCGGGGAGCATGACCGGGGTGCGGCCGGTGACGGAGAGGGGTTCCCAGGAGGTGGAC
Organism: Streptomyces sp. AMJ-169; assembly: GCF_055597585.1. Classification (NCBI taxonomy): domain Bacteria; kingdom Bacillati; phylum Actinomycetota; class Actinomycetes; order Kitasatosporales; family Streptomycetaceae; genus Streptomyces; species Streptomyces sp. AMJ-169. The sequence goes on from NZ_JBVLTJ010000005.1 coordinate 278,224, forward strand.
AGCATCATCGTGCGCCCCGCTTCCCGGAAGACGTAGCGGGTGCACATCACGCGGTCGCCGGGGTCGACGGCGAGGCGTTCGGCGACGGCGGGGCCGGCCTCGGCCTGTTCGCTGCGCGACTCCCAGGTGCCCCGGATCTGGCCCTCGGCCTGCTCCTGCCTGAAGAGCGTGGCCCCGCCGGAGGGGCGGAAGCCGGAGCGGGCGATGCGGCGCGGGACGGGGCGCTCGCGCACATACGTCCCCGAACCGGAGCGGCCCTCGACGAGGCCTTCGGCCATGAGGACCTTGCGGGCCTCCAGGGCGACGGTGTCCGAGACGCCGTACTCCTCGCGGATCCTGGCCTGGGAGGGGAGGCGGGTGTGCGGCGGCAGCGACCCGTCGGTGATCTTCTTGCGGAGGTCGCCCGCGACGCGCAGATACGCCGGCTGTTCACCGAATGTCACTGGCCGCTCCCATCGCGCTGTACAGACAGCTACAGCGTGGCAACCGTGGGTTCGGCCATGCAAGCAAAGGCCAGAGAATCACTCGATGTGATGACACACTCCGGGGTGGCGCTTTACGCAGGCACTTTCTCCCCGCTATAGGGGAGTTCACACCTCAGACGCTCAAACCGCCGCCGTCACCCCTGTCACTGCCGCTGCCGCCGGTGTCCGAGTCGGTCGCCGGGGGCTCGGTCGCGAGGCCGAGCGCCTTGCGGGCGTCGACGGTCGTGTCGCCGTCGACGTACGCGTAGCCCGAGTCGTAGTACCCGTAGAAGTCGTCCGGGCCGGTGGCCGCCGCCGCGCGGGACCAGTCCTTCTCGGCGTTCGTCATGTCCTCGGTCAGCGCGTCGATCGAGGGGCGGGCGGCGTTCGGCCAGGGGAAGATCTTCAGGACGGCGATCTGGTCGGAGAGGGTGTCGCGGACGTTCTTCGCCCAGGCGGTGTTGGCCGCCAGGTCGTCCTCCGCGTAGTCGGACGGCTCGGCGGCGAGCGCGTCGTCGACGGCCGTCATCGCGTTCAGGAACGCGACCTGATCGCCGTTCAGGTTGCTGCCGTCCCGGCGCAGCGAGCCGGTGAGGGTGCCGCCCTCGTCCTCGCTGGCGAAGACGCAGGTGATCTCGCGGTCGCCGTACCCCCAGCTGTCCTCGGTCGGCGTCAGCGAGTAGACGTCCGCCTCCTTGGGCACCGCCCACGGGTCCATCGCGTAACCCGCCTTGCGCGCACGGCACTTGCTGTCCGCGTCGAGCCCCGCGTGCCCCGGGTAGGTGTCCCCGTCCAGCGCGATGACGGCGAACACCTCACCGTCGTGCGCCTCCTCGCAGGGCACCTCGTCGACGTCGTACACCTCGCTGTCGTCCAGCGTCCCGTACGGCAGGTCGAAGCAGTCGCCGGCGGCCAGCTCCGTGACCGTACCGGTCCCCGCCGCCGCCTCCTTGACGCCGTCCCACGCGCGCGAGACGACGTTCGTCGACAGCACCACCACCCACAGGGCCAGCCCCACCGACGACAGCACACCCCCCGCGATCGCCATCCCCTTCCCACGCTCCTTGCTGCGCCGGATCTGCAACAGCGCGATGACCCCGAGGACCAGCCCGAGAGCGGGCACGAAGCAGAGGGCACCCAGGACGAGGGCGGAGATGGCCACACCGTTGACCGGGGTGGAGGGGTGGTGGGGGTAGCGGGGCGGGGGGTAGTAGGCGGCGGGGGGTGCGGGTACGGGTACGGGTCCTGCGGGTGCCTGCCGGCCTTCCACCGGCGCACGGAACGGATTCTCCGGAGATCCCTGAGTGCCCTGCGGGCCGGACGGCGGGGGTATGGACACAGGCACCGGGCTCCTGGTTCGGACAGGTGTACGGAAACGGGTGGGGCTGGGCGCATCGTAAGGGGGTGGGGGGGTGGGGTGGTAATGGGTATGCGGGGCAGAGCGGAGGCCGCAAAATTTGCCGACCTCCCGCCCTGGGCGACGAAGCGGTACGACCCCGCCTTCCGAGCAGCCCTGGAACACAGACAAATAAGCCTGTTCTCGATTAATTCCGTAACCTGATTACGGCAACCGTCCCACCCTGAAGTGCATTACCTGTAAAACCTACCGGAAAATCCCCCCTGCTGCTCCGTCAATTCCCCGGACTCGACCAGCGCTTCGATATCACCTGACAGCGCTTCCCTGATATCGGAGCCGAGACGCGCCCACCCGAAGAAGCGTGCCGTCTCACGCAGCAATTCTTCACGCAGCGCACCCGGACTTTCCTCGACCGTCTTGCGTACGACGAAGCGGCGCTCGGCCGCCGGCACCTGGCCGACCTTGCGCTCACAAAACTCCGTCGGCGTACGGGCGAATGTGACAGCCCGGCCCGGAAGGTCGTACGAGGAACCCGTCCGCGTAAGGCGGCCCTGCCGGGCGAGACGGCTCAGAGCCCGTTTGACGCGGTCTTGGATCACCGTTCCCGAGCGGGCGATCCCCCACGCGGACCGGACCCTGGTGAAGATCAGTTCTTCCTCGATCGGGCCTTCGACATCGACCGCGTGCAAAATCACTTCGGCCACCGCCGGCCCGGCGTCCGGGTCCTGAAGACCGATGTCCCACGGCAGTCCGTGCTCCTCGCAGGCGCGCACCCTCAGTTCGGCCAGGCCACCCGGCTTCGTGTCGCGGTACGGGCGGCTCCATGCCGCCGGTTCCTCCACGACCGGTACGAACACGACGGCCGGAGGCGGCTCAGCGATCAGCTCGTCTCCGTCGGGCTGTGCCACCACGCGTGTGGAACCGGAAACCGCGGAGTCATCCTCTTCTCTCCTGCCGTACGGGTCCCGCGCACACGCCGTCTCCACGGCTGTACGCAGCCGTGCCATCGCCTCCTTCCGGTTGCGGTACCAGTCCGTGCCCCAGATCCGGTGGAGGGTCCAGCCCAGATCGCGCAGGACCGACTCACGGAGCCGGTCACGGTCCCGGGCCGCTCTGGAGGAGTGATACATCGCGCCGTCGCACTCGATGCCCAGCGCGTATGTGCCGGCCGCGGCGGGGTGGCGTACGGCCATGTCGATACGGAAGCCCGCGACGCCCACCTGCGGCTGTACCGAATAACCCCAGCCACGGAGTACGTCGATGACCTCCTCTTCGAAGGGGCTCTCCGGTTCTGCGTCCGGATCAGCGGCGTCCGTTTCCAGGATCTGCGGGCCATGCTGCGCGTATTCCAGATACCGCTTCAGTTCACGCACGCTGTAATTCGTGCTTTCCGACAGGTCGCCGCCATGGAAAGAGGCAACGACCTCCATACGACGGCGAGCTCGCGTCACGGCCACGTTGAGCCGCCGCCAGCCCCCCTCCCTGTTGATGGGGCCGAACTCCTGTCTCAGCCTGCCCTGCTCGTCAGGGCCGTAGCCGACCGAGAGGATGATGACGTCGCGTTCGTCGCCCTGGACGGTCTCCAGGTTCTTGACGAAGAATCCGCCCAAGCGGTCCTCCGTGAAGAAGTGCTCGAGGTCAGGGCGGGACGCCCGAGTCTTCTGAACCGCTTCCTCGATCGCTTCGGCCTGGGCCTTCGACAACGCCACCACACCAAGCGTGCGACCGGGGCGGGTCGCGAAGTGGTGCATGACGCGCTGGGCGACGAAAGCAGCCTCGCGCGGATTGTTGCTGCGGCCCCCGCGGTCGTACACGCCGTCGGTCTTGAAGAACTCCACCCCGACGTCCGGACTCCGCTCGAGCGCACCGGGAAAAGTCACCATCGGGGCATCGGCGTAGAAGTCGTGGTTGCTGAAGGCGATGAGGTTCTCGTGCCGGCTTCGGTAGTGCCAGCGCAGCGAAAGGCTGCGCAGGACTCCACTCGCCTTGCAGGCGTCGAGGATCGATTCGAAGCTGTCAGCGGTGTCGTCGTCCCACTCGTCGTCCTCGTCGCTGTCCGTACCGGCGTTGAAGAACGAGGTAGGGGGGAGCTGCTTCTGGTCCCCTGCCACGATCAGCGCGTCACCACGGTAGATCGAGTTGACGGCGTCCTGTGGCAGTACCTGGGACGCCTCGTCGAAGATGACCACGTCGAAGCGGAAATCGGGCGGCAGGAACTGGCTCACCGTCAGCGGGCTCATCATGAAACAGGGTTTGATGCGCTGCACCGCAGGGCGGGTCCTGTCCAGAAGAAGCCGGACCGGCATATGGCGGCGCTGTTTCTGTGCCTCGCTGCGGATCGTGTTCATCGACCCCACTTTTGAAGTGCCGCGCGGGCGCCTTCCGTTGCAGGCCGCGATGACCTCGGCGTGCGCCGCTTCGACAAGATCGCGGTCCACGGTACGGAACCGCTCCACCAACTGGTCGCGCTCGGCCGCTCGCATGGGCATCAGCCGTGCGTCCACGGCGAATTGATGCTCGATCCAGGCGGTGAGGACGGCCCGTTCCACCGCCGGCCGGAAGTCGCCCGCCGAGACGCCGCGCTGAGCGAACTGGGCCGGGAGTCCGTCAAGACCGTATTCACGCAGTTTTGCCAGGCCTTGCGCGCAGGACGTCCATGCCTCCGGCCCGTACGGATCGCAGTGGAGGCGGGACAGCGATTCCCCGGCCGAGGACAATGACGCGCCCAGAGCACTGCGGATCTCGCCCGCTCGCTCGGGTTCGAAGCAGTCGGCGAGAGCGTCGCCCAGCCGTCGCCAGTCATCTCGGCGTTTCGTCAGCAACAGATCGGCGGGCGCCGTCAGCATGGTGCGGGCCGCCGCCTCGGGCAACGGTCCTGAGCTGCCCCCGTGTGCGATGCGCCGAACCTGCTGAGCCCAGTCGACCGCGCCGAGCACGGCGTCGCGGCTGGTGTCGGCGCCTCGGTAGAGCTCACCGAGCAGTACGCGGTAGTCGACGTCCCGCTGTGTGAACTCCGCTTCAGTGGTACGGGCGCCGGCCACTGCCCGTACCGCCGCACGTGCCCCGGCGAGCGTCAGTGTGCCCGTCGGGGTCTCCGTGACGCGTGCCACCGCGTGAACGAGTTCGGCCGCGTCCTCGAAGGGCTCCACATGGGCGCGCAGCCACTGTGCGATCCCATCCGGCGAGCGGACCGCGAGCGCCGGTGCCTCGACGGCCAGGTGTGGTTGCCGCATCTGCTCGTTCCAACGGTCCAGCTCCGTACGCACCGCTTCCGCTTGGCGCAGCAGATCATGCGGAACCTGACGGCCTGCGGTCAGTGCTTCGGCCAGCCGTGCGCGCCGTTCGGGTGCTTCGAGCGTGTCGGGAGCGAGACGGGCGACCATGGCCGCCGTGTCCAGAGCTGCGCTCAGCGCGGCCGTGTCCGTATGTCCTTGTGCCGCGTACGGGCCGAGCAAGTCGCGTTCGCGGTCGGTGGCGCAAGGGCTCTGCTGATGGCGGAGCAGGTCCTGCGCCGATCGCAGGAGCTGCCCCCGGGAGTCTGTGGTGCCCTCGCCGAGGTCCGTCGAGTCCGTGTCCAAGGCCCGGTACCAGGGGCCGAGGAGCCCGCGATCGGCAGCCTCCGCCGCTTTGAAGGCCGCCGTCTCCTGGTGCGCCGCGTGGGCGGCCAGGACAGCGGTCCTGGCGGTGGCGACCGTGTGCTCGAAGCCCGGATCGCCGACGCCGCGACCGGTCGACGTGACTGCTTCCAGGAAGGAGGCGGCCTGGCGGAACGGGGCCAGGTGAGAGCTCAGCCAGCCGGCCGCGTCCGCGAGACGGCACTTGGTGAGCTCCGTCGTGTACGGCGACAAGGGGGCCCTGCTCAGTTCTTGTCTCCAGGCGGACAATTCACGGGTGAGCTCCGTTCCCTGGGCCCGCAGTTCGGGGGTGGCCGTGTTTCCGTGGGCCAGCTGTGCGGCGAGGAGGCTTCGCCCGTAGGGGTCCGCAAGGGTGTGGGGCGCCAAGCGGTGGATCGTCTCGGCATGGGCCAGGGCAGCGCGTGCTCCTGCCACGTCCGGCATCTCGCCGTCCGGGCACCGGGCGTGGCTGCCGAGCGTCTGGGCGTGCTCCGTCGCGAGTGTGCGCAGCCGGGCATGAGCTGTGTGCCAGGCGACGGCAAGAGGCAACTTCTTGTACAGGTCGCTGTGCCACGAGCCCGTATGGGTCAATGCGGCGATGGTCTTCCGGTCGGCGCGGACATCGCTTGAGAACAACCCGCCGATGCCGCGCGCGCCGTCCAGAAGACGCCGGGCCACCTGGGGCAGTCCGGCGAAGGCCGCGGTACGCGCGGTGAATGTTTCTCGCGCTGCCGCCTCGGCCGCCGCCAATTCCTGTGCTGCTGTGTCGATCTCTCCGACAACTGACCGCACATGGGCCCGCTCAGCGGGGTCGAGCCACGCGGCCGGCGCCCGGTTCGAGTGAGTGGCGGTCGCGACGAGCGCGGCGATGTCCTCGGCCTCAGCCGTCGTCGCCGGCTGGGGGCAGCCGAGCAGCGCAGCGGCCGAGTCCGCGTGCCGGCCGGCCGACTCCACTGTGCGGGCCAGGGACTCGAACCGGTCCGAGAACTCCGTGGCCCGCTGCCGACCGATCCCGGCGACATCCAGTCCGGGCGGTACGAGACGGGTGAGCGCCTGTTCCTTATCGGGTTTCCGCGCGCTCAGTCCACTCAGACCGTTCCAGCCCGGGCCCGCCTCAGCCGAGGCGAGCGCCTGTGCGGCCAGCACGTTCTCACGTCGGGTGAAGAATTCGTCCAAGGCGTCCGCGACGACGGCGACGGCGGCTCGTTCGGCCTGCGCAACGCCATCGGGAACGAGCCACCGGTCCAGTGGGCGATGTTCCTGGCCGGCGAATCCGATCACTTCGCACACGACACGTGCGGCTTCGAGCGTCTCCGGCTCACCGAGACCGGTGCGGGCGCAGAGGCCGACAAGGTCCTGGTGCGTACGCCGTAGCCCGTCCGCGGCGGATTCGAACTCCCGGGCCAGTTCTTCGGCTCGCTTCTCGGTGAGACCTGTCAGATCGATGCCGGGCGGTGTCATCGTGGGCAACGCCCGTTCGGCATCGCCCGCTTCCGGTTTCAGTCTGGGAGAGAGCTCGGACCAGCGCCGGCCGGCCTCCGCCTGCGCCGCGGCACGGCTGCGGTGCACTCTGCGCAGTTCCGCAGTGAATGCGTCGACTCCGTCGTCCACCGCACGGGCGAAGTCATTCGTGGTCAGCCAGGTCTCCGGCACCGCGCTGCGGGAGGCGAGCAGGTTCACCAAGCCGACAAGCCGTTCGATGCCAGGGCCGTCGTACGCCTGCTCGCCACCGGGTGTCAGGTCGCTGTAGCGCGCCAGGGCTGTCTCCAGACCCTCTCGTGCGGCCATGGCCTGTTCCAGGGCGGGCCGTGGGTAGGGGCCTTCGGGACGCAGCTCCCGCCAGGGGAAGGCGGGATCGGCAACTGCCTCCCATGCCTCAGCGATCGTCTGTGTCGCTTCACCGATCAGGCGCAGGTCACGCGCGTCGAGACGCTCGGCACGGAAAACTCCGCATGCTGCGCGGTCTGTTTCCGCGGTCGTCGACAGATACGCCACCGGGGCGTCGGACAACCGGCCGAACCGCCCGATGACGTCATGCAGGGTCTGCCCCAGCGGCTCACGGATCTCGTTCATGGCATCGGCGTAGCCACTGAGTGCCTGCCGGGTCTCACGAACCTGTGCCAGGGCTTCCTGCGAGAGCTGCGATGCCCGCGGCTCCTCCTCCAGGGCCCGGCCCAGCGCCTGAGCCACTGTCTTCCGGCTCGTACTGTGGCTGTGCAGAGCGAGGACATACGAGTCGAGCCCCACCGAGCGCAGCCTGTTGAGCACCACGTCGAGGGCCGCTGCCTTCTCGCTGACAAACAGCACGCTGCGGCCCGCGTGCATGAGAGCCGCGATCATGTTGGTGATGGTCTGGCTCTTACCGGTGCCAGGAGGGCCGTCCAGCACGAAAGACCGGCCTGCCACAGCCGCGGCCACTGCTTGGCGCTGGGAGGCGTCGGCGTCCAATACCAGCGGGCTGTCCTCCGGCGGGCTCAGTTCGTCGATCCGGTCGAGATCGAGCGCCTCGAAGGAGAACCGGTCCGGGGCAAGGCCTGCGCTCGGGCCGAGCGCCACGGCCCGCACCAAGTCGCTGGCAAGGATGTGAGCCTCGTTGTCCCGCAGATCCTGGTACATCGACTCCTTGTGCGAGGCGAAGAGAGCGAGCACCACACGGGGCAGGACTTCCCAGCCGCTCTTACCCGCGACCGCGCGAGCGGCGGCATCCAGTACCCCGGCGACATCCAGCGGGTCCTGATCTGTCACCGGGGTCCAGTCGATGGAGAACTGCTCCAGCTTCACCCGCAGCGCCGGGTTGAACTTGGGGTCCTCCTCGTCGTTGAGACGAAGTCTCATCCGTCCATTGGCCATGCGCTCGATCTGGACCGGCAGAAGAATCAGTGGGGCGTCGCTGCTGGATTCAGCCCCGTCTTCCCGCCAACGAATCATGCCTACACCGAGGCTGAGCGTCCACAGGCCATAGTCGTTGAAGAGCTGAGTCGATTTGCCGCGCAGGGTGCGCAGCGCGCGGAGCAAGTCAGGGCCTGTGGTCTTCTGCGTCACGATCCCGCGTGCGGCAGCGGCCGGCAACGCCACCGGCTCCGAGTCCGCTGCCGGCTCCTCGTCGGGGAGCGAGGCGAAGTCCCAGCCCGATTCGATCTTTTCGACCAGTTCTTCGGCCGGAGGGTACGAGATCTCCAGTGTCGCCGACCGGGTGTGCCGGAAGTTGAGCAGCCGGTTACGCCCGCTCAGATCGACCAGGGATGTCCGCCATCCTTCCAGCTTCGCTCTGAGCCGTTCAAGGTCTGAACCCCCGCCGAAGGCGCCCGGAATCGTCACGCTGTTCCCTGGATCTCGTCGTCTCGGGGGCCGGACAGGGCGCGGGTGAACCCCCGCCCACAGCCGTTGAACTCCCCCATCTCCCCTGAACGAGAAATTTTACGGGCAACGCTGCGGACAGTGAAGGCACCGCTACAGATCAGCCAGCGCACACCCGAGACCAAGGCTGTGTCCCGCCTCACACTCGAGACCTCCTGCGCCCCCAAGTCGCCGCACATCACAGCCTTCCCCACACCCCTATGAGCAGCAAGAACCCTGGAGGAAGAATGCGCAGTATCACTGCGCATGGACGTCCCTTGGGCGAACAGGCCCATCGGGCATCCAAGCTGGTCGCTTCCTCGCTGCTAAATTCCTCACCACGGCGCCTCCCCGCAGGGAACTTCAAGGAGGCACCATAGTGCGCAGAGATGCTGCGCACTTACGAGAGGGGGCCGAAGGATGAAGGCGTTCTTCGATCTGCTGGGAAAGGCGATGCAGAGCACTGGAACGACACTGCGACTGTGTCTGCTGATGCTCGTGCCGGCAGCCGCGTACGTCATGAGCCAGTTGAAGTGAGCCGGCGTCCGAGCGAGGAGTCCCTGGTGGAGAGCACAGAAACCGAACACCCCGCCACAGCGGTCGTCGACCGGCTATGGCGTGCGTACGCCCCCTTTCAAAGAGGTCGAAGCACGGACCGCGACCTCACCGCGATGCTCACCATGGTGTTGCTCGCGGGATTCATCGACTCGAAGGACCCCAGCGACGAACTCGTCAAGCGATGGTCCAGAGCCGCTGCGGAAGCACGTATCGGCTACTCCCCGCTACAGGATCTGCGGGCCCTGGCCGCGCTCACCGCCAAAGACGAGCGGTTCCCCACCCAAGCTCCCCGGCACCTCGAGGGGGCTTTCGCCGACGACGGCACAACAGCGGACGACCTGCCGTGGACGGCGCCTTTCCTCGCCTCGCTCCAGCAGTCGCCGACAGCCACCGAGGCCGGGCTCGAAGAAGTCAGCGGCATGCTCCTGGAGCGGTTCGCCTCCGAGAGCACCGGCCCGACGGGCGAGTACCACACCCCGCAGGCACTCACGCGTCTGGTCGTGGAATCCCTTTCCCCGCAGCCGGGTGACCGCGTGCTGGACCCCGCCTGCGGCACCGGGGGTTTCCTCGCCGCCGCCGCGCAGTACATCGCGGAGCAGGGCCATGCCGGCGACACCTCGATCGAGGGCTATGCCCTCGATCACCGCAACACCCACCTGGCCGCGCTGAACCTGGTCATACACGGGGTCGACCGGCCCCAAGTACACGCCACCGATCCCAGCACCTTGTTCCGGAGCCTGGGTGACGAGATGGCCGATCTCGTACTGAGCAATCCGCCGTTCAACCTGCGGGTCCAAAGTCTCGAGCACGTCAGATGGCCTTTCGGTGCGCCGCCCGAGTCGAACGCGAACTTCGCATGGCTCCAACTCGCCTGGACCCGGCTGAGCGCGAAGGGGAAAGCCGCCGTGATCATGCCGGTGGGTGCTGCCTCCGTACGAGGCCGCGAGGCGGCGATCCGCAAGGAGATGCTGACCGGGGGGGCGCTTCTCGGCATCGTCGCGCTGCCGTCCGACCTCTTTCCCCGAACAGCCGTCCCCGTTCACCTCTGGCTGCTCGCCCGCGACAAAACCCGCCACATGCCTGCCGCCGATACGGACTCGGTCCTTTTCATCGACGCAAGCCACCTGGGCTCTCAAGCTCCGCGACAAGCGCACGGGCTCAGCTCCACGGACGTGGGACGCATCAGCGACCGGTTCCACACATGGCTGCGGTCTCCCCGCACGGTCCCGGACGAGCCTGGCTTCTCCCGCACGGTCTCCTACAGCGAGATCTTGAAGAATGCGGACTGTCCCCTCGACCCCAGGCTGCACGTGCCATCAGCGAAGGAGCGACCGTCCACCGCGCTGGGCACCCTCCGCCTGCTCGAGGAACTGACGGAATACGCCGAGGCGACGACCATGGCGACCGGTCTCCTTCGCGAAAGTTTCGACCAGGGTGCGCGAGTAGCCCACAGCCACCCCGTGGTCCCGCGCACTTCGCTTCAAGACATCAGGAAAGGCACCGGAGGAGAGAACCGCGAAGCCCTGGCCTTGCTGCTCGCGGGCCCATCGGGCAGCCTGATCCGCGCCGAGCACTACGTCGACGCCGACGGCGTCCCTGTCGTCATGCCCAAGGACCTTGCGGGAAACGGCTTCAGCGCGGCCGGCATCCGTCATATCAGCGAGCGGCACGCCGCGAAGCTGGAGCGCTTCCGGCTCCGCCCCGGCGATGTCGTCCTGGCACGCCGTGGGGAGTTGGGGCGCGCCGCCGTCGTCCGAGAAGAACAGGACGGCTGGGTATGCGGCACTGGATGCTTCATGTTCCGTCCCCCTTCACACCTCGACTCCGAGTATTTCGCCGCATACTTGCGCAGTCCGGAGGCACGGGCATGGCTGGAGACCCACTCCACCGGGAGCATGAAGATGAAGACCATCTCCCTCGACGTTCTCTGCGAGCTGCCTGTGCCACTGCCTGACCTCGCGATCCAGCAGACGATCGCCGGCACAATGGCGCGACTGGACGAACAGGAGCGTCTGCTGCGCGAGCAGCTCAGCCTGGTGCAGCGCATCCGGCACAGCGCGTTGGACGGAGACCTGATTCCTCCGCCGCAGGAACGAGACACCCACCGGGATCAGCCGGATCATCGACAAGCACCTGGCCTACCCGGCGCCCGGCGCTGACGCTCAGGGCCGGGCTCCCGGCAGCCCGGCCTCTTTTCGTGCGGGTACGTCAGACGTTGAACCGGAACTCCACGACATCCCCGTCCTGCATGACGTACTCCTTGCCCTCCATCCGAGCCTTCCCCTTCGCCCGCGCCTCCGTCACCGACCCCGTCTCCACCAGGTCCGCGAAAGAGATGACCTCCGCCTTGATGAAGCCCTTCTGGAAGTCGGTGTGGATGACTCCCGCCGCCTCGGGGGCGGTGGCGCCCTTCTTGATGGTCCAGGCGCGGGATTCCTTGGGGCCGGCCGTCAGGTAGGTCTGGAGGCCCAGGGTGTTGAAGCCCACGCGGGCCAGCGTCGCGAGGCCCGGCTCCTGCGCGCCCACCGACTCCAGCAGCTCCAGCGCGTCCGCCTCGTCCAGCTCCGCGAGGTCCGCCTCCAGCTTGGCGTTGAGGAAGATCGCCTCGGCGGGGGCGACGAGGGCGCGCTGCGCGTCCTTGAACGCGTCGTCGGTCAGCTCGTCCTCGTCGACGTTGAAGACGTACAGGAACGGCTTGGTCGTCAACAGGTGCAGATCGTGCAGGAGTTCGGCGCGCTCGGTGCCCTGGACGATGCCCGCGGAGAACAGGGTCTCGCCCTTCTCCAGGATCCCCTGCGCCGCCTCGACCGCCGCGACCTTGGGCGCGACGTCCTTCTTGATCCGGGACTCCTTCTGGAGCCGCGGCAGGACCTTCTCGATGGTCTGGAGGTCGGCGAGGATCAGCTCGGTGTTGATCGTCTCGATGTCGTCCTTGGGCGAGACCTTGCCGTCGACATGGACGACGTTCTCGTCCTTGAACGCCCGGATGACCTGGCAGATCGCGTCGGACTCACGGATGTTCGCGAGGAACTTGTTGCCCAGGCCCTCACCCTCCGAAGCACCCCGCACGATCCCCGCGATGTCGACGAAGTCGACGGTCGCCGGAAGGATCTTCTGGGAGCCGAAGATCTCGGCGAGCTCGCCGAGGCGGGCGTCGGGGACGCCGACGACACCGACGTTGGGCTCGATCGTGGCGAACGGGTAGTTGGCCGCCAGCACGTCGTTCTTGGTCAGGGCGTTGAACAGGGTCGACTTGCCGACATTCGGCAGACCGACGATTCCGATCGTGAGCGACACGTTGCGACTTCCCGTTGACGAGGGTGACGAAAGGAGGGGGCGGCCCATATGCCGGCCGATCCCCCAGTCTACGGCGTGCCCGCCGCCGCGCCCCGCCCCGCGTCGAACGCATGCCCGCGCTCCGCCCACGGCGTGTCCGAGCCCGGATTCACCACATAAGCCGACCTAAGTTGGTCCAGTGGAGCAACCCAGGAGCCACCGTCCGTCCCCGTCCGGCCCCCCGAGACCGCAGCCGCCCCAGCAGCGCGGGCGCGGTCCGCGGCCCGCCGCGCGGCAGCAGGTCAGGGCCCGCGGGACGGCCGCGCGCGGCGGGAACGCGCGCGCGGCGAGCGCCCGCGCGGTGGCGGTCCCCCGCCGCCGCAGGCCCTCCGGTTCACCCGTACGCCGCCCCCCGGCGCCGGCCCTGGCCCGCTTCCCCAACCCCCGCCTCACCGGCCTCGGCTGCGGCCTCCTCAGCGGGCTGCTGATGCTGCTCCTCGGCTTCCTCGACGCCCAGCTCCTCGGCGCCTCCCTCACCGTCTACGGCGTCCTCTTCGTCCCCGTCTGCCTGCTGATCGCCTTCTGGGTGCGCCGCGGCGACCTGCTCTCCGCCCCCGTCGTCCTCCCCCTCGCCTTCACGGCCGGCCTCTTCACGCTCTGCGCCGCCGACGACGGCCTCGGCAACCGCCTGATGGCCCTGGTCACCGCCCTCGCCACCCAGGCCGCCTGGCTCTACGCCGGCACCCTCACGGCCCTGGTCACCTCAGCGGTACGCCGCCTGCGGCTCGCGCCGGAACTGCGGGGGCCGGTGCTCGGACGGAGGTGAGCCCGCCACAAAAAGAGCCGTCCTAAAAAGAGCCGTCCTCAGGACAGCACCGGCGCCCCCTCAAAAACCCCTAAGGGCCCCCCTCACCCCGCCGCCCGCATCGCCGCCCCCACGATCCCCGCGTTGTTCTGCAACTCCGCCGCGACGATCTCCGCCTTGATCCCCTCGACGTACGGCAGGAACTTCTCCGCCTTGCGGCTCACCCCGCCGCCGATGATGAACAGCTCCGGCGAGAACAGCATCTCCACGTGCGCCAGGTACTTCGTCACCCGGTGCGCCCAGTGCTCCCAGGTCAGATCGCCGTCCTCCTTCGCCTTGCTGGAGGCCCGCGTCTCCGCGTCATGGCCGTGCAGCTCCAGATGGCCCAGCTCGGTGTTGGGCAGGAGTGCGCCGTTGACGAAGACGGCGCTGCCGATGCCCGTGCCGAACGTCAGAAGGATGACCGTGCCCTGCCGGCCGCGCCCGGCGCCGAAGTTGACCTCCGCGACACCCGCCGCGTCCGCGTCGTTGACGACCGTCACGGGCAGGCCGCCGAGGCGCTCGGAGAAGAGGGCGCGGGCGTCGGCGTCGATCCAGGACTTGTCGACGTTGGCGGCCGTGCGGATCGTCGACCCGCCGGTCACCACGCCCGGGAACGTGAGCCCCACCGGGCCGGTCCAGCCGAAGTGGTCGACGACCTGTTTCACGCCGTCGGCCACTTTGTCCGGGGTCGCCGGATGCGGGGTGAGCACTTTGCACCGCTCCTGGGCGAGATCGCCCTTGTCCAGGTCCACGGGCGCACCCTTGATCCCGGATCCTCCGATGTCCACGCCGAAGATCTGCATGCGACCACGTTACGACGGCCCACTGACAGTCACCCGTCCGGTGCCGTGCAGGCCGCTCCCCGAGCCGCCCGAGCCCCTGTCTCAGGCCTCCCCGGTCCCGCTGCCGCCCCGCTCGGCGACGAGGTTCGCCGCCTCCTCGCGCAGGTCCCGCCGCAGCTCCTTCGGCAGCGAGAAGACGATGGACTCCTCGGCGGCCTTGACCAGCTCGACGTCGCCGTAGCCGCGCGCCGACAGGAACTCCAGGACCTCCTCGACGAGGACCTCGGGGACGGACGCGCCGGAGGTGACGCCGACCGTGGTGACGCCCTCCAGCCATGCCTCGTCGATCTCGCCGGCGAAGTCGACGAGGTACGACTCCCGGGCGCCGGCGAGCTTGGCGACCTCGACGAGGCGCACGGAGTTGGAGGAGTTGCGGGAGCCGACGACGATCACCAGCTCGGCCTCGGCGCCCATCTGCTTGACGGCGAGCTGCCGGTTCTGCGTGGCGTAGCAGATGTCGTCGCTGGGCGGGGAGATGAGCTGGGGGAACTTCTCCTTGAGGGCGTCGACGGTCTCCATGGTCTCGTCGACGGACAGCGTCGTCTGGGACAGCCAGACGATCTTCGACTCGTCGCGGACGGTGATCTTCTCGACGTCCTTGGGGCCGTCGACGAGCTGGATGTGGTCGGGGGCCTCGCCGGAGGTGCCGATGACCTCCTCGTGGCCCTCGTGCCCGATCAAGAGGATGTCGTAGTCCTCCTTGGCGAAGCGGACGGCCTCTTTGTGCACCTTGGTGACCAGGGGGCAGGTGGCGTCGATGGTGGCGAGGCGTCCGCGCGCGGCCTCTTCGTGGACGGTGGGGGCGACGCCGTGGGCGGAGAACATGACGATGTTCCCGGGCGGCACCTCCTCCGTGCGCTCGACGAAGACAGCGCCCTTGTTCTCCAGGGTCTGCACGACGTACTTGTTGTGGACGATCTCGTGCCGGACATAGACGGGGGCCCCGTACTGCTCCAGGGCTTTCTCGACGGCGATCACGGCGCGGTCCACACCCGCGCAGTAGCCCCGGGGGGCGGCGAGCAGGACACGGCGGCGCGGCGAAGCGGTCATGCGCCCCATCGTACGGGTGCGCCCGGGGGGTCAAAGATCCGCCGGCTGGGGAGACTGGCGGGTGGCGGGAAGGGCGGGGCGGTACGCGACGCGCGCGGGAGCGGAGGCAGCTGATGTCCGACACCGGTACGCATGTCCGTACGTCCGGCGAACGGCCTGAGGGGCTGCGGCGCAGTCTGGGCTTCCGGGACCTGGTCGTCTATGGGCTGCTGTTCATCGCGCCGATGGCCCCGGTGGGCGTGTTCGGCACCCTGGACGCGAAGTCGCACGGGGCGGTGGCCCTGGTGTACGTCGTCGCGACGATCGCCATGGCGTTCACCGCGTTCAGCTACGCGCAGATGGTGCGGGTGGCCCCTTTGGCAGGGTCGGTGTTCGCCTACGCGCGCGCGGGGCTCGGCAAGGGGGCGGGGTTCGTCGCCGGGTGGATGGCGCTGCTGGACTACGTCCTCATCCCGGCGGTCGCCTATCTGTTCTCCGGGATCGCGATGAACTCCCTGGTCCCGGACGTGTCCCGGTGGGTGTGGACGGCCCTGGCGGTCGTCGTGACGACCTTGCTGAACCTGTGGGGGGTGCGGACGGCCGCGCGGGTGGGGTTCCTCGTCCTCGCGATGGAGATCGTCGTCCTCCTGGTGTTCGTCGTCTCGGCGGTCGTCGTCCTGGCGCGCGACGGCGCCGAGCGGGGCTGGCTGTCGCCGTTCGGCGGGGACGGCTCCCAGGGGGCGTTCGCGTTCTCGGCGGTGCTCGGCGCGGTGTCGGTGGCCGTCCTGTCGTACCTGGGCTTCGACGCGATCGCCTCGTTCGCGGAGGAGGTCACCGGGGGGTCGGCGAAGGTCGCGCGCGCGTTGCTGTTCTGTCTGGCCCTGGCGGGCGTCCTGTTCGTCGCCCAGACCTACCTGGTGGCCCTCCTGGAGCCCCTGTCCTCGGCCCAACTGGCCACCGATCCGGGGAAGCAGGGGTCGGCCTTCTACGACGCCGTGGACGCGTCCGTGGGGACGTGGCTGCACGATCTGGTGGCCGTCAGCAAGGCGGTCGGCGCGGCGTTCGCCGCCCTGGCGGGCCAGGCCGCCGCCGGGCGGCTGCTGTTCGCGATGGCCCGCGCGCGCAGGCTGCCCGGTGTCCTCGCGCGGGTCGACGCGGGCGTCCCCCGGGTGGCGCTGCTGTCGTCGGCGGTGATCACCCTGGTCGCGGCGGTGTGGGCGGCCCGCCGGGACGACGGTCTGGATCATCTGGTGTCGGTGGTGGACGTCGGCGCGCTGACGGCGTTCACGCTGCTGCACGCGAGTGTGGTCGGCTGGTTCGTGGTGCGCCGCGCCGGGGGGCCGGTGAGCTGGTGGCGCCATCTGGTGGTCCCGCTGCTGGGGGCGGCGATCACGGTCGCGGTGATCGCCGAGGCCTCCGGGACGGCCCAGGTGGTGGGCGCGGTGTGGCTGGCCGTGGGTCTTGCGGTGCTGGTGGCGCAGCGGGGGCGGGACGTCGTCGAGGCCGGCTGAGCCGGGGTCGCGCAGCGTCGGGGCCCGTTGTCAGTGGCGGCCGTTACTCTCGGCGCATGGCTGTCAACACGTCCGCGGAGACCCCGCTGCCCGTCGGGGAGGTGTCCCGGCTGATCGGCGGGTGGATCGACCGGCTGGGCGCCGTGTGGGTCGAGGGGCAGATCACGCAGTTGTCGCGCCGCCCGGGGGCGGGGGTGGTGTTCCTGACGCTGCGGGACGTGGCGCACGACATCTCGGTGGGTGTCACGTGTTACCGGTCCGTCTTCGACTCCGTGGCGGACGTCGTCGGCGAGGGCGCGCGGGTGCTCGTCCACGCGAAGCCGGAGTGGTACGCGCCCCGGGGGCAGCTGTCCTTGCGGGCCGCCGAGATCCGGCCGGTCGGGGTCGGTGAACTGCTCGCGCGGCTGGAGCAGTTGAAGAAGTCCCTGGCCGCGGAGGGGCTGTTCGCGGACGGGCGCAAGAAGCCGCTGCCGTTCCTGCCGCAGCTGATCGGCCTGGTGTGCGGGCGGGCGTCGGCGGCCGAGCGGGACGTGCTGGAGAACGCGCGGCACCGCTGGCCGGCGGTCCGTTTCGAGGTGCGCAACGTCGCCGTGCAGGGCGTGCACGCCGTCTCCCAGGTGGTGCAGGCCGTCAAGGAGCTCGACGCCCTGGACGCCGTCGATGTGATCGTCGTCGCGCGCGGGGGCGGGAGCGTGGAGGATCTGCTGCCGTTCTCCGACGAGCAGTTGGTGCGTACGGTCGCGCGGTGCCGTACGCCGGTGGTCTCGGCGATCGGGCACGAGCCGGACCATCCGCTGCTGGACTATGTGGCCGATCTGCGGGCCTCCACGCCCACCGACGCCGCCAAGAAGGTCGTGCCGGACGTCGGGGAGGAGCTGGAGCGGGTGCGGATGCTGCGGGGGCGGGCGCGGCGGTGTGTGGAGGGGTTCGTGGAGCGGGAGGAGCGGGGTCTTGCGCACGCGCTGGCGCGGCCGTCGATACAGGATCCGCACCGGATGATCGACGAGCGGGCCGACCAGGTGGCGTCGCTGGCCGAGCGCTCCCGGCGCACGCTGCGGCATCTCCTGGACCGCGCTGACAGCGAGCTGACCCACACGCACGCGCGCGTGGTGGCCCTCTCCCCCGCCGCCACGCTGAAGCGGGGGTACGCGGTCCTCCAGCGGGCCGACGGGCACGCGGTGCGCGCGCCGGACGAGGTGACGGCGGAGGAGACCCTCCGCGCGCGGGTCGCCGGGGGCGAGTTCCAGGTGAAGGTCCAGGCAGGAACACAGGCAGACGCAGCAGGCACGGCAGGCACAGAGGAGCAGGGGACACAGGGATGAGCAGCGGTACGGAAGAGACGCTCGGGTACGAGCAGGCGCGGGACGAGCTGATCGACGTCGTGCGGCGGCTGGAGGCGGGCGGCACGTCACTGGAGGAGTCCCTCTCCCTGTGGGAGCGCGGCGAGGAGCTGGCGAAAGTGTGCCGGAGATGGCTGGAGGGCGCGCGGGCCCGGCTGGACGCGGCGCTGGCGGAGGAAGAGGAGGGGGCGGACGAGGAGGGGTGAGCGCCCTTCCTGAGGCGAGCGCCCCCCGTGGCGAGCGTGCTTCCTGAGGCGAGCGCCCCCCGAGTGAAGCGGGTCACCCCACCCTTTGTTGAACGTTGAACTTCTGTGGCGTACTGTCGTCCCCGTCAGCCGGTCCGGCGCCCCGGACCCGGACGCACCCCCTCAGAAAGTCAGCTATGTCTCTCGTGCTTGACCCCGCCGCCCAGGACCTGCTGTTCCGTGAGGCGCACACCGCGAACGCGTTCACCGCGGAGCCGGTGACCGACGAGCAGGTCCAGGCGATCTACGACCTGGTCAAGTTCGGCCCGACGGCCTTCAACCAGACCCCGCTGCGCATCACCCTGGTCCGCTCCCCCGAGGCCCGCGAGCGCCTGGTGCGGCACATGGCCGAGGGCAACCAGGCCAAGACGGCCGCCGCCCCGCTGGTCGCGATCCTCTCCGCGGACAACGAGTTCCACGAGGAGCTGCCGGCCCTGTTCCCGGCGTTCCCGCAGGCCAAGGACCTCTTCTTCGGCGAGCGCCCCGCGCGTGAGAGCGCCGCCGGGCTGAACGCCGCCCTCCAGGCCGGCTACTTCATCGTCGGCGTGCGCGCCGCGGGCCTCGCGGCCGGCCCGATGACCGGGTTCGACGGCGAGGGCATCCGCAAGGAGTTCCTGGACGGCGACCACACCCCGCTGATGGTCGTCAACATCGGCAAGCCGGGCGAGGGCGCCTCCTACCCGCGCTCCCCGCGCCGGGCGTACGAGGACGTCGTCACGACCGTCTGACGCCGCTGAGAGCGCCGCAGCGCGACAAAAGGCCCCCGGATGCGTCCGGGGGCCTTTTCGTGGACGAGGGCGGCGCTCAGGCCGTCTTGAGAGCGCGGGCCATCTCGCCGAGGCGGTCGTAGGAGGCGGTGCCGGAGACGACGGTGGTGGCGCCGCCGGCCTCGCGGACCAGGGCCTTGTACCGGCCGCCGGAGTAGCGGGTCCAGGTCTCGCCGTTGATCTGCTCGGTGGTCTCCGTGGCCGTCGCGCCCTGGGTGGCGTCGTCGGTGAACTCCTTGGCCTTCTTCGCGGCCTGCTCGACCTGGACGTACTGGCCGTCGGGGGCGCGGAAGCCGAGGTGCCAGGTGTCGGCGTCGGCGCCGTTGAAGCGGACCGACGTCGCCTTCCAGGTCTCGGGCAGCCCCTGGGGCGCGGCGATCGGATAGGACGCGGCGCGGCGGGCCGTGGCCAGCTCGACCGTGTAGTCCACGCGCGCCAGTTCCGGTTCCTTGTCGTCGTGCGGGATGAACAGGTAGATCACCCACGCCGCCAGCACGATGATCCCCAGCGAGAGGATCATGTCCCGGGCCGTCTTCTGCTTGCCGTTAGCGCCTGCCACGCCTCCTATGGTCGCAGGTGCCCTTTCCGCTCATCCGTGGGGTCCCCTGCTCATTTTGTAAGACTGGGGATAAAGTCGGGAGTCGAACCCCCGTCCGGCCGTCGCCGTACAGACCCAGAAAGGTGCGCTCCGATGACCGAGCACCATCACCTGCCGTCCGAACTCGACGTGCCCGCCGAGGCGCCCGACCGCAACCTCGCCCTGGAGCTGGTCCGGGTGACCGAGGCCGCCGCGATGGCCGCCGGGCGCTGGGTGGGCCGCGGGGAGAAGAACGGCGCGGACGGCGCCGCGGTGCGCGCGATGCGGACCCTCGTGTCGACCGTGTCGATGAACGGCGTGGTCGTCATCGGCGAGGGCGAGAAGGACGAGGCGCCGATGCTGTTCAACGGGGAGCGGGTCGGGGACGGGACCGGGCCCGAGGTGGACATCGCGGTCGACCCCATCGACGGGACGACGCTCACCGCGAAGGGGATGCCCAACGCGATCGCCGTCCTCGCGGCGACCGAGCGGGGGGCGATGTTCGACCCGTCCGCCGTGTTCTACATGGACAAGCTGGTCACCGGTCCCGAGGCGGCCGACTTCGTCGACATCAACGCGCCCGTCTCCGTGAACATCCGCCGGGTCGCCAAGGCCAAGCGGGGCACCCCGGAGGACGTGACCGTCGTCATCCTCGACCGGCCGCGGCACGAGGGGATCATCAAGGAGGTCCGGGAGGCCGGGGCGCGGATCAAGCTGATCTCCGACGGCGATGTCGCCGGCTCCATCCTCGCGCTGCGCGAGGGCACCGGCATCGACCTGCTGCTCGGCGTCGGCGGCACCCCCGAGGGCATCATCTCCGCGTGCGCCGTCAAGTGCCTCGGGGGGACGATCCAGGGCAAGCTGTGGCCCAAGGACGACGAGGAGCGGGCCCGCGCGATCGACGCCGGGCACGATCTCGACCGGGTGCTGACCACCGAGGACCTCGTCACCGGCGAGAACGTGTTCTTCGTCGCCACCGGGATCACCGACGGGGAGCTGCTGCGGGGGGTGCGGTACCGGGCGGAGACGGCCACCACCGACTCGATCGTCATGCGGTCCAAGTCGGGGACCGTGCGGCGGATCGACTCCGAGCACCGGCTGAGCAAGCTGCGGGCCTACAGCGCGGTCAACTTCGACCAGGCCAAGTGATCAGGCCGCGCAAGGAGCGCGGCACCGGCGGCAACTGAACGCGGCGGACAAGGGCGCCGCAAGGCGCCCTTCCCGTCTCAACCCGCCTGCGCGATCCGCCCGTTCGCCCTCGCCGCCTTCTTCAGCTCCAGCTCCCTGCGTCGGCGCCGCGCCAGCACCACCCGGCGCTCGGCCGCCGTGAGGCCGCCCCAGACGCCGTAGGGCTCGGGCTGGAGGAGGGCGTGTTCGCGGCACTCGACCATCACCGGACAGCGGGCGCAGACGCGTTTGGCGGCCTCCTCACGGGACAGCCGGGCCGCGGTGGGCTCTTTGGAGGGGGCGAAGAACAGTCCGGCCTCGTCGCGGCGGCACACGGCCTCGGTGTGCCAGGGGGCGTCTTGGTCCCTGTCCCGCGCCGGCGCCCGCTGAGCCGGAACGGCAGCTACCAGGGACGAATGCGACGGTTGCAGCACGGTCTACTCCTGACGACGGCTTCGCGAGCGAGAGACGATTGCGAGAGGCGATGCAGCAAGGCCTACCCGCTGTACGCGCACCTATGCACTGAGTTCCGAACCGTCGGCTTCCCGCAACTGCCGCTCCCCTCAACGCTCCAGACGCCGGTCCACCTTGCGCTGCACCCGATCCAGAATGTCCGCCACGAGCCGGCCGCGCCGGGGCTTGCCCTCGATGCTGCCGAGGACCGCCCAGCCGTCGAGGCAGACCACCGGCGCGTCCGGGTCGCCCGCGTCCAGCTGACGGACGTCGAAGCTGCCGAGGACGCCGCCGCCGGTGCCGTACAGCGAGACGTTCTCCGGGACGCGGACCTCGACGCTGCCGAAGACGGCGTACGCCTTGATGACCACCTGCCGGTACTCGAACAGGGCCTCGCTGAGGTCGATCTCCACGCTGCCGAAGACCGCCCAGGCCCGGATGTGCCGCCCCGCGCGCCAGCGCCCGCGCCGGGTGGCGCTGCTGAAGACGGCCACGACGCTGTCGTCCGGGTCGGCCGGGAGGGGGGCCGGGTACGGGCGGGGGCCCTGCGCCGGGCGCGCGCCGTGGGCGGCCGGCAGGTCCTGGACGTAGGACTCCAGTTCGCCGACCGTCTTGGCCGCCAGGGCGCCCTCGACCCGCTCGGCGTGCTCCTGCGCCGTGAGGCGGCCCTCGGCCAGGGCGTCGCGCAGGAGGTCGGCGATCCGGTCCCGGTCCGCGTCCGAGGCGCGCAGCTCGGCGGGCGGCGCGGGTGCGGTGTGCTTCTGAAGGTCCACGACAGCAGGATAGGCCCGACACGATAGATCGCGATAGCCCCTATCGGGTGATCCCGCCGCGGGCACACCTTTGATCGTCATCGAACCAAGGCTTGCCTCACCACGGCCCTGTCCGCGGCAGGTTCTACGCTGGAAGGCGCCTGTCGATGGCAGGCCGACCGTCGTTGGTTCGAGTGAGGAATGGGCACCGATGCCTGAGTTCGCGTACACCGATCTGCTCCCCCAGGGCGAGGACACCACTCCGTACCGGCTGGTGACCTCCGAGGGTGTCTCCACCTTCGAGGCCGACGGGCGGACGTTCCTCAAGGTCGAGCCGGAGGCCCTGCGCGCGCTCGCGGCGGAGGCCATCCACGACATCCAGCACTACCTGCGCCCGGCGCACCTCGCGCAGCTGCGGCGGATCGTCGACGACCCCGAGGCGTCCTCGAACGACAAGTTCGTCGCCCTGGACCTGCTGAAGAACGCCAACATCGCCGCCGCCGGCGTGCTGCCGATGTGCCAGGACACCGGCACCGCGATCGTCATGGGCAAGCGCGGCCAGAACGTGCTCACCCAGGGCGGCGACGAGGAGGCACTCAGCCGGGGCATCTACGACGCCTACCTGAACCTCAACCTCCGCTACTCCCAGATGGCCCCGCTGACCATGTGGGAGGAGAAGAACACCGGCTCCAACCTGCCCGCCCAGATCGAGCTGTACGCCACCGACGGCGGCGCCTACAAGTTCCTCTTCATGGCCAAGGGCGGCGGCTCCGCGAACAAGTCGTTCCTCTACCAGGAGACCAAGGCCGTCCTCAACGAGGCGTCCATGATGAAGTTCCTCGAGGAGAAGATCCGTTCGCTCGGTACGGCCGCCTGCCCGCCGTACCACCTGGCGATCGTCGTCGGCGGCACGTCGGCCGAGTACGCCCTGAAGACCGCCAAGTACGCCTCCGCGCACTACCTGGACAACGCGCCCACCGAGGGGTCGCCGCTCGGGCACGGGTTCCGGGACACCGACCTGGAGGAGAAGGTCTTCGAGCTGACCCAGAGGATCGGCATCGGGGCGCAGTTCGGCGGCAAGTACTTCTGCCACGACGTCCGGGTGATCCGGCTGCCCCGGCACGGCGCGTCCTGCCCGGTCGCCATCGCCGTCTCCTGCTCCGCCGACCGGCAGGCCGTCGCGAAGATCACCGCGGAGGGCGTCTTCCTGGAGCAGCTGGAGACGGACCCCGCGCGGTTCCTCCCCGACACCACCGACGAGCACCTGGACTCCGCCGAGGACGTCGTCCGCATCGATCTCAACCAGCCGATGGACGACATCCTGGCCGAGCTGACCAAGTACCCGGTCAAGACGCGGCTCTCGCTGTCGGGGCCGCTCGTCGTCGCGCGGGACATCGCCCACGCGAAGATCAAGGAGCGGCTCGACGCGGGGGAGGAGATGCCGCAGTACCTGAAGGACCACCCGGTGTACTACGCGGGTCCCGCGAAGACGCCCGAGGGGTACGCGTCGGGGTCGTTCGGGCCGACCACGGCCGGGCGGATGGACTCCTACGTGGAGCAGTTCCAGGCGGCCGGCGGCTCCAAGGTGATGCTCGCCAAGGGCAACCGCAGCAAGCAGGTCACCGAGGCGTGCGGGGCGCACGGCGGCTTCTACCTCGGCTCCATCGGCGGTCCCGCCGCGCGGCTCGCCCAGGACTGCATCAAGAAGGTCGAGGTCGTCGAGTACGAGGAGCTCGGCATGGAGGCCGTGTGGAAGATCGAGGTCGAGGACTTCCCGGCGTTCGTCGTCGTCGACGACAAGGGCAACGACTTCTTCCAGGACCCGGCGCCCGCGCCGACGTTCACCACGATCCCGGTGCGGGGTCCCGGCCTGGCGTAGCGACTGCCGTGCGCTGAAGGGCATTTGCCTCTGTTCCAGGCGCCGCCGCCCTTTCGATACTGGGGCCTCACCCCCCACGATCGAAAGGGCGCACCCATGTCCAGCAGGAGTCTCCCCCGCCGTCCCAAGCTGACGTCCGCGGCCGGTCTCGCGGTGGCGTCGGCCGCGGCGCTCGGGCTCGTCCTCGGGGCCGGCGGCGTCGCGTCGGCCGGCGTGCAGTGGCAGGTCCAGCTGCTCAACGCGAACCTGCCGGGGAACACGGGCAGTGTGCAGGTCGTGTACTCGGCCTCGGGCCAGACCACCTGTGTGAAGCCCGCCTCGGGTTCGAAGACCACCGATACGGGCGTGGTCAACCGGTGGGGCAACGTCCTCACCTTGACCGCGTACAGCGACGGGGCCTGCCAGGGGGCCTCCCTGGGCGGCGCCACCTACAAGTTCGGCAAGGACGACGACGTCGCCGAGAACCACCTGAACTGCACCACCGTCGCGGTGGGCGTGCGGACCGCCGAGCACCACTTCCGTCTGTGCGGCTGACACGGATCGGGTGAACTTGTCCCGCTTCAGGAACAAGCGCCCGGCCCCGCCCGCTGTACAGGGCATGAGCGACTACCGCATCGAGCACGACTCCATGGGCGAGGTCAGGGTCCCGGCGCACGCGAAGTGGCGGGCCCAGACCCAGCGGGCCGTCGAGAACTTCCCGGTCTCCGGGCAGACCATCGAGCGCGCCCACATCCGGGCCCTCGCCCAGATCAAGGGCGCCGCCGCCAAGGTCAACGCCCGCCTGGGAGTGCTCGACGCGGAGGTCGCCGAGGCGATCCAGGAGGCCGCCGCCGAGGTCGCCGAGGGCAGGTGGGACGAGCAGTTCCCGGTCGACGTCTTCCAGACCGGCTCGGGGACGTCGTCCAACATGAACGCCAACGAGGTCATCGCGACCCTGGCGAGCGAGCGGACCGGGAAGGACGTCCACCCCAACGACCAGGTGAACGCCTCCCAGTCCTCCAACGACGTCTTCCCCTCCTCGATCCACATCGCCGCGACCGCCGCCGTCACCCATGACCTGATCCCGGCCCTCGGTCACCTGGCCGCCGCCCTGGCGCGCAAGTCCGAGGAGTTCGCGGACGTCGTCAAGTCGGGGCGCACGCATCTCATGGACGCGACCCCGGTCACCCTGGGCCAGGAGTTCGGCGGGTACGCCGCCCAGGTGCGCTACGGCGTCGAGCGGCTCGAGGCCTCCCTCCCCCGGCTCGCCGAACTCCCCCTGGGCGGCACGGCGGTGGGCACCGGCATCAACACCCCGCCCGGGTTCTCCAAGGCCGTCATCGAGGAGGTCGCGCGCGCCACCGGGCTGCCCCTCACCGAGGCCCGCGACCACTTCGAGGCGCAGGGCGCGCGGGACGGGATCGTCGAGACCAGCGGGCAGCTGCGGACGATCGCCGTGGGGCTCACCAAGATCGCCAACGATCTGCGCTGGATGGCGTCGGGGCCGCGCACGGGGCTCGCCGAGATCTCCCTGCCCGACCTCCAGCCGGGCTCCTCGATCATGCCGGGGAAGGTGAATCCCGTCGTCCCGGAGGCCGTTCTCATGGTCGCGGCCCAAGTCGTGGGCAACGACGCGACGGTGGCGACGGCGGGGGCGGCCGGCAACTTCGAGCTCAACGTCATGCTGCCGGTGATCGCCAAGAACGTCCTCGAATCGGTCCGGCTGCTCGCCAACGTCTCCCGGCTGCTCGCGGACCGCACGGTCGAGGGAATCGTCGCGCACCGCGAACGGGCCCTGGAGTACGCCGAGTCGTCGCCGTCGGTCGTCACGCCGCTGAACAAGTACATCGGGTACGAGGAGGCCGCGAAGGTCGCCAAGAAGGCGCTGGCCGAGCGCAGGACGATCCGGGAGGTCGTGCTGGAGGGCGGGTACGTCGAGCGGGGCGACCTGAGCCTCGCACAGCTCGACGAGGCACTGGATGTCCTGCGGATGACACGGCCGTAACCTGCGGCGACGGGGCTTTAAGATCGCGAGAACCATGGCCCGAGCCTTGGGCGTCACCGGTGAGGGGCCCCTAATATCTGGTCATGACAGACGACGGAGCGTTGAGACCCGTGGAACAGGCGGTGGGCCACTGGGCGCCCGGCAGTCGCATCCTGTGGCGCTACCGCGAGAACGGGGGCGCGCGCTTCCACATCGCGCGGCCCGTCACGGTCGTCCGGGACGATCCCGGACTGCTCGCGGTCTGGCTGGCGCCGGGCACGGAGTGCGTGAAACCGCGGCTCACGGACGGGACGGCCGTGCACGAGGAGCCGCTGGAGACCCGGTACACCAAGCCGCGCACCGCGCAGCGCGAGCGCTGGTTCGGCACCGGGGTGCTGAAGCTGGCCCGGCCGGGCGAACCGTGGTCGGTGTGGCTGTTCTGGGAACCGGGCTGGCAGTTCAAGAACTGGTACGTCAATCTGGAGGAGCCGCTGTCGCGTTGGGACGGCGGGGTGGACTCCGAGGATCACTTCCTCGACATCTGCGTGTATCCGGACCGGAGTTGGGACTGGCGGGATGAGGACGAGTTCGCACAGGCACAGCGGGTGGGGCTGATGAACCCCGAGGGAGCCGCGAGAGTGCGGGCGGCCGGACGGGCCGCGGTGGAGGTGATCCGGTCCTGGGGGGCGCCTTTCCGGGACGGCTGGGAGTCCTGGCGTCCCGATCCGTCCTGGAGTGTCCCCATCCTGCCGCAGGACTGGGACTCCGCCCCCGCGCAACTGGCGTCATGAGACCCTTGATGCGCCCCCGGATGGGAAACGTAGGATCGTCGTCCGCAAGGGCGAACAGCAGCAACTCCCGGAGCAGACGCCAGGTCTGACCGAATGTCACCGAGGGGCGGCAGGACGTGAGCGTGGGATACGAGGGCAACACGGGCACGGGCGGCGAAACGTCGTCTCCCGGGGCCGCCGCTTCCCCTGGGCTCGCGGGAATCCCGTTCCAGGGACACGTATTCCGGGTATCGGGTTTTCTGCGGGACCAACTGCGCGTACGGCGCGCAGCCCCGGACGGACGGATTCGACACGCGTGACGGAGCACCCGACCTCCTTCGAGCGCCCTCAGGGCACAGGCCCCACGGACCCCCGCGGGGCGCTCCTGCGTTCCCCGGCGCACCCACCGGGCACCGCGGCGGCGGCCTTACCGACACCGCCGTACGAGCCGTATGACAAGGGCAAGGACCAGGACATGGACCCCACAGGGTCCGACACCGAGCACTCGCAGCCCGACGCCCCCGAGCTGACGGGCACGCACAGACCCCGGCCCGCGCCGGACGGCATCCCCGTGCAGCCCGGCGGCGCGCAGCACGCTCCGCAGGAGCGGCGCCGGGGCCAGGGGCCGGCGCCGGGCGAGGTGTCGCCGATGCGGCGCGACGGCGACCGGCTGCGCTTCGTGGGCGCCGCCACCCGGCGGATCGCGCGCGGACTCGACCTGGACGAGATCGTGATGGGGCTGTGCCGGGCGACCGTGCCGACCTTCTCCGACGCGATCCTCGTCTATCTGCGCGACCCGCTGCCGGTCGGCGACGAACGGCCGACGGGCCCTGTCGTGCTGCGGCTGCGCCGTACCGACCGGATCCCGGCGGACGGGGACACGGAGGCGGGGTTCCTCATCCCGGCGCCGCTGCCCGAGCCGCCGGAGATCAGCGAACTGTCCGCCGCGATCGCCGAGTTGTGCGAGGTGCGGCAGGGCGGGGCGCTGAACGAGGTGCTGCGCGGGGTGCGCCCGGTGTTCGCGGACGCGCCGGCCGCCCGGGCGGCGCTGCCCGAACTCCTCGGCGAGGACACCCAGTTGGTCGTCCCCGGCGGCCAGCGGGCGATCCTCGCGCCGCTGCGCGGGCGGCGCCGGGTGATCGGCGCGGTCGTCTTCATCCGCCGCCCCGACCGCTTCTCCTTCGAGCCGGACGACCTCCTCGTCGCCGCCCAGCTGGCCACGCACAGCGCGCTGGGCATAGACAAGGCGGTCCTGTACGGCCGTGAGGCGTACATCGCCGACGAGTTGCAGCGCACGATGCTCCCCGAGACCCTCCCGCGCCCCACGGGTGTGCGGCTGGCCTCGCGCTACCTCCCGGCCGCCGAGACGGCCCGGGTCGGCGGCGACTGGTACGACGCGATCCCGCTGCCCGGCAGCCGGGTGGCGCTGGTCGTCGGCGACGTCATGGGCCACTCGATGACGTCCGCCGCGATCATGGGCCAGCTGCGCACGACGGCCCAGACGCTGGCCGGGCTCGACCTGCCGCCGCAGGAGGTGCTGCACCACCTCGACGAGCAGGCCCAGCGGCTCGGCCACGACCGGATGGCGACCTGCCTCTACGCGGTGTACGACCCGGTCTCGCACCGGATCACGGTCGCCAACGCCGGTCATCCGCCGCCGGTGCTGCTGCATCTCGGCGGCCGGGCCGAGGTGTTGCGCGTGCCGCCGAACGCGCCGATCGGAGTCGGGGGAGTCGACTTCGAGGCGGTCGAGCTGGACGCCCCGGCCGGCGGCACCCTGCTGCTGTACACCGACGGCCTGGTCGAGTCCCGGCTGCGCGACGTCTGGACCGGTATAGAGGCGCTGCGCGAGAAGCTCGCCGCGACCGCCCAGCTGACCGGCCCCGACCATCCGCCGCCGCTGGAGGCGCTGTGCGACGAGGTGCTGGACATGCTGGGCCCCGGGGACCGCGACGACGACATCGCGCTACTCGCCGCCCGCTTCGACGGGATCGCGCCCAGCGATGTCGCGTACTGGTTCCTGGAGCCGGAGGACGCCGCTCCCGGCCGTGCCCGCCGGCTCGCCCGAAGGGCCCTGGCCCGCTGGGGACTTGAGGAACTCAGCGACTCCGTCGAGCTGTTGGTGAGCGAGGTCGTCACCAACGCCGTGCGCTACGCCTCCCGGCCGGTCACCTTGCGGCTGCTGCGCACCGATGTGCTGCGCTGCGAAGTCGGCGACGACGTGCCGCAGTTGCCCCGGCTGCGCAACGCCCGCGCGACCGACGAGGGAGGGCGCGGCCTGTATCTCGTCAACAAGCTGGCCCGGCGGTGGGGAGCCACGCGGCTCAGCACCGGCAAGGTCGTGTGGTTCGAGCTCAACAGGAGCTGAGCGCAGAAGAGAAGGCCCCCGGAGCACCGGGGGCCTTCTCGTGTGCCTACTACTGGTTCGTTCTCGGGTCGAACGGGTTGGACGGGTCGGTCGGGGCGTTCGACGTCGACGGCTCCGGGGAGTTCGACGGCTCGGGCGAGCTGGACGGCTCCGGGGATTTCGACGGGGTCGTGCTCGGGGACGCCGACGGGCTGGGCGACTTCGAGGGGCTCGGCGACGGGCTCGGGGACGGCGAGCTGCTGGGCGTCGGGGACGGGCTCGCCGTCTGGACGGCCGCGCCCTGCGTGGTCTCCAGGTCGAACTTGGACACCGTGTCGGAGACCCCGAAGGTGTACTGGGCCCAGATCTGCGCCGGGTAGCCACCGCCGTTGATGCGGCCCTTGCCGGGGATGAGCCCGGTCGCGCCGGTCAGGCCGACCTGGGCGTGGGACTTGGCGGACTCGCCGAACAGGCCGACCGAGGTGACCAGGTCGGGGGTGTAACCGGTGAACCAGGCCGACTTGTTGTTGTCGGAGGTACCGGTCTTGCCGGCCACCTTCTGCCCGTTGCGGTCCGGGTTGTCCCGCACGGACGTCTGCGCCGTACCGTCGTCGACCACGCCGGTGAGGACGGAGGTCACGGTGTCGGCGGCCTCGCGGGTGACGACCTGGGCGCCGATCGGGTTCGGCTTGATGGTCATGGTCGAGGACTCGGCGTCCGCGATGAGCGCCGGCGTGACCTTCTTGCCGTGGTTGTCGAGGGTCGCGTACACCCCGGCCATCTGCAACGGGCTCGCGCCCATCGTGCCGAGGGTCTGCGCGGGTACGGCCTTCAGGTCCGCGGTGTCCATGCCGAGGTCCTTGGCGGTCTTGAGGACCTGGTCCATGCCGACGTCGACACCGAGCTGGGCGAAGACCGAGTTGATGGACTTGTTCATCGCGGTCTGGACGGTGACGGGACCGTAGTCCTGGTCGTCCTCGTTCTCGGGCGCGAAGCCGATGTCACTGCCGACGACCGGGCGCTTGCTCGTCCCGTCGTAGATCGAGTTCGCGCTGATCAGGTCGCCGTCCTGGGTCTTGGCGCCCTTGTCGAGGGCGGCGGCGAGGATGACCGGCTTGAAGGTCGACGCGGGCTGGTAGTCGGCGCGGGTCGCGTTGTTGACGTAGTGCTCCAGGTAGTCGGTGCCGCCGTACATGGCGACGACCTTGCCCGTCTTCGGGTCCACCGAGACGGCGCCGGCCTGGACGTCGGCGTCGACCGCGCGCTTCTTCGCGTCGAGCTTGCCGGTGAGCTGCCGCTTGACCGACGACTCCAGCGCGGCCTGCTTCTTCTTGTCGATGTTGAGGGTGATGGTCCAGCCGCCGCGGTCCACCAGCGCCGCGGCCTCGGCGGTCGTGGAGACCTTGCCCTCGGCGATCAGCTGCCGCTGGAGCTCCTCCTTGGCCGCGTCGACGAGATAGCCGACCTGGCCCTTCTTGCCGGCGGCCGGCTTGGGGTCCTTCGGCACCGGGAACTTCATCGCGTCCCGCGCGGTCTTGTCGAGCCACTTCTCCTCGACCATGTTGTTCAGGACGTAGTTCCAGCGGTCCTGGACGAGCTTCTTGCCGGTGTCGGTGGCCACCGCCCAGTCGTACTGGCTGGGCGCCTGGAGCAGGGCGGCGAGGTAGGCGCCCTGCTGGACGTTCAGCTTGTCGGCGTCGACGCCGTAGTAGGCCTGGGCGGCGGCCTGGATGCCGTACGCGCCGCGGCCGTAGTAGCTGGTGTTGATGTACCCGGCGAGGATGTCGTCCTTGGTCTTCTGGCGGTCGAGCTTCAGGGAGATGACGATCTCCTTGAGCTTGCGGGTGACCGTCTGCTCCTGCGTCAGGTAGTAGTTCTTGACGTACTGCTGCGTGATGGTCGAGCCGCCCTGCGCGCCGCGTCCGGCGAGGGTGTTGAGGATGCCTCGCGCGGTGCCCTTGAGGTCGACGCCGGCGTCCTTGTAGAAGGTCTTGTTCTCGGCGGCGACGAAGGTCAGCTGGACGGACTTGGGGACCTTCGCGAGGGAGACGTTCTCGCGGTTGAGGTCGCCGTCGCGGGCGAGGACGGTGCCGTCGCTGTAGCGGAAGACGTTGCTCTGCTTCAGGGCGTCCGCGTTGCCCTCGGGGACGGTGATCATCATGTAGGCGGCGATGAGCCCGCCGATGGTCAGCAGCGCGAGGCCGAGGACGGTCCCGAGGACCTTCTTCCACGTGAACAGCCGCCGGAAGAAGCCGCGTTCTTTCTTACCGGCTTTCTTACCGCGCTTTTGCGCCGCGCGCCGGGCGGCGGCCCGTCCGCCGGGCGCCGGGGATATCTCGACGGGCGGCTCCTCGGCCGGACGGTTCCTGGGCGCGGCGCGGCCACCGCGCTGACGCGCACGTCTGTCGTCCGCTCGTCCCATGAGTCCGCTCGCTCCGCTTCCTGCTCGGTGGTCACGCCTGTCCCCGGAGGCAGGCCAGCTCCGAAAACTAACATCGCTCTCTATGACAAACGACGTGACGGGGGGTTTTGGGGTTGCCGTGGGACCGAAAAGAGGGTGGCGGCTCACAGGCATAAAGTGCTATCACTTAGCTAGACCAAAGCTAGCGATAGACAGTGACTCACGGGGGACGACCCATGACCGAACAGACAAATCCCATCAAGGAGTTCCCGGCGCACAGCGTCGGCGGCGGGCTCGCGCTGCTCGGCGGGCTCGGCGGGCTCCTCGCGGGCGTCGCGGCGATCGTCGCCGCCTCGACGGCCGTGACCGCCACCGCCGGCAAGGCCGTACTGATCACCGGCGGCATCCTCCTCGCCCTGGCCGCGTTCGTCTCGCTGTGCGGGCTGAACACGGTCGCGCCGGGCGACACCCGGGTCGTGCAGCTCTTCGGGCGCTACCGGGGGACGATCCGGGAGGAGGGACTGCGCTGGGTGAACCCCTTCACCTCGCGGCAGAAGATCTCCACCCGGGTGCGCAACCACGAGACGGCCGTGCTGAAGGTCAACGACGCGTACGGCAACCCGATCGAGCTGGCGGCGGTCGTGGTATGGAAGGTCCGCGACACCGCGCAGGCCACCTTCGAGGTCGACGACTTCATGGAGTTCGTCTCCACCCAGACCGAGGCGGCCGTGCGCCACATCGCGATCGAGTACCCCTACGACGCCCATGACGCGGACGGCCTCTCGCTGCGCGGCAGCGCCGAGGAGATCACCGAGAAGCTCGCCGCCGAACTGCACGCGCGGGTCGCGGCGGCCGGGGTGCAGATCATCGAGTCCCGCTTCACGCACCTCGCGTACGCGCCGGAGATCGCCTCCGCGATGCTCCAGCGGCAGCAGGCGGGCGCGGTGGTCGCGGCGCGGCGGGAGATCGTGGACGGGGCCGTGGGGATGGTCGAGGCGGCGCTGGCCCGCATCTCGGAGCAGGGCATCGTGGAACTGGACGAGGAGCGCAAGGCGGCGATGGTGTCGAATCTGATGGTGGTCCTGTGCGGGGACCGCGCCCCGCAGCCGGTGCTGAACACCGGGACCCTCTACCAGTGACGGATCCTTCCGAGGGGGCAGCCCCCAAGGGCCGGCCGCAGCGCAAGCAGGTGCTGCTGCGGCTGGACCCGGCCGTGCACGACGCCCTCGCGCGCTGGGCCGGGGACGAACTGCGGTCGGCGAACGCCCAGATCGAGTTCCTGCTGCGGCAGGCCCTGAAGGACGCGGGCCGCCTCCCCAAGGACACCGGGCCCCTCCCCCGCCGGGGCCGCCCGCCTGTCACAGAACAGTGACACAGGCTCTATACACACCGCGTATACACCTTGCGTATAGTCCTGCCCATGTCCATCGGTCACACCCTTCTGGGACTCCTTGAGTCCGGCCCCCGGCACGGCTACGACCTGAAGCGGGCCTTCGACGAGAAGTTCGGTCAGGACCGGCCGCTCCACTACGGCCAGGTCTATTCGACGATGTCGCGGCTGCTGAAGAACGGCCTCGTGGAGGTCGACGGCGTCGAGTCCGGCGACGGCCCCGAGCGCAAGCGGTACGCGATCACCGACGCCGGCGTCACGGACGTCGCCCGCTGGCTCGCGACCCCGGAGAAGCCGGAGCCCTACCTCCAGTCGACGCTCTACACGAAGGTCGTCCTCGCGCTGCTGACGCACCGCGACGCGGGCGACATCCTCGACGCGCAGCGCGCGGAGCACCTGCGCGGCATGCGCATCCTCACCGACCGCAAACGCAAGGGCGACCTCGCGGACCAGCTGATCTGCGACCACGCCCTGTTCCACCTGGAGGCCGACCTGCGCTGGCTCGAACTCACCGCGGCCCGCCTGGAGAAGCTCCGTCAGGCGGTGGCCGAGTGAGCGCCCCCGCAGGCTCCCTGCTCGTCGCCGAGGACGTCCGCAAGGCGTACGGCCCGACGCTCGCCCTGGACGGCGCCGGTTTCTCGATCCACCCGGGCGAGGTGGTCGCCGTGATGGGCCCCTCGGGCTCCGGCAAGTCGACGCTGCTGCACTGCCTCGCGGGGATCGTGACCCCGGACTCGGGCTCGATCCGCTACGACGGCCAGGAGATGGCCACCATGAACGACGCCCGCCGCTCGGCCCTGCGCCGCTCGGAGTTCGGGTTCGTCTTCCAGTTCGGGCAGCTGGTCCCGGAGCTGACGTGCGTGGAGAACGTGGCGCTGCCGCTGCGGCTGAACGGCACCTCCCGCAAGGAGGCCGAACGCGCCGCGCTGGGCTGGATGGAGCGCCTTGAGGTCGACGGCATCGGCGGGAAGCGGCCCGGGGAGGTCTCCGGCGGTCAGGGCCAACGCGTCGCGGTGGCACGGGCGTTGGTGACCGCGCCGAAGGTGGTGTTCGCGGACGAGCCGACCGGCGCCCTGGACTCGCTGAACGGGGAACGGGTGATGGAGCTGCTGACGGAGGCCGCCCGCTCGGCGAACGCGGCAGTCGTCCTCGTCACGCACGAGGCGCGGGTCGCCGCCTGGTCGGACCGCGAGATCGTCGTGCGCGACGGGAAGTCGCGGGACATGGAGCGGATCGCATGAGGGGGTGGGTCCGTGACCTCGGGCTCGGGATGCGGTTCGCGTTCGCCGGGGGGCGCGAGGGGTGGCTGCGGGCCGGGCTGACAGCCGTCGGGGTGGGGCTCGGGGTGGCGCTGCTGCTGCTGACGACGGCGCTCCCGAACGCGCTGGAGGTGCGCCATCAGCGGGAGGAGGCGCGCCGGGACTACTCCTACGACTTCGCCGTGCACCCGACGCCGAAGTCGGACGCGACGGTGATCGTCGCCAAGGCGGACACCACGTTCCGCTCGGAGCCGGTGCGCGGGCGGCTCGTGGAGCCCGAGGGGGCCAAAGCCCCGCTGCCGCCCGGGGTTTCGGCGTATCCGACGCTCGGGGAGATGGTCGTCTCACCGCGGCTGAAGGAGCTGCTGGACTCCGCCGGGGGGCGGCTGCTGCGGGAGCGGCTGCCGTACGCGGTGGCGGGGACGATCGGGGAGCAGGGGCTGATCGGCTCGCACGAACTCGCCTACTACGCCACGGCGTCGGGGCTCGCGCCGAAGGTCCACGGCACGGAGGTGACCCGGCTCGACGCGTTCGGCAAGCCGCTGCGCGACGGCGGCGGGAAGATCGTCGAGGAGAGCTCCGAGGCCTCCGACCCGGTGCTGATGCTGCTCAACCTGCTCGTGATCGTGGTGCTGTTGATGCCGGTCGCGGTGTTCGTCGCGGCGGCCGTGCGGATCGGCGGGGAGCGGCGCGACCGGCGGCTCGCGGCGCTCAGGCTGGTCGGCGCGGACGGCCGGATGGCCCGGCGGATCGCGGCGGGCGAGGCGCTGGCGGGCGCGCTGCTGGGGCTGGTGCTGGGCACCGGCTTCTTCCTGATCGGCCGTCAGATCGCGGGCTCGATCGAGCTGTTGGGGTACAGCGTGTTCCCCAGCTACCTCAACCCCTCACCGCTGCTCGCCCTGTTGGTGGCGGTGACGGTCCCGGCGGCGGCGGTCGGGGTGACGCTGCTGGCGCTGCGCGGGGTGGTCATCGAGCCGCTGGGCGTGGTCCGTACGGCGCGGCCGGCGCGGCGCCGGCTGTGGTGGCGGCTGGTGCTGCCGCTGGCGGGGCTCGCGATGCTGTACCCGATGATCGGGCAGGGCCGCTCGGGCGGCACCTTCAACGAGTACCTGACCAGCGGCGGTGTCGTCCTGCTGCTGATCGGCGTCACGGCCCTGCTGCCCTGGCTGGTGGAGACGGCCGTCGCCCGCCTCGGACAGGGCGGGGTGGCCTGGCAACTCGCCGTGCGCAGGCTCCAGTTGAGCAGCGGTACGGCCGCCCGGATGGTCAACGGGGTCGCGGTCGCGGTGGCCGGGGCGATCGCGCTCCAGATGCTGTTCACCGGCCTGGAGGGCGACTACACCAAGGCCACCGGCCAGGATCTGCGGCGCGCGCAACTCCAGGTGGACTCCTCGTCCTACCGGCAACTCTCCGAGACGCAGCGGCAGTTGGCGGCGACGCCGGGGGTGCGGCACGTCGTCGGGCTGTCCGAGGGCTATATCGGCGAGCGGTCCTTCCGCGACGCGAGCTTCGAGGGCGCGATCCTGGGCGCCCGGGTGACGGTGGGCGACTGCGTGAGCCTGCGCGAGGTGGCGCGGATCACCACGTGCCGGGACGGTGACGTGTTCGTCCTGGACGCCGCGGGCGACCCGGACCCCGACACCGCGCAGCTGGTCAGGCCGGGCACCCGGACGTACTTCTCGCCGGACGCGGACGACGCCCCCGAGGCGACCTGGACCGTCCCCGCGGGGCTGCGGCACGCCGAGGCGGCCGACGATCCGACCGGCAACCTGCGCGGCGGCGTGCTGATGACGCCGAAGGCGCTGCCCGAGGGCGCCGGGCGGTCGCTCACCGGCAGCGTCTACCTCTCGCTGGACAAGTCGGTGCCGGACGCCTTCGAGCGGGCGCTGAACACCGCCGCCCGGATCGATCCGCTGAACCAGCCGATGGTGTGGCGGACCACCGAGCGGGCCGAGAAGTACACGTCGATCCGCACCGGCCTCTTGATCGGCGCGGCCTGTGTCCTGGGCCTGATCGGCGCGAGCCTGCTCGTCACCCAGCTGGAGCAGCTGCGCGAGCGGCGCCGGCTGCTGTCGTCGCTGGTCGCCTTCGGCACCCGGCGGCGCACGCTGAGCCTGTCGGTGCTGTGGCAGACGGCGATCCCGGTCAGCCTGGGCCTGGTGCTGGCCGCCGGGATCGGCACGGGACTGGGCGCGGTGCTGCTCGGCATGACCGGCGCGACGATCCGCGTGGACTGGAACGCGGTCGCGGCGATGACCGGGATCGGGGCGGGCGTCGTCCTGCTGGTGACGCTGCTGAGCCTGCCGCCGCTGCTGCGGCTGCTCCGGCCGGACGGGCTGCGCACGGAGTAGGGGCGGGCGCTACCGAGCAGGGCCCGGTGCGGGCGAGTTGGGGCCCCTTGCCGCGAACGCCCTTACCGCAACGCCCCCTTGGCGCTCACGCCCCCAACACCCGTACCGGCAACGGCCGTAGCGCCTTCCTCAGGGCCGCCGCCAGTTCCGTGTGCTCCGCCGCCCGTGCCGCTCCGGTGCGGGCTGCGAGGGCGATGCGGCGGGAGGGGGCCGGGGCGGTGAAGGAGCCGGTCTGGAGGTGGGGGTTGCGGGCGGTCTCCACCGTGACGGCCGTGCGGGGCAGCAGGGTGCAGCCGAGGCCGCCCGCGACCAGCTGGACGAGGGTGGACAGGCCGGCGGCCGTGGTGGTGACCGGGGCGTCCTCCCGGCCGGCCTCGCGGCAGATGTCGAGCGCCTGGTCCCGCAGGCAGTGCCCCTCGTCGAGGAGGAGCAGCGTCAGCCCCTTCAACGCCTCGCGGGGGATGCCCTGTTGGCCGCCGAGGGGGTGGCCGAGCGGAGTGACGAGCACGAAGTCCTCGTCGAACAAAGGGAGTTCGACCACCCCGGGCACCCCGAGGGGCACGGCGAGCAGCAGCAGGTCGAGGCGTCCGGCGGCGAGCCCGTCCAGCAGGCTCGACGTCTGTTCCTCGTGCACCTGGAGTTCGAGCGCGGGCCAGCGGTCGTGGACGAGGTCGATGACCGTCGGCAGCAGATACGGCGCGACCGTCGGGATCACGCCGAGCCGCAGCGCCCCGGTGAACGGCGCCCGCACCGCCTCCGCCTCCTCAAGGAGCGCCCCGACCTCCGCGAGCACCGCCCTGGCCCGCACGGCGATGCGCTCGCCGGCCGGGGAGAGCAGCACTTTGCGCGTCGTACGCTCCAGCAGGGTCAGCCCCAGGGTCTCCTCCAGGGCGGCGACGGCGCCCGAGAGGGCGGGCTGGCTCATGCCGATGGCCGCCGCGGCGTCGCGGAAGTGCAGATGCTCCGCGACGGCGGCGAAGGCCCGCAGCTGGGCCAGACTGGGCGGCTTTCTCCTGGCCCCCGTATTACTCACGGTCACTGATAGCTACCTCCGATCAACACGTCCGAGTGTAGCTATTTCCGTAATCAATGCACCTTGTGCGAGCATCTGCATCGTCCAACCCCCGGGATACGTCCGCGATCCGGACGTGTTCTCGCTGCAACCTCGATGCAAGGAGCGCTAGTGCTCACTGTCGGTGACAAGTTCCCCGAGTTCGAACTGACCGCCTGTGTCTCGCTGGAGAAGGGCAGGGAGTTCGAGACGATCACTCACAAGACCTATGAAGGTTGGAAAGTGGTCTTCGCGTGGCCCAAGGACTTCACCTTCGTGTGCCCCACCGAGATCGCCGCGTTCGGCAAGCTGAACGAGGAGTTCGCCGACCGTGACGCGCAGGTGCTCGGCTTCTCCGGGGACTCGGAGTTCGTCCACCACGCCTGGCGCAAGGACCACGCCGACCTGCGCGACCTGCCGTTCCCGATGATGGCCGACTCCCGGCACGA
The DNA here is from genome assembly GCF_055597585.1 of Streptomyces sp. AMJ-169. Taxonomy (NCBI): domain Bacteria; kingdom Bacillati; phylum Actinomycetota; class Actinomycetes; order Kitasatosporales; family Streptomycetaceae; genus Streptomyces; species Streptomyces sp. AMJ-169. The sequence continues at coordinate 316,219 of NZ_JBVLTJ010000005.1, forward strand.
GCTGATGCGCGACCTCGGCATCGAGGGCGAGGACGGCTTCGCCAAGCGCGCGGTGTTCATCGTCGACCAGAACAACGAGATCCAGTTCTCCATGGTGACCGCCGGCTCGGTCGGCCGTAACCCCAAGGAGGTCCTGCGGGTCCTCGACGCGCTCCAGACCGACGAGCTGTGCCCCTGCAACTGGACCAAGGGCGAGGACACCCTCGACCCGGCCAAGCTCCTGGCGGGTGAGTGACCTTGTCGCTCGACAGCCTCAAGTCCGCGATACCGGACTACGCCAAGGACCTGAAGCTCAACCTGGGTTCGGTCATCGGCAACTCCGAGCTGCCCGCGCAGCAGCTGTGGGGGACGGTCCTCGTGACGGCCATCGCCTCGCGCTCGCCGCTCGTCCTGCGTGAACTCGCCCCGCAGGCACGGGAGATGCTCTCGCCCGAGGCGTACAAGGCGGCCAAGTCGGCCGCCGCGGTGATGGCGATGAACAACGTCTTCTACCGCACCCGGCACCTGCTCTCGGACCACGAGTACGGCACCCTGCGGGCCGGGCTGCGGATGAACGTCATCGGCAACCCCGGTGTCGACAAGGTCGACTTCGAGCTGTGGTCGTTCGCGGTCTCCGCGATCAACGGCTGCGGCATGTGCCTCGACTCGCACGAACAGGTCCTGCGGAAGGCGGGAGTCGACCGCGAGGTGATCCAGGAGGCGTTCAAGATCGCCTCGGTCATCCAGGCGGTCGGCGTGACGCTGGACGCGGAAGCGGTGCTGGCCGAGTTCGAGTAGGCGCTGTCAGTCCAGGGACCCCGCTCACTCCGTGTGGGCGGGGTTTTCGGCGCTCGCGTCGGCCTCACTCCTGGGGGCTGCGCCCCCAGGCCCCCCTTCGGCCTGAACGGCCTCGTCCTCACACGCCGGACGGGCTGGATTTCGCGCGCCCTCGCCGAACTGGTGCCGAGCGTCCGCGAGTTCATCCCGCTCCGCCGCGTACCCCCGCAGATACCCCACCACCGTGTTCGTCACCGCCACCAGCGGCACCGCCACCACCGCTCCCCCGATACCCGCGATCATCCCCCCGCACGCGACCGACAGGATCACCGCCAGCGGGTGGACGCGGACCGCGCGGCCGAGGATGAACGGCTGGAGGATGTGGCCCTCGATCTGCTGGACCGCCAGGACGACCGCCAGGGTCATGACGGCGGTGAAGACGCCCTGCGTCACCAGCGCGACCACCACCGCCAGCGCGCCGGAGGCGACCGCGCCGACCAGCGGGATGAAAGAGAACAGGAAGATGAAGACGGCCAGCGGGACGGCCATGGGGACGTCGAGGAAGTAGATGCCCAGGCCGATGAAGATGGCGTCGATGAGGGCCACCATGACCGTGCCCCGGACGTAGGCCGTGAGGGTCGCCCACGCGCGCGGGCCCGCGCCGGCGACGCCTTCGCGGGCGGCGGCGGGGACGAGCTTGAGGGTCCACTCCCAGATGCGGCGGCCGTCGTACAGCAGGAACAGGGTCGAGAAGGCCGCCAGGAGCAGGCCGGTCAGGGCCTCCACCACGACCGTCACGCCCTCCAGGCCCACCGACGTGATGGAGTCGGTGTTGTTGCCGACGGCCTCGCGGAGGTTCTTGGCGATCGCGTTGATCTGCTTGTCGGTGACGTGGAAGGGGCTGTCGAGCAGCCAGCGGCGCAGATCGTCGATGCCGGACTGGATCTGGTTGGACAGGTCGTCGATGTTCTCCATGACCTGCCAGGTCACGAACCAGCCGAGCAGCCCGATGATGACGAACCCGAAGATCGCGGTAAGAGCGGTCGCGGGCCCGCGCGGCACACCCCGGCGGCGCAGCAGCGCGACGGCGGGCTCCAGCAGGGCGGTGATGAGGAGGGCGACGACGAAGGCGAGGACGACGAGCTGGACGGCGCTGATGACCCGCATGAGGACCCAGACGGTCCCGGCGAGGACGAGCAGCCGCCAGCCGGCCTCGGCGGCGACCCGCACTCCCCAGGGAACGGCCTGGGCGGGGTCGGGGCGCACGGGGGACGGCAACGACGGGCGGGGGGACTGGAGTTGGGCGGGAGCGGGGGCCGGGGCGGCGGGGGCGGACGCCCGCACGGCCTTCTCGGTCTTCCCGGTCTTCTCAGCAGGCGGGGGATGTTCGTCGAGGACGCCGCCGTCCCGCTCGACCTCGGCGCGCCGCTCGTCGAGCCGCTCGCCCATCTCGGTCAGCCTGGCTCCGACTCTGCCGAGCCACCCTGGCACTCGCGACATGATCCGTACCCGTCCTCTTCCCCCGTCTTTGCCCACCACTCCTCCCTGGGAGTCGGCTTGATGCAGACCGTACAGGGGTCGAGCCCCTTCCCTTAGGACGGGGAGGGGCTCGGAGAGGTTGAGCGGGGCCGGAGTCCGGCTCAGTACCAGTTGTTGGCCTGCCAGAACGACCAGGCGTCGCACGGGCTGCCGTAGCGCTCGTTCATGTAGTTCAGGCCCCACTTGATCTGCGTGGCCGGGTTGGTCTGCCAGTCGGAGCCGACGGACGACATCTTCGAGCCGGGCAGCGCCTGGAAGAGGCCGTAGGCACCGGAGGAGGCGTTGACGGCGCGGTAGTTCCAGCTCGACTCGTGGTTGACGATGTTGCTGAAGCACTGCCACTGGCCGGCGGCGACCATCTGGCGGGCCATCGACTGGATCTGGTCGATCGTGTAGGAGCTCTGGACCGGGAAGTCGCCCGTGGCCGCGGCCTTGGCGGCCTTCTCCTTGGCCTCGGCCGCCGCCTTCTCCTTGGCCGCCTCCTCGGCGGCCTCCTTCTTCGCGATGGCGGTCTCGGCGGCGGCCTTGCGGGCGGCGGCCTCGGCGTCCTTCTTCGCGCTCTCGTCGGCGGCCATGGCCTGGTAGGCGGCCTGCTGCGTCAGGGAAGCGGTCTGGACCTGCGCCTGCGCGCCCGCGGGGAGGTCCGCGAGAAGCGTGAGGTCGTCGGCCTTCGTCTGCGGGGCGTCCGCCGCGTCGTTGGTCTGCGCGACGCTGCCCGAGGCAACGCCGACGACGCTTCCGACGGCGGTGACCGCGGTGGCCGAGGCCACTGCGAACCCCCGGACCGAGATCCGGCTCACACGGTTTCCTTCCAGCAGCGTCCGGTTGAGGTGACCCTGACGGACGCGATCGTGCCCCTGGCGCTGGCCTCCGCTGTGGGTCACGGGAGGCGCGGGCCCGGCGGGCGGCTCCCTGGAAGGAGGGCGCACCGCGTGAAGAGTGGGCGGCATACGGCGTCGTTATGAAGTTTGTGGTGCCGTACCTCTGGTGGTACAGGAGTGCCGTATGCGGGGCCTGACAGAACCGAGACTCTGCCGTAACCCGACGCCGGGTGGCAATTCCGAGTTGCGTGTGAAAGCTCACATCGCTTGGAGCGCAAGGGATTTCAGCGTTTCCCGCACACAGAGCGGCGCCGCCCCGCTAGGCTCTCGGCCTTTGCGCGACGACGCCAACTCGCTTTCTTTCAAGGACCTTTCCGGTCCCTTTGCCACTAAATGCCGACGTCCTCCAGCATTTCAGTCACAAGGGCGGCGATCTGGGACCTCTCGGACCGGGTGAGGGTGACGTGGGCGAAGAGCGGATGTCCCTTCAGCTTCTCGACGACGGCGACGACGCCGTCGTAGCGCCCGACCCGGAGGTTGTCGCGCTGGGCCACGTCGTGGGTGAGGACCACCCGCGAGTTGGCGCCGATCCGGGAGAGGACCGTGAGAAGAACGTTTCGCTCGAGGGACTGGGCCTCGTCCACGATGACGAACGCGTCGTGCAGGGAGCGGCCCCGGATGTGGGTGAGGGGCAGCACCTCCAGCATGCCGCGCGCGGTGACCTCCTCGATGACCTCGCGGCTGGTGACGGCCGACAGCGTGTCGAAGACCGCCTGCGCCCAGGGGCTCATCTTCTCGGCCTCGGTGCCCGGCAGATAGCCGAGCTCCTGGCCGCCGACCGCGTACAGCGGCCGGAAGACCATCACCTTCTGGTGCTGGCGGCGCTCCAGGACCGCCTCGAGTCCCGCGCACAGCGCGAGCGCCGACTTGCCGGTGCCGGCCCGGCCGCCCATCGAGACGATCCCGACGTCCGGGTCGAGCAGGATGTCGAGCGCGATGCGCTGCTCGGCGCTGCGGCCCTTGATGCCGAACGCCTCCCGGTCGCCGCGCACGAGGCGGATGTTTCCCTCGGGCGTGATCCGGCCGAGCGCCTTGCCGCGCTCGGACTGGATGGTCAGCCCGGTGTGCACGGGCAGTTCGGCGGCCTCGGGGACGTAGATGTGCCCCTCTTCGAAGAGGATGTCCACCTGCTCGCCGGGCAGCGCGAGTTCGGACATCCCGGTCCAGCCGGAGGAGTCCGTGATGGCGAGTTCGGCACGGTACTCCTCGGCGAGGAGCCCGACCGAGGACGCCTTGATGCGCAGGGGCAGATCCTTCGACACGACCGTGACGTCGTACCCCTCGGCCTGGAGGTTGCGGGCGACCGCCAGGATGCGGGTGTCGTTGTCTCCCAGGCGGTAGCCGCTGGGCAGGATGCTGGGGTCCGAGTGATTGAGCTCGACACGGATGCTGCCGCCCAGCTCCCCGATGGGGATGGGGGCGTCGAGGCGGCCATGCTTGACCCGGTAGTCGTCCAGCAGGCGCAGGGCCTGCCGGGCGAAGTAACCGAGTTCGGGATGGTGCCGCTTGGCCTCCAGTTCGGTGACCACGACGATGGGGAGCACGACTTCGTGCTCCTCGAATCGGGTCATCGCGGACGGGTCGGCCAGCAGGACGCTGGTGTCGAGAACATAGGTGCGCCGGTCGGACTTGTGGCGCTTCGTGCTGGTCACCACGGAAGGACGTACCCCCTCGGATGAGGTCGGGGAGCGACGGAGTGGAGCTGGACCGGTCGTTGGCGCGTTTGCACGGGCCGAGGACCGGCCCTCCACTGCTTCTCCCGTGCTGTGGACCGCACGGTCGGGCTGGTGCAAAGGGCCTCCCGGGCGGACGGCCCCGTGCCGTCCGCTGAGATCCGACACCCGTGGGTCGGGTGTCGACCTGCTTGCCTTATGCCCTCTAATTTGCGCCGCCATGCCACGGCAAAGCGCGGCGTGCCGGTGAACTCCTTGTTACGTCTGTGGTGAAGAGGTGCGCGTGTCCTGCGAGGTGGGCGTGGGTCAGCCGCCGAAACGGCGGTGGCGGGCGGCGTAGTCACGCATCGCGCGCAGGAAGTCGACCTTGCGGAACGCGGGCCAGAACACGTCGCAGAAGTAGTACTCGGAGTGGGCCGTCTGCCACAGCATGAAACCGGACAGCCGCTGCTCGCCGCTGGTGCGGATGACGAGGTCGGGGTCGGGCTGGGCGCTGGTGTAGAGGTGACGGCCGATCATGTCGATGTCGACGGACTCGGCGAGGTCGTCCATGGAGACGCCCCGGTCGGCCGCGTCGTGCAGCATCGAGCGGACGGCGTCGGCGATCTCCTGCCGGCCGCCGTAGCCGATCGCGACGTTGACCAGTATTCCGCCGACGTCCGCGGTGGACTCCTCGGCCTCTTTCAGCGTGAGCTGCATCTGGTCGGGGAGGAGGTCCTTGGTGCCGACGTGGTGCAGCCGCCAGCGGCCGTCGGCGGCGAGGGTGCGGACGACTCCCTCGATGATGCCGAGGAGGGGGACCAGCTCTTCCTCGGGGCGGTCGAAGTTGTCCGTGGACAGCAGCCAGAACGTGACGACTTTCACATCGGTCTCCGCGCACCAGCCGAGGAACTCGGACATCTTCTCGGCGCCGGCGCGGTGGCCGTGGACGGGGCTGGAGCCGGAGGCTTTCGCCCAGCGGCGGTTGCCGTCCATGATGACGCCGATGTGGCCCGGTACCTGGGTGTGGTCGAGGTGGCCTTCCACCCGGCGTGCGTAGAGCCTGACCAGCAGGCCGCGCAGGTTGTCGCGCAGGTTCACGTGAATGTCAGCCCCTCTGAGGTCCGGTCCCCGCCGCGCCGGAGCTTACCCCTACTGGGAGTTGGGCCGATCGCAGAGGGTGGGGGGCGGATCTGGGGCTGGCGGGTGCGGGCTGTGGGGGGTGCTCGCGCCCACGCGGCGGAGCCGCACATCGATACGGCCCCGCGCCCCTTAGGCGGGTCCCCCGGCCCCTGCTTCCAAGCACCCACCCCTCTCATGAAAAAACGGGCCGGTCCGTGGGGGGGATACGGACCGGCCCGAGGGGGGGCTTCCACCATAACCCTTTGTGAGGGCTGCTGCGTGCATCAGCGCGTCACAACTACTCTCCGGAGTTGGGTGGCGACGCCGTACGGGGCCCTGAGGGGCTGTTCGCGGGGGTTTCGTGGCCGAAAGAGGGGGTCGCCCTGACGGGTGAGGGCGGGGGCGGGCGTTCGGTTGACGAGGGCGGGGCCGCGCAGCCCCCTCCACTGCGCGGCCCACGGGGTGCAACTTTGCTTGCGCGAATTACCTTGGCCGAATTTACGTGACGCCTGGGGGTGGAGGGACCTGTTCGCGATAACGATGTGGAAACCCTGTGGAGAGTATGCGGCGAGAACGGCGGTTCTCGGCCAATTCGTGCGCAGGCCTCAGGCCAGGGGCTTGCGGGCCTCGACGAAGGGGCCTTCGGCGGTGATCCGGTCGTGCAGCCGGCGCAGTTGGGGGCGGTACCGGGCGACCGTGAAGTCCGGGACCATCCACACGACCTTGCGGAGGAAGTGGACGACGGCGGCGATGTCGTGGAACTCCATGCGGAGGCGTTCGACGCGGAGGTCTACGACGTCCAGGCCGGCCTCTTGCGCCGCCGCGCGCTCGGTGTCGGGGTGGCGGTCGTGGCTGATGTCCGGGGGGAGGGGGCCGAGGAACTCCTCGACGAGTTCGAAGGCGCTACGGTAGCCGACGTGCTGCGCGAAGTAGGTGCCACCGGGGGTGAGGAGCCGGGAGAGTTCCCGCCAGTGCGGGGTGACGGGGTGGCGGCTGGAGATCAGGTCGAAGGTCGCGGGTTTGAAGGGGTAGGGGGCGGTGGTCTGGATGACCGTGGTGCGGCGGGGGGTGAGGAGGGCTGCGGCTTTTCTCGCGTTGGGGGGCCAGGGTTCGGTGGCGAGGGTGCGGGGTGGGCGACGGTCGGACCGACGCGGCAAGCTTTCGGCCCCGGCCGTTCGGACTTCGCCCCTGGCCGCTCGGGCTCGGGCCGCTCGGGCTCCGGCTCCGGCTCCGGCTCCGGCTCCGGCTCCGGCTCCGGCTCCGGCTCCGGCTCCGGCCGGTCGCACTTCGGCTCCGGCCGCTTGAGATTCGGCCCTGCCCGATCGGGCTTCGGCCCCGCCTGGTCGCGCTCCGGCCCCACCCTCTCGCACTCCGGCCCCGCCCAACCGCGCTTCGCCCCCGCCCGCTCCGGCTGCCGCCCTGTCCAAAGCGAAGGCCAGGACCTCTCCGCCGCCGGTTTCGATGTCCAGTGCGGTGGTCGCGTGCCGGAGGCGGGCGGCCAGGGAGGTGGCGTAGCCCCAGCTCGGGCGGGCCTCTGTCGCGCGGCCCGCGAACCAGGAGAAGTCCCAGCCCTCGGTGGGGGCGGATTCGCCTTCGGCGAGGAGGTCTTCGAAGGTGGGCATGGGGGCCGTCCGGGTAGGGGTGGGGCATGGAACTGGGGGTGGGTTCATGAAGCGCTGGCGGGACGGGCGGGGTGTGCTGGTCGTGGCGGGGGGTGCGCGGGTGCCCTTGGAGATTGCCACGTCGTACCGGGCCCGTACCAAGGGTTTGCTGGGGCGGGACGCCGTGGCGGGGGCCATGCTGCTGTCCCCCGCGTCCGGGATCCACACCTTCCGCATGCGGATGGCCATCGATGTGGCTTACCTGTCACGGGACTTGAGGGTGCTCGCGGTGCGGACGATGGCCCCGGGGCGGCTGGGGTTGCCCAGGGTGCGGGCACGGCATGTGCTGGAGGCGGAGGCGGGGGCGATGGCGGGGTGGGGGGTGGCGAAAGGGGTACGGGTCGAGGTGGACCTCAGCTGAAGGGGGCGTCTCCTGGAGGGCGGGCGTCTCCTGGGGGCGTGACGCGGGGGCCGGGGGCTCGTTGTCGTACGCATGCAGAAGATCATTCTTGTGGTGCTGCCGCTCGCCGCCCTCGTTCTCGCCGCCGTGCCCGCGCAGGCCGACGACGACTCCGGCTTCGGGGCCGGTGTGAACGCCGCGAACAACTGGAACTTCTCGGCTGCCGCCGTGTGTTTCCAGGAGCTGGCCGTGGTGCCGGTCGGCGGGGCGTGGAACGGGAACACCTTCAACCACTGCACCGACGGGAACGTCATCGACCACTCGAAGTGAGCTAGCTCCCCGTCTTCGGGAACGTGACCTCCACCCTCCTGTTCTTCTTGCGGCCCGCCTCCGTCGAGTTGTCGGCGATGGGGTACTGCTCGCCGTAGCCGCGGACGTCGAAGGTGATGCCGGGGTCGTTGAGGTCGTCGTCGAGGATCGCCTGTACGGCGTTGGCGCGCTGGCGGGAGAGGATGTCGCCGTGGGCCGAGGAGCCCAGGTTGTCGGTGAAGCCGAAGACCCGGACCAGGGTCGCGTTCTGTTTCCTGATCTCCTGCGCGATCGCTCCGATACGGGCCGCCGCGTCGGGACCGATCTTCGCGCTGTCCTTGCTGAAGAGGACTTCGGCCTGGAGGGCGAAGGTGACGTCCGCGTTGGTGTCCTCGCGGCGTTCGTCGCCCGTCTGGTCCTCGACGACCTGCTTGATGTCGAGGACCTTCGCCGGCGCGAGGGTGCCGCCCTGGGGGAGTTTGAGGCCGGGGTCGTTGGGGTCGACCTTCACGGGGGCGGCGGCGGAGGGTTCGGTGCCCGGGGGGACGCCGGGGGTGCCGTCGGCCCTCGCGGCGGGGGTGGTGAGGGCGAGGACCAGGAGGGTCGCGGCGACGAGGGTGCGGGTTCGGGTCATGGCGGGCCTCAGCCGGAGATCTTGAGGGGGGCGGAGGCGAAGGTGGGGAGTTGGAAGGTGACTTCGGTGGTGGTGGCGGGGGGCGCGGGGAACTGCATGTAGACCGCCAGCGTCTCGCCCGGCTTGAGCGGGCCCAGGTCGGTCGTCGTCAGCGGCCTGCCGTCGGTGTCGCGCAGCACGTAGTACCGCTTCTTGCCCTTGGCGTCGGTCAGCGTGGCGCCGCCGAGGGACCTGCCGTGCCGGACGATCTCAGTCTCGTCGCCGCGCAGGGCCACGGGGATGGTGATGGTCTTGGCGCCGTCGTTCTTGAGGACGCCGTTGACGGTGACGAAGCCCCCGGCGTCCCGCTGGGCCGACATGAGTTGGAGGACGAGGCCGTCCGCGCCCCGGAGTTCGGCCAGCGGGGTCTGCGCCTTGCCCTCCTGCGTGTCGGTGCCCGACCCGCCCTGGGAGGCGGAGGCCGATGTGCCGGGCTTCTTGCCGTCGCCGCCCCCGTCGCTGCATCCGGCCGCCGCAAGGGCGAGACCGACGGCGGCGGCCAGGGCGACCGCCCCCCTGCGGGCCTTCGTGGTGAACCGAATGCTCATGCCTCTGCTTCCTTCGTCGTGGTGGACTTCAGTCGGCCAGATGGACGTCGAAGAGGTCCCGAGGCTCGGGGAGCCGGCTGAGGTCGCGCGGATCCAGCGTCCAGCTGCTGCCGTCGTCGCAGGTGAGCTGCGGGAGCTGGACGACCGGGGGTTCCGGGTCCGCGCTGGGACTGGGCGTCGGGGCCGGCGTCGGGCTCGCGGGCGGCAGCGGCTCGAAGGTGCACTTCGGTACGACGACGGCGACGGCGTGCGCCGTCGCCTTCTGGTTCTCGGTGCCGGGGACGACGGAGTCGCCGACCGGCTTGTTCGTCGTCACGTCGACCGTGTAGCGCAGGACGCCCCGGAGGCAGCCGTCGAGGGTGGCGTCGTTCGCGGCGGCGAGCCGGGCCGCGCGGCCGCAGCCGTCGGTGAAGGGGCCGCCGTCGAAGATGTCCTGCCACTTGGCGGGGTCGAGGACGTTGTCCACCCAGTCCCCGGCGAGCTGGTCGCGGGTCTCCTGGCCGGCCGCGAGGGCCGCCGCGTCGGCCGCGGTCTGGGCGCCGCCCCGGTTGACGCCGGCCTGGCCGACCGCGAGATACGCGAACGCGAGGAAGAGCAGGCCCGCCACCACCGTGATGTAGATGGGGAAGGCCTGCCCGATGTCATTGCCCGGGCGCCGCCTCAGCCGCCGATGATGTCCGTGATCTTCTGGCTGATCGCGTCGAAGATCTGGCTGCCGAGGTCGGTCCCCGTGATCGCCAGCACGATCGCCACCACCACGGCGATGATCCCCAGATACTCGACCGCGGTCTGCCCCCGGTCCTCCCGCAGTTTCCTCATGCCGCTGTCCTCCGGTCGCCGCGCCGCTGCCCCCGTGTCCCGCGGGAGCGTAGGCCCCGGCGGCGGGGGCGGGCGAGGGTCCGTGGGCCCAAGGGCGGGCCCAAGTCCGGTCGCGCATCGGTCAGCTCACCCCCCGTACCGGCGGCGGCGCGGTGCCCAGCCACTTCGCGGCGGCCTCGGCGCGGCTGGTGCTGTGCAGCTTGGCGAAGATCCGGTTGATGTGGTTCTTGACGGTCTTCTCGCTGATGAAGCACGCGGCGGCGATCTGCTGATTCGTCAGCCCCGACGATATGAGGTCCATGATCTCCGCCTCCCTCGCACTGAGCCGGAACCTCCCCTTGTCCCGCACAGAATCTCCCACAAGCAGTTGCACTCGCGAAAGCGGTTTGCCGAAAGTGCCTGAAAATGGCGGGTCAGGTTCCTCTTCAGTGTGTGCAGTAGCACTCCCATGAAAGCTTCCGAGCACCGCGGCAGCCGCCGAGGGCGTGAAGTGCGCGGCCCCCCGGCCCACCTCCCGCACCGCCGCCACCAGCTCCTCCACCCCGAACTCGCCGTGCACGAGATACCCGCGCGCCCCCCGCCGCAGCGCCTCCCGCACGGTCTCCGGCTCACCGCTGTAGGTCAGCATCAGCACCGCCGCGAGCCGGGCGAGCGCGGGCAGCACGGCGAGCCCGCCGACGCCGGGCATCCGGACGTCGAGCAGGACGACATCGGGCCGGTGCGCCTCGGCCAGCTCGTACGCCGCCCGCCCGTCGGCCGCCTCCCCCGCGACGACGATGCCGGGCCGCGTACGCAGCAGCGCCGTGAGGCCGGCGCGGACGACGGGGTTGTCGTCGGCCACGATCACTTTCACCTGCGCGCCCTCTGCCGCCGGAGCCAGCTGCGCGCTCTCCGCCGCCGGCGCGCCCTCTTCCGGTGGGCTCATCCGAACCTCCTTCGCTGTGACCCGAGTTGAAGTTCCATGAGCACCTCGGTGCCGTCCGCGCCGCCGCCGATGTCCAGCCGCGCCCCCACCGCCGCCGCCCGCTCCGCCATCCCGAGCAGCCCGAACCGGCCGGTGCGGCGCAGCTCGCCGAGGCCGAGGCCGGGTGCCAGCCCTTCGCCGTCGTCGCGCACGGCGATCCGCAGCACCTCCCCCTCCCCCACCCCCGCGCGCACCTCCACCCGGCTCGCCCCCGCGTGCCGGTGCGCGTTGTCCATCGCCTCGGCCGCGATGGTGAGCAACTGGCGGGCCGTGTGCGGGGGGAGGGGTACGACGGTCTGCGCGCCGGTGGTCCGGCACGTCACGGGGAGGCCAGTGCGGGCCGTGAAGTCCGTTGCCTGGGCGGTGAGTTCACCGAGTACGTCGATGTCGGCGCCGTCGTCCTCGCGCAACTCCGTCAGCAGCTCCCGTGCCCGCACCGCCGCCTCCCGTGCCGCCCGGCCGATCAACTCCGCCTGGCCGCGCACCGCTTCGGGGTCCTCGGTGCGGGCGAGGCCCTCGGCGGCGAGGGCGACGCCGTACAGGGACTTGGTGACGGAGTCGTGCATCTCCCGTGCCAGGCGGGCGCGTTCGGCTGCCACCGCCTCTGTCGCCGCCAGGCGGGCGCGCGTTGACGTGAGGGCTTCGGTGGCGGTGCCGAAGCGGAGGAGGAGGCCGCGCAGGGCCGAACCCAGGGCTCCGGTGCTGACGCAGAAGCCGGGCAGCAACAGCCGTTCGGCGACGCCCGCTTCGGGGCGGGGGTTCAGCACCGCGTGCGCCAGCAGGAGGATCAGGCCTTGCAGCGAGGCGAAACAGGCGGCGGCCCGCCAGCCGTAGGCGATCCCGGCCAGCAGGGGTGTGCAGACGCTGACGTACGCGAGCGTGGTGTCCGGGCCCGCCGACACCAGCAGCAGCGAGCCGAGCAGCGTGTCTGCGGCGAGCAGCGCCGGGTGCCGCAGGAGGAGCGGGCCGAAGCGGTCCCAGTCGCGCAGGAGGGCGTACGACACCATGAAGGTGACGACGACGGCCGTGCCGACGAGGCGGACGCCCAGGCCGGGGGCGGCGTTGAGGAGCGCGGAGGGGGCGGCTAGCGCGATCATCGCGAGCCGGAAGCCGAAGACCTGGCGGGACAGGGCCTGGAGGGCGTTGAGCTGGAGGGTGAGGGAGGGGGGCTGGGGGGTGTGGGACAGGGGCCGGAGGGTGGGCAACTTGCTTTGGGCTCGCGTCAGTTGGCGCCTAGGCCGGAAGTCGGGCAACTCTCCTCGGGCTCGCGTCAGCCGGCGCCGGGGACGGTGTCCGGTCCGCCCCGCCGCCGGCTCCAGGAACTCCCCGGCCGCCATCTCCCCTACTTCCCCGTGATGGTGCCGAAGTCCGTGCCCGAGCCCAGCAGCAGGCCCGCGCCCAGGAGGAGCATCGTGGCCGGGACCATGAAGGTGGTGATCATCAAGGTGGCCCTCGGGACGGCACGGGCCGCTTTGCGGCGGGCGTTCTGGGCGTCGGTGCGGCGCATGTCCTTCGCGATCGCCACCAGCGTCTCCACGATCGGCGCGCCCAGCTCCTCGCCCTGCTGCAACGCCGTGACGAACATGGCCACTTGCTCGGAGTCGTTGCGCAGGCGCAGCTCCGCGAAGGCCTGGCGGCGGCTCACCCCGAGGTCCATCTGCCGCAGCGTGATACGGATCTCGTCCGCCCACGGGCCCTCGTACCGCGTCGAGACCCGGTCCAGGGCCTGCCGGAAGCCGAGGCCCGCGCTCACCACGACCGCCAGAACGTCCAGGAAATCAGGGAGAGTTCGCTCGATGACGTCTTTGCGGACGCGGATCGCCGCCCAGATGCCGACCTCGGTCCACAGGGCGCCGAAGGCCAGCATCAGCAGGGCCACCACGTAGTCGCCGCGCAGGAGGAAGACCAGGGCGCCGGTCGCGCCCAGGGCGCCGTAGACCGCTCTGCGCGCCGCGTAGCGGTCGATCGTCAGGCCGCCGGGGTTGCCCGCCAGGTCGATGCGGCGGCGGTACTTCGCGACCTGGCCCGGGCCCATCAGGCGCAGGACGGCGGGGGCGTAGCGCATGCCCATGCGGTCGACGAGGGAGTCGACCGCGCCGGTGCGGGTCGAGCCGACCTCCAGGGCCAGGGCCAGGTCGGGGGGGAGTTTCGTGTCCGCGCGGTACATGCGGACTCCCGTGAAGGCGCCCCAGACGGAGGCCGCCATCAGGAAGGCCAGGAGCAAGGCCATCGGTCAGCTCACCCCTCTCATACGTCGATTCGCGACATGCGGCGGATGAGGACGAAGCCGATCGCGTACAGGGCGAAGGCGATCAGTACGGCCGCCTGGCCCAGCGGTGACTCCGTCATGCGGTCCAGGGCGCCGTCCTTGACGCCGTTCATGAGGAACAACGAGCCGACGCCCAGGAGGGGAACGGCGTAGGAGGTCATGCTCACTTGGGAGAGCTGGGTGCGGATCTCCCTTCTCGTCTCCTTGCGTTCCTCCAAGGTCTCGGTCAAGTTCCTCAGCGCGCCCACCACTTGGCCGCCCGCCTTGTTGGACAGGACCAACGTGGTTACCAAGACGACGAGTTCGCGGGACGGGAGGCGTTCCGCCAGTTCACCCAAGGCGTCGTCCAAGGACTGGCCCACCGCCAACTGGCTTGCCACCTTCGCCAGTTCCTCGCCCGCCGGGGCCTCCAGCTCCTCCGCCGCCATGCCCAGCGCGGTGCGCAGCGCCAGGCCCGCCTGGGTGGCGTTCGCCAAGATGCGTGCCAGTTCCGGGAGTTGGTTGATGAAGCGCTCGATGCGCTTCTGGCGCTGCCAGTTGAGGAACTGGACCGCGATGCCGACGGCCAGGAGGCCGGCCAGCGGGCCGAAGAAGGGGGCCAGGACGGCCTGTCCGATCAGCCAGAGGCCGGCCACTCCGCCGAGGACGTACGCCGTGAACTCGCCCGGGGTGACGTCCAGTCCGGTCGCCACGAGGCGGCGTTCCAGGGCCGCGCCGGGCCTTGTGCGGCGGATGCGGCGGTCCAGGGCGCGGAAGCGGCGCCTGCGGCCGGGCGGGGGGAGCTGGCCGGTGTAGGAGAGGCGGTCGGCCAGCGCGGCTTGCTGGGCGCGGCCGGTGGCGTAGGCGTGCAGGCCCGCTACGGCGAGGGTGAAGGCCAGCAGGGTGGCGCCGGTGGTGAGGGTGGTGAGGGTGTTCAGGTCCATGGGGTCCTGCCTTGCGGGGCGGGGGCTTCGGGGGGCTTCGGGGCTCGGCTGGTCAAGTGGGCTTCTCCAGCTGGCGGTTGGGGTCGGGGTCTTCCTAGCGCGCCTCTCTCGTCGCCAGTTCCCCCGGTGTCCTCGCGATTCCGAACGCCTGCGGGACCGGCTGGCCCGCCAGATACAGGCGGTCCGCCGCCCTGCGCGGCAGCGGGAACGCCCGGAAGACGCCGTGCACCCTGCCGTCCGCCGTCATCGGCTGCGCGTCGAAGCGGGCCACCGTCGCCAAGCGGTACGGCTCGCCGCCGTGGCTGTCCAGCAGCGCGATCTCCGTGATCCGGCGGGCGCCGTCCGCGAAGCGGGTGAGCTGGACCAGTACGTCCACCGCGCTGTTGATCTGGTCGTGCAGCGCGATGAACGGGATCTCCACGTCCGACATCGACGCCAGCGTCTGGAGTCGCGTCAGCGCGTCCTCCGCGCTGTTGGCGTGCACCGTCGCCAGCGAGCCGTCGTGGCCCGTGGACATCGCCTGGAGCATGTCCAGCGACTCGCCGCCGCGCACCTCCCCCACCACGATGCGGTCGGGGCGCATCCGCAGGGAGTTGCGGACCAGGTCGCGGATCGTGATGTGCCCCTTCCCCTCCACGTTCGGGGGGCGGGATTCGAGGCGTACGACGTGCGTCTGCTGGAGCTGGAGTTCCGCCGAGTCCTCGATGGTGATGATGCGTTCGCCGTCCGGGATCAGGCCGGACAGCGCGTTCAGGAGGGTCGTCTTACCCGTGCCCGTCGCGCCCGAGACGATCACGTTGAACTTCGCCTGCACCAAGCCGGCCAGGAGGAACAGCATCGGTTCGTCAAGGGAGTTGAAGCCGACCAGTTCGTGGAGGGTGAAGGAGCGGGGGAAGCGGCGGATCGTGAGGATCGGGCCCGTCAGCGAGAGCGGGGGGATGATGACGTTGACCCGCTCGCCCGAGGGGAGGCGGGCGTCGACCATCGGATTCGACTCGTCCACACGGCGGTTGACGGTGGAGACGATGCGTTCGATGGTCTGCATCAGCTGGTCCGTGGAGGCGAAGCGGAGCGGCAACTGCTCTACTCTGCCGCCTCGTTCGACGAAGATCGCGTCGGCGCCGTTGACCATGATCTCGGTGATCGTGGCGTCCTCCAGCAGCGGTTCGAGGATGCCGAGGCCCAGGGCTTCGTCCACAACTCGTCTGATCAGCCTGGCGCGTTCGGTCGTCGAGAGGACCGGGCCCTCCCTGCTGATGATGTGGCCCAGTACGCGTTCCAGGCGTGCCCTTCGTTCGGCCGCCGCCAGCGAGGTCATCTCCGCCAGGTCGATCTCCTCCAGGAGCTTCGCCCTGTACGTCGCCACCAAGTGGCCCTCCTCCGCCCGAGTGCCGTTCTCCGCCGGGGAGTTGATCCTTGCGCGCAGGCTCATGGGGCTCCTTCAGTGGTCGGCCGGCATGGTGGCGGATTTCTGGGCCTGGCCGAAGTCCCAGCCGGGGAAGACGGAGGGGATGTCTACGGAGGAGGTGACCTGGACGGCGTCGCCCAGGTCCGCCGCCGAGCAGCTTGCTGTCAGCCATGAGCTGACTGCTGCCTGGCAGTCGGCCTGGTAGTTCCTGTGCAGGGATGCGCTGCGGGCGGCGGTTCTTGCCGCTGTGCCGGCTTGTTGGCCCGCGTAGGCGATGAGGCCCAACTGGATTGCGGCCAGGGCGACTATGAGGAGGATGGGGAGGAAGCCCAGGTATTCGATGGCTACTTGGCCCTGGTCGCCGGTGATTTGGCGGCGGCGGGCCGGGGGTGTTCTCGTCGGGCTTCTCATCTGTCCTCCTCTTCCACTGCTCCCGCGTGGCCGTGGACCGGGAGGGGGACGGAGAGGACGCCGGGGAACAGGATCGGTACGCGGAGGGTGACGTCTGCGGTCACGAAACCCGTGCCGCCGCACGTCACTTGGGCGCCGCCGCGCCAAGCTGTCGGCAGATCCTTGGTGCCCATCTGTTCGCACACCCCCTGTCGTGTCCCAGCCGGCGCCGCTGTTCCCGCGTTCACTGCGGCATCGGCTGCGTTACCCGCGAGGGTGTAGGTGTAACCGACCAGTACGCACTGCCAGATGGCGGCGAGGGTGGCGAGGATGGCGGGGAGCATGCCGAGGAACTCGACGGTTACTTGGCCTCGGTCGCCGGTGAGGGGGGTGGGCTTGGGGTTGTCGGCGGGTTTCTCGCCGGTGGGGTGTCGCCTGCGGTGGGGGGTGGGGCGGTGCCGCGCCGGGGGGTGTCCGTCCTCGGTCCGGCGGTTCCGCTTCTCATGCCGGGAGCCGGAGTTGACGCCGGCCGCTGCGGGCGGACACCCCCCGCCACGTCCCCTTCCCGCCGTACGCGGCTCCCCGCCCGCGCCGGGTCCTGCCAACACCGACGCGCCGTTCAACCCTCCCGCCGTACGCGGCCTCCCGCCCACGCCGGGTCCTGCCAACACCGACGCGCCGTTCAGCCCTCCCGCCGTACGCGGCTCCCCGCCGGCCCGGGGTTCCGCCAACACCGGCGCGCCGCCGTCCCCTCCCGCCATACGCGGCTCCCCGCCCGCGCCGGGTCCTGCCAACACCGGCGCGCCGTTCAACCCTCCCGCCATACGCGGCTCCCCGCCGGCCCGGGGTTCCGCCAACACCGGCGCGCCGTCGCCCCCTCCCGCCATACGCAGCCCCCCGCCAGCCCGGAGTTCCGCCAACACCGGCGCGCCGTCGCCCCCTCCCGCCATACGCGGCCTCCCGCCCATGGGGGGCTCCCCTGCATACGTCCCTCCCCCCACACCCCCCATCGCCAAGCTCCGCATCGCGTCCGCCCGCCCCGGCCCCTCGCCCTCCCTGCTTCCCATCCCTAATCCCTCCGCCGTCTGAAACCCGCCGTTCCCCGGTCCCCCGTCGCCCTGCGCCTCCTCGCCGGCAAGTTCGGTTTCGCCAGCTCCAGTTCCGCCGCCAGCGTCCACAGGGCCTGGCGGATCGGGCCCTTGGGGTCCAGGGCGTGCAGGCGGCCCGAGTCGACCGGGGCCTGTAGTTCCTTGAAGTGGGCCGGGATCGAGGTCGTCGCCAGCGCTGTGCCGGTGATTTTCTGGATCAGAGGGGGCTGGATCTCCGTGGTGCGGCTGTGGCGGTTCACCACCACCGTCGTCTCCTCCGCCTTGCGGATCTGCAAGCGGTCCCACATGCGGACCGTCCGTTTGGCGCCGCGTACCGCCACCACGTCCGGGGTCGTCACCAGGAGCGCCTTGTCCGCCGTCTCCACCGCCGCCGCCCCCGCGCCGCTCAGCTGGGCGCCGCAGTCGACGATCACCACCTCGTAGTGGGACCGCAGCGCGCCGACGATGTGGCGGGCCGCCCGGTCCGTCACCTCCTCCCCCCGCTCGCCCTCCCCGGGCGCCAGCAGCAGGTCGAGACCGGTGTCGTGGCGGAACACCGCCTCCGCAAGGATGCGCGGGGAGATGTCGGTGATGGCCGCCAAGTCCACTACGGAGCGCCGGAATTGGACGTCCAGGTAGGAAGCGACGTCGCCGGTCTGGAGATCGAGGTCGAGGAGAGCCGTCGCCCGGCCCGACGCCTGTGCCGCCAGGGCGAGTTGGATGGCGGTGACGGTGACGCCCACGCCGCCTTTCGCGCCGCTCACCGTGACGACCGTGCCGCCGGGGCCGGTGAACACGTCGGGGCCGTGGCCGAGATGGCGCCGTACGCCGGTGGACCACTGGGCGACGGCGTGGACGCGGGTGGCGAGGTCGTCGTAGGTCAGGGGCAGGGTGACCAGGCCGCGGGCGCCGGAGTCCATGGCCGCGGAGAAGAGGCCGGGGCCCGCGTCGGTGGTGACGAGGATGACTCCCACCGCGGGGAAGCGCAGGGCGATCTCGCGGACGAGTTCCAACGCCGGTACGGGGCCGACGCGTTCGTGGACGACGACCACTTCGGGGAGGTCGTCCACGGACTCGGCGGCGAGGCGGGCCAGCAGGTCGACCAGGGCTGTCGAGTCGCCCACCGGGGTCGCCGGTTCCGCGTCGGGGAGTTGGCTGAGGAGGGTGACGAGGGAGCGGGCCGCGTCCGCGTCGCCTACGGCCGGGAGAATCCTCGTGGGCATGACGGGCCTCTCACTTGTCCGTGGCGAGCTGGTAGGTGCGGTCCTGCTCGGGGACCGTGGTGGTGGTGCCGGGGGCGACCAGGGCGAGGCGGACCCGCTTGGCGAACGACTCGGCGTAGGTGACGCGTTGGGCGTCCAGGGTGGAGAGCGCGAAGGTGATGGGGACGGCCTGGGTGGTGCCGGTGGTGCGGCTGCCCTGGTCGGGGTCGAGGGCCGTCAGCTTGCCCACGTCGAGGACGCGGGCGTTGGTCACGATGATCTTCGAGACGTCGGGGTCGCCGCCGCGGGCGCCCTCGAAGGTGGCGTAGACGTTCACCGAGGCCCCGGCGGTGATCTTCCCGGCGACTCCGGTCGCCGCGTCGATCATGATGGCGACCTCCTGCTGGCCGGGGCGCAGGGCGGGCTGGTCGACGACCATGTCGGTCTGGAGGAGGGAGCCGGCGCGCAGGGTCGTCACGGCGATCTTGCCGCGGATCGCGGCGAGGTCGGTGACGGCGTTGTGCGAGAGCCAGCGTTTCGGCATCTCGATCTTCTCGAACTGGCCCTCGCTCAGCGCCGTGTAGGGCGCCACGTCGTCCTTGACCTGGTAGGCGCTCACCTCGGGGCCGACTTTGGACTTGACGTCGTCGATGACGGTGAGCACACCGGCGAACGCGCCGAGCGCGCACACCACCGACACGAGCAGAAGGATCACGCCGCGGCGCTGACGGGAGTTCATGAGCCGTGCAACCTCGTTGGGTGTCGGGCGGACGGGATTCAGAAGGCTCTTCAGCCGGCTGGGAGCGCGTGGCGGGGGCCGGCGCCCGCCGTGAGGGCCCGGGGGTCCGAAGAGGGGGGCGGGGACGCCGAGCAGAAGACGCAGCGGTCGCCGATCACGTCCAGGCCGCACCAGTGGCACGTCATCTGCCGTACGGACGTGACCAGTTGGTACAGGACGGAGAGGTCCGGCAGGTACGCGCAGAACTCGACCAGCTTCGGTGTGCCCCACCACGCCGGTGACTCCGCCGGCAGCGGGACCTCCCGTACGCCCTGCGCGCGCCATGCGGGGGCCAGCGTCTCCGTGACCCACTCCGTGGGCAGCTGGCCCGGCGCGTGCAGCAGCCAGGTCCCGAACTCCGGGCCCGCCAGGGGGATTCCGGGGGCCGCCTTCACCAACTGCGGCTGGGGGTGGGCCAGTACGGCGAACTGGCTGCCCGGCATCCATGAGCGGGCGTGCGAGGTGAGGGTGACCGGGACGTGGTCCAGTCTTGCCACCGAGGCGAGCAGCGCGCCCGCGTGGAGGTAGTGCGTCAGCAGGCGTCCCGCCGAGGCGATCACCCCCGGGCCCAGGTCGCAGGACGCCAACTGCCTCAGCTGGCGCGCCAGTACGGCCGTCGCCAGCGGGGGCAGGGCGGGCTGGAAGAGGGCCAGGCGGTCCGTCTCCAGCAGGGAGCGGATCATGTGCAGGCGCTGGCCGACCGCCGCGGGGGCCGCCTTCGGGCTGACGACGACGAGGTGACCGTACGCGTCGATCACGCCCTGGACCGTCGACACGGCCTGTTCCAGGGGCTGCCCGGCTATGTCTTCCAGGATGACGGCGGGGACGGTGCGCTCGTCCTGGGCCGGCAGGGCCAGCCCTACGCCGGTCACCGCAATGGCAGTTGGCACGCGCAGCTCCCCGAGATTCCCGCGAATCCGGCGCACGGGAGAGTTACTCCGGTGCGCCGGAATGACTTCATTGCGTGACTACCTCAGCACTGTATCCACGCCCCAGCGGCGGGAGAACAGGTTCCGGCTAGCGGTAACCAACTCTTCTCCGGCGCCTCACCCGTCAAGTCGGGGCAAAAGAGGGCGAGCCATCTCCATCAGGTCTCCACAGGGGGAGGGTTGACAGATGGGGTGCGGGATCCGGAAGGGGCGCGCGGGGTCTCCTCACCCGCCCCCTAGGGGTCTCCCCCCAGCCAACCCTTGGGGCTCTCTTGACCCGTTCATGCCACATCCCCGACCATGAGCGACACACCGCACAGCCGGTCCACAGCACCCGCTCCCCGCTCCACCCCCACCCGTGCCGGAAGATCCCGGACGGAACTGGAGACCAAGGAGACCTCATGCGACTTCGCGTACGCGGCTCAGGCACCCGGGGTGCCCGCGGCAGACGCACCGCCGCCCTCGCGACCCTGATCGCGCTGGCCCTCGCCGCCCCCGTCTCGGCGACCCTGCCCTCCGCCTCGGCCGAGAGCGCCGCCACCGCGGCCCCCTCGCCGGACGACATCCGGCAGTACGAGATCCACGCGCCCGGCAACACCACCGACCTGCGCACCGCGATCGCCCGGGCCGGGGTCAGCATCGACGAGGCCGACTCCGAGACCGTCGTGGTCTCCGGGCGCGCCGACCAGGCCCGCAAGCTCGCCGCGAACGGGTTCGAGATCACGCCGCTCGCCACCGCCCCCAACCGGCTCGCCGGCGATGAGGTGCGGCTCTTCGACTTCCCCACCGCGGACTCGAACTACCACAACTACGCCGAGATGAACGCGGAGATCGACCAGCGGCTCGCGGCCTACCCGTCCATCATGCGCAAGCAGGTGATCGGCAAGTCGTACCAGGGCCGGGACATCTACGCCGTCAAGATCAGCGACAACGTCGGCACCGACGAGGCCGAGCCGGAGGTGCTGTTCACCCACCACCAGCACGCCCGCGAGCACCTCACCGTCGAGATGGCCCTGTACCTGATCCGCGAACTCGGCGCCGGCTACGGCACCGACTCGCGCGTCACCAACCTGGTCAACAGCCGCGAGATCTGGATCATCCCCGACCTCAACCCGGACGGCGGCGAGTACGACATCGCCACCGGCTCCTACCGCTCCTGGCGCAAGAACCGCCAGCCCAACTCCGGTTCCACGGCGGTCGGTACGGACCTCAACCGCAACTGGGCCTACCGCTGGGGCTGCTGCGGCGGCTCCTCCGGGTCGACGTCCTCCGAGACCTACCGGGGCGCGTCCGCCGAGTCCGCGCCCGAGGTGAAGGTCGTCGCCGACTTCGTGCGCAGCCGGGTCGTCGGCGGGGTACAGCAGATCAAGGCCGCGATCGACTTCCACACCTACAGCGAGCTGGTGATGTGGCCGTTCGGCTACACCACCGCCGACACCACGACCGGGATGACCGCCGACGACAACGCCGCCTTCAAGGCCGTCGGGCAGAAGATGGCCGCGAGCAACGGCTACACCGCCGAGCAGTCCAGCGACCTGTACATCACCGACGGCTCGATCGACGACTACCTCTGGGGCACCCACAAGATCTTCGGGTACACCTACGAGATGTACCCGACGTCCAGCTCCGGGGGCGGTTTCTACCCGCCCGACGAGGTGATCGAGCGGGAGACGTCCCGCAACCGGGACGCCGTCCTGCAACTGCTGGAGAACGCGGACTGCATGTACCGGTCGATCGGGAAGGCCGCCCAGTACTGCTCCTGATCACCCGGAGGGGCTAAGCGGTCTCCTCCGCCTTGACCGAGTCGGCCTTCTTCTCGGAGGCCTCGTCCTCGGAGTCGGCCTTGTCAGAAGGCTCGGCCGGCTCCTCGGTCTCCTCCGCGCCGTCCTCGAAGTACGCGTCGAGGACGGCGTCCAGCTCGCTCTCCCACTCCGCGAACCGCGCCCGGCTCGCCGCCTCGATCTCTATCGGGTACCAGCGGCGGTCGGGCGTGTGGACGGTGATGGTGAACCGCCTGCCGAAGCGGGCGGTCTCCGTCTCCACGGCCCCGATCTCGTCCCAGCGGAACTCGCAGGCCTGGTCGTCGAGCGCGAGCCGGACGCCCTTGTGGTCGGCGACGATCCGCGCCCGCCGGTCGGCCGCCTCGAAGACGGGCCCGTCGACGGGTTCCGCTTCCTCGGCGACCTCTTCGGCCGGTTCCGGTGCGACGGCCTCGGTCGGCTCGGTCGGCTCGGTCGGCTCGGCCGGCTTCGCGTCCTCCGGTTCCGCCTCCGCCGCCTCCGCGGTCTTCCTGGGCTTGGGCTCCTTGGGCTCCTTGAGCTCCGCCGTCACGGGCGAGGTGAGCCCGGGGACGAAGGCCGGGTCGAATCCGGCGCCCTCCAGGGGCTTGCTGCTCGATCCTATGCGCTGGTCCACAGCGGGCAGTATGGTCGAAGATCCTGTGCCGCACACAGCCGACCCGCACTTCGTTATACGACAGCGCCGTATACGACGGCCCGTCCGAGCCCAGGAGAGACCGTGCCGCACTCCGGACCCCTCGCCCAGCTGGCCGCCGAGCGCCTGGACCACCGCTTCAAGGGGCTCCCGCCGGACGCCGACGGGCTCACCGTCTCCGAGCTGACCGCCCAGTCCAGAAATCTCTTCGACGGCGGTTTCACCACCCCCGTCCTCACCCTCTCCGCCGAGCGCCTGGACCACAACCTGGCCCTCATGGAGTCCTACACGGCCCGCCACGGCGTGCGCTTCGCCCCGCACGGCAAGACGACGATGGCCCCCCAGCTCTTCGCCCGCCAACTGGAGCGCGGCGCCTGGGGAATCACCGTCGCCATGCCCCACCAGGCCCGCGTGGCAAGGGAGTTCGGGGTGCGGCAGATCTTCCTCGCCAACGAGGTCGTCGACCCGGCCGCGTTGCGCTGGATCGCGCGACAACAGGACGCCGACCACGAGTTCCGGGTGATCTGCTACGTCGACTCCGTGCACGGAGTCGAGTTGATGGACGTCGCCCTCCAACAGGCCGGTGCCGTGCGCCCGTTGGAGGTCGTCGTCGAGCTGGCCGCCGGTCCCGAGGGGCGGACCGGGGCGCGGACGGAGGTCTGCTGCGGCCAGCTCGCGGAGGCCGTCCGGCGTACCCGCACGCTGCGGCTCACCGGGGTCGCCGGGTACGAGTCGCAGGTGCCGGACGCGTCCGCCGAGGCGGTGCTGGGGTGGACGCGGCGGCTCGTCGCGCTGGCCGGGGAGCTGGACAAGGCCGGGCTGTTCGCGGGGGCCCGGGAGATCGTCGTCAGCGCGGGCGGCAGCGAGTGGTTCGACGCCGTCGCCGAAGGGCTCGCCGATGTCCCCGAACTCTCCCTGCCCGTACTGAAGTTGCTGCGCTCGGGCGCCTACGTCTCGCACGACGACGGGCACTACCGGGAGCGGACCCCGTTCAACCGCGTCCCCGAAGAGGGCGCGCTGGAACCGGCGTTCCGGCTCTGGACGCAGGTCGTCTCCCGGCCGACCCCGGCCCAGGCGTTCGTCAACGCGGGCAAGCGGGACGCGCCGTACGACCTCGGCCTCCCGTTCGCCCAAGTCGTGCGCCGGGGTGAGGTGTTGATGCCGGCCGCCGGGATCGAGGTGACCGCGCTGTCCGACCAGCATCTGTGGCTGCGCACCGCGCCGGAGGCCGATGTCGAGGTCGGCGACTGGATCGGGTTCGGGCTGTCGCATCCGTGCACGACGTTCGAGAAATGGCCGCTGATTCCGGTGGTGACGGCGGAGGGGGCGGTGACGGAGTACGTGCGGACGTTCTTCTGACGCCCCCTCCGGCGGCTGCGGCGCGCTACGGCTTCGGCAGCACGCACCCGCTCGCGCTCAGGTTCAGCTGGTTGCCGGTCGTGAAGCAGGCCGGGATCTGGTACGTCTGCTGCGCGTAGTTGATGCCCTGGCGCACGGTCACCGCACCGGTCTCGGAGACCTCGCACGGGTTGTTGACGGTGCAGCTCGCGCCGTCCTCGTTGCCGGTGTTGTTGACGGCGACGACGTTGCCGGTGGCCTGGTCGACGACCGGGGATCCTGAGGTGCCGCCGATGGTGTTGCAGGCGGAGGTGTAGCGGACCGAGTCCTTCCAGGTCCAGTCGCCCTCCTTGAGCCGGTAGACGAAGCCGTCGACGTTGCAGCTGTACAACCGCTTCCAGTACCCGGAGGCGACGGTGATCGCGGTCCCGGCGGTCGGGTGGGTGTTCTGGACGGTGAGCGGCGCTATCCCGTACGAGCTCTTGATGGCCGCGTAGGTCGACGTCAGCTGGTAGATGGAGACGTCGATGTCGGTCATCGTCGCGTAGGCGAGCTTGCTCGCGCGCAGGGTGGCGACCTGGGTGCCGGCGGAGTTCAGCAGGCCGAAGGTGCGGGTGGAGGCCTGGTTGGTGATGACCTCACCGGGGTCGGGGAAGCCGGAGGTCAGGCAGTGGCCGTTGGAGAGGACCAGCGCCGGGTCGGTGTCGAGGGAGCCCGGAAAGCGGATCACCGAGCCGGAACAGTTGCTCAGCGCGACCGTTCCGGCCAGGGTGACCGCCTTGAGAGTGGGAGCGGCGGCGGCCTTGGTAACCGAAGAAGTCGCAACAGAAGAAGTCGACGCCTGGGCGGTCGTAGCCGCCGCTGCCGGTGCCGCGCCGACGGCGGCGAGGGCCAGCGCGGCCAGGGCGACGAGAGGCTTTTTCATGGGGGGTCCCCTCTGCATGACGGAAATTTGTCATGCACATCATCAACAGCCACCCCCTTCAGGACAAGCGGTCAGTTTCGGCCTGATCCTGTTCACCCCCACGTGGCGGAAAACACGCCCCGCCATGCGTTACCGGGCCGTAAGCTCCCAGACATGCAGGTGATCCAGTCCACAAAGCTCGCAAATGTCTGTTATGAGATCCGGGGCCCGGTCCTGGAGGAGGCGATGCGGCTGGAGGCGGCGGGGCACCGCATCCTCAAGCTCAACACCGGCAATCCGGCGGCGTTCGGCTTCGAGTGCCCGCCGGAGATCCTGGAGGACGTGCTGCGCAACGTCTCCACCGCGCACGGCTACGGAGACGCCAAGGGACTGCTCGCCGCCCGCCGCGCGGTCGTCATGCACAACCAGACGCTGGGCATCGAGACGGACGTCGAGCACGTCTTCATCGGCAACGGGGTCTCCGAGCTGATCGTCATGGCGATGCAGGGCCTGCTCGACGACGGCGACGAGGTCCTCGTCCCCTCCCCCGACTACCCGCTGTGGACGGCGGCCGTCTCGCTCTCCGGCGGGACCGCGGTGCACTACCGCTGCGACGAGCGGTCCGACTGGATGCCCGACCTCGCCGACATCGAACGCAAGGTCACCGACCGCACCAAGGCGATCGTCGTCATCAACCCGAACAACCCCACGGGCGCGGTCTACGACGTCGAGCTGCTCAAGGGCCTGACCGACATCGCCCGCCGGCACAACCTGCTGGTCTGCTCGGACGAGATCTACGACAAGATCCTGTACGACGGCGCCACCCACACCCCGACCGCCGCGGTCGCCCCCGACCTGCTGACGCTCACCTTCAACGGGATGTCGAAGGCGTACCGGGTCGCCGGCTACCGGGTCGGCTGGATGTCGATCTCCGGCCCGCGCGCACATGCCGACTCCTACATCGAGGGCCTGACGATCCTCGCGAACATGCGGCTGTGCGCGAACATGCCGGGCCAGCACGGCGTGGTGGCCGCGCTCAGCGGACGCCAGTCGATCAATGAACTCGTGCTGCCGGGCGGCCGGTTGAAGGACCAGATCGACACGGCGTACGAGCTGCTGACGCAGATCCCCGGGGTCAGCTGTGTCCGGCCGAAGGGCGCGCTGTATCTCTTCCCGCGCCTCGACCCGTCCGTCTACAAGATCAAGGACGACCGGCGGATGGTCCTCGATCTGCTGCGCCAGGAGAAGATCATGGTGGTGCAGGGGACCGGGTTCAACTGGCCGGAGCAGGACCACTTCCGGGTCGTCACGCTGCCGACCGTGACCGATCTGAAAGACGCGGTGACGCGGATCGGGCGGTTCCTGGACGGCTACGTACAGAAATGAGCGCGGGGCGGCTGACCGACCGTGATCGAACAAGGTCAGTTCTGCAACCTGGATAACTTTAGACGAAATCCAAGCTAGGATGGTTTCCTGTCAGAGCGCAGGAGGCCCTCCTATGTATGAGCCGATCCGCACCAAGTCGGTCCACAGCACCCCCGTGCACGCCTCCGACCTCCCCCACCGCACCCGCGAGGAGGAGCTGGACATCCAGCTCGCCGGACACCTCGCCGCGCTGCTCGCCGTCACCGACGAGCTGCGTACGCTGGCCCCGGCCGGCGACCTGGACCGGGCGGCCGACCAGCTGGCCCACCAGGTGACCCGCCTCAGGGGAGGCCGGCCGCCGCTGCGCATCGCCCGCCCCGCCCCCACGCACTCCCCCACCGCCCTGCACCGCCGCGCCCACGCGCTCGCGGGCCGGGCCCTGGTGGTCGCCGCCTCCCGCGCGGACACCACCTCGGCGATCCTCGCGGCCCAGCGGATGGACGCCCACACGGCGGCCCTCCCCACGGCCGCGGTCTAGATCCCCCCCCCACGGGGTCAAAAACGGCCCCGGCCCGCGCGCACCCGCAGCGACGCGCGGGCCGGGTGCCACCCCCGGCACCCTCGAGAACTCCGAGCACCTGAAAAGGCGAAGGCCCGCCGCGCCTCCCGTCGGGGCTGACGGAAGGTGGGTGCGACGGGCCCCGGCCCCGCACGCCGTTGTACGGGACCTCGCCGGCGGGTTCCGCGGCCGGCCGGTGACGACTGCGTCTGGTCAGGGACTGATCGGTTCGGCCGGCCGCGGGGTCTTCAAGGGGTGCCACCCAACTGGGCCGCACCCGAAGGGATTTACCCCAGGCGGCTCACCAGCGCCCGGTACTCGTCCCACAGTTCCTTCGGCGTGTGCTCCCCGAAGGTCTTCAGGTGGTCCGGCACCAGCGCGGCCTCCTCGCGCCAGATCTCCTTGTCGACCGTGAGGAGGAACTCCAGGTCGCCGTCGGAGAGTTCGAGGCCCTTGGTGTCGAGCGCCGAGCGCGTCGGGAGCACGCCGATCGGGGTCCGCACACCCTCGGCGGTGCCGTCGAGACGCTCCACGATCCACTTCAGGACGCGGGAGTTCTCCCCGAACCCGGGCCACACGAACCTGCCCCGGTCGTCCTTGCGGAACCAGTTGACGTAGTAGATCTTCGGCAGCTTCGCCTGGTCCCGGCCCTTGGCGACGTCGATCCAATGCCCCATGTAGTCGCCCATGTTGTAGCCGCAGAACGGCAGCATGGCGAACGGGTCGCGGCGCAGCTCGCCGACCTTGCCCTCGGCGGCGGCCGTCTTCTCGGAGGCCACGTTGGCGCCGAGGAAGACGCCGTGGTTCCAGTCGAAGGACTCCGTCACCAGCGGGACGGCGGTGGCGCGCCGGCCGCCGAAGAGGATCGCGGAGATCGGGACGCCCTTGGGGTCCTCCCACTCGGGCGCGATGATCGGGCACTGCGAGGCCGGCACGGTGAAGCGGGCGTTGGGGTGCGCGGCGGGCCGGTCGGCGCCCGGCGTCCAGTCGTCGCCCCGCCAGTCGGTGAGGTGGGCCGGGGTGTCCTCGGTCATGCCCTCCCACCAGATGTCGCCGTCGTCGGTGAGGGCGACGTTGGTGAAGACGGAGTTGCCCCACAGCGTCTTCATCGCGTTGGCGTTGGTGTGCTCGCCGGTGCCGGGGGCGACGCCGAAGAAGCCGGCCTCGGGGTTGATCGCGTACAGCCGGCCGTCCGCGCCGAACCGCATCCACGCGATGTCGTCGCCGATCGTCTCGACGCTCCAGCCGGAGACCGTGGGCTCCAGCATCGCGAGGTTCGTCTTTCCGCAGGCGCTCGGGAAGGCGGCGGCGACGTACTTCGGCTCGCCGGCGGGCGGCGTCAGCTTGAGGATCAGCATGTGCTCGGCGAGCCAGCCCTCGTCGCGGGCCATGACGGAGGCGATGCGCAGCGCGTAGCACTTCTTGCCGAGCAGCGCGTTGCCGCCGTACCCGGAGCCGTAGGACCAGATCTCGCGGTCCTCGGGGAAGTGCGAGATGTACTTGGTGCTGTTGCAGGGCCAGGGAACGTCCTGCTCGCCCGGCGCGAGGGGGGCGCCGAGGGTGTGGACGGCCTTGACGTAGGCGCCGTCGTCGCCCAGCTCCTCGAGGACCGCGGCGCCCATCCGGGTCATCGTGCGCATGGAGACGGCGACGTAGGCCGAGTCGGTGATCTCGACGCCGATCGCGGAGAGTTCGGAGCCCAGCGGGCCCATGCAGAAGGGGACGACGTACATCGTGCGGCCCCGCATCGCGCCGCGGAACAGGCCCTGCTCACCGGCGAAGGTCTCCCGCATCTCCGCCGGGGCCTTCCAGTGGTTGGTCGGGCCCGCGTCCTGCTCGTCGGCGGAGCAGATGAACGTACGGTCCTCGACCCGGGCGACATCGGTCGGGTCGGAGGCGGCGTAGTACGAGTTGGGGCGCTTGACCGGGTCGAGCCGTTTGAACGTGCCCTTTTCGACCAGCTCCGCACAGAGCCGGTCGTACTCGGCCTCGGTTCCGTCACACCAGACCACGCTGTCCGGCTGGGTCAGTTCCGCGATCTCGTGCACCCACGAGATCAGCCCGGGGTGGGCGGTGGGGAGGGAGGAGGGAGCCGCGATGTCGCGCGCCACGATTGCTCCTTGATGAGGGTTTTGTTGATGTTCCGCCCCGTGGGGGCATCGGCCCGGACGCTTCGTAGCCGCTCATCCGGTGCCGACCGCACTCATATGATCATCCGCCGCGTCAGCACATCTGTCCAGAGGGCGTCACACATGAGCAAGGTGAGGCTCGCCACGCGTTCATGTGTTCGCCCTGATCGCCCAACCCCGCCCGCTCGCCCGGGAGCCCGTGAGACGATGGCCACTCTTCATCGGTCCAACCGGCCGTACTGATGCGTAACTTACGGTCCCGTAGGTACGATCACGCACATGACTGCGTCCGCCCATCTGGCCGAGCCCCTCAAGCCGAAGCTGCGCGGCTGGCTGCATCTGGGCATGTTTCCGGCCGTGCTGATCTCCGGTCTCGTCCTCACGGCCCTCGCGGACTCCTCGCGCGGCCGGATCGCCTGCGGGATCTACACCCTGACCGCCTGCCTGCTGTTCGGCGTGAGCGCGCTGTACCACCGGGGCAACTGGAACGCCCGGATGGACGGCATCCTGCGACGGCTGGATCACGCCAATATTTTCCTGATCATCGCGGGTACGTACACGCCCCTGACGATGCTGCTGCTGCCGGGCGCGAAGGGGCAGTGGCTGCTCTGGGGCATCTGGGCGGCGGCGGCGGCCGGCATCGTCTTCCGCGTCTTCTGGGTCGGCGCCCCGCGCTGGCTCTACACCCCCTGCTATCTCGCCATGGGCTGGGCGGCGGTCTTCTTCCTCCCCGACTTCCTCCAGACGGGCGGCATCGCGGTCCTCGTCCTGGTCATCGTCGGCGGACTGCTCTACAGCGCGGGCGGCGTCATCTACGGCATGAAGCGCCCGAACCCCTCCCCGCGCTGGTTCGGCTTCCACGAGGTGTTCCACTCGTTCACGCTGGCCGCGTTCGTCGTCCACTACGTGGGGATCTCGCTGGTGGCGTACCAGCACGGGTGACCCCCGGCAGGCAGTCACCCTTCGAGGCCACGGCATCGACGCCGGCGAGGACTCCCCTGACCTGGCCGTACCGCTCGCCGATGCCCGACAATGACCCTCATGGCACCCCCGCGTCCCGCGCTCCCCTCCGACCCGCCCCGGCTCGGCCTGCGTGAGCGCAAGAAGATCAAGACCCGCACGGCGATCCGCGACGCGACGTACGCGCTGGTCGAGGAGCAGGGGTACGACGCGACGACCGTCGAGCAGATCGCCGAGCGCGCCGAGGTGTCGCCGTCCACGGTGTTCCGGTACTTCCCCGCCAAGGAGGACATCGTCCTCACCGACGAGTTCGACCCGCTCCTGGCGGCGGAGCTGCGGGCGCGGCCGGCGGACGAGCCGTGGGAGGAGTCCCTGCGGCACGTCATGCGGACGGCCGTCCGCGCGGGGCTCGAGGACGAGCGGGCCACCCGGATGCGGGCCCATCTGCTGGTGCAGGTGCCCGCCGTGCGCTCGCGGATGATGGAGAGCATGTCGGTCACCAGCCGTATGCTCGCCGACGCCGTCGCCGCCCGCACCGGCCTCGCCCCGGGCGGCCTGGAGGCCCGGGTCTACTCGATGTCCCTGATCGGCGGGGTCGCGGAGATCCTGCTGTACTGGGCGGAGAACGGCTTCCAGGACGATCTGACGGAGCTGCTGGAGCGGGCGATGGACGTGCTGGCGAACGGGGTTCCGGGGAAGGGCTCGGGTCCTTAGGGGGCTCGTAGCAGGCCTGTCGGAAACCCTGGGGTCCCCGCGCCGCCGCCGTGCCATCCTGGCCCGGTGACGACCGCGATCCGTATCCGCCTCGCCCCGGAACTCTCCCTCTTCGTCCCGCACGCCCGCCGGGACGTCACCAGCCAGCTCGCCGTGGACGGCGTCTCCACGCTCGGCCATGTCGTCGAGTCGCTGGGGGTGCCGCTGACGGAGGTGGGCGCGCTGGTGGTGGACGGCCGGGTGCGGCCGGCCGCGCACATCCCGGCCGACGGCGAGTCCGTGGAGGTACGCCCGCACCCGCGCCCGCAGGAGGTCCCGGGGGCGCCGCTGCGGTTCCTCCTCGACGTCCATCTCGGCACGCTGGCAAGGCGGCTCCGGCTGCTCGGGGTCGACGCGGCCTACGAGTCCACCGACATCGGCGACCCGGCGCTCGCGGCCCGGTCGGCGGCCGAGCGGCGGGTGCTGCTCAGCCGGGACCGGGGGCTGCTGCGGCGGCGCGAGCTGTGGGCGGGCGCCTTCGTGTACAGCACCAGTCCCGACGACCAACTCCGGGACGTCCTCGACCGGTTCCGCCCGGCCCTCGTCCCCTGGAGCCGCTGCACCGCCTGCAACGGGCTGCTGCGCCCGGCCACCAAGGAGGAGGTGGCCGGGCAGCTGCGGGGCGGTACGGAGAAGTCGTACGACGTGTTCGCGCGGTGCGGGGAGTGCGGGCGGGCGTACTGGAAGGGGGCGCATCACCGGCAGTTGGAGGTGATCGTGGAGGGGGCGCTCAGCGAGTTCTCCTGAGCCCCCGCTCTCCCCGGCCGCCTAGAAGTCCCCCTTCCCGCAGGCGATCCCGTCCCGGTTGCGGTCCAACCCCAGTGGATCGTCGCGCCCGTTGACCTTCAGCGTCCCGTAGTCGTTCGTCTTCAGCCACGCGCACCGGGCCTTGGCCGTCCTCCTCACGTCCGGCGGGAAGGCCGTCGGTACGCAGACGTTGGCGGAGCCGTAGTGCCGGTCGCAGCCGGAGAGCGTGGAACTGACCTTCTGTGACGGGCGTTTGGCGCCGGGGCCGGTGACCTTGCCCCTCAACTGGCCGGCGAAGTCGTGCACATGAGGTGCCGCCTCCGTCTTGCTCAGCGCGGCGGGGCCGGTGAGGTGGACCCATTTCGCCACCGAGGGAACGCCGTTGGCGTCGACGGCGAAGAGCATGTACCAGCCGGGCGGGGCGAGGTTGGGGTTGCTGGTGACGTTGAGGTCGACGTTGTTGCCGTCGACGGACAGCGGCAGGTCCACGAACCGCTGGTTGGGGTCGGAGGAGTGGGTGACGGCGGCCGGGCGGATCAACTCGGCCTTGGCGATGGGCCGGTCGACGGTGATGCGCTGGGTGTCGCCGTACTTCCACTCGTTGTCGATGAGCGAAGTGATCGCCGGGCGGGGGCCCTTGAGGAGGTAGGGCGGGGTGTAGACGGACACGTTGTGGTTCCAGGTCCCGTTGCCCGGGTTGTCGCCGGTCGTCAGCACCCGCCCGTCGGGCAGGAGTACGGCCGAGGAGTGGTAGCCGCGGGCCTGGGGGTCGGCGGCGACGGGGTCGAAGGTGTTCGTCGCCGGGTCGTAGATCGACGACTCGTACACGGGGTTGGCGCGGTTGTGCAGGGCGCCGCCGGTCTCCAGGACCTTGCCGTCGGGCAGCAGGACCGCCGAGACGTACATCTTGCCCTGGGCGCCGGTCTGCTGGACGGGCCCGTTGCCGAGGTCGACGGTTCCTTGCGGGAGCGGGGGGCCGGCGACGTACGACGGGTTGGCGGCCTTCAGGTCGATGATGTCGGTGAGGCGGTTCGCCTCGGGGTTGGAGTCGATGTTGCCGCCGCCGAGGGTGAGGACCTTCTGGTCCTGCGCCGGGGGCAGCAGCACGGACGCCGACTGGTCCCGCTCGTCCTTGCGCTGCAAGCCGGGGATCTGCGTGACGGTGTTGGCGTCGTAGTCGTAGACGGCCGCGCCCGTGCCGGGGATGTTGTTGCCGAAGACGTGGCTGCCCGTGTAGAAGAGGCGGCCGTCCTGCATGAGGACCATCGCCGGGTACAGGCCCCAGTACGACCAGGTCTGGTGGACCCGGGACAGCGGCAGCCACTGCTGTTCGGCGTCCGACCAGCGCTCGGCGGTCACCGACCCGGAGGAGTCCTCGCGCAGCCCGCCGAAGGACAGCACGTCGCCGTCGCCGAGGACGGTCGCCGAGGGGTACCAGTGGCCGTCGTTCATGTCGTTGGTCTTGCTGTACGTCTCGGTGGCGGGGTCGAAGACGTACGCGTCCTTGAACCCCTCGTAGCCGTGCGAGCCGTCGGCCGCCGGATACGCCTTGTTGCCGCTCATCACCAGGACGCGGCCGTCCTGGAGCTGGACGTGTCCGGAGCAGAACATGTCCTTGGGGGTGGGGATGACCTTGTAGGTGCCGTTCTCCGGGTCGTACACGGCGGAGGTGAACGTGCCGGCCGCGAACTGCTCCTCGCTGTTGCCGGAGCCCGCGATCATCAGGACCTTGCCGTTGTGCAGGACGACGGAGTGCATGGAGCGCACCGGGTTCTGCGTGGGCAGGACGTCCCAGCGGCCGCCGGCGCACTCGGCGGGGGTGGATGTGCAGGTCGCGGGCGGGACGACGTCCGGGACCTGGTCCATCGTGTAGTCATCGGTCGTCGCCGAGCCCGTGCCGTAGACGGAGACGCCCCAGGTGATGCGGTCGGTGCCGGCCGGGATCTCCGGGGTGCGGACGCTCGCCTGCGTCCAACTCGGGGACAGGTCAAGGGTCTTGAGGTCGGTCCAGTACTGCCAGCCGGCGGTGGCGTCGTGCCGGAAGACGGTGACCGAGGTGTCGGGGGTCGTCGACTTGTACCAGAGGGACAGGTCGTACTGCTTGCCGGCGGTCACGGCGGGGGCGCAGGCGGCGGACTCGGTGATGAGGGCCTTGCGGTCGCCGTCGACGCGGCGGGTCAGCTCGACCTTCATGGCCTTGGCGCCGGAGTGGGCGTCGGAGGTGGTGGTGAACGTGAAGTCGTTGTCGCCCCAGCCGGACTTCTCCCAGCAGTACGGCATACCGTCCGGACCGGCCGTCTCGAAACCGGGGTTGAGGATCAGGTTGGCGGCGGAGGCGGGCTGCGGGGTGGTCAGGAGGAGGCCGGCGGTGAGGCCGGTGACCGACAACAGGGCTGTTCTTCTGCGGTACTTGGACGGGTTCTTCATGCGGCTCCCTTGGCTCGGCCGCGCTTCCCGCGCGGCAGGTACACCAGCGCCTCGGTCCCGGCGAAGCGCAGGAGGAACGTGGTCACGAGGGCGAGCGCGGTCGCGGTGAGCGCGCCCATGCCGAACCGGTGCACGAACAGCGCGATGAGCGGGATGCGCAGGACGAGGTCGGCGTTGGCGAGCAGCGCGAACCGGCCGAGCCGGTCCCACCAGCGGCGGTGCGCGCGCCGGTCGCGGAAGAGGAGGTGTTCGATGAGGACGAAGTTCCAGGCCACGCCCGCCTGGCCCGCGATGACCTCGGCCGGCAGGTAGTGCACCCCGGCGGCGGTCAGTGCCCACAGTCCGGCGAGGTTGGGCAGGAAGCCGCTGAGCCCGATCAGCCCGAAGCCCACCATGCGGGCGGCCGGGGAGGCGCTGCGCAGCCCGGCGAGGTGGCGCAGGAACCTGAGGCCCTCCTTCGCCGTGGACTTGGACTCCCCGGCGTGCCGCTCCTGGAAGACGAACGGCACCTCGGCGACCTTGCGGGGCCGGCTGCGCACCGCGAGTTCCATGAGGATCTTGTAGCCGAGCGGCTTGAGTTCATCGGCGGTGACGGCGCTGCGGCGGATCGCGAAGAAGCCGCTCATGGGGTCGCTGATGCCGTGCAGGCGGCGCGGGAAAAGGGACTTGGCGAGCCAGGTCGCGCCCCTGGACACCAACACCCGGTAGTTCCCGGCGAGTCCGGCGCGGCTGCCGCCCTTGAGGTACCGGGAGGCGACGACGAGCTCGGCCCGCTCCCGCTCCCCCGTGGCGACCAACTCCGGTACCAGGGACGGCGGATGCTGGCAGTCGCCGTCCATGACGACGACCCAGTCCGACCCGGCCGCCCTGATCCCCTCGACGACGGCCCCGCCGAGCCCGCCGGTGGCCTCCTCGCGATGGAGGACGGTCACCGGGAACGGGCAGTCCTTGGCGGCGTCCCGGATGACGTCGGGGGTGTCGTCGGTGGAGTCGTCGACGAAGACGACCTCACAGGGCAGCCGGCCTGGCACCGACTCCCTGATCTGGCCCAGGAGCCGGCGGATGTTCGCGGACTCGTTGAAGGTCGGTACGACGACGGTGACGGCGCCGGGTTCGGGGAGGTGGTCGGCGCTGACGCGGGGGACGGGCGCGATGTACTCGTGGGTCATCGGCCCGCTCCGATCCGCCGGATCTCGATACGGTCGTCGCCGATTCCGTAGACGGCGACGGGAGTTGAGTGGTCCAGGGCCGCCTTGACGGTCGGCAGGTCGCGGGCGTCGCGGCGGACCGTCGGGGAGGCGACCACGTAGTCGAGGTCCCGCCAGCCGCGCGGGAGGGTCTTGGTGACGGCCGGGTCGAGGTCGGCCTTGTAGAACCAGATGGCGCCCAGGCCCGGTTCATAGCCGGCGTGGACGAGGTCGAGCCAGAGCGCGTCGTCGACCAGCACCCGTGTGCGGGCGGGTTCTTGGACCTCGTCGGCGAGCCACTTCGCGGCCGACCGGTAGGGCCCGTTGGCGTCGGCGGTGACGGCCGTGCGGTCCCCGTCGTACCAGCGCGGTACGACGTAGGCGCCCGCCGCGAGGACCAGGACGCCGACGAGCGCGTACCGGCCGCCGGTGATCCAGCGCCGTTCCGCGTGGGAGCGGCGGCGGTTGAGGATCATGTGGACGACCGAGGCGGCGGCTCCGGCGAGGACCAGGGCGAGGAAGGGCAGGGCCTGGATGACGTACATCGCGGGGAGGTAGCCGGTGGGGCGCAGGGCGACGGCGGCGAGGATCGCGACGGCGAGGGAGGGTCCGGCGAGGGCGCGGGCGGTGACGGACCGGCGCCAGGTCAGCAGGAGGATGACGGCGCCCGCGAGGCCGCCGGTGATGAGGACGCGGTCGTAGTAGAGCCAGGACTGCAACACCCCGTGCGCGCCGCTGCCGTTGTCGAGGACGAAGCCCGAACCGGGCCTGGTCATCTGGTACTTGATGCCGTCCCACAGCGAGACGTGTCCGGCGCCGGGCAGCAACTCGCCTTTGAGGAGGGCGAAGAGGGGGTAGGCGGCGCCGATCACGACGCAGGCGGTGACGGCTCCGGTGAGGGCGAACTTGCGGGTGTCACGGTGGCTGTGGCGCCACATCGTGACGAGGACGGCGACGAGGACGAAGAGCATCGTCTCTTTGGTGAGGACCGCGGTCGCGGCGGCCACTCCGGCGGCGAAGTGGTGCCAGAGGTGCCGGCTCGGCGAGGCGGCGAGGGCGAACGCGAGGAGCGTCCACATCACGGCGAGGTTGTCGAGGAAGATCTCGCGCTGGAGGACGACCGCGAGCGGGGAGAGCCCGAAGAGGGCCATGGCGAGGGCGGCGGCCCAGCGGGGCAGGGCGAGGCGGCGGCCGACGACGTAGAGGAGGGTCGCGCTGGCCGCCGTGACCAGCAGCATCACGGCGCGCATCGAGCCGACGGTCATCGACTCGGGGCTCAGCAGCTTGGGGATCCAGGTGAGCAGGGCCAACTGGAGCCAGCCGAGCGGGGGGTGGTCGTACCAGTAGGTGTAGTGGGCGAGGCCCTTGCCCTCCTGGACGGCCCAGGCCTGGGCGAGGTAGGTGCCCTCGTCGTCGCTGAGCGCGGGGTAGGCGGCGATGTTCCAGCCCTGGACGACGAGGATGGCTATGAGGAGGGCGCCGCACAGGAGCAGGTCGGGGCGGCGGGAGGGGAGCTTGCGGCGGGCCGGGCGGGGGGCGGGCGCAGGGGTGGGCTGCGCGGGGACCGTGGGGGTGGTCGCCGCGGGGAGGGTGGAGGTCACGCGGGGAGGTCCTCTCGGGCGGCCGAGGGTGAGGGCGCTGGGATCGCGGAGGGCGCTCGGTCCGCGGCGGGCGCCCGGTCCGCGGCGGGCGCCGCGGAGAGGTGCGCTCCGGTGTGTTCGGTCAACTCCCATTCGTTGCGCCCGCGTTGCTCGCGCCAGACCGCGCGCAGGGCCGCTCCGGCGAGGAGGATCTGGTAGAAGGGGCCGCCCACGACGAGCTTGAGGTAGTGGGTGAGGCGGACGCGCAGCCCGTACTGCTTGCCGAAGTCGTGCAGTCCGACGAGTTCGAAGACGAAGGTCACGAGCGCGGTGACGGCCGGCAGGAAGGTGATGAAGGCGATGCCGACGGGCACGTCGAGCAGCAGCGCGACGGCCGCGTTGAGCGGGATGACGACGCCGGAGAAGGCTTGCAGGAACGGCGTCATGAGGGTGTAGCGGGCGAGCAGCCGCTGGCCGAATCCGGGGAGTTGCTTCCAGTCCTTCTTCCGGTAGACCTGAAGGAACCCCTGGTTCCACCGGGTTCGCTGTTTGAGCAGGGACATCAGCGAGCCCGGGGTCTCCTCGCGGGTGACCATGTCGGAGTCGTAGGCGACGACGACCTTCTTGCCGACGGAGGACAGCCGCACCCCCAAGTCGCAGTCCTCGGCGAGGCAGTCGGGGTCCCAGCCGCCCGCTTCGCGCAGGACGCCGGTGCGGACGAAGACGGTGTTGCCGCCGAGCGGGATGAACCCCTTCTGGGCGTGCAGGTGGAGCCGGGAGCGGAACCAGAAGAAGTACTCCAGGCAGTTGCGCAGGCTGTACCAGCTGGAGTGGAAGTTGATGAGCTGGACGCCGCCTTGGACAACATCAGCGCCGGTCTCGCGGAAGGCGTGGTCGACGTGGGCGAGGAGTTCGGGGTGGACCTGGTCCTCGGCGTCGAAGACCCCGACGACGTCGCCGCGGCAGTGCGGCAGCGCCGTGTTCATGGCCTTGGGCTTGTTCTTGGTGGCGTGGGTGTCAACGACGACCCGGACGCGCGGGTCGCGGGCGGCGGCGCGTTCGGCGACGGCGGTGGTGCCGGGGTCGTCATGGCCGACGATGACGATGATCTCGAAGTCGGTGTGGCTGGACTCCAGGAGCCGGCGGATGGTGTGGTCGAGGACGGCCTGTTCGTGCCGGGCGGGCAACAGCAGGGAGAACGAGGTGTGCTGGCCCCCGTCCGGGCGGCCGAAGCGGGTGGAGGCGAGCACTTCGGGTGTTCGCCACGCGTGCATCTGCCACCACAAGGTGAACGCGGCCATCCAGAACAGAGCCAGCGAGACGGCGGCGAGGAAGACGGACGTCAGCAAGGAAAGATCCCCCCAGATCTCATGAACCCCCGGGCGCGACGCAGGTCACCTGTGTCGCGTCACCCGATAGAGGCTAAGAGGAATCTGTGAACTGCGGTAGATCTTCCGATAAATGACGTGTTTCAGTTCTGGCCCGCCCCGAACTGGACCTATCTGAAAAGGAGTTGTTTTATTTGGCCGAAAACTTTCCTGGAACGATCAGTTCCCCTTGTGTTTCAGCTGCTCAGCGCGGCCTTGAGCCGCTCGGGGTCGGTCGTCGGCGCATCGCAGGTGAAGTTGCGGCAGACGTACGCCGTGGGTTCATCTCCTGAAAGCGGTCGCTGTGCGAGAAGCGGAAACTCGTCACTGTCCGTCACACCGTAGGCCACGACCGCGCCGGGTGCCGTCCCCAGCAGCGCCGTACGGTGCAGCGCCCGCGCCGCCGGATCGTCGAACTCAGCGCCCACCACGGCGACTTCACGCGGACCGTCCAGCAGCGCCTCCGCGACCGCGAGCCCCCACCCGACGAACCGCGGCACCCGCGGCCCCAGCGCCTTCACCACCCCCAGCGCCCGCTCGGCCGCCGTGCGGTGCGGTTCGGCGCCGGTGTGCGCGGCGTACGACAGCAGCGCGCCCGCCGCGGCCGTCCACCCCGACGGCGCCGCGTTGTCGGTCGGGTCCTGCGGCCGGCGGATCAGCCGCTCGGCGTCCGCCGCGGTGTCGTACAGCGCGCCCGACTCCGGGTCGGTGAAGCGGGCCAGCACATGGTCGAGGAGCAGCCCCGCGAACTCCAGCCACACGCCTTCGCCGGTCACCGCGGCGAGCGCGAGGAAGCCCTCGGCGACGTCGCCGTAGTCCTCCAGCACGCCCGCGTTGGCGCCGGCCCGGCCGTCCTTGCTGGTGCGGGCGAGGCGCGCGTGGTCGTCGAGGTGGACGCGGACCAGGAGGTCGGCAGCGACGACGGCGGCCTCGGTCAGGTCGGGGCGCTCGAAGTAGGCGCCGGTCTCGGCGAGCGCGGCGATGGCGAGGCCGTTCCAGGCGGCGACGACCTTGTCGTCCCGGCCGGGGGCGGGCCGCTCGGCGCGGGCGGCGAGCAGCCGGTGCCTGATGTCGCTGACCTTCTCGGCGTCGAACACGCCCTCGGTCTGCGGGAGTTGGAGGACGGAGGAGCCGTGCTCGAAGGTGCCCTCCTCGGTGACGCCGAAGTAGTGGGCGGCGAGGCGGGCGTCGTCGGGGCCGAGGACGTCGGCGAGCTGCCCGGGCGTCCAGACGTAGTAGGCGCCCTCGACGTGCTTCCCGCTGCCGTCGTCGCTGTCGGCGTCGAGCGCGGAGGCGAACCCGCCTTCAGGGGTGCGCAGTTCGCGGACCAGGAAGTCGGCGGTCTCCAGGGCGACGCGGCGGGCGAGGCCGGAGCCGGTGGAGCGCCAGAGGTGCGCGTAGGCGCGGCACAGCAGGGCGTTGTCGTACAGCATCTTCTCGAAGTGGGGGACGGTCCACTCCCGGTCGACGGAGTAGCGCGCGAACCCGCCGCCGAGCTGGTCGTAGATGCCTCCGCGCGCCATCCGCTCGCAGGTGTCCTGGGCCATCTGCAACGCGCCCTCGGAGCCGGTGCGGGCGTGGTGGCGCAGCAGGAACTCGATGACCATGGACGGCGGGAACTTGGGCGCGCCGCCGAATCCGCCGCGCGCGGGGTCGTACTCCCGGGTCAGCCCGAGCAGCGCGGCGGCCAGCTCCTCCTCGCCGGGCGGCTGGGCGTCCCCGTAAGAGATCTGCCGCTCGGCGAGATCTCCGACGATCTTCGCGGCGACCTCGGCGACCTCGTCCCGCCGCCCCTCCCACGCCTGCCGCACGCCTTCGAGGACCTGCTGGAAGGAGGGGGAGCCGTGCCGGGGCGCGGGCGGAAAATACGTCCCGAAGTAGAACGGCTCGGCATCAGGCGTGAGAAAAACGGTCATCGGCCACCCACCCTGCCCGGTGGCCGCCTGCACGGCCTCCATGTACACGGCATCAATATCGGGCCGCTCCTCGCGGTCCACTTTGACGCTGACGAAGTGGGAGTTGAGGTAGGCGGCGGTGGCGGGGTCCTCGAAGGATTCGTGGGCCATGACGTGGCACCAGTGACAGCTGGAGTACCCCACGCTGAGCAGCACCGGCCGGTCCGTCCGGCGGGCCTCCTCGAACGCCTCGGCCGACCACGGCCACCAGTCCACCGGGTTGTCCGCGTGCTGGAGGAGGTAGGGGGACGTCTCATGGGCCAGTCGGTTCGGCATGGGGTCCATCCTGCCGTAGCCGGGCCGGGACACCCCCGTGACCCGGCGCGGGAAGCGGTTACATGACTGTGCATCTCGGCGGGCGCTGGAAGCTCCCCCACGGGGTATCTGCTGTAAGCGGTCACGCGACGGCGGCACGGATTCGGCAATGTGGGTGGGGCGGACTCTTCCGGAACGCACCCCTCCCGTTCCCCCGTCCCGCCCCGCACACTTGCCTGACCGACAGACAGCTGCCACGGCCGGAGGGGGACGGACATGCGGGACGAGCACCGGGTGGAAGCGGACCGGCTGTTGATACGGGCCGTCGAGGAGGAGGTGCGGCGCACGGGGGGCCGTACGGACGGGAAGGTGCTGCTGGGGCGGGCGCGCGGGGCGCTGGACGCCATGGCGCGCACCGCGGACGCCGAATACGCCGCGTACGAGCGGGCGTTGGCGGAGGTCGAGGCGGCGACGATCAGCTTCGGACGCCGGTACGCGCGCGAGGGCGGCCGTACGCCGCTGCTGGTGGCCGGGGTCGCGGCGGTGACGACGGCGGTCGCGGACCTGGCCCTCGGGACCGGCACCGGCACCGCGCTCGGCGCCGGCGTCGCCGTGGGCGTCGTCGGGGCCGCCGCGACGGTCGTGAAGGTCGCCGGCACCCACCTCCCCGCCG
The DNA here is from genome assembly GCF_055597585.1 of Streptomyces sp. AMJ-169. Taxonomy (NCBI): domain Bacteria; kingdom Bacillati; phylum Actinomycetota; class Actinomycetes; order Kitasatosporales; family Streptomycetaceae; genus Streptomyces; species Streptomyces sp. AMJ-169. The sequence goes on from NZ_JBVLTJ010000005.1 coordinate 357,102, forward strand.
CGCACCGCCGGGCCGGAGCCGCCGGACAGCCGGGCGGGGCCGAGCAGTTGCGGCTCCAGTGGCTGACGGCGCTCGAAGTCCGCGGTATCCGGCCCTTCCTGGACCAGCAGCGGGTGATGACCGCGTCGACGGGACCGAAGGCGGCGGGCCCGCAGCTGCGCGGCGCCGACAAGAGCGCGGCGGCGCGCGGCCGGACGCTGCTGGAGCAGTCGTACGCCCAACTCCCCTCGCCGGAAGGGGTGTTCGCGGGGCGGCGGCAGGAGATGGTGCGGATCAGGCAGTGGGTGCAGGCGGGGCGGGCCAGCACCCGGACCCGGCCGACCGTGGTGGTGCTGCGCGGCGAGCCGGGCAGCGGGCGCTCCACGCTCGCGGTGCGCGCGGCGCACGATCTGCGCGATCAGTTCCGGGGCGCGTGCGTCGTCGACCTGCGCGGCGCGAGCACGGAGGAGCCGCCGCTGTCGACGCGGGAGGCACTGCTGCACCTGCTGAACCGGCTGGGCGCGCCGCGCGAGCAACTCCTGTTCAGGGAACGGTCGTCGGCGGACCAGCAGGTGAAGCGGCTGAGCGAGCTGTACTACCAGCACCTGACGGGCGTGCCGGTGACGATCGTCCTCGACGACGCCCGCGACCCCGAGCAGGTCCGCGCCCTGGTCCCGGAGCGCTCCGACAGCCTCATCCTGGTCACGACCCGCGAACCGCTCACCCTCCCCGCCGAACTCAACGCGGACGTCCACGAGTTGACCGTCCAGCCGCTGGAGTCGGCCGGCGCGGAGGAGCTGCTCCAGACGGTCGCGCAGGACGAGACGGGCCCGTACGACGCGGAGGCCACCGACCGCATCCTGGAGCTGTGCGGCCGGCTGCCGCTCGCGCTGCGGGTCGCCGGTTCGGCGCTCGGCCCGCGCCCGCCGCGTCAACTCGCCGCGGATCTGGGGGCGTACGGCCCGGTGCACCCCGTCGAGCGGGCGCTGTGGCTGCGCTACACCGATCAGCCCGAGGCGGGCCGGCGGCTGCTGCGCAGGCTCGCGCTGGCGGGCCGCGCGTCCCTCGGCACGGCCGCAGCCTCCGCGCTGCTGGGGGCCGAACGGGCGGAAGCGGCACGGGTGTTGGGCGAGCTGGCGCGGGCCGGTCTGGTGGACCGGGTGCGCGGGGACCGCTACCGGCTGCACGACCTGGTGCGCGCCTTCGCACACGCCCGTCTCCTCGACGAGGAGGAGCCGGCCGAACGCACGGCCGCGCAGCAGCGGCTGATCGTCAGCTACGCCGAACTCGCCGACTCCGTCCTGCGGTTGGTCGACGGCAACATGTCGACCCGCTCCGACCGCTTCACCCCGCACGGCTTCACCTCGCTGGACGAGGCGCTGCGCTGGCTGGACGACGAGTCGAGCTTCATCACGGCGGCGCTGCGGCACGCGGAGGGCGTCGACCAGGGGGCCGTACTGAGTCTGCTGGGTGCGCTGTGCGACTACTGCCTGCTGCGCGGCGACCTCTACCGGCTGGGCGAGATCAGCGAGTTGGCGCAGTCGGTCGACCAGGGGCTGCTGGTGCGCTCGGTGCAGTGGCGCACCGGTATCGCGGCCCGCCAGCTCGGCGAGCTGGACAAGGCGCGCACGACGCTGAGTTCGGTCGTCGACCTGTACTTCCAGGCCCACCACGACGCGGGCGCCGCGCGGGCGCTGTGCTCGCTCGGCATCACCTTCCACCACCAGGGCAACCTGACCGAGGCCGCGGTGAAGCTCCACGAGGCCCTGGACCTGCAACAGGCACCGGAGTTGGCCACCGACCGGGCGTGGACGATGCACGCGCTGGCGGCCGTCGAGCGCGACCGGGGCCGCCTGTCGGAGGCGCTGGACCTCCTCACCCGCTCGCTGGTCCTGCACCGCGAGGGCGGCTCGGTGCACGGCGAGGCGTGGGCGCACTACCAGCTGGGCCAGCTGAACCTGCGGCGCGGCGAAGTCGGGCCCGCCGTCACCGAGTTGAGGCGGGCGATGGACCTGTACGGCCGTACCCGCGACGAGCGCGGCGCGGCCTGGGCGCTGACCCAGCTGGCCCGCGCCCGGCTCTTCTCCGGCGAGTCGGCGGCGGCGGTCGACGAGCTGCGCGCCGCCGCCGCCCGGCACCGGGACAACGAGGACGCGCGCGGCGAGGCCTGGACCGTCTACTACCTGGGCCTGGCCCTGGAGGAGTCGGGCTCCCTGGACCGCGCCGTACGCGAACTGGAGCGCTCACGCACGATGTTCTCGCGGATGCGTGACGTGTACGGGCTGGCCTGCGCCCGGCACCACTCGGCGCGCGTCACCCGCGACCAGCGCGCCGCGCAGACCGGTTCGCTGCGCAACTCCGGCTTCGCCCGCCAGCTGCTGGTCGACGCGCGCGCCGACTTCCAGCGCATCGGGGTCGCGCACGGCGAGGCGTGGACGTGCCTGGAACTGGCCATCGTGGACGCCGGCAACGCGCGTACCGCGCAGGCGCTCGCCCTGTGCGACGAGGCGGCGGCCCTGTTCGCCTCGTACGGCGACCGGCGCGGCGGGGACTGGGCGCGGTTCCTGCGCTGCACCCTGCTGCCGTACGCCTCGCCCGGCGGGGTCGACGTCGGCACGGCCGTCGCGCAGGAGGAGCTGGCCCAGCTGGACCGTGACGTACATCCCTTGCGCGACGGGAAGCTGGAGGAGTTCATCGGGGCCTACGGGCTGATCCTCGAACGGGGGGTGAGCCTGGAGGCGGGCTGGCCGGGGTGGCGGCTGCGGATGGTGCCGGGGCGGCATGCGCGGGAGGTCATGGGGGTGGCCGTGGCGGTGGGGTGAACCCCGCGCCCCGGGTACGCGTAGGGGGCCGACCGGTCGTACCCGGTCAGCCCCTGCCCTCCTGTCGCTCAGCCCTTGCCCGGCTTCGCCCCCGTCGTGCTGTCCTCCGGTGCGGCGGAGGCGTCAGCGGGTTCCTTGAAGTCGACCTTGTTCATGTGCTTGCTCATGGACCGCATCAGCCCCCACACCGCCAGTGCCATCACAGCGAAGACGATGAATCCGAGAACTCCGGGGGTGACCTTGTTCTCGTCGACCTCGGCGGCGAGGTGCGTCATTGCCAGGCTCACGCTTGCGCTCATGTCAGGCATTGTCGCGGATGCCCGCAAAGAGGTCGTCCTCGGGGATGGAGGTAGCGACGAGCGACTTCGCCAGCTCGTACTCCTCGGTCGGCCAGACCTCCCGCTGGAGCTCCATCGGGATGCGGAACCAGCCGCCGTCGGGGTCGATCTGGGTGGCGTGCGCGATGAGCGCCTTGTCGCGGATCTCGAAGAAGTCGGCGCACGGGACGTGCGTGGTCAGGACCCGCTCGACGCGCTCGATCTCGTCCCACCGCTTGAGCCAGTCCTCGTACGGGGACTCCATGCCGCGCGAGATCATCGCCTCGTGCAGCGCGACCGTACGCGCCTTGTTGAAGCCCTGGTTGTAGTAGAGCTTCTGCGGCTGGAAGGCCGGGCCGTACTCGGACTCGGGGTACTTCTCCGTGTCCGCCGCGTGCTCGAAGGCGATCATCGAGATCTTGTGGGTCATGATGTGGTCGGGATGGGGGTAGCCGCCGTTCTCGTCGTAGGTGGTGATCACCTGTGGACGGAACGAACGGATCTTGCGTACGAGTTCCCCGGCCGCCTTCTCCTCGTCCTCCAGGGCGAAGCAGCCCTCGGGGAGCGGGGGCAGCGGGTCGCCCTCGGGAAGCCCCGAGTCGACGAAGCCGAGCCACTCCTGCCCGACCCCGAGGATCTCGCGGGCCTCGTCCATCTCCTTCTTGCGCACCTCGTGGATGTGCTCCTCGATGTACGTGTCGCCCTGGAGCTTCGGGTTGAGGATGGAGCCGCGCTCCCCGCCCGTGCAGGTCACGACCAGCACGTCCACCCCCTCGGAGACATACTTCGCCATGGTGGCCGCGCCCTTGCTCGACTCGTCGTCGGGGTGGGCGTGGACGGCCATCAGTCGCAGCTGGTCAGTCAAGACTCATCCTCAGTCACTACGGCACCCCGGTGTCCCCGGGTGCGATCGGCGCCTTCTATAGTGACCGAACCGGGGGGTGATTTGTTCCGTGGTCCGGAGGGCGGTCATGAGTACGGCGAGTGCGCAGGTGCCCGAGGGCCGCTACGGCCGCAGCTCCGACGCCCGGGCCGATCACCGGCTGAAGATCATGGCCGTCGTCTGCGGGGCTCTTCTCCTGGCGCTGGTCGGCTGGCTCGGCTGGTACTACGTCGGCCAGAACAAGATCTCCGGCGAGCTGATCGCCTTCCAGACGGCCCCCGACTCGGTGCAGGTGCACCTGGAGGTCCGCAAGGACTCCGGCGTCAGCGGCTACTGCACGGTCCGCTCGCAGGCCGAGGACGGCTCCGAGGTCGGCCGCGCGGACTTCCACTTCTCCGGTGCGCAGACGCGCATCGACAAGGTGGTGACTTTGCGTACGACGTCCCGGGGCACGAGCGCCGAGCTGCTGGGCTGCCACCCCAGCTGAGGCCCGCCCGCCTGTTCGGGACGTCACTCGCAGGTAGGCGCTCTGACCTGCGTTGACGGTTTCCTGGTGACTTATGTCCTCCCCCTTCTGCCGTCGAATTGTTAGGCTCGTGGTTTCGCCCATCCCTGAAGGAACATGCTTCTGGGAGGGCGATGCTTTGTATTCCCAGTACCGACGAGGAGCACCTGTGACCCAGACCAGTGAGAGCGTCACCTGGCTGACCCAGGAGGCGTACGACCAGCTCAAGGCTGAGCTGGAGTACCTGTCTGGTCCCGCGCGCACGGAGATCGCCGCCAAGATCGCGGCCGCGCGCGAGGAGGGGGACCTGCGCGAGAACGGCGGGTACCACGCCGCCAAGGAGGAGCAGGGCAAGCAGGAGCTCCGCGTGCGCCAGCTGACCCAGCTCCTGGAGAACGCCAAGGTCGGTGAGACGCCGCAGTCCTCGGACGGCACGGTGGCGCCCGGCATGGTCGTGACGATCGCCTTCGACGGCGACGAGGACGACACCCTGGAGTTCCTGCTCGCCTCGCGCGAGTACGCCAGCTCCGACATCGAGACCTACTCGCCGCAGTCCCCGCTCGGCTCGGGTGTGATCGGCAAGAAGGTCGGCGAGGACGCGCAGTACGAACTGCCGAACGGCAAGAAGGCGTCGGTGCGGATTCTCGCGGCCACGCCTTACAACGGCTGAACCCTTTTTCCGGTCCCCGGTGCCCTCTTCGGCGGCGCCGGGGACTTCGCCATGTGCGGGTCGTCTCAGCTTCAGCCTCAGGTCTCAGGTCTCAGGTCTCAGGCGATGACCGTGTACCCCGCGTCCCGCAGCGCCCGCCCCACCTCGGCGCAGTGCGCAGGCCCCTTCGTCTCCAGGTGCAGCTCGACCTCCGCCTCGGACAGCCCGAGCCGCGGGTCGGTGCGGACATGGCTGACGTCGAGGACGTTGGCGTCGGCCGCCGACAGCACCCCCAGCAGCGTCGCGAGCGCCCCGGGCCGGTCGGTCAGCCGCAGCCGTACGGCGAGGTAGCGGCCCTGCGCCGACATGCCGTGCCGCAGGACGCGCTGCATCAGCAGCGGGTCGACGTTGCCGCCCGACAGCACCGCGACGACCGGTCCCCGGAAGGCGCCGGGGTCGCTCAGCAGCGCGGCGACCGGGCTCGCCCCGGCCGGCTCGACGACCAGCTTGGCCCGCTCCAGGCACAGCAGCAGCGCCGTGGACAGCTCGTCCTCGGAGACCGTGCGCACCTCGTCGACGAGGTCGCGGATGATGCCGAAGGGCACGTCCCCGGGCCGGCCGACCTTGATGCCGTCGGCCATGGTCAGCGGCGCGCGCACGGACACCGGGTGCCCGGCCGCCAGCGACGGCGGGTACGCGGCGGCGCCGGCCGCCTGGACGCCGACGATCCGCACGTCCGGGCGCAGCGCCTTGACGGCGACGGCGATCCCGGCCGCGAGGCCCCCGCCGCCGATGCCGACGACGATGGTGCGCACCTCGGGGCACTGCTCCAGGATCTCCAGGCCGACCGTGCCCTGGCCCGCGATGACGTCGGGGTGGTCGAAGGGGTGGATGAACACCGCGCCCGTGCGGGCGGCGTACTCCTCGGCGGCGGCCAGCGTCTCGTCGACGACCTGCCCGTGCAGCCGCACCTCGGCGCCGTACTCCCGGGTCGCGCTGATCTTCGGCAGCGGGGCGCCCTGGGGCATGAACACCGTCGCGCGCACCCCGAGGAGGGCCGAGGCGAGGGCGACGCCCTGCGCGTGGTTGCCCGCGCTCGCGGCGACGACGCCCGCGGCGCGCTCCTCGGGCAGCAGACCGGCGATGCGGACGTAGGCGCCGCGGAGTTTGAAGGAGCCGGTGCGCTGGAGGTTCTCGCACTTGAGGTGGACCGGGGCGCCGACGAGCTGGGTCAGATGCCGGCTGCCCTCCATGGCCGTCGTGCGGGCCACGCCCGAGAGCATCTTCTGGGCGCCCCGGACGTCGTCCAGGGTGACGGGCCGCAAGGAGTGGGCCGTGCTGTAGCTCATGTCTCCAGCATCGCAGTTCACAGGCGGGAACAGCGGGTGTGACCGAGGCGCGGGACGGGTTTGCGCAGCGCCGGTACGACCGGCCGCCGGGCCGCGTAACCTGTCCCCCAACCCAGCAGCCTTCATGAAGTGAGCCTCCGGCCATGCCCACTACACCTGAAATGTCGATGGACATGACGACCGTCGGGGACACCGGTCTCCTCGACGCACTCCAGCACGAGGTGGCGCTGTTCGCCCGCCGCGCGGAGCAGACCCGGCTCGGGGGCGTGGGCCAGGTCCGCAACTCCATGGACCGCGCCGCGTATCTGCTGCTCAACCGCCTCGACAAAGAGGGCCCGATGGGCGTCAAGGCGCTCGCGGCGAGCATGGGCATCGACTCCTCGACGGTCACCCGTCAGGTGGCGCCGCTGGTCGACACCGGTCTGGTGAAGCGCACCTCCCACCCCGAGGACGGCCGCGCGGTCGTCCTCCAGCTGTCGCCCCGGGGGCACTCCCGGCTGGAGGAAGTCCGCTCCTCCCGGCGGCAGTTGATGGCGGAGCTGACGGAGGAGTGGACGCCTGAGGACCGGGACGCGTTCTGTTCGCTGCTGACGCGGTTCAATACGGCGCTGTCGGAGCGGATGGCGCAGGGGGCGGAGGGGAACGGGGGGTCTTGAGGGGGCTACGGGTCCCTGAGGGGGCTACGGGTCCCTGAGGGGGCCGTGGGTTCCTGGAGGCCGGTTTCTTGAGGGGGCCGGCGGCTCACCGGCCGGAGGCTGTCGTCCGCGGCGGCGGCAGGACGGAGGCGGCCCGGGGGAGGTGGGCGCGTGCGGGACGGTCGTACCGGCCAAGACGCCCGGCGGCGGCGGGAGTTCGAGGCGTTCGCGGCGGGGGCGGGCGGGCGGCTGCTGCGGACGGCGACCCTGCTGACCGCCGAGGACGCGGCGGCGAACCCGCGCGCGCGGCGGCTGCTGACGCTGGCCCTGGCGCATACGTACGGCTGCTGGGACCGGCTGCGGGGCGAGGACCCCTACGCCTGTGCGCGCCGGTATCTGGCCATCCGGTTTGCGCACACGGCCTGGCGGCACCGGACGGCGTCCCCCGGCGCCCCACTGGCCGCGCTGAGCCCCCAGGAACGCCTCGTCCTGGTGCTGCGCCACCACGAGGGCATCGCGGAGGAGCAGATCGCCGCTCTCCTGGGCTGCTCGACCGACCGCGCGCGGGCGTTGTGCCACCGCGCGGGAACCCGTCTCCTGGAGGCGGCCCGGTGAGGCTCTCCGACCGGGAAGCCCTGGTGCGCCGGTTACTGGAAGGGACCCTGCCTGTTGTGCCCCGGGAGGTGGTCGACGAGGCGGTGCGGCTGGGCGAGCGCAAGGTGCGGTGGCGGCGGCGGGCGGGCCTGGTGGGGTGGTGGGCGTTCACCCTGGGGCTCGTCGCGCTGATCGTGTGGGCGCTGGTGGCGCACCCATGGGTGGAGCCGCCGTCGGAGACGACTCCACCTTGGTGAACGGCCTTAAGGGGGACGCCCTTTGTCGGACGCCCTCTGTCGGACGCCCCTTAAGGCTTCACGCAGCTCTTGCTAGCCGAGCGCCTGCTGAAGGTCCTCCAGCAGGTCCTCGACGTTCTCGATGCCGACGGACAGCCGGACCAGGTCGCCCGGGACCTCCAGGGCGGACCCGGCGACGGACGCGTGCGTCATGCGCCCGGGGTGCTCGATCAGCGACTCGACGCCGCCCAGGGACTCGCCCAGCGTGAAGACCTTCGCGCGGTCGCACACCTCGACGGCCGCCTCCTCGCCGCCCTCGACCTGGAAGGACACCATGCCGCCGAAGGACCGCATCTGCTTGGCGGCGACCTCGTGCCCGGGGTGCTCGGGCAGCCCCGGGTAGAGGACCTTCGTCACGCGCGCGTGGCGGGTCAGCATGTCGGCGACCTTGGTGGCGTTCTCGCTGTGCCGGTCCATGCGCACGGACAGCGTCTTGGCGCCGCGCAGCACCAGCCAGGAGTCGAAGGGCCCGGCGATCGCACCCATGGCGTTCTGGTGGTACGCCAGCTCCTCGCCCAGCGCCTCGTCGGCGACGACCAAGGCGCCGCCGACGACGTCCGAGTGCCCGCCCATGTACTTGGTCAGGGAGTGCACGACGACGTCGGCGCCCAGCGCGAGGGGCTGCTGGAGGTAGGGCGTGGCGAAGGTGTTGTCGACGACGAGCTTGGCGCCCGCGTCGTGCGCGATCTGCGCGACGGCGGCGATGTCGGTGATGCCGAGCAGCGGGTTGGAGGGGGTCTCCACCCACACGGCCTTGGTGTTCGGGTTGATCGCGGCGCGGACGGCGGCGGGGTCGCTGGTGTCGGCCACCGACCACTGCACGCCCCAGCGGGCGACGACCTTCGCGAACAGGCGGAACGTGCCGCCGTAGGCGTCGTTGGGGATGACCACGTGGTCGCCGGGGGTGAGCAGGGTGCGCAGCAGGCAGTCCTCGGCCGCCAGCCCGGACGCGAACGCGAGTCCCCGCCGGCCGCCTTCGAGGGCCGCGAGGTTCTCCTCCAGGGCGGTGCGGGTGGGGTTGGCGCTGCGGCTGTACTCGTAGCCGCCGCGCAGCCCGCCGACTCCGTCCTGCTTGTAGGTCGAGACCTGGTAGATCGGCGGTACGACCGCCCCGGTGAGGGGGTCCGCCGTGTTGCCCGCGTGGATGGCGAGCGTCTCGAAGTGCTGACTGATGTGCCTGTCGCTCATGGGCTCCGAGCGTAGTCGGCGCGTGGGGGTGCTGCCGTACGCGGCGGGGGGCGCCGGAGGCGGCGGGCGGTACGCGGACGTACGGCGGGGGCGGCGGGGTACGCCCGGGGGGCCTCTTCCGCTCCCCCGGTTGTCCACAAATGCGGAGTTATCCACAGGCAGGGGGGCGGGGTTGGCCAATTGTCGGCGGTGTCTGGTTCGCTTGGAGGCATGGAGATTCTCTGGGCCCTGATCGCGGCAGTGATGCTGAGCTTCGTGATGCTGCCCTGGCTGCGGCGCAGGCGGGGCGGGATCGAGCAGGTCCCGCCGGGGCATCCGGACGCGGCGGACCCGGCGGAGTACGGCTTCGTGCGCGAGGAGCAGCTGGACATCCGGATGCCGGGCCCGGACCAGGATCTGCTGGACGTGCTGGACGTCGTGCAGCGCTCGCAGGACTACCGCGCGGCCCAGCAGCTCCTCGCCGGCACCGACAAGGACGGCGAGTCCCGCTGGCAGCGCGTGCAGGCGTTCGCGGGCGCGGCGGCGCTGGAGCTCCAGCAGCGGCCCGGCGGGGTCAGCGAGACGCCGGGCGGGCAGTGGCTGCGGGTGTGGCGCTCGGAGCAGCCCAAGGACGCGGGCGGGGCGGCGGTGCACGCGGAGTTCCTGGTGCAGCAGGCGTGGCGGACATCGACGCCGGGGACGGACGACTTCCGGATCATCATGGAGGAGGCCAAGGACGCGTGCGGGCAGGCGGCGCTGCTGGCCCCCGGTGACCCGGTCCCGTACATCATCGAGCTGACCATCGCGCGCGGGATGGCGTATCCGCGCGAGGAGTTCGAGCAGGTCTGGCTGAAGATCCTGGACCGGGCGCCGAACCATATGGGCGCGCATCTGGCGGCGCTGCACTACTGGTGCGAGAAGTGGCACGGTTCGCGCGAGATCGCCCACTCCTTCGCCGAGGCCGCCGCGGCGCGTGCCCCGCAGGGTTCGCTGCTTTCGGCAATGCCCCTGTTCGCCGTCTTCGAGCACCTGCCGGAGATCAACCTGGTGCGCGGCTTCTACCAGAGCGAGGTCGTCACCAAGGCGGTGCACGGCGCGCTGCACGCGGTCCACTCCGCCCGCCCCGGCGACCCCATGCTGGCCCACGTCCGCCACCTCCTGGTCTTCTTCCTGGTCCGCTCCGAACGCTGGGGCGAGGCGATGACCCAGCTCGTCCACGTGGACGGCCACGTAGGAGCCCTCCCCTGGACCCTCTCCCCGGACCCGGCAGCGGAGTTCGCGGTGTACCGGGCGCTGGCGGTGGCGGGTTACGAGGCGAACGGGGGGAGCCCGGCGACCCTGCGCGGCTGACGCCCGGCGCTGTCGGGGCGGGAATCTCCGGGGTGTCCTGAACGTTGTGGGGGTACCGGGACCCCCGCTCCGCTCTCGGTGCGAGAAGGAACCCCGGTTTCGAGAAGGAAAGGGAGAGACCCCGATGCTCTTCGGCCGTACGCCCCAGCTGCCCACCCCCGAGCAGGCGCTTCCCGGCCGCTCCGCCCCGGCGTTCGAGGTGCCCGAGCGGCACACGGTGCTGGGGACGGCGCTTCAGGGCCCCTACCCCGAGGGCTTCGAGACCGCCGACTTCGCGCTGGGCTGCTTCTGGGGCGCCGAACGCAAGTTCTGGCAGCTTCCGGCGGGTGTGCACACCACGCTGGTCGGCTACCAGGGCGGCAGCACCGAGCACCCCACCTACGAGGAGGTCTGCTCGGGCCTGACGGGCCACACCGAGGTCGTCCGCGTGATCTACGACCCCGCCCTGATCTCCTACGAATCCCTCCTGCGCACCTTCTGGGAGTCCCACAACCCCACCCAGGGCTTCCGCCAGGGCAACGACGTGGGCACCCAGTACCGTTCCGCGATCTACACCCACTCCCCCGCCCAGGCGGAGACGGCCGAAACCTCCCGGGCCTCGTACCAAAAGGTCCTGACCGAGGCGGGCCACCCCGAAATCACCACGGAAATCCTCCCGGCGGGCCCCTTCTACCCGGCCGAGGCGTACCACCAGCAGTACCTGGACAAGAACCCGGCGGGGTACTGCGGAATCGGGGGCACCGGGGTGTCCTGCCCGATCGGAGTGGCTCCGACCCAGGGGTGAACGGCTCTCTGGACAGAGCCCGTCTGTCCGCGCTGTGGCAGCGCCAGTTCCCCAAGGGGCCTCCCGTCGCCCATGAGCTGCGCGCTGCCTACGGCGACCGTTGGGTGCGCTTCCACAGCCTGCCGGGCTCGAAGCGCCGCCCGGAGACCGGGAACGAGTACGCCACCGCCCTCCACCGGTACAACACGGTCCTGGACGAACTCTTCGCAGGCACCGATGTCTACGTCGTGACCACGGCCTGGTCCTGGGAACCGGAAGGGGCCGAACTTCCGGCGCGGCGGCGCGAGGTGCACCCCGAAGGCGCCCGTTGGACGACACTCGCCCGCGCAGACGACCCTGACCCCGAGTTCCACAGCTACACGCACCTCTACGCCGACCGCCGCCGCTGGCGACCGGGCGTACTGGACGGCATCCTCCGCGAGGTCGCGGACGACGTGCTCAGCGGAGTGATCGTCACCGACAGCGGACTCAGCCGCGTCCACCACCCCTACGACGGCGGAGCGGACGTCATCGCGGCGACTCCCGAAGAACGGAACCGGCTGCGCGACGGCCACCACGGCTGGCTGCCGCCGCGCCCATAATGACACCCCCAACTCCCCCAAGGAGGACGCGTGTTGTTCGGTCGCAGGGAAGTCAGGGACGTGCGGATGCCCGCCCCGGAAGAAGCTCCGGTGGGGCGGGGCTCGCTCGCGTACGAGGTGCCCGAGTCGCACGCCGTGCTGGGTACCGCGTTGCTGGGGCCCTATCCCGAGGGGTTCGAGGTCGCTGACTTCGCGTTGGGGTGTTTCTGGGGTGGGGAGCGGCGGTTCTGGCAGTTGCCCAGGGGGGTGCATACGACGCTCGTCGGGTTTCAAGGGGGGTACACGCCCTATCCCGTCGACGACGAGGTCCGTACCGGGCTGACCGGGCACGCCGAGACCGTCCGCGTCGTCCATGACCCGGCCGCCCTCCCCTACGACCGGCTCCTCGCCGTCTTCTGGGAGGGGCACGATCCGACGCAGGGGCTGCGGCAAGGCAACGACGTCGGTACACACGTCCGTTCACTGATCGTCACCCACACCCCGGCCCAGCAGAAGTCCGCCGAGGCGTCCCGCGCCGCCTACCAGCAGGCCCTGAGCGCGGCCGGCCACGGCACCATCACCACCGAGATCCTCCCCGCCGCCACCCACCCCTTCTACCCGGCGAGCGCCCTCCACCAGCAGTACCTGGCCCGAAACCCGGCGGGCTACTGCGGCCTGGGCGGAACGGGCATCACGTACCCCTTCAGCTGAAACCCCTCCGGAGCCTCCCGCACCTCACACCGAACCCCTCCGACAACCCCCCGCACCGCACCTCACCCCCTCAGCCGAAGCCCTCCCGGCGACCACTCACACCTCACCCCCTCAGCTGAACCCCCCTCCGGCAGCCGCCCGCACCTCGCCCCCTCGGCCAACCCCCACCCGACGGGCCAGGCGGGGGATCCGGGGCGACCCGATGTCCGCCGTCACCGAACGCCGACCCGCCCCGGACCCCTTGTCCCCGACCGCCCCGCCAGCCGACGCTCACCCCACCCCCCTCCGCTGCCCCCTCCCGACGACCGCTCACCCCACCCCCTCCGACACCCCCTCCCCCAAAACCACCCCACACCCACCCCCTCCCATGAGCCCACAAAAAGACGGGTTAAGGTAAGCCTTACCTGAGCAACCCTCTTGTCTCAGGAGACCCCTTTTGCACCACCACCCCGGAGCCCCACCGTGCGCAAGTCCAAGCCGATAGCCCTCCTGGCCGCCTCCCTGATCGGAGGCCTCCTGCTGTCCGGCTGCTCGAGCGACAGCGGCTCCGGCTCCGGCTCCGGCAGCTCCAAGAGCACCGCGAAAGAGCCCGGCGGCGTCAACAAGGTCGCCGGGGAGTCCGAGGGACCGACGGCGGCGCCCAGCCAACTGGCCGCCGGGATGGGCTCGGACGTCGACACCGACGGAACGTTCCCCCGTACCGTCAAGCACTACTCGGGCAGCACGACCATCTCCGCCGCCCCCAAGAAGATCGCCGTCCTCAGCACGGGCCAGCTCGACGACCTCCTCACCCTGGGCGTCGTCCCCACCGCCTCGACGCGCGCCGAGAACGCGGGGCTGGTGCCGGACTACCTGAACACCGCGTTCCCGCAGTACAAGAGCCAGCTGACGAAGATGACCGACGCGGGCACGCGGCAGGCGCCCAACCTGGAGTCGCTGGCGACCGCGAAGCCGGACCTCATCCTGGTCAACAAGTCGCTCGCGGACCTCTACCCGAAGCTGGAGAAGATCGCCCCGACGGTGGTCACCGCAGGCCAGGGCATCAACTGGAAGCGGGACCTGCTGCTGGTCGGCGACGCCGTCGGCAAGGGCCAGGCCGCCCAGAAGCTGCTCGACGGGATCGTCGGCGACGCGAAGACGAAGGGCGCGAACGTCAAGAACGCCCCCACCGTCTCCATGATCCGCTTCACCCCGGACCGCACCCGCATGTTCGGCATCTCCTCCTTCACCGGCTCGATCGCGGTCGATATGGGCCTGAGCCGCCCGGTCTCGCAGCAGTTCAAGGCCATCTCGCAGGACATCAGCAGCGAGAAGATCGACACGGCCGACGCGGACTGGATCTTCTACTCGGTGCAGGGCGACGCCTCGAAGACGGACGCGGCGAGCACGACCGCCGGCCCGCTGTGGAAGGGCATGAAGGGCGTCAAGGCCGGCCACGCGGTGCGGGTCGACGACGACCCGTGGTACCTGAACGCGGGCCCCACGGCCGCGCGTCTGGTGGTCGGCGAGCTCGCGGAGCACCTGGCCAAGTGACCTGGCGCCTGCTCGTCTGGCCGGCGGCCGCCCTCGGGGTGGCCGCCGCCGTCGTACTCAGCCTGGCGGTCGGCACCCGCGCGGTGCCGCCGTCGGCGGTGCTCGACGCGCTGCTGCGCGGCGGGAGTTCACCGGACGCGCTCGTCGTGCGGTCGCTGCGGCTGCCGCGCACGGAGATCGGGCTGACCGCCGGGGCCGCGCTCGGGCTCGCGGGGGCGGCGCTCCAGGCGGTGACCCGCAATCCGCTGGCCGACCCGGGCATCCTGGGCCTGAGCCAGGGCGCGGCGGCGGGCGTGGTGCTCGCGATCTCGCTCGGCCTCGCGGACGGTTTCAGCGGGTACGTGTGGTTCGCGTTCGCCGGCGCGGTCGCCGCCGCGTGTCTGGTGTACGCGATCGCCGCGCGCGGCAGAGGCGGCGCGTCCCCGGTCAAACTCGCCCTGGCGGGAACGGCGTTGGCGGCGATGACGGCCGGTGGTACGACCGTGGTGCTCACCTCGTCGGCCGCGACGCTGGACCAGTTCCGGTTCTGGCAGGTCGGCGCGCTCAGCGGACGGGACGCCGGGAGCGTCGTACGGATGCTGCCGTTCCTGCTGGTCGGGGCGGTGCTCGTGGTCGCGTGCGCGCGGGGGCTCGACGCGCTGGCGCTGGGGGACGAGACCGCGCGGGGGCTCGGTCACCATGTGCGGCGGGTACGGCTGGCCGCCGCGCTCGGCGCGACGCTGCTGACGGCGGCCGCGGTGGCGGCTGCGGGGCCGATCGTGTTCGTAGGTCTGGTGGTCCCCCACGTGGCGCGGCGGCTGGTGCGGGGCGGCTATCGCGTGATCCTGCCCCTGTCGGCGCTCCTGGGCGCCGCTCTCCTGGTCCTCGCCGACGTCGCGGGCCGCGTGGTGCGCGCCCCGGCGGAGGTCCCGGCCGGTGTGATGACGGCCCTGGTCGGCGTCCCGGTCCTGGTCGCGCTGGTCCGCCGGAAGGGGACGGCCGCATGAGCATGGTCGTACGACCGACCGCGCGCGTCTCCGTGGTGGTGCACCGGCGTTCGGTGGCCGTCGCCGGGGTGCTGGTGGTGCTGCTGGCGGGGGCGATGCTGGCGTCGGCCTGTCTGGGCCAGACGGTGGTGTCGCCCGGGGACGTGTGGCACACGCTGCGCGGTGAGCCGGGCCCCTATGACCTGGTCGTGGGGGAGCTGCGGGTGCCCCGGATCGTGGTCGGGGCGCTGGTGGGCCTCGCGCTGGGGATCTCGGGGGCGCTGATCCAGACGGTCACCCGCAATCCGCTGGCCAGCCCGGACGTGATCGGCGTCGGGCACGGCGCCGCCGCCGCGACGGTCGCCGCGCTGGCCACCGGTACGGTCTCGGCGCCCTCGGCCATGCCCGCGGTCTCCGTACTGGGCGGGCTCGCGGCGGCGGCGCTGGTGTACGTCCTCGCCTGGCGGCACGGGATGCAGCCGAACCGGTTCGTGCTGACCGGGGTGGGCATCGGGGTGGCGCTCTCGGCGATCGTCCAACTCTATCTGGCGGACAGCGAGTTGGACGCGGCCGAGCAGCTGAAGCTGTGGCTCACCGGGAGCCTCAACGGGCGCGGCTGGGAGCAGGCGCGGCCCCTCTCGATCGTCCTGCTGCTGTCCCTCCCGGCGCTGGTCTGGGCGAGCCGGGCGGCCCGCCCGATGGGCCTGGACCCGGAGACGGCGGCGGGTCTGGGCGTACGGGTCGACCGGGTACGCCTGGGCCTGACCTTCCTGGGCGTCGTCCTGGCCGCCGCCGCGACGGGCGCCGCCGGCCCGATCGGCTTCGTCGCCCTGACGTCCCCGCAGCTGGCGCGACGGCTGACCCGGACACCTCAGCTGCCGCTGGTGGCGTCGGGGCTGACGGGGGCGGTGGTCCTGGTCGCCGCGGACCTGGTCGCCCGCACGCTGGTACCGCCCCTGGAGATCCCGGTGGGCGCGCTGACGGCGCTGGTCGGGGGGCCTTATCTGCTGTGGCTGCTGGGGAGGCGGAACTGACGAACCCCCCTGCGCATTCTTCAGCGCAAGGGGGCTTGTTCGTACGACTCAGATGGTCGCCGCGTCGATCACGAACCGGTACCGCACATCACTGCCGATCACCCGGTCGTACGCCTGATTGATCTCCCCCGCCCCGATCAGCTCGATCTCCGCGCCCAGCCCGTGCTCGGCGCAGAAGTCCAGCATCTCCTGGGTCTCGGCGATGCCGCCGATCATGGAGCCGGCGAGGACCTTGTTGCCGGAGATGAGGGAGAAGAGGTTGATGGAGACGGGCTCCTCGGGGGCGCCGACGTTGACGAGCGCGCCGCCGGTCTTGAGGAGGCTGATGTACGCGCTGAGGTCCAGCGGCACGGACACCGTCGAGAGGATGAGGTCGAAGCTGCCGGCCAGCTCCTGGAAGGTCTCCGGGTCGCTGGTCGCGTAGTAGTGGTCGGCGCCCAGCTTCAGCCCGTCGTCCTTCTTGCGCAGCGACTGCGACAGGACGGTCACCTCGGCGCCGAGCGCGTGCGCGATCTTGACGCCCATGTGGCCGAGCCCGCCGAGGCCGAGGACGGCGACCTTCTTGCCGGGGCCCGTGCCCCAGTGCTTCAGCGGGGAGTAGGTGGTGATGCCGGCGCACAGCAGCGGCGCGGCGATGTCGAGGGCGAGCCCGTCGGGGATGCGGACGGTGTAGTTCTCGTCGACGACGACCGACTCGGAGTAGCCGCCGTAGGTGGGCTTGCCGTCCTTGCCGACGCCGTTGTACGTGGGGACGTTGCCCTGCACGCAGTGCTGCTCGTTACCGGCCTTGCAGTTGTCGCACTCGCGGCAGGAGTCGACCATGCAGCCGACGCCGACGCGGTCGCCGACCTGGAACTTGGTGACCCCGGACCCGACCTCGGCGACGACACCGGCGATCTCGTGCCCCGGGACCATCGGGAAGCTGGCCTGACCCCAGCCCTCGTTGACCTGGTGGATGTCGGAGTGACAGATTCCGGCGAACTTGATGTCGATCAGCACGTCGAACTCGCCGACCTCGCGGCGCTCGATGGTGGTGCGTTCGAGCGGCGCCTTGGGAGCGGGGGCGGCGTACGCGGCGACGATGGTCATGCCGTGGTTCTCCTAGTCGTGCAGTGGCGTCCCGGCCTGCCTTCCGGCCGGGCACCTCACCAGAGTGACACTCTGCGGCACTCCCACCCAGACCACGCTTATGCGTACGTATGCCGTGCGTACCACTGGCGGGGACAGGCTGCCGGACGTACGACGGCACGTGTCCGCCCATACTGGGTGTATGGAGGCTGAGAGCGCTGGTCTGGACCCCCGGGCCGAACTGAGCGAGTTCCTGCGCACCCGGCGGGCCCGGTTGCAGCCGGAGGACGTCGGGCTGCCGGCGTACGGGCACCGCCGCAGGGTGCCGGGGCTGCGGCGCGAGGAGCTGGCGCAGCTGGCCGGGGTGTCGGTGGCGTACTACACCCGGCTCGAACAGGGCAACGGCCGGAACGTGTCGGCGGAGATCCTCGACTCCATCGCCCGCGCGCTGCGCCTGAACGACGCCGAGCACGCGCATCTCACGCACCTCGCGAAGCCGAAGCAGCAGCGCAAGAAGAAGACGGCCGTGTGCGCCCCGCAGGCCCGCCCCTCGGTGCGGCAGCTGCTGCACGCGATGGAGAACGTGCCCGCGTACGTCGTCGGCCGCTGCACCGAGATCCTCGCCTGGAACCCGATGGCCGCCGCCGTCTTCGGCGACTGGTCCCGCGTCGAGCCCGCCGAGCGCACCTGGGCGCGGCTGGTCTTCCTCGACCCCGGCTACCGCAAGCTGTACGTCGACTGGGAGCAGAAGGCGATCGACATCGTGTGCACGCTGCGCATGGAGGCCGGCCGCTATCCCGACGACCCCCGGCTGGCCGCGCTGGTCGGTGAACTCTCCGTCAAGAGCGAGGAGTTCAGGCGGCTGTGGGCGACGCACGACGTGAAGGAGAAGACGTACGGGGTGAAGCGGCTGCGGCATCCGCTGGTGGGTGAACTCGCTCTGTCGTACGAGGGGTTCGTGCTGCCCGGGGACTGTGACCAGACGATGGTCGCGTATCACGCGGAGCCGGGTTCGGCGAGCGCGGAGGGGCTGCGGCTGCTGGCGAGCTGGGGGGTGGACGCGGCGCGGGTGAGAGCCGAGGCTCCTTGAGGAACCCCGGCGTCTCCATGACATGACTCAGGACGCCGCGTTCTCCTTCACCGTGATCCGTCCCTTGCGGATCGTCGCCACCCTCGGGGCCTTCTTCGCCAGTGCCGAGTCGTGGGTGACCATGATGAAGGTCAGCCCGTGTTCCTTCCAGAGGCTGTCGAGGACGTTCATGATCTCGTCGCGCATGCTCTCGTCGAGGTTGCCGGTGGGTTCGTCGGCGAGGAGGACCTTGGGCCGCTTCACCAACGCCCGTGCGATGGCGACGCGTTGCTGCTGGCCGCCGGACATCTCCGAGGGGAGGTGCCCCAACCGCTCGCCCAGCCCTACGGAGTCGAGCGCCTCGGCGGCCCGTTCGCGGCGCTCCTTCGGCTTGACGCCGAGCGGTACGAGGGCCGTCTCCACGTTCTCCTGGGCGGTCAGGGTCGGGATCAGGTTGAAGGACTGGAAGACGAAGCCGATGTTCTCGCTGCGGACCTTCGTCAGCCGGGACTCGGAGAGCTGCGCCAAGTCGGTGCCGTCCAGGACGACTTGGCCGCCGGTCGGCCGGTCGAGCCCGCCGAGCATCTGGAGCAGCGTGGACTTGCCGCCGCCCGTGGGGCCCTGGATGACCAGCCGGTCGCCGTCGGGGATGGTCAAGTCGACGCCGTCGAGGGCGAGTACGGCTTCCTTGCCGCGGGTGTAGCGCTTGGTGACGCCGGTGAGTTCGTACATCGGGGGCTCCTGGGAAGGGGGTTGCTCAACTTGATGTGCTGCTGGGTGAGTTGCCACGCGGTCGCATGAGGTGGCGTGCCGCGGGGGCAACCCGGGCGGGCTCGGCAGCGGCACGACGATCTGTCGCACGGCCCGACGCGCCGCCCGGCGACCTGACGCCGCCGCCTGTTCGGCTCGCCTGCCGCGAAGGCAGCCCGCTGGGGCGCCGCTAGGGGATTTGCCGCGCCGCCGCTCAACTTGCTGCACTGCCAGGGGATTTGCCGCGCCGCCGCTCGAATCGCCGTGCGGCGAAGGTGACTTGCCGCGCCGCTACTCCACCCGCCGCAGCGCGTCCGCGGGCCGCAGCCGCGACGCGCGCCACCCGCCGAACGCCCCCGCGATCAGCCCGCCGGCCACCGCGAGCCCCACCGCCAGCGCGACCGTCGACACGCTCACCGGCGCGGTCAGCGCGACCTCCAGCGTCCGGGCCGCACGGCCACCGCCGCCGCCACCGCCGCCGAAGCCACCCCCGCCGCCTCCGCCGCCGAAGCCGCCGCCCCCATTACCGCCGCCCACCTGGGCGTCCAGCGTGGGGCTGACGGCCGTCACCGCGTACGCGCCCGCGAGGCCGAGCGCGATGCCGAGGGCGCCGCCGAGCAGGCCGTTCACCATCGCCTCGCCGATGACCTGCCGGGTGACCCGGCCCGACTTCCAGCCCAGCGCCTTCAGCGTGCCGAACTCACGGACCCGGCGCGAGACGGCCGAGGAGGTGAGCAGTCCGGCGACGAGGAACGCGGCGATGAGGACCGCGACCGACAGCCACTTACCGACGTCGGTGGCGAGCGAAGAGGCCGTGGAGAGGGAGCCGGAGACGGTGTCCGCGAGGTCGGCGGAGGTCGTCACGGTCGTACCCGAGATGTTCTTCTGGATGGCCGACTTGACGGTGTCGATCTTCTGGGAGTCGGTCGCCTTGACGTAGATCGTGGTGACCTTGCCCTTGGCGTCGCCGAGGGTCTGGGCCTGGGTAAGCGGGATGTAGACGTTGGCGGCGGAGTCGCCGCTGTCGGCCGTGGCGATGCCGATGACCTCGAACTTGACCGTTTTGACGGTGAGTTCGGAGCCGACCTTGAGGGACTTCTCCTTGGCGTAGGCGGAGTCGACGACGGCGACCTTGGCGTCGGTCTCGGTCGTCTTGAAGGTCCGCCCGCTGGTGATCTTCGAGGAGGTCAGGGGGCCAAGTTCCGGCTGTGCGACGTCCGTTCCGAAGACGGAGTAGTTGTTGACGTCGAAGTCGGCGCCGCCGCCCCGGACTTCACCCTGCGGCTGGCCGCCCATGCCACCCCGGCCGCCGCCCTCACCCGTACCGCCGGTGCCGTTCTGCTGGAACTGCCCCCGCGTGAACTGCCCGTCCACCTTGACGACTTGGAGGCTGAGCCCGCCGACCGCCGCGGCGACCCCGCCCTGCTTGCCGACCTGCGTCACCGTCGAGGTCGCCAGCGTCTGGAAGCCGCGCACCATGACGATGTCGCTGCTCTGGGAGCCGGTGGAGCCGCTGTCCTGCGCGTCGAACTGGAAGCGGGGGCGCTGGGCGCCGGTCGAGTTCGCCTCGGCCGCCTTGGTGACGGTCATGTCGGTCCCGAGGCCGTAGAGCGACTGGAGGACCTTGTCCTGGGCCTTCCCCATGCCGGACGACACGGAGTTGACCACGATGACCAGCGCGATGCCCAGCGCGAGGCCGGAGGCGACGACGAGGGCCGCTTTTCTGCGGCGGCGCAGCTCGCGCCTCAGGTAGGTGAAGAACATGCGCCGCAAGCTAGGTACGGCTTGTGATGACTCGATAAGCCCTGCATAAGAGCAGCATGAGAAGGCTGTGCACGGGCCCGGAAACACCGGTGCCGCCCCTGGGGGCGGCACCGGAGAGCTGGGAGAAGCCTATGGATTCAGAAAGACTCAGACGGCCGAACCGGCCTTCCAGTCGGCCCAGTTGAGGTTCCAGCCATTGAGCCCGTTGTCGGCGGCGACGGTCTTGTCGCCGGTGTTCTGCACCACGACCACGTCACCGACGATCGAGTTGGTGTAGAACCAGTACCCGGCCGTCCCGGCGTCGTCCGCGCCCTTGGTGTCGGACAGGCCCACGCAGCCGTGGCTGGTGTTCACGCTGCCGAAGATGGACTTGGCGCCCCAGTAGTTGCCGTGGATGAACGTGCCGGAGCTGGTGAGGCGGATGGCGTGGGGGACGTCCTTGATGTCGTACTCGCCCTTGCCGTCGTCGTCGGTGAAGCCCACGGTCGCGCCGTTCATGCGCGTCTCCTTGAACTTCTCGGACATCACCATGATGCCCTCGTACGTCTTGTTGTCCGGGGAGCCGGCGGAGATCGGGATCGTCCGGATCGTCTTGCCGTCCTGCGTGACCTTCATCTGCTTGGTCTTCGCGTCGACGTAACTGACCTGGTTGCGGCCGACCTTGAACGTGACGGTCTTCTGCTGGACGCCGACGACCCCGGCCGCGCCCTCGACGCCGTCGAGGTTCAGCTTCAGCGTGACCGTCGAGTTCTCCGTCCAGTACTGCTCGGGGCGGAAGTCGATGCGGTTGGCGCTGAACCAGTGGCCGACGACCTCCTGGCCGGTGCTGGAGGAGACGCTGATGCCCTTCTGGACGGCCGCCTTGTTCGTGATCGCCTTGTTGAAGTTGATCGACACCGGCATGCCCACGCCGACCGTGGACCCGTTCTCGGGGGTGAAGTTGCCGATGAAGCTGTTGCTCGGCGAGACGGTCGTGAAGGAGGCGTTCTCGTGGGCGACCCGGCCGTCGGAGTCGGCGGCCTCGGCGGCGATCTTGTACGTCGTCGAGCGCTCCAGCTGCTCGCTGGGCTTCCACGTGGTCTTGTCGGCGGACAGCGCGCCCTTGACGGCCGCCCCGTCGGCCGTGGTGACCGTCACGGCGCTGAGGGTGCCCTTGGCGACGGTGACGATCCCGGAGTTGTTGATGGAGGCGTTGTCGGAGCCGTCCGCGGGGGTGATCTTGATGTCGGCGACCGACGCCTTCTGGGCCGCCGCCTCGTCGGCCTTGGCCTGCGAGGTGTCGTTCCCGCCGCCGGAGGCTTTGTCGTCGCCGCCGGAACACGCGGAGAGCACCAGCACCCCACCGAGCAGTGCGGACGCGGCCATGAGACCCCGGCGCCGCTTACTGTTCGCTATCACTCGCTTCTCCATACGTTGCCGAATTGCTCGCCCTACCCACCATCAACGCTACGGGCGCCCTGAGCCGTTCCACACCATGTTCATGTGTGGGCCACACCACGTCCCAATCGGAACAAACCACCTGCTTCCTCCGATGGTCACACTGCCCGGCCGGCTCCGCACGGCTCCCGTGACTTTCCCGTGACCCGCGCCTTCACTACCATCGGCGCACGGCCAACTCGTAAGCGCCACAAGGGGATCGATATTCCGTGTCATCCGCTCGCCGTCCACTGCTGACCGCCACCGCCGCCGGGACACTCCTGTGCGCCCTGTGGTTCGTCCCGTCCGCGAACGCGACACAGGCGGCGCCTACGACGTCCGTGCAGGCCAGGGCGGTGACCCTGGCCGATTCGACGGCCACCGTCACCGAGAGCGCCGCACTGGACGACACCCAGCTCGCCGACACCGGCAGCTTCGACACCACCCCCTATGTCATCGGCGGCAGCCTCTCACTGGCGCTGGGCGCGGGGTTTGTTTTGTACTCCATTCGCCGGGAACGTCTCGACTTTTGAAACAAATTGACTTTCCTTTGACGAAAACTTCATAGTTCCTGTCATGAACAGATCTTGGGGGGTGCGGCTGTCCCTGACGGCCGCCGCGAGCGCGCTGGCGCTCGGTTCGATCACGGGGTGCGGGTCCGAGTCCGGGTCCGACAGCACGAAGGCGTCCGACAAGGCGGCGCCGAGCGCCTCCGCGACGCCCGCGGCGAAGGCCGCGACCACCGCGGAGCTGAAGAAGCTGCTGGTGGCGACGGGGGACGTCCCGGGGTACAAGGCCACGGCCGACCCCGAGCTGATGCCGCAGAGCAAGTCCGAGGTGAAGGTCGACAAGGCCGTGTGCGAGCCGCTCGTCTGGGCCAGCGGCGGGCTGCCGCCGGGCGACACCACCGCGCACGCCAGCACCGGCTTCGGCGAGGAGAAGGCCCCGGCCGCCGGGAAGAGCCTCGACGACATCAGCGCCGAGGACATCATGAACATCACCCGCACCTTCGTGGGCCTGTCCTCCTACGACGGCGACGGCGCGCGGCAGGCCATGAAGGCGGTCTCCGACGGCATCGCCGCCTGCGCCACCGGCTACAGCGGGACCAGCGACGGCGAGACCACCAAGGTCACCAAGGTCGCGGCCGAGCAGGGCACCGGCGGCGGCGACGAGGCGCTCGCCTTCGTCGAGACCGTGGACCTGGACGGCGAGGGCACGGCCACCGTCCACGGCGAGGTGATCCGCAAGGGCAACACCGTCGCCACGTTCTACACGGTCAACTTCGCGGCGTTCGCGACCGACGGCAAGATGCCGGAGGTCCCGGCCGCGGTGATCCAGGCTCAGCTGGCCAAGCTCAAGTAACGCAAGAGGGCCCCTGGTTGACGTACAGGGGCCCTCTGCTTCTTCCGCGACGGCGTTTTATCGCAGCGGCCCGGTGACGCCCTCCACGGCGGCGAGCAGCGAGCCGTCCCGTACGAACGCGTCGGCCGCGGCGAGGTCGGGCGCGAGGAACCGGTCGGGCCCGGGACCCTCAACTCCCGCCGCGCGCAAGGAGTTGATGACGGCACGGGTCGCGGGCGCCGGGGTCAGCCCCTCGCGCAGCTCCACCCCCCGCGTGGCGGCGTACAGCTCAACTGCCAGCACCCGGTTGAGATTCGCGACGGCGGTGCGCAGCTTGCGCGCGGCCGACCAGCCCATCGACACGTGGTCCTCCTGCATCGCGGAGGACGGGATCGAGTCCACGGAGGCCGGCACGGCGAGCCGCTTCAACTCGCTGACCAGCGCGGCCTGCGTGTACTGGGCGATCATCAGGCCGGAGTCGACGCCGGCGTCGTCCGCGAGGAACGGCGGCAGCCCGTGGCTGCGGTTCTTGTCGAGGAGGCGGTCGGTGCGCCGCTCGGCGATGGAGGCGAGGTCGGCGGCGGCGATCGCGAGGAAGTCGAGGACGTAAGCGACGGGCGCGCCATGGAAGTTGCCGTTGGACTCGACCCGACCGTCCGGCAGCACAACCGGGTTGTCGACGGCGGCGGCCAACTCCCGTTCCGCGACCAGCCGGGCGTACGCGAGGGTGTCCCGTCCGGCGCCGGCGACCTGCGGGGCGCAGCGCACCGAGTAGGCGTCCTGGACGCGCGGCGCGTCGTCCTGGTGGTGCCCGGTCAGCCCCGAACCGGCCAGCACGGCAAGCATGTTGGCGGCCGACGCGGCCTGTCCCGGGTGCGGGCGGATCGCGTGCAGCTCGGGCGCGAGGACCTTGTCCGTGCCGAGCAGCGCCTCCAGCGAGAGGGCGGCGGTGACGTCGGCGGCCTTGTACAGCGCGTCGAGGTCGGCGAGCGCCATGAGCAGCATCCCGAGCATGCCGTCGGTCCCGTTGAGGAGGGCGAGCCCTTCCTTCTCGCGCAGCTCGACGGGGGCGATCCCGTGCGCGGCGAGCAGCTCACCGGCCGGCCGTACGACGCCGTCGGGGCCCTCCGCGTCGCCCTCGCCCATGAGGGTCAGGGCGCAGTGCGAGAGGGGGGCGAGGTCGCCGGAGCAGCCGAGGGAGCCGTACTCGTGCACGACGGGGGTGATGCCGGCGTTCAGGATGTCCGCCATGGTCCGCGCGACCTCGGGGCGGACTCCGGTGTGGCCCGAGCAGACCGTCTTCAGCCGCAGGAACATCAGCGCGCGGACGACCTCGCGCTCGACCCGGGGGCCCATGCCGGCGGCGTGCGAGCGGACGATGTTGCGCTGGAGCTGGGCGCGCAGTTCCTCGCTGATATGCCGGGTGGCGAGGGCGCCGAAGCCGGTGGAGACGCCGTAGACCGGCTCCGGTTTGGCGGCCAGCGCGTCCACGATCTCCCGCGCGGCGGCGAGCGCCGTGACCGCCTCCGCCGCGAGCTCGATCCGGGCTCCGCCGCGGGCGACGGCGAGGACGTCGGCAGCGGTGACTCCGGAGGTCCCCAACACCACAGTGTGCATATCCATATTCAGGAGCGTACGCAGTGAAGAGGTGGATGTCACTACCGGGGTGGGGGTGGGGGGCTTACCGGGGGGTGGGGGCCCTAAGGGATCTAGGGCCCCTAGGGGATCTGCGGGCCCTAGGGGACCCAGAGCACCTAGGGCACCTAGGGCACCTAAGGCACCTAAGGCACCTAAGGCACCTAAGGGTTCCGCCCCCTGAAGCTTCGCCGTTCTCCGCCGCCCTCCGCCTCCGCTGCCTCCCCTGCCTCCGCCGTCGCCGCCGTGTCGGCAAGCCGCACCACCGGGTCCTCCGGCCCCTCCCTCCCCGCGACCACCGGCAGCGCCGCCCGTACGGCCTTCGCCCGGTACTGGGCGGCGTCGGCCAGGCGGAAGAGGCGGCGGGCCGTGCGGATGGGGCCGATGGGGTCGGCGGTGGAGGCGACCCCGCAGGCCACCCCCTCCCCCAGCTCCAACTCGGCCGCCCGGCGGCACAGTTCGGCGGCGACCCCGACCACCTCGTCCGCCGCCGGCCCCACCGCCAGCAGACAGAACTCGTCCCCGCCCAGCCGCGCCGCCAGCGCCCCCGGCAGCATGGCGCCGCACAGCGACAGCACGGACCCGAACCGTTCCAGCAGCCGGTCCCCTACGGCATGTCCCCGAGTGTCGTTGACCCGCTTGAGCCCATTGAGATCGCACACGACGAGACTCACGACCACCCCCTCCAGCCGATGCCGCTCGATCGCCTCGTCGAGGCGTACGTCGACGGCACGCCGGTTGGCGAGCCCGGTCAGCGCGTCGGTGAAGGCCAGCCGCCGGGCCTCCTCCAGCCGCTCGGTCTGGGCGAGACCGGCGGCGACGACGGAGGCGAGTACGGTCGCGAAGTCGGCGTCGGCGCGTTCGAAGAGGGGCAGCCGGGCCGAGCGCGCGACGTACAGCTCGCCCCATGCCCGGCCGTGCAGCACGATGGGGGCGACCACGCAGGAGCCGCGCCCTCTGCGGCGCAGCGCGGCCACCCGCTGGTGGACGTACCCGGGGTGGCCGGTCGTGGGCCCCTCGGCGGTCTCCACCCAGGCGTTGGGCTCGCCGCCGGTGACCCAGCGCTCGTGCAGGAACTCGGCGATCTCCGGGAACTGGTGCACGGGATAGGCCTCCCGCTCGGGAAACTCCTCCTCATCGACGGCCCGCTCCCCCACATTGACCAGCACCTTCAGCCGCCCCAGCCCCCGCTCCCACACCGACAGCGCGGCAAAGGTCCCGTCCAACGCCCGACAGGCCCCCTGCGCCGCCGCCCGCCAGGACTCCCGAGGCGTACGCGCCGCCGCCATCCCCTGCGCCACCGCCACCACCGCCGCGAGCTGCCTGTCGTCGCCCATTACTTCAGGCTAGGGATATTTGGGGCGAAAGGGGGTGGGGGGCGGTCCGAGTGGGGGGTGAGGGGGGCGCCCCCTAGGGGCCTTACGGATACGCCGCCGACGCCGGGAGCCCGAGAGTCCTGCCCCTAGGGGGCTGATGGGTACGACTCCGTCGCCGGGGCTGGTGGCCGGTGGCCGCAAGCAAGGCTGCCCCCCCCGGGGCGACGAGGCTGGAGGGCACGCGCCCGAAGCGCAACGCCAGCGCGCGAGCCGCAAGCACTACCCTCCGACTCCGGACACCGCCCCTGGAAGTTCCGGGCACGGCGACGACCACCGCGAGCCCGCGAGCCCCGAGGCCGCTCCCCTAGGGGCCCTACGGGCAGTGTCCCGGCACCGCGAACCCCAGCTCAGCCCCGAAGCGCCACCCCCTCCCCAAAGCAGCCCCCCCTACTCCCCCGGCCACTCCGGCCGCCGCTTCTCGTTAAACGCCCGTACCCCCTCCGCCCGGTCCCCCGAGAACGCCACTGCCCGCCAAGCCGCGTCCTCCACCTCAAGACCCGCCCGCAGGTCCAGCCCCTGCCCCAGTCGCAGCGCCCGCTTGGCCGCGCGCAGGCCCACCGGGGAGTTCGTCGCGATCTGGGCCGCCAGTTCCAGTGCGGCCTCGCGTGCGTCGGCCCCCTCCGCCAGTACGTCCACCAGCCCCAACTCCCTTGCCTCGACGGCCTCCACGCGCCGTGCCGAGAAGACCAGCTCGGCCGCGCGGGCCGCGCCCACCCGGCGAGGGAGCAGCTGAGTCCCGCCGCCCCCGGGGATCACGCCCACCGACACCTCCGGCAGCCCCACGACAGCGGTCCCATCCGCGACGATCACGTCGCAGGACAGGGCCAGCTCGAAGCCCCCGCCGAGCGCGAAGCCGTGCACGGCGGCGACGGCCGGCATCGGGAGTTCGAGGACGCTCGTGTACGCGCCCCGCGCCACCGGCCGCTGCCGCAGCAGCTCCGCGTCGGTGAAGGAGTTCCGCTCCTTGAGGTCCGCGCCGACGCAGAACGCCCGCTCATGGGTCGAGGTCAGGACGGTCACCCGCACCCCGGGATCCGCGGCCAGCGCCGCGCAGGCCGCGGAGATCGCGCGGGCCATGTCCGTCGACACGGCGTTCATCGCCTTGGGCCGATCAAGCGCCAGCTCGGCAACACGCCCGCCCGCATGCCGCCGAACCACAACAAACCCATCCACCCCGAACCGCTCCTCACCGGCCGGCGCCTCGCCGGACGTCCCCTCATCGACCGCCCCCTCATCGACCGCCCCCCCGCCGGACACCCTCTCTCCAACCACCCCCTCGCCAGACGCCCCCTCGCCAACCATCCCCGCCCCCACCCTTCCCGCGCCCAACTTCCCCTCGCCGCTCACAGCACCCTCCAAGTTAACGTCGGTTAACAACCATCTGAGCCCGATCATCGCAGTACCTCCCCCTCCGGGAAAAGACCGGCGACACCCCACCCCCTGCACCCGTTCGAGTGACTTCCCGCCGGACTCCCCCTGCACCACCCCCACCGCCGCATAGCGTGCGTGCCGCCGCCACCGGGAGGGACATGAGCGGAGACATCGGGGACACGGACGACACCGGCACGCCGGCGGGACGCGGAGGCTACGGCCGCCCGCGCGGACGCCACCGCCGGCCCCGCCCCCGGAAACTGCTGTTCGCGGCGGGCGGCCTGGCCGTCGCGGCGGGGGTGCTGAGCCTCGTACGGCTGGCCCCCGACATGGGCAGCAACAGAGCGATCGCCGAGCCCCGCGCAGGCGCGAGCACACCGGAGGTGAGCGGCCTCGCGACGCAGGGGGCGGCGGGCGAGGCGACGGTGAGCGGCGGCGAGGGACACGGCACGACTGAGACGCATACGACGACGGCCCCTACGGGTACGCCCCTGACGACACCGACGTCCGGCAGCCCCCCTAGGGACGGCACCCCCACCTCACCCCCTCCAGGAGCCCGGACCTCCCCAAGCCCCGCCCCCACCTACGACACCCCCAAACCGCACACCCCGTCCCCGACCCCCGTACGCATACACCCCCGCCCCGCACCCTCCCCACCGGCCGCCACCCCGTCCACCCCCGACGCGGGCCTGTGCATACCGCTCATCGCCCTCTGCCTGGACACCCCCCTCGACAGCGACACCCCTTAAGGGACCGCCCCTTAAGGCCCCTCCCCCTAGGGCCCCATTCCCTTAAGGTCACGTCCCTTAGGGACCCGCCCCTTAAGGCCCCGTCCCCTAGGGCCATCTCCCCTAGCGCCCCTCCCCTTAAGGGACGCCCCCGAGAAACCCTCCCCCTAAGGGACCGCCCCTCAGGAACCCTCCCCTTAGGGGACCGCCCCTCAGGGACCCGCCCCCGAAAGCTCCACCCCCCACCCCCCTACTCCACCCCCTCCACCGGCTCCCGCCGAGTCAGCAACCAAGGCTCCACAACCCCCAACCCCCGCACCGGCCGCTGCCACATCGGCCGGAGTGCGAAGCGGTACACCGGCGGCTCCTCCCCCGCCTTCTCCGCAGCCGCCGCATCCTCCGCGGCCTGTGCCTCCGAGGCGGGCGCGTCGCCGGAGCGGATCAGGTCCTCCGCGAAGGCGCTGTCGACGAGGACCGCGTCCCGGGGCGCTATCGAGGTGAGGCGGGAGGCGAGGTTGACGGTCGTGCCGAACACGTCGCCCATCCGGGTGGTGACGGTCCCGAACGCCATGCCGACCCGGAGTTCCGGCATCGTCTCGTCGTTCGCCATCGTCTCGATGAGCCGCAGCCCGATCTCGGCGGCGGTGCCGGCGTCGTCGGCGGCGTAGAGGACCTCGTCGCCGAGGGTCTTGATGAGCCGGCCGCCGTGCGCGGCGACGAGGTCGGCGGCGGTGGTCTCGAAGGCCTCGACGAGTTCGCCGAGCTCCTCCTCCTCCATGCGGCGGGTGAGGCGGGTGAAGCCGACGAGGTCGGCGAAACCGACGGTGAGGCGGCGGTCGACCATCTCCTCGTCGTCGGCCGTCTGCACGACCCGGCCGGCGGAGGCGGCGAGCTGCCGGCGCCAGACGTAGACGAGGAACTCCTCCAGCTCGGGGAGGAGGAGTTCGACGATGGGATAGGTGACCTCGGTGCGGGTCATACCGGGCTCGGGCGGCTCGGTCAGGCCCTCCAGGAAAGAGTCGATCTGCCATTCGGCCAGCCGGGCGGTGGTCTGCCCGGTCGAGCGGGCGACCTGGACGGCCATGGCCTCGCTGAGCAGCCCGGACTCGACGAGACCGGCGAGCCGGCGCAGCGCGAGGACGTCCGCCTCGGTGAGCGCCCTGGCCTGCCCGATGTCGGCGAAGCCCATCGCGCGCCAGAACCGGGACGCCAGCTCCATGGAGACCCCGGCGCTGCGGGCCGCCTGGAAGGGGGTGTAGCGGCGCTCGGCGCCCAGGATCAGGCCTTCGAGGCGCAGGGCGAGGGGGTCCTCGCCGGAGTCGGCGGCGTCCGCGCCCACGCCTGAGCCGGTGTCGTCGACGGTCACGCCTGCTGCCTTTCCGGTCTGCCACGGTCAGGTATCGACCGGGGTCAACTTTACGGCAGATGTGCGGTAGCTCACTCCGAGAGCGGAACTCCGCCCCGGTCACCCCCTACGGGCCCCCGCGGATTCCGGTACGGGTCCCCTGGCGATTCCCTTAGGGGTCCCCTTACGGATTCACGCGGGCCGCAGATGGACGATGTCCCCGGCCCCTACGGGTTCCCTGACCCCCTCCGCCGTCGCCAGCACCAGCCGCCCGTCCCCGTCGACCGCGACCGCCTCCCCGACGACCGCCCGCTCCCCCGGCAGCTCGGCCCGCACGGTCCGCCCGAGCGTCGCGCACCCGGCCGCGTACGTCTCTTGCAGCCCGCTCCCCAGGGGATCGCCCTGAGCCTCGCGCCACCGCCCGTACCACTCCTCCAGCGAGCGCAGCACGGCCCGCAGCAGCGGATCGCGGTCGGTGCTGATCGCCCCCGCGAGCGCGAGCGATCCGGCCTGGGGGACGGGGAGTTCGTCCTCCTTGAGTGTGACGTTGATGCCGACGCCGATCACCACGGCGTCCGCACCCGCGCGCTCCGCGAGGATGCCGCCGGCCTTCCGCTCCTCGCCCTTGACCTGCACCAACAGGTCGTTCGGCCACTTCAGGGCGGTGTCGACGCCCGCCGCGCGGGAGAGGCCGGTCGCGACGGCGACGCCGGTGAGGAGGGGGAGCCAGCCCCAGCGGGCGACCGGCACGTCCGCCGGGCGCAGCAGGACGGAGAAGAACAGGCCCGAGCGCGGGGGCGCGGACCAGCGGCGGTCGAGGCGGCCCCGGCCGGCGGACTGCTCCTCGGCGACGAGGACGGTGCCCTCGGGGGTGCCCGGCTCGGCGGCGACGAGGTCGGAGTTGGTGGAGCCGGTGCGCTGCACCAGTCGTACGTCGCGCCAGAGGCCGCCTTCGCGCAGGAGGGCGCGGCGCAGGGCGCTCGCGTTGAGGGGCGGGCGGTCGAGGTCGGACCAGCGGCCTGCGTCTGAAGTCATACGCGCCACCCTAGATCCGGCGCGAGCCTCCCAAGGGGTGCCGGATGTGGCGCACGCCGCACTGCCGACCCCTACGCCCCCTACTACGCTACGGGCAAGTAACCGTCCCCCCTTTTGAGCAGGCAGGGAGCCGCATCCCGATGTCCGAGCCGGAAGAGCGTCACGAGACCGACGTACGCACCACCGCGGGGAAGCTGGCCGACCTCCAGCGCCGTGTCCAGGAGGCGACCCACGCGGGTTCCGAGCGCGCGGTCGAGAAGCAGCACGCCAAGGGGAAGCTGACGGCCCGTGAGCGGATCCAACTCCTGTTGGACGAGGGGTCGTTCGTGGAGCTGGACGAGTTCGCCCGGCACCGCTCCAGCAACTTCGGGCTGGAGCACAACCGGCCGTACGGGGACGGTGTGGTGACCGGTTACGGCACGGTCGACGGCCGTCCGGTCGCCGTGTTCTCGCAGGACTTCACCGTCTTCGGCGGGGCGCTCGGCGAGACGTACGGTCAGAAGATCGCCAAGGTCATGGACTTCGCCCTCAAGACGGGCTGCCCGGTGATCGGCATCAACGACTCCGGCGGCGCGCGCATCCAGGAGGGGGTCGCCTCGCTGGGCGCGTACGGGGAGATCTTCCGCCGCAACACCCATGCGTCCGGGGTGATTCCGCAGATCAGCCTGGTCGTCGGGCCCTGCGCGGGCGGCGCCGTCTACTCTCCGGCGATCACCGATTTCACGGTGATGGTCGACCAGACCTCGCACATGTTCATCACCGGTCCCGACGTCATCAAGACGGTCACCGGCGAGGACGTCGGTTTCGAGGAGCTGGGCGGCGCGCGCACCCACAACTCCGTTTCGGGCGTGGCCCATCACATGGCCGGGGACGAGAAGGACGCGGTCGAGTACGTCAAGCAGCTGCTGTCCTACCTCCCCTCCAACAACCTCTCCGAGCCGCCGAGTTACCCCGAGGAGGCCGAACTCTCGGTCACCGGCGAGGACTTGGAGCTGGACACCCTCGTCCCCGACAGCGCCAACCAGCCCTACGACATGCACACGGTCGTCGAACACGTCCTGGACGACGCCGAGTTCTTCGAGACGCAGGCTCTCTTCGCGCCGAACATCCTCACCGGGTTCGGCCGGGTCGAGGGGCGTGCGGTCGGGATCGTCGCCAACCAGCCGATGCAGTTCGCCGGTTGCCTCGACATCACCGCCAGCGAGAAGGCGGCGCGGTTCGTGCGCACGTGCGACGCGTTCAACGTCCCGGTCCTGACCTTCGTCGACGTCCCCGGTTTCCTCCCCGGCGTCGACCAGGAGCACGACGGCATCATCCGCCGCGGCGCCAAGCTGATCTACGCCTACGCCGAGGCGACGGTCCCGCTCATCACCGTCATCACCCGCAAGGCATTCGGCGGTGCGTACGACGTCATGGGTTCCAAGCATCTCGGCGCCGACCTCAACCTCGCCTGGCCCACCGCCCAGATCGCCGTCATGGGCGCGCAGGGGGCCGTCAACATCCTGCATCGCCGCACGCTCGCGGAGGCGGAGGCGAACGGGGAGGACCTGGAGGCGGTGCGCGCCCGGCTGATCCAGGAGTACGAGGACACGCTGCTCAACCCGTACATCGCCGCCGAGCGGGGATATATCGACTCCGTGATCATGCCGTCGGACACGCGGCGGCACATCGTCCGGGGTCTGCGCCAGTTGCGCACGAAACGGGAGAGTCTGCCGCCGAAGAAGCACGGGAACATCCCTCTGTAGCCCCGCCGCGAGGAGCCGTCATGAACATCAAGGTCGTACGGGGGAACCCGACCCCGGAGGAGTTGGCCGCCGCGTTGGCGGTGGTAAGAGCGAGGGCGCTGGCGGCGGGTTCACCGGAGGTGGGGGTCGAGCCGGAGAGGGCCGCGTGGGCGGATCCGGCGAGGCTCACGGGGGCGAGGCTGCCACAGCCGGGGCCGGAGGCGTGGACGCGGACGTATTGGCCGGGGTAGGGGTTCGGCTTGGCCGGGGTGAGGCCGGCTTGGCCGGGGGAGGGTTCGGCAGGGGGTGCCGGGATCTGCGGTGGCCCGGCTGCGGCACGGCTGTGGCTGGTCGCGCCCACGCGGCGGAGCCGCATATCAGATACAGCCCCGCGCCCCTAAAAGACCTCGGGTGTGCCCGGCGTCAACAACTAGTGCCCCCTGAAGAACGGCTGCTGCGCAGCCTTCTTGGGCGCGCGGCGCTGTCTGGTGCCGGGCCGGCCCAAGTTTTTAGGGGCGCGGGGAACTGCGCGGCCAGCCCCCGCCGGGCCGCAGCCGAAAGTCGACCCGGAGTTCTTCAGGGGCGCGGGGAACTGCGCACACCCCCCACCGGGCCCGCACCCGCAAACCTGAGTACCCATACTCATGCGACACCCCCCTCCCCCACCCCACGCTGGACATCATGCTGTGGTCGGACCCCGAGAACGAACCCCCCGAGGAACTCCGCGACATGCAGGCGATGTTGCGCAGACTCGGCGTTCTCATGGCGACGGCGATGGTCCTGGCGATGGTGATCATCGGGTTGAGATGAGCCCTCCTGTACGTCCCCACGGACACGCCCCCAGACTTCTCCCCGCACCCGGGATAAAGCCCCCTCGGACGCCCCCCGGCGCCGCCCCAGTCCCCAGCCTCGCCCCTGTCCCGGCCCCGCCCCAACCTCACCCCCCACCCCCGTCCCCACCACAAACCCCCCCACCCCCACCGCTACCCTGACCCCATGACCACCCCCCGCCGCCTCATCCTCGCCTCCCAATCCCCGGCCCGCCTCGGCCTCCTCCGAGCCGCCGGCTTCGCCCCCGAGGTGATTGTCAGCGGCGTCGATGAGGACGCGGTCTCCGCGCCCACCCCCGCCGAGCTGGCGCTCGCCCTCGCGGAGGCCAAGGCGTCCGTGGTGGCCGCGAAGGCGGAGGCCACGGGAGCCGTCGTCATCGGGTGTGACTCTGTGCTGGACCTTGACGGCGAGGCGCTCGGGAAGCCCGCCGGCGCCGAAGAGGCCGTCGCCCGGTGGAAGGCGATGCGAGGCCGCGCCGGCACGCTTCAGACCGGGCACTGCGTGTACGCGGACGGCCGGTACGCATCAGCCACCGCCTCGACGGTGGTCCGCTTCGGCGACCCCACCGACGAGGAGATCGCGGCGTACGTCGCGACAGGCGAACCCCTCTACGTGGCAGGCGCGTTCACGCTGGACGGCCGTTCGGCGCCGTTCATCGACGGGATCGACGGCGACCACGGGAACGTGATCGGCCTGAGCCTGCCGCTGCTGCGCCGCCTGCTCTCCCGCCTGGACATCGGCATCACCCAGCTGTGGGCGCCCCAGCAGGCGTGACCTCAGTGGCTTCGGGGTCGTAGGTCATCAGCAGGAGCACGATCAGCGCCAGGCCCCCGACCATGACGGCGAAGGCGGTCGTACCGACGAGCCCCCAGGCGACGGCCCCCAGCAGCCCGTGGACGACGGCGGCGCTGACGAGGAGGACGCGGCCGAGCCCGGCGGGGCGGTGGCCGCGTACGGCGACGAGGAGCGCGACGAGCCCGCAGAGGGCGAAGTAGGCGCCGAAGACGAAGCCGCCCGCTTTCGACGAGGCCGCCATGACGTCCGGGTCGAGCCCCGCCAGGGACATGTGCTGGCGGTCGACGAACGTCCCCAGGGTCCAGTTCAGAAGGACGACGGCGAAGGCCTCCCCGAAGAGGAGCACCGCCACGACCCACGCGACCGGCCGACGCACCACCGGCTTCACCCACCCACTCTTGCTGTTACCAGAAGTACGGTCCCTACATCCCGCACGCTACTGCCGGGTAAAGACGAGGACAAGGGTTCGGTCGGCTACCGAGATCCGTTGGGCCGTTCGTAGGGATTCCACAAAGAAACGGAGTGGGCCGCAGCACGCTCTCACAGAGACCTTGACCACATGGGAGGGCTAGGGTTTTCGAAGGAGTCCCGCGTACCGCCAGTACGACAAGGGATTTCACGGGTCGAGCGAGCCAGGCGTCACGCTCTGTGTGGGCAAGCTCACCTTTGGGGACGGGTCGATGCGCCGTGTCGGCAGTCCCTAAACTCGGCTTGTTTCCAGGAGGGAGCCTCAATCGTGCGCAAGGTGCTCATCGCCAACCGTGGCGAAATCGCTGTCCGCGTGGCCCGGGCGTGTCAGGACGCCGGGATCGCGAGCGTTGCCGTCTACGCCGACCCGGACCGGGACGCGCTGCATGTCCGGGCCGCGGATGAGGCGTTCGCCCTGGGCGGTGACACCCCGGCGACCAGTTATCTCGACATCGGGAAGGTGCTGAACGCGGCCCGCGAGTCCGGCGCCGACGCGATCCACCCCGGCTACGGCTTCCTCTCCGAGAACGCGGACTTCGCGCAGGCCGTCCTCGACGCGGGCCTCGTCTGGATCGGCCCGCCGCCGCAGGCGATCCGTGACCTCGGCGACAAGGTGGCCGCCCGGCACATCGCCCAGCGCGCCGGCGCCCCCCTGGTCGCGGGCACCCCCGACCCGGTCTCGGGCGCCGACGAGGTGGTGGCCTTCGCCGAGGAGCACGGCCTCCCCATCGCGATCAAGGCGGCCTTCGGCGGCGGCGGACGCGGCCTGAAGGTCGCCCGCACGCTGGAGGAGGTCCCCGAGCTGTACGAGTCCGCGGTGCGCGAGGCGGTCGCCGCCTTCGGCCGCGGCGAGTGCTTCGTGGAGCGCTACCTGGACAAGCCCCGGCACGTCGAGACCCAGTGCCTCGCCGACTCCTACGGCAACGTCGTCGTCGTCTCCACCCGCGACTGCTCGCTCCAGCGCCGCCACCAGAAGCTCGTCGAGGAGGCGCCCGCGCCGTTCCTCTCCGACGCCCAGGTCGCCGAGCTGTACAGCTCCTCGAAGGCCATCCTCAAGGAGGCCGGCTACGTCGGCGCCGGCACCGTCGAGTTCCTCGTCGGCAACGACGGCACGATCTCCTTCCTCGAGGTCAACACGCGGCTCCAGGTCGAGCACCCGGTCACCGAGGAGGTCGCCGGCATCGACCTCGTCCGCGAGATGTTCCGTATCGCCGACGGTGAGGAACTCGGGTACGGCGACCCGGATCTGCGCGGGCACTCCTTCGAGTTCCGGATCAACGGGGAGGACCCCGGACGGGGGTTCCTGCCGGCGCCGGGGACGGTGACGGCGTTCAACGGGCCGTCGGGTCCGGGGGTGCGCCTCGACGCGGGGGTCGAGTCCGGCAGCGTGATCGGTCCCGCGTGGGACTCGCTGCTCGCCAAGCTGATCGTGACCGGTCGGACCCGTAAGGAAGCGCTTGAGCGGGCGGCCCGTGCGCTGAACGAGTTCCAGGTGGAGGGGATGGCCACGGCGATCCCGTTCCACCGGGCCGTGGTGAAGGACTCGGCGTTCGCGCCCGAACTCACCGGTTCCGACGCGCCGTTCACTGTGCACACGCGGTGGATCGAGACCGAGTTCGTCAATGAGATCCCGGCGTTCGGGGCGGGTGGGGCGGATGCGGAGTCGGCCGAGGACGAGGGGGATCGCGAGACGATCGTCGTCGAGGTCGGGGGCAAGCGCCTCGAAGTCTCCCTCCCCGCGTCGCTGGGTATGACGCTGGCGCGTACGGGGCTCGCGGCCGGCGCCAAGCCGAAGCGGCGGGCGGCGAAGAAGTCGGGCCCGGTCGCGTCCGGCGACGCCCTCGCCTCTCCCATGCAGGGCACCATCGTGAAGGTGGCCGTGGAGGAGGGGCAGGAGGTCAAGGAGGGTGACCTGGTGGTCGTCCTGGAGGCCATGAAGATGGAGCAGCCGCTGAACGCCCACAAGGCGGGCGTGATCAAGGGTTTGTCGGCGGAGGTGGGGGCTTCGCTGACGTCCGGGGCTGTGATCTGCGAGATCAAGGAGTAGGGCGGGGCTCGGAAGGTGGGGGGCTGCGGACCGTACGAGGCTGCCGGTGGTCGGTGGCTGGTCGCGCCCACGCGGCGGAGCCGCATATAGATGCGGCCCCGCGCCCCTAAAAGACCTGGGCTGGCCCGGAGTTCGCAAGGGGCCCTTGAGATCGAGGCCGACTTGCGACTGGCCCGCCCCCACGCCCCTGAAGAACGGCTGCTGCGCAGCGTTCTCGGGGGCGCCGAGCCATTGAATGCCGGGCGCGCCCGAGACTTTCAGGCACGCGGGGCTGTCTGATCGCCGGGCGCGGGCGGGGCTTTTCAGGGCGCGCCGCACTGTCTGACGCCGGGCCAGCCCGAGGTTTTTAAGGGGCGCGGGGAACTGCGCGACCAGCCCCCACGGCGGGACAGTCGCAAACCCACCCAGATCCCAAGGGGCACCTCGCAACGCCGGGCCAGCCCGAGGTTTTTAAGGGGCGCGGGGAACTGCGCGACCAGCCCCCACGGCGGGACAGCCGCAAGACCACCCGCACCCACCCTCCCCTCGGCGCCCCCTCACCTCCTCCGCAAATCCGCCACCCTCCCCCTCTCCCCCCCCGGAGGACCCTGCTCCCCCATCACCGCAGCCGCCCTCAACCCCGCCCCCGGAGGCGGCAGTTGGCCTCTCCTCGGGGACGGCAGCGGGACATCCCTGCGTTGGCCGGGGTGCTGCCGCGCAGGGACCGCATCAGTCCCTGAGACCGAACCAGAGCCCGTACCCGAAGGGCCCCCCGCCGACGCCGAACCCCCGGCGACAGCGATCTGCACCCCCTGATCGGCCAGCGCCTGAAGTTCGGTCGCCGCGCGGTCGTCATGAGCCGGCGGCTCGTCGGTGACGAGCCGGGTGATGACATCGGTGGGCACGGTCTGGAACATGGTGTCGGTACCGAGCTTGGTGTGATCCGCGAGAACCACCACCTCGGACGCGGCCTGCACCAACGCCCGGTCCACGGACGCGGACAGCATGTTGGACGTGGACAGCCCCCGCTCGGCGGTGAGCCCGCTCCCGGAGAGGAACGCTCTGGAGACCCGCAGCCCCTGAAGGGACTGCTCCGCCCCGCTGCCGACGAGCGCGTAGTTGGATCCCCGCAGCGTGCCCCCGGTCATGACGACCTCGACACGATTCGCGTGGGCCAGCGCCTGGGCGACGAGAAGGGAGTTGGTGACCACGGTCAGCCCGGGAACCCGGGCGAGCCGGCGGGCCAGCTCCTGGGTGGTCGTACCGGCCCCGACGACGATGGCCTCGCCCTCCTGGACCAGCCCCGCGGCGAGATCGGCGATGGCCGTCTTCTCCGCGGTCGCGAGATGGGACTTCTGCGGAAAGCCGGACTCCCGCGTGAAACCGCCCGGCAGTACCGCACCGCCATGCCGGCGGTCGAGGAGTCCTTCGGCCTCCAGCGCGCGCACGTCCCGCCGTACGGTCACTTCGGAGGTCTGGACGACGCGGGCGAGCTCACGGAGCGACACGGCCCCGTTCGCTCGCACCATTTCGAGGATCAATTGGCGACGTTCAGCTGCGAACACGAAACTGACAGTAACGCGGGCGACCGCCTGCTTTCAGCTGTTTACACCGAATAACAGAAGTTGTTCGTACAGGAGTGGGGGAAGTGGTATAGGGGTCCAGCTACCCGGCGTATGCCACCTGCATGCCCGGCAACTCCCCGTGACGACAAGGGAGTTGATTCCGGCCGTCAGCCCCCGTCGGCGGTCTTCCGGGTGTGCAGCTGCCGTGCCACCTCGGCGATCGACCCCGACAAGGAGGGGTACACGGTGAACGCGTTCGCGATCTGTTCGACCGTCAGATTGTTGTCGACGGCGATCGAGATGGGGTGGATCAGTTCCGAGGCGCGCGGCGCGACGACCACTCCGCCCACGACGATCCCCGTACCCGGCCGGCAGAAGATCTTGACGAAGCCGTCCCGGATGCCCTGCATCTTCGCGCGCGGGTTGCGCAGCAGCGGCAGCTTGACGACCCGGGCGTCGATCTTGCCCCCGTCGACGTCGGCCTGCGTGTAGCCGACGGTCGCGATCTCGGGGTCGGTGAAGACGTTGGAGGAGACCGTCTTGAGGTTCAGCGGCGCGACCGCGTCCCCCAGGAAGTGGTACATGGCGATACGTCCCTGCATCGCGGCGACGGAGGCCAGCGCGAAGACGCCGGTCACGTCGCCGGCGGCGTACACGCCCGGGGCGGTCGTACGCGACACCTTGTCGGTCCAGATGTGACCCGACTCGCTCACCTTCACCCCGGCCTCGTCCAGGCCCAGCCCCGCGCTGTTGGGGATCGCGCCGACGGCCATCAGGCAGTGGCTGCCGCTGATGACGCGGCCGTCGGAGAGGGTGACCTCGACGCGGTTGCCGACCCGCTTCGCGGACTCGGCGCGGGAGCGGGCCATGACGTTCATGCCGCGGCGGCGGAAGACGTCCTCCAGGACGGCGGCGGCGTCCGGGTCCTCGCCGGGCAGCACGCGGTCGCGGGAGGAGACGAGGGTGACCTTGGAGCCGAGGGCCTGGTAGGCGCCGGCGAACTCGGCGCCCGTGACACCGGATCCGACGACGATCAGCTCGTCCGGCAGCTCGGTGAGGTCGTAGACCTGCGTCCAGTTGAGGATGCGCTCCCCGTCGGGCTGGGCGTCGGGCAGCTCGCGCGGGTAGGCGCCGGTGGCGAGCAGGACGGCGTCGGCGACCAGGGTCTCCTCGGTGCCGTCGGCCTTGCGGACGACGACCTTGCGCGACCCGTCGAGCGCCTGCATCCCCTCGAGGCGTCCGCGTCCGCGCAGCACCTTGGCGCCCGCGCGGGTGACGGAGGCGGTGATGTCGTGGGACTGGGCGAGGGCGAGCCGCTTGACGCGCCGGTTGACCTTCCCCAGGTCCACCCCGACGACCCGGGCCGCCTGCTCCAGCGGGGGCGTGTCGTCGGCGACGATGATGCCCAGCTCCTCGTACGAAGAGTCGAAGGTGGTCATCACCTCCGCCGTGGCGATGAGCGTCTTCGACGGCACGCAGTCGGTGAGCACCGACGCCCCGCCCAGACCGTCGCAGTCCACGACGGTCACCTCCGCACCGAGCTGCGCGGCCACGAGAGCCGCCTCATACCCGCCGGGTCCACCACCGATGATCACGATCCGAGTCACGTACTCCATTGTCCCGCACGCGCCAAGGTGCGGCTGCCCGGGGGTAGGGGGGAGATAAGGGGTGCCCCGGCCAGGGTTACGGATCAGGGTGCCCCGGCCCTGGAAGTGACCCTCCTCCGGCTGCCGTACCCTCTCCCCATGTCGCTCTACGCCGCGTACGCCGGCAATCTCGACGCGCGGCTGATG
Source organism: Streptomyces sp. AMJ-169 (assembly GCF_055597585.1). Classification (NCBI taxonomy): domain Bacteria; kingdom Bacillati; phylum Actinomycetota; class Actinomycetes; order Kitasatosporales; family Streptomycetaceae; genus Streptomyces; species Streptomyces sp. AMJ-169. The sequence goes on from NZ_JBVLTJ010000005.1 coordinate 397,335, forward strand.
AGCCGCCGTGCCCCGCACTCCCCACTGCGCGCCACCGGCTGGCTGAACGGCTGGCGGCTGACCTTCGGTGGGGAGCAGATGGGCTGGGAGGGCGCGCTGGCGACGCTGGTCGAGGAGCCCGGTTCGCAGGTCTTCGTCGGCCTGTACGACCTCACCCCGCCGGACGAGGAGTCCCTGGACCGCTGGGAGGGCGTGGGCCTCGGCATCTACCGCCGCACCCGGATCCGCGTCCACACCCTGGACGGCGAGGAGGGTGCGTGGACGTACGTGCTGAACGCGTACGAGGGCGGCCTGCCGTCGGCCCGCTACCTGGGCGAGCTCGCGGACGCGGCGGAGTCGGCGGGGGCGCCGCACGACTATGTGATGGAGCTGAGGAAACGCCCCTGCTGACCTCGGTCCGAGCAGAACACGGCGGAGATTGATCGGAAACGACAAGACAACGATCGCACCCCCGTGAGGTCTGTCATCTACGCGCGTAGGCATAGACCGGCTACGCTCATCCGCGTGAACGCACAACTTCTCCCGGACGACATCCAGGGCGACCCCCACGCCGCCGCCGACGCCGCCGCCGCGCGCCTGCGTGAGCTGACGGGCGCCGAGACCCACGACGTCGCGCTGGTGATGGGCTCCGGCTGGGCCCCGGCCGTCGACGCGCTCGGCACCCCCGAGGCCGAGCTGCCCGTCACCGACCTGCCCGGTTTCCCGCCCCCGGCGGTCGAGGGCCACGGGGGCAAGGTCCGCTCCTACCGCATCGGCGAGAAGCGCGCGCTGGTCTTCCTGGGCCGCACGCACTTCTACGAGGGCCGGGGGGTGGCCGCCGTCGCGCACGGCGTCCGTACCGCCGTCGCCGCCGGCTGCAAGACGATCGTCCTGACCAACGGCTGCGGGGGCGTGCGCGAGGGTATGCGCCCCGGTCAGCCCGTCCTCATCAGCGACCACATCAACCTCACCGCCGCGTCCCCCATCATCGGCGCGAACTTCGTCGACCTGACGGACCTGTACTCCCCCCGCCTGCGCACCCTGTGCAAGGAGGTCGACGCCAGCCTGGAGGAGGGCGTCTACGCCCAGTTCACGGGCCCGCACTACGAGACCCCCGCGGAAATCCGCATGGCCCGGACGATCGGCGCGGACCTGGTAGGCATGTCCACGGTCCTCGAAGCGATCGCCGCACGGGAGGCGGGGGCGGAGGTCCTGGGCATCTCGCTGGTCACCAACTTGGCGGCGGGAATGACAGGCGAGCCTCTGAACCACGAGGAGGTCTTGCAGGCGGGCAGGGACAGCGCGACGAGGATGGGCGAGCTGCTGACAAAGGTACTGGCCCGCCTGTAAACCCCGGAGCAAGCGGCGACTCCCGGTCACCTGAACACCGGGATTCGCACGCCGGCCTGGCGCACGCCCTGAACAAGACACACCTCAGGGCAGCCTGTCCGGCGCCTGAGGGCAGGCGCCGCCTGTCAGCACAGGCCCGCGCAACTCAGCCCGTCCGGCGCCTGAGCGCAGGCGCCACTTCTCAGCACAGGCCCGCCAACTCCAGCCCGTCCGGCGCCCGAGGACAGGCCGGCACTTCTCCAGCGCACGCCCGCCAACTCCAGCCCGTCCGGCGCCTGAGGACAAGCCGGCACCTTTCAGCGCACGCCCGCACAACTCAGCCCGTCCGGCGCTTGAGGACAAGGCCCGTTCAGGGCCGACACCCCACCCACCCCGAGGCCCACCCACCCCCGACGCCCGCCGAATCCAGCCCGTCCGGCGCTTGAGGACAAGGCCCGTTCAGGGCCGGGCGGGGTCGAAGGGGCGGCAGCCCCTTCAAAGGACGGGAAGGGTAGGGGCGGCGGGGGCGAAAACCCCACGGCCCCGACACGACGACCACCGAGAGGCAGACCACCGTGCCCGACGACGACCTCATCGCCCGCGCCAAAACCTGGCTCACCGAGGACCCCGACCCGGAAACCAGAGCCGAACTCACAGCCCTCCTGGACACAGGAGACACGGAAGAACTGAAGACCCGCTTCACCGGCACCCTCCAGTTCGGCACAGCAGGCCTGAGAGGCGAACTGGGCGCAGGCCCCATGCGCATGAACCGCACGGTCGTCATCAGAGCAGCAGCCGGCCTGGCGGCCTACCTGAAGTCAAAGGGCCAGGACAACGCCCTGGTCGTCATCGGCTACGACGCCCGCCACAAGTCCGAGGACTTCGCGACAGACACAGCGGCGGTGATGACCGGCGCCGGACTAAGGGCAGCCCTCCTCCCCCGCCCCCTCCCCACCCCCGTACTGGCGTACGCCATAAGGCACTTGGGCGCAGCGGCAGGCATCGAGGTGACGGCAAGCCACAACCCCCCGAGGGACAACGGCTACAAGGTCTACTTGGGCGACGGCTCCCAGATCGTCCCCCCGGCGGACGCGGAGATCGCGGCGGAGATCGCGGCGGTAGGCAGCCTGACGACGGTCCCCCGCCCCACGGAGGGCTGGACCACCCTGAACGACGACGTCCTGAACGCCTACTTGAAGCGCACGGACGAGGTCCTGGACCCGAGGACCCCCCGCACGGCCCGCACGGTCTACACGGCGATGCACGGAGTCGGCAAGGAAACCCTCCTGGCGGCCTTCGCAAGAGCAGGCTTCCCGGAACCCATCCTGGTCGCCGAACAGGCGGACCCGGACCCGGAGTTCCCGACGATGGCCTTCCCGAACCCGGAGGAACCGGGAGCGATGGACCTGGCCTTCGCGAAGGCGCGCGAGTCGGCCCCCGACCTGATCATCGCGAACGACCCGGACGCGGACCGCTGCGCGGCGGCCGTGAGGGACGGCGAGGACTGGCGCATGCTGCGGGGCGACGAGGTGGGCGCGCTGCTGGCGGCCCACTTGGTGGCAAGAGGCGCCCGAGGAAAGTTCGCGGAGTCGATCGTCTCGTCGTCCCTCCTGGGCCGCATCGCGGAGAAGGCGGGCCTCCCCTACGAGGAGACCCTGACGGGCTTCAAGTGGATCGCGAGGGTGGAGGGCCTGCGCTACGGCTACGAGGAGGCCCTCGGCTACTGCGTGGACCCGGACGGCGTACGCGACAAGGACGGCATCACGGCGGCCCTCCTGATCACGGAACTGGCGTCGGTCCAGAAGGAGCAGGGCCGCACCCTGCTGGACGTGCTGGACGACCTGGCGGTCGTGCACGGACTGCACGCGACGGATCAACTGTCGGTGCGGGTCGAGGACTTGAGCCTGATCGCGGCGGCGATGCAAAGGCTCAGGGAGCACCCCCCGACAGAGCTGGCCGGCCTCCGGATCACCAGGTCGGAGGACCTGACCCAGGGCACGGAGACCCTGCCCCCCACGGACGGACTGCGCTACACCCTCGACGGCGCGCGGGTGATCGTACGCCCGAGCGGCACGGAGCCGAAGCTGAAGTGCTACCTGGAGGTCGTGATCCCGGTGGCGGACCACGCGGCGCTGCCCGGGGCCCGGACGAAGGCGGCGGATCTGCTGGCGCGGATCAAGCGGGACTTCGCGAAGGCGGCGGGGATCTGACGAAGGCGGCTCGCCGGGAACACCCCAACGGGTGATTTCCCGGCGACAGCTGACGAGAGCCCCGCCTCCGGGCGGATCTCCAGGAAACGGTGGACCCGAAAGCCCCCCACCCACCCCTGGAGCCGCCGCCGTGACCTCCGTAACCCAAGCCCCACCCACGCATCAGGCGGCACCCCCCAAAGACCAGCCCGCGCTACGCCACCTGCGCCACGCGGCCCCGGCCCTCGCGTCGTACCTCGCGGTACGCACAACGGCCCTCCTCTTCCTCACCCTCTGGTCCCACCGCCGCCACCACGGCATCCGCCCGATCCTGTCCCACCAGTGGGACGCGAAGTGGTACGCGGGCGTGGCGGCCCACGGCTACACCCACACCCTGGGCACCGCGTACGACGCCAACAACCTGGCGTTCTTCCCGCTGTACCCGTACACGGTGAAGGCGCTCTCGGCCCTGACGCACGTGTCGTTCGCGAGCACGGGCCTGGCGCTGGCCGTACTGGCGTCCTTCGCGGCGGCGTGGGGCGTCTTCGCGGTGGGCGACCACCTCTACGACCGCCGCACCGGAGTCCTCCTCACGGTCCTGTGGGCGGCGTGGCCGGTCGCGTCCGTGCAGTGGATGGCGTACACGGAGTCCCTGTTCACGGCGTTCGCGGCCTGGTCGTTGTACGCGGTACTGACCCAACGCTGGCTGCTGGCAGCGGTGTTGGCGTCCCTGGCCGGCCTGACCCGCCCAACTGGCGTGGCGGTGGCGGCGGCTGTGTCGGTGACGGCGCTGTGGTCGCTGCGGGGAGAGCGCCGGTACGACGCCGGGGTGGCCGTACTCCTGGCCCCGCTGGGGTGGTTGGCGTACGTGGTGTGGGTCGGCGCCCGTCTGCACCGCTGGGACGGTTACTTCGCGGTGCAGCGGCTCTGGCACAACGACTGGGACGCCGGGCGGGAGACGTTGCGGCGGTTCAGGGAGATCTTGGGGCAGGACTCGACGCCGGAACTGTTCTTGGTGGGGGTGACGTTGACGCTGCTGGGAGCGGCGCTGCTGTACGCGGCGTCACTGTGGGACCGACAGCCGCTCCCCCTCCTGATCTATACGGGGACGCTGCTGGCGATCGTGCTGGGCAGCGGCGGCGTGTACTTCCCGAGGGCACGCTTCTTGCTGCCGGCGTTCCCCCTGCTGCTCCCCGTGGCCGTCCATCTGACGCGCGCGTCGGGGCGGTTCAGGTGGGGGGTGGTGGGGTTGGCAGTAGGGGGGGCGGCGTATTTCGGGGCTTACATGGCGTTGGTGTGGCCGAGTGCGCCGTGAGGGGGGTGGATGAAGGAGGTCCAGGTGGCGGGGTGGAGGGTGAGATGGGGACGGGTGATGTCCTTGGAGTCCCGTACGCGGATGGCGTGTTGGGCGACGGAGACCTCGACGCAGCTGTCACCCTGGGTCCCGCTGTAGCTGGACTTGAACCAGGCGAGATCTTCGGTCGTGCTCATAGCTCTCCTCGCAGTCGCTCCAACAGGCCCCTCGATTCCTGGGGGTTGAGGGCCTGCGAGCGCAGTGTGTCATAGCCCTGGTAGAGGGAGCTCACTACTTTGGGATCACTGATGAGACGCCCGTTCTGCTGTCCTTCCGAGTACGCGAGCCGCTTGCGCGCAGGGGTCTCCAGCAGTTGCACAGGTCCGTCCAGACACGCATGGAACTCGGCTTCCAACGGCACGATCTGGAGCGTCACGTTGCGCAAAGCGCTCAGCTCCAGCGCGAGTTCGATCAGCCCCCGCGTCACCTCGACCCCGCCCAGCCGCCGCCGGTAGATGTGCTCCTCGACGATGAAGCTGAAGAGGACATTCGGCCGACCGTGGAGCAGCCGCTGCCGTTCGAGCCGGGCCGAGACCTGAACCTCGACCTGCTCGTCGGACAACGGCGGGATGCTGTTGCCGAAGACGACCCGCAGGTAAGGCTCCGACTGCAACAGCCCAGGCACCATCCGGCACTCGTACGTGTTCAGGACCGCAGCCTTCTTCTCCAGTCGAGCCCACTTCCGGAACCACACCGCGAGCCCCACGTCCCCCCGGGACAGATGCTTGGCGGCACGCCTCAACGCACCGGTGTCCCCCAGTACGGGTTCCGCCCGCTCGATGAAGGTGAGGTCGGGCATACGGCGCCCCAACTCGATGGACTCGATGGTGTGCTTGGAGTACCCGACGAGGACACCGAACGCCTCCCGACTGATTTCGGCGTTCTCCCGCAGAGCCTGGACGACGGCACCGAAGGTCCGCAGACTGTCGGAGGGATCGGGCTCACGTTCGTGGGATTCCTGGGAATCGTCCGCCAGTTCGTCGTCGTCGAAAAGCTCCAGACCGTCGTCGGTCATAAGGGGCCACCTCCAGCTGTACGGGGGAGATCAACCCGCCCAGAGTGACGGCACCACCCCCGTACCGTCTACGGATTGTCCCCGTACGCTGACGCACCGTACGGGGACACCCACTGGAACGCGCCCCCACGCGCCCTCCACGGTGGCCCCATGAACCCCACAACTCCCCACCCTCCCGGAACAGTACACACATTCGACCAACTCCTGAGCAGCACAAGAAGGGGAGCAAGGCTGGCCCGCCTCTTGGCAGCGGAACGCTTTACGGCATGGCAGCTGCCAAGGACCGTGGCGGAGCGAGCGGAACAGGTGGTAGCAGAACTGTCCTCAAACGCGGCACTACACGGAAGGGTAAAAGGAAGGGACTTCCGCCTGGGCCTGCTACTAAACGAACCAGCCCACCTCCTAAGAATCACAACAACAGACGCCCGAGGAACCCAGCGCCCCCAAGAACAAATGCCCACAGGAGCCCTGACAGAATCAGGAAGAGGCCTCCTACTGGTCTCAGCCCTATCCACCCGCTGGGGCACAACGGACTACCCACCGGGCGGCAAAACGGTGTGGTCAGAACTAACTTTCTGACCAGCCGAAACCGCCGCATAAATATAAAATCGACCCTCGTGGAGAATCGAAACTAACCGACCGGCCAAGGAGGCGGCTGCCTTTCCCAGCTCTCGGAATACAGAAAAGAAACCCCGCCAGACCTTCAGGCAGGCAGGGTTTCTAATTTCTCACACTACAGCACCATCAACGCCACCCTAAGACTTCCACTTGATTTCCTGCGGAAGAACCCCGTCTTCCCAGAGGCGATCAAGCCTGGCGAAGAACTTGGAAAAATTCTTGTCAAACTCCTCCCAAGCCTCCTGATCCAGCTCCCGCCACGGGTCAGAAATAACCAGACCGGGCGGTAGCGGACCAGTTGACCCAGCTGCTCTGCGACAAGCGGCACACCACGTATAACTGATCACCACAGGGCGATCCCCACGCCATGTGTTTCTGAGATAGGTACGCACCGCAACCTGCCCACACGCAGGGCAAGCCCACTCCGACTGATCCCGAATGAAATTTCTCTCCCGCCCGAGAACTTCGAGCTCTTCGGGAATGAAACGCTTCATCTGAGTCATGAACCGGTCCTTCGTTTGAAAATACCCAGCATGGCCCGCCCGAATTCCTCGGCAACGCCCTCTTTTCCACCGAAGGTGTCCGGCCAAGTGGCAAACATCCGGTGATGATAGACCTCATGGAAGACTGTCGTCACAGCTGTATCCATGTCAGCAAGACCCATATCCGATATTTGGATCATTGGACGCCCTCGCGGACCCAGATACGGATTCCCGCCAGCGTCATGAGGACTGTTTCCGTACGCAGGCAAACCATCACCAGCGGTCGCAAGCTCTGGCACATGCACGATGTCATACCGGGAAACACTCATTCCAGCCCTGCCCAGCGCCATTTTCAGTTTCTTGATACTGATGGCCGCGCCGCTCTTCCCCCCGGGCGCACTCTGGGGGTCCTCGTCATTGCAATTATGGACCAGGACCGGAGTGGCTCCCGCCAGCACATGGTACGTGTGCAGCCCTTCGACGCTCAGGTCATACGTGACCCGCTCCGCCGTGTACGCCCGGATCTCGTTGATCTGGGCCAGGCCGCCATCAGCGTTCTGGAGGGACTGACCCTTCTTGAGGTCCCCCGCCTGGGTCCACTCACCCCGGCCGGCCTCGTAGAACTGGTGATGCTCGGTCGTCTGGATCGTCTTCGGCCCAGACTTCGTGTCGACGACGACGTCGACGTAGTCACGGTCCGTCTTGGTGACGATCACTTCCTTGACCTTGTGCTTCTCCTTCTCCTTCTTGCCCGGCTCGGCCGTGAGGACGAAGTCGCCCGGCTTGACCTCGGAGATGGGCTTCACCGCGCCGTTGGCCATCAGGACACCGGTCAGGCCCGTGAAGCTGTGCGGAGTCTTGACGCGGCAGCCGGGGCTGGAGGAACCGCCCTCCTCGGCGGCCGGCTTCGACTTGGACTTCGGGCCGTACTTGCTCGCCGCAGCCCCGAACAGGCCCCCGACCACAGCCCCCGTGACCGTCGCCTTCGCCGCCCCGCTAGCACTGCACCCCTCCTCGCTAGCCGCGCAGGAAACGCCATAGCCCACGGCACCCTCGGCACCACCCCCGGCGGCCCCCATCGCCGCCCCCTGCGCGACCTTGCCGCCGACCCCCGCCAGCAGCCGCCCGACCGCACCGGCCGCCGCCCCCGCGACCGCCCCGCCGATCGCCCCCGTCGCCGCCCCGATCGCCGCCGAGCCCAAGAACCCGCCCAGCGACTTCGGACCGTCGCTCATCAGATACCCGACACCATTCGCCGCCGCCCCCGCGAGAGCCGCGCAGCCGATCGTGCCGGCGCCCGCGGTGGCCGCCGTGCAGCCCGCGAAGACCACGACCCCCACCGCCACCGCGGCAATGGTCGAGGCGTGCTGTTTCACATAATTGGCGGTGGCCTTCGCCGCCTTCTTCACCCCGCTGCCGATCTTCTTGGCAGCCTTCTTCCCGGTCGACACCACCTTCTTCGCCACGCTCTTCACAGCGCTTCCGGCGGCCTTGACGGTCTTCTTGACGTTCTGAACTACCTTATGCACCTTGCGTTTTGCGGCCTTGTACGTCCGTTTGACGTATCTCTTGGCCTTCTTCACGCTGTCCTGCACGTACCGAACCGTCTTCTTCGCCGCCCGATGCACCACCCGAGCGGCCTTCTTCACGGTCTTCTTCACATACTTGGCCGCCGTACCGACCTTCTTCGCCGCCTTCTTGACGACAGCCGGCGCCTTCTTCCACGCCGACTTGGCGACACTCTTCGCCTTCGAAGCGGCCTTCTTCACACCCTTCTTGATGCCGCTCTTGAGCTTGTCCAGAAAGCCGTGCCCCGTCGGGTCCGTCCGCGTCAGCGGATTCTCATTCGCGTACGCGTACCGGTTCGCGTTCACCGAATCCGGCAGCGGACTGTTCGCCACCGTGTCCCGGCTCAGGAACTGCCCCGCCTCCGGCGAATACCACCGCGCGGCCATGTTCACCTTGGCCGTCGACGGGTCCGTCCACCCGGACTGATAGCCCAAGTTGCCGACCAGGCCCGAAGAAGCCGTCACCTTCCCGAACGGCGCGTAGGTCGCGGAACCGGCCAACGCCTCGCCCGCCGCCGTGAATTGACCGATCACATCGTCGTGCAGGTCGGTCCAGACCAGCGCCGAGGACACCGGCGTCTTCACACCGAGCAGCGAACCGTCCGCGTTCCGGCTGTAGACCGCCGAGCCGTCGGAGACGACGTCGTTGCCTATGCCACTGTACTTGAAGGCATAGACCTCGGCCCCCGCCGCGCCCTTGGCGGACAGCACCCGGTCGAGACCGTCGTACGCGTACGTCCGGTCCCCCTCGTTGATCACCCGGTTGAAGGCGTCCGCCTTCACCGACGTCTGCGTCCCGTCCTCCGCGGTGGTCGAGCGCAGGGTCCCGCGCGCGGTGTACGTGTACGACGTGTGGCCGTCAGAGGTGAGGCGGCTGCGGGCGTCGTAGGTGTAGGTGTCGCCGCCCACCCGCGTGCGGTTGCCGGACGCGTCGTAGCCGTAGGTCTCCGTCGAACTCCCGTTGTTCCAGGAGGTCAGACGGTCCGCCCAGTCGTAGCCGTAGGTATTGGCCGACGCGCCCGCGACACCGGTCGTCGTCTTCGACGTCAGGTTGTCGTTGTCGTCCCAGCCGTACGCGACCGACGCGACCGTCTTCCCGGTCGCCGAGGTCAGCTTGTCGGAAGTCGGGCGGCCGAGGGCGTCGTAGCCGTAGTCCTCCTTGGCCTTGCCGCCGAAGTCGACCTGTTTCACACGGGAGTTGACGTCGTAGGTGTACGACAGGGTGGTGCCCGTCGCCGCGTCAGCGGTCGACCGCAGGCGGCCGGCCGTGTCGTACGCGTACGTCGACGTCCCCGACTCGTCGGTCCGCGACGTCAGCCCGCCGTCGCCGTCGTAGGCGAAGGACGAGCTGCCCGAGGGGCCGGCCGCCGAGAGCAGCAACCCCCGGTCGTCGTAGGTGAATTGGTTCGTGGCGGCGTCCGTCCCGGTGACCGACGTGACACGGTCGTCGGAGTCGTACGTGTAGGTGTGGTCGGCCGTCGAGGCCTCCGCGCCCGCGCCGGTCTGTCTCACCAGGCGGCTCTTCGCGTCGTACTCCTGGGTCACCGTCACGCCGCCCGGGGAGCGTTGCTCTGTCGGGCGGCCGGCCTTGTCGTACACCGTGGTGAACGTGCGGTCGGCCACGGCCGGTTGGGCGGGAGTCGACGGTTCGATCTGGGACTCCGGCAGGCCCCAGGAGTTGTAGGTGGTCACGAAGGAACCACCGCGCCCGTCCGTGTAGCGCGTCTGGTTGCCCGCCGCGTCGTAGCCGAAGGACGTCGTGATCGACTCGGTCGCCGAGACCGGCTCAACCGCCTTGGTCACCAGGCCAGTTGCGTCGTACGCGTACGACGCCGTGTGGCCCCGGGGGTCGGTCGTCGTGACCGGGTTGCCCGCGCGGTCGTACGTGGTGCGGGTCGTGCGCAGGACCGTCCCGGCCGTGTCGAGGTCGCTCGTCGCGGTCAACTGGCCATAGCCGTCATAGGTGTTGCGGGTGCTGGTGCCGTCCGGGGCGGTCGCCGTGAGGACCGCGCCGTCCTTGGTGTACGTGTACTTGGACACCCCGCCCGCGCCGTCGGTGACCTGCGTGGCCTCGCCGAGGGCGTTGTAGGCGTACGACTGGGTCACGCCCGTCGGGCTGGTCGTGCGGGAGAGGTCGCCGCCGGGGGCGTCGTACTCGTTGACCGTCGTGTACGCCTTCTGCGCGGGCTGGCGGACGACGTCCGTGCTGGTCAGTTCGCGGCCCAGGTAGTCCCAGGTGGACTCTTCGCGCGCCCCCCCAGGGCGAGTTGAGGCCAGGAGGTCGCCGCTCACGGAGTAGGTGAACGTGGACTTGCCGCCGGCCGGTTCGGTGAGCGACGCCACGTCGCCGAGCTGGGTGTAGGTGTACTCCGTGCGGTTGCCCAACGGGTCCACTTCGGCGGTGACTTGGCCGAGCTTGTTGTACTCGTTCCAGGAGGTCGCCGTCACCGCCGCGGAAGCTCCGGGCGGGGTGTAGCCCGGCAGAGTCGTCGACGTCTCCTGGCCGTCCGCGTCGTACGCCGTGGTGACCACATTGCCCAACGGGTCGGAGGTTTCCGTGGGTTCGCCGAAGGTGTTGTAGCCCGTCATCGAGATCGGGCGGACCGATGCCGGTGAAGCGCTACCTGACTCCGCGTCAACTGCCGGTTCGGTGACCGTCGTCTGCTGCGCCGCCTCGTCGTAGGCGTAGTCGGTGACGTTGCCCGCCGTGTCCGTCATGGAGACCGGCAGGCCTCGCCGGTCCAGCTTCCAGCTCGTCGTACGGACCGAACTGCCGGACGCGGGAAGGGTGTTGCCGTAGACGGACGAGATCTGGGCGGCGGTCAGGGCCTCGCCGTAGACCTGGACGTCGGCGATCTGGCCCTGCGCGTTCTCGCCGTACGCGCCCTGGTAGAGGCGGCGGCCGATCTGGAGCGGGCCCGTCGCCTCCCAGGGGCTCGTGAAGGCGGTCGTGGTGCCGGACTGGGCGCCGTTGACGTACAGCTTCAGCGTGCCGGCCGACTGGTCGTACACGCCCGTGAGATGGGTCCAGGTGCCCGTCGTCACGGCCGAAGTGCCGGAGTAGGTACGGACGATGGTGGGGCTGGTGACGTCGGCGGAGTGGCGGTTGAAGGTCCAGCCGAAGCCGGTCGCGTAGTACAGCTGGAAGCCGCTCGCGACGGCGCCGTCCTGGGCGACGAACGTGCTGTTCGCGACGGTCGAGCCGAGCTTGACCCACGCCGAGACGGTGAAGCTGCCGCTGGTGTTGACCGCCGGGCCCGCCGACTGGCCGTAGGCGTTGGCGGTCGCGTCGAGGACGGCCGCGCCGCCCTTCTCGGTGGAGCGGGTGACCGAACTGCCCAGCGTCACGCGGTTGTTGCCGCCGGAGGAGTCCTCGGCGGCGGTGCCGCTCGGCTCCGCCAGCTTCCAGCGGGCGACCGGCGCCGAGGTGCCGTCGTGGACGGTCGTGCCGGTGACGTTGCCGAGGTTGTCGTAGCGGGTGTCGGTGGTGTCGGTGTCGCCGGTCGCGGGGTCGTACTCGGACTCCGTCACGACGTTGTCGTCGGGGTCGTAGGCGACCTTGGTGGTGCGGTTCGCGCCGGTCGGGTCGAGGACCGAGGAGGTGACGCGGTCGGCGGCGTCCACGGCGAACGTGGTCGTGGTCCGGCCGTCGTTGCTGACCTGCCTGATCAGGTTGCCGGCGAGGTCGAAGGTGTTGTCCTGCTCGACGAACTGCTTGCCGTTCGCGGGGTCTTCGCGGGCGACGGACGCGGTGAGGCCGTCGTCGGTGTAGGTGTACGCCGTCACCCAGCCCATCGCGTCGGTCAGCGAGGCCAGCCGGCCCGCCGGGTCGTAGGCGCGCGACTCCTGGACCAACTCCCTTGCCGTGGAAGGGTTGTTGGGGTCGCCGGTGTAGTTGAGGAGGGTGCTGGTGAGCGGGCGGCCCTCGGCGTCGAAGGTGTAGGCGTTGACGTTGCCCGCGGCGTCGGTCTCCTTGACCTTGTTGCCGTAGGCGTCGTACTCGAACGACGTGACCCCGCCGCCCGGATCGGTGCGCGAGGCGAGGCGGTTGTAGGTGTCGTACGTCATCGTCGTCGTGCGCGCCGCGTCGCCGCCGGAGAGGTCGGCGACCGTCTGGGTGAGGACGTTGCCGTCGGCGTCGAACCCGGTGCTGGTGCGCGCCTGGTGGCTCGCGCCGGTGACCCGGTTGGTCACAACTGGGCTGGTTTCCGTGGTGACTTGGTCGTTCTTGTCGTACGTCCAGCTGGTGGTGAGGCCGGCCGGCTGGGCGTCGGTGAGCTCCGACCTGGCGGTCTGGCGGCCCAACTTGTCATAGCTGTAGGCCGCTTTGGCGCCGTTGGCGTCGGTCACGGAGGCGAGGTCGCCGTTGGCGTAGTAGACGTACTTGGTGCGCTTGCCGCCGGGGGTGGTCACCGTGTCGACCAGGCCGGCGGGGGCGACCGTCGTTCCGCCCTCCGCCGCCGCCGTGGACGAGGTGGTGTAACTCGTCGTCGCCGTACGGCCGCCCGGGTGGCCCGGGACCGGCGGGCTCGTCACCGACAGGAGGTTGCCGCCGGTGTCGTAGGCGTAGCTGGTCAGGTAGGTGGTGTCGGTCGCGGACGCCGAGCGGGCGTCGCGTTCGGTGAGGAGGAGGTCGTTGCGCGGGTCCATCGCCGGGAACGCCGTCGTGGAGTCCGGGTAGTACGTGTAGTACTCGGTGGCGCACTTGCCGGCGGCGGTGTCCTGGCAGTCGGTCTGGGAGACCGTGTTGCCGCGGATGTCGTGGCCGGTGATGCTGCGGTTGCCGTTGGCATCGGTGACCGTGCGCAGGAAGCCGGAGGTGTCGTAACCGTACGTCGTGCGCTTGCCGTTGGTGTCGACGGCGGCCAGCAGGCGGTTGCCCAGTTCGGCGTCGTAGACGTAGGTGAGGGTCTTGCCGGCGGGGTCGGTCAGGGTGACCGTGCGGACCGGGGCCACGCCGGAGGACGCCTTGTACGCCGACCAGTGCCGCTCGACCTCGTCCTCGGTCAACGCGTGGTCGTAGGCGGCGACTTCGGCGACCGAGCCCTTGAAGAAGGTGACGTCGCCGGGCGAGCTGTACCAGCTCTTGGCGAAGCCGGCGCCGATGAACGTGCGGGTGTTGGACTGGTCCCTGGCCTCGCCGGTGAAGTCGGCCTGCTTGACGCCGTCGAGGTACAGGGTCTGGGTGGCGCCGGAGGCGGTCAGGACGGCGTGGTGCCAGGTGTTGTCGGTGACGGTGCCGGTCGAGCCGAACGCGGTGCCGCCGGTGCCGGAGGCGCTCCACCAGTGCCCGTGCAGCTTGTTGTCGGCGCCGACGTAGAGGAGCGGGTTCCAAGTGCCGCTCGCCGCGCTGAGGTTGGGCGGCTGGGACTGGTCGGAGAGGATGACGCCGGGGTCGGCGGTCTTGAACCACAGCTCGACGGCGCGCTGGGTGGTGGCGGCGTGCCACGGCGTGAACGGGATCTCCGCGTACGACGAAGTCCCGTTGAAGGACACGGCAGTTGCGTCACCCGCGCCGAACGGACCGGCCACTCCCTGGGTCGCGGTGTTGTACGTGCCGAACCCGGTGTGGACCTCATTGGCGGCCTCGGGTGCGCCGAGGGTGTCGCCGAGCCGCCAGTACCCGGTGGGCGCCGAGCCCATCACGGCGGACCGGTACACCTGCGAAGAGCCGGTGACGGTAGGGGAGTTGAGCTTCCAGGTGCCGCCGTCGCCGTCGGTGACCTGCTGCACGAGGTCGTCGGTGGTGGCGTACTTGATCTGCGCCTGGACCTTGCCGCCGGGCGTCGTGATCTTGTCGAGGAGTCCGGAGGAGCGCTTGGCGGCCTGGTACTGGGCGGTGATGACGGCGGCGCTCAGCGGCTCGGAGTAGATCGCGACCTCGGCCAACTGGCCGGTGTAGTGGCCGAGTTTGTCGTTCGCGTTCATCGCGGGCCAGCCCTGCGTGTTCACGCCCGCGCCGAGCGAGATGTAGGGCTGCTCCCAGTCGTTGATGGTCCCGGTCAGCGAGCCCTGGGAGACGCCGTCGAGGTACAGGGTCTGGCTGCCGGCCTGCCCGGTGAGCACGGCGTTGTGCCACTGCCCGTCGGTAACGGTCGCTGTGGACACGGCGGTTGGGCTGCAACTGGGCGACATCGCGAGACAGCCGCGCAGCTTCCCGTCCGTGCCGACGTACACCGCCGGGGTGTTCTTGGTGGTGTTGCCCACCGGGTCGGAGTCGCTGAGCGGCTTGTCGCCGTAGTAGAAGAGGACGCCGCCGGCCGTGGTGGTCCTGAACCACAGGGAGACGGTCATGTACGACGGGGTCGCGCCGGGCGCGGCCGGCATCTCGACGTAGGACGTGGTGCCGTTGAAGGTGGCCGTGGTCTGCGTCGAACCGGCGAGGACGCTCGCGGAACCCAGCGTCACATTGCGGTAAAGCCCGTTGTAGCGGCCCTGATTGACGTCGACGGAGTCCTTCGCGACGGTCTGCCCGCTCGCCTCGCCGAGCCGCCAGTAGGCGTACGGGTCGGCGTCCAGGACGGTGGTGCGGTAGTGGTTGCCGGTCGTGTAGCCGTACGTCGTGCAGCGCGACCAGTCGGCGGGCGGGCAGACCGAGGTGAGCTGGTCGCCGGAGTAGCCGTACTTCCAGGTCTGGGCGCTGTTCGCGTCGCTCGCGTCCGAGGGGTCCGTATAGACGGTGTCGACGTGCGCGGTGGCGGCCCCGGTGGGCGTGGCCCACGTCAGCGACAGGGAACGGTTGGAGGTGTCGTTCTTGATCTTCGTGAGCTGCTTCGAGGAGTTGTAGGTGAACGTCTCGGTGCGGCCCGCGTAGTCCTTGATCGAGGAGATCGCGTACGTGCCGGTCTTGGCGGTCGCCTGCTTGAAGGCGTACTCGGTGAACTCCTTGTCGGTGAGCGTGTATCCGCCGGTCACCGCCAGCAGCCGGGCGTAGCGGCCGAGCGGCGGCTGGAAGGTGCCGTCGCTGTTGCGGCCGAACGCGACCTGTTCGCCGCCGGGGTAGGTGACGACGACGCTGACGACCGTGCCGGAGGCGTCCTTGTTCTCGGCGGCCTTCATGTCGGCGACGGAGGACCAGCCGGCGCCGAACGCGCCGTCGGTGCGCGGGTCGATGCTGTTGTAGGAGCGGTCGACCTGGAGGGAGGGGCCGACGACCTCGACGTCCGCGTCGGTGTCCTCGGTGGTGTAGTTGCCGTCCGAGGGGTCGAACTCGTGGCCGTCGGTGTTCTGCGCGAGCCCGGAGGTGACGGGCGGCTGCGGGACGGCGGTGGTGAAGCGGCTGGAGTACGTCACCTCCTCGTAGCCGTCCGAAACCCCCACGTACCAGGCGTAGTTCTTCGACCAGACGAGTTTCCCGGCCGGGATCTTCCAGTTGCTCTTGGTGAGCGCGCCGGAGGTGACGACCGGGGTCGTACTGGCGGAGTCGGCGTCGTACACCTCGTAGGTGTAAGTCAGCGTGGAATTGGGCCACTTGTCGGCGTCGCTCGCGTAGACCAGCAGCTCCGGCTGGAGCGTGTTGGCCTGGAAGTTCTCCGGCGGGTACTGGGCGTTGACCTGCGGCTTGGTGTTGGGCGCGTAGGTCAGGTCCAGCGAGGGGCGCCAGGCGGCGGTCGCGGAGTTGTCGGAGTGGAACCGCTTCCAGTGGTACGCGTCCCCGGTCGGCGCGGCCAGCGCGAGACCGTAGTCGGCGCCGCCCGTCGCGACCTGCGTGAACCACGAAGTGTCCAGCGTCACCGGCATCTTGACGCCGACGCTCGTGCTGCCGCCGCTGTTGTTGCAGGCGGCGCCGGGCGCGGGGGTCGTGGTGCCGATGGCGGAGCCGTACGAGGGGCCGGGGTAGGTCGTCGTGGTCGACGGGGTCCAGGACTGCGTCACCGGGTACACCGAGAACGCCATCGGGTCGCACGTCGAGGCCCACAGCGCCCACACGTTGAGGGTCGCGGCGGAGACCTTCTGCCCGGCGATCTTCGAGGTGAGCGAGGAGAACTGGAGGAAGGAGTTGGCCTTGTTGGTGCCGGAGTCGTACGAACCGACCTTGATCTGCACCTCAGTCGAGCGGTTGAGGGCGGCGTCGTTCTGGACGTACGTGCCCTCGCTCGCGGTGACGACGGTCGTCGGGTCGACGGTGACCGGGTAGACGCGCGCGGGGTCGTCGAGCCAGTCCCGGTCGGCGGTCATCCGCAGCGCCAAGTCGCCGTTCACGGTGGTGAGTTCGTACGTCACCTCGGCCGAGCGGGTGCCCTCGCCGGAGCGCGGGTCGATCGCGGAGTCGGCCATGAAGGCGTGCGGGACGGTCGCCGCGACCTTCCCGTCGGCGCCGGTGAACTCGACGTCGCCGTTGTCCGCGAGGCGCGGGGTGAGCCCCTTCGCGTCCAGCTTGAACAGCCAGGAGTTCGCGGCCGTCGGGCTGCGCAGGACGAGGTTCTCCTTGAACCCGTCGGCGATCGGGGTGAGTTGGACGTCGGTGCCGGCGAGGACACCGGCGTACAGCAGCGAGCCGTCGGCCTGCGGGGCGGCCGTGACCTGGGCGGCGCCGTCGAGGGTGTACGACAGGGCGCGGCCGTCGTCGAGGTCGACGGAGGCCAGCGCGTCGTCGGCGGCGCCGGCCGCGAACTCGACGCCGAGGGAGTTGGCGTCCTGCGTGTAGCGGCCGTCGTCCGCCTTGACCAGGCTGGTGTCGATCGGCTGCCAACTGCCGTCCGGCTCCTCGAAGTTGGCGCGTCCGCTGTAGTGGCGGACGGTCGTGGAGCCGTCGGCGTTGAGGTAATGGTCCGAGGTGGCCGTGGACTTGGCGGGGTCGCGTTCGCTGGTGGCGGCGTCGAAGCCGGCCTCGCCGGGGGCGGCCGTGCCGGTGGTGACCTGCTTGGTCTCGGTCACCGGCCGCTCGTAGGCGTCGAGTTGGCCTTCGGCCTCGCCGGTCTTCCCGCCGGTGCCGTCGTCGGCGCTGGTGGCCGCCGTGGACGCGGTGTGGCTCTTGCCGGCGGCGGTACCGCTCTCCTGGTCGGGTGTGTCGAGGGCGGCGGGATCTTCGAGCCACTCCCACAGCCCCGCCAGGGACAGCTTCGGCATGCTCAGCGCGGGGAGCGTGGCGCCGCTTGCCGCCGCCGTCTCCGTGGTGAGCATGAACGAGAAGAACACGAGTACAGAAAGCGCCGTGGCCCTCAGTCTGCGACGGCCGGTACGACCCGGCGGAAACAGACGAAGACCACGCCCCCCTTGATTGCGCATGGCCAGCCTTTACAAGATTCCTACAGAACCTCGAGAGGCTTGCCCAAGATGGAACAAACGTTCACCATGGGGTGGGTAATGTTATGCAAACTTTATGAATGGTCTGGAACCTGGGGGGTGTTGGGGGCATCAGGAGGTTCCCCGGTGGCCGGTGTGCGGGCGGGGGTGATTCACCGACGGCCTGTTTGCGGGTGAGTCGGTGTGCGGGCGGGCTCGGTTCGCGAGTGAACCGGTGTACGGGCGAGCGCGGTTCGCGAGTGAACCGGTGTGCGGGCGGGTGCCGTTCGTGTCAGCGCACCGCCGACCGCACCTCCCGCGCCACCGCCTCCGCCAACTCCCCGTCCCCCGGCCGTACAACAGCGACGCGGCCCTTCCCCGGCGTCACCCCGTCCGCCACCACCACGAACGGCAGCGAGGCATGCTCCCCGGCGACCGACAGCGCGGCCTGGACCTGGGGTTCGCCGACCGCGAGGACGACGTCGCACTGCCGCTGCACGAGCCCGTTCACGTACGGACGGGCGTTGGCGGCGGACTGTTCGCCGGCCACGGAGACGTACGACACCCTCGCCTTGGTGTCCTTCGAGGCGGCCTGCATTCCTTGCCAGACGGTCGCGGCCGTGCCCTTGGCGATGCCGTCCGCCCCGGTCAGCAGGCAGGCGTCGACGTCGCGGTAGGCGCGGGCGCGGGTGTCGGGGGCGGCGACGGCGGGTTTGTGGCCGCCGCCGAGCAGGAGGGTCGCCGTCGTACCGGCGATCAGCAGGGCGGCGGCGCCGGCGACCCAGCGCCAGCGGCCGGCGAGCCAATCCCGGCGCCGGAGCAGCGCGGCGAACGCCTGCGCGCCGCGCCCCGGTGCCGAGGCCTTCTTCCCCTCACGCCACGTCCGCCGCGTCTTCATCAAGCTCCCCCTCCGCCTTTCGGAACGGCGAAACGGTACCTCGTGGGGGAGAGGGGTTACAGGGGGTGCTGTGGGAGGGGGTACCGGGCGGAGCCGTCCAGCCGGGCGCCGGGCGGAGCCTCCGCCGGGTCCGAGCGACGCCGTCCCGGCAGGTGCCAGGCGCTGGGCGAAGCCGCCCCGCCGGGCACCAGACGCAGCCTCCGCCAGCCCCGGGCGTAGCCCTCCGCCGATACCGGGCAAGGCCCTCTACGAGTGCCGGACCGAGACCCCGCCGGACGCTGGCCGAAGCCGTCCTGCCCAGTGCCGGGCTCAGCCCTCCGCCAGGTCCGAGCAACGCCGTCCCGGCGAGTGCCAGGCTCAGCCCTCCGCCGGACCCGGGCGGAGCAAGACCCCCGCCCGATGCCGGCCGCAGCCCTCCCGAGTTCCGAACGCGACCCCCACGCCCCCCAACCTCACCCAGTCCCCAACAAAATCCCCAACACCACAGCCCCCGCCACCGCCGGCCCCACAACCTCCCAAGCCCACCGCACCCCGATCTCCCCCTGCGCAGCCCTCTCCCCCCGCCGCTGCTCGCACAGCTCCCGCAGATCCGCCATCACGCGGTCCCCGCTCGCCCGCCCGTCGTGGTCGTGCTCCCCCGGCGCCCGCCAGCCCCCGAGCCCCATCACCCCACGCCCCGGCTCCCCGGCGGCAGCCGCCCGTGCGGCCCGGCGGGCGGCCTTCTTGCGGCCCCGCAGGGACACCGGCACGGCCCAGATCTGGTACTTCGCGCCGCCTACGGTCAGCACCTCGTTCGAGTACGACGACCGCAGATCGGCGACCTCACCCCACGGCACGACGACCACCCGGAACGGATTGCGCAGCCGCAGCCGCTCGTCGTTGGCGTACACGGCGGGCCGCAGGGTGAACGCGACGACCAGCGGGACGACGAACAGCAGCGCGGCGAGCGCCAGCCAGGGGGCGCGCCCGTGCCCGGCGGTGATCGCGTCGACGCCGAGCCAGCCGCCGATGACCAGCAGCAGCACGCCGGAGGCGATCCCGGCGGGGGACCGGTGGACGCGGTCCGGGGAGGCGGTGGCCGGCCGGGGCGACTCGGGCCCGGGGTCCGACGCGGGCTCGGGGGCCGGCTCGGACTCGGGCGCCGACTCGTGCTCGGGGGTCGTCATGCGCCCGATTCTGCCCGAAGAGCCGGAACCGGGTCCGGCCGGGCACCCTCTCCAAACACCGCCAAGCACCTCCCCGACCCAGCGAACACCCCCCTCCGAACACCGCCAAGCCCCCTCACCGCCCCGCCGGGCACCCCTCCGAACACCAACGAGCACCTCCCCGACCCGGCGAACACCCCCGCCCCGCCCCGAACCAGCGAGCCCCACCAAGCCCCTCCCCACACCCCCCAACCCACCCCCTCCCCCACCCCTCCCCGCAAGCCCCCCAAGGCTGTACAGCCGCTACGCGCGTAGATATGCTCGGCTGGTGACCATGCCCACCTCAGCACCCCACACACTCTCGGACGTGACCGCGTCCGACAGCACGCTGCGCCGTTTCCTGCACGGCCTGCCCGGTGTCGACGCGGTCGGCCTGGAGGCGCGAGCCGCCTCGCTCGGGACCCGTTCGATCAAGACGACCGCGAAGGCGTACGCCATCGACCTGGCCATCTCGATGGTCGACCTGACGACGCTGGAAGGCGCGGACACCCCCGGCAAGGTCCGGGCGCTCGGCGCGAAGGCGGTCCACCCCGACCCGACCGACCGCACGACACCGACGACGGCCGCCGTCTGCGTGTACCCGGACATGGTCGCAGCCGCGAAGGAGGCGGTGGCCGGCTCCGCCGTCAAGGTCGCCTCGGTCGCCACCGCCTTCCCGGCCGGCCGCGCCGCCCTCCCCGTGAAACTCGCCGACGTCCGCGACGCGGTCGCGGCGGGGGCCGACGAGATCGACATGGTCATCGACCGCGGCGCGTTCCTCGCGGGCGACTTCATGAAGGTGTACGAGGAGATCACGGCCGTGAAGGCGGCCTGCGGGACCTCGGCCCGGCTGAAGGTCATCTTCGAGACCGGCGAGCTGTCGACGTACGACAACATCCGCCGCGCCAGCTGGCTCGGCATGCTCGCCGGCGCCGACTTCATCAAGACCTCCACCGGCAAGGTCGCCGTCAACGCGACCCCGGCGAACACGCTGCTGATGCTGGAGGCCGTACGGGACTTCCGCGCGCAGACCGGCGTCCAGGTGGGCGTGAAGCCCGCCGGCGGTATCCGGACCACCAAGGACGCGGTGAAGTTCCTGGTCCTGGTGAACGAGACGGCGGGCGTGGACTGGCTGGACAACCACTGGTTCCGCTTCGGCGCCTCCTCGCTCCTCAACGACCTGCTGATGCAGCGTCAGAAGCTGGCCACCGGCCGCTACTCCGGCCCCGACTACGTGACGGTGGACTGATCCCCCATGGTTTCCGCATCCGCTTTTGAGTACGCGCCCGCCCCCGAGTCCCGCTCGGTCGTCGACATCGCCCCGTCCTACGGCCTGTTCATCGACGGCGAGTTCACCGACGCGGCGGACGGCAAGGTCTTCAAGTCCGTCTCCCCCGCCACCGAAGAGGTGCTGAGCGAGGTCGCCCAGGCCGGTGAGGCCGACGTCGACCGCGCGGTCAAGGCCGCCCGCAAGGCGTTCGAGAAGTGGTCCGCGCTCCCCGGCTCCGAGCGTGCGAAGTACCTCTTCCGCATCGCCCGCATCATCCAGGAGCGCAGCCGCGAACTGGCCGTCCTGGAAACCCTGGACAACGGCAAGCCCATCAAGGAGACGAGGGACGCCGACCTCCCCCTGGTCGCCGCGCACTTCTTCTACTACGCCGGCTGGGCCGACAAGTTGGACCACGCGGGCTACGGCGCGAACCCGCAGCCCCTGGGCGTGGCCGGCCAGGTCATCCCGTGGAACTTCCCCCTCCTGATGCTGGCGTGGAAAGTCGCCCCGGCCCTGGCGACCGGCAACACGGTCGTCCTGAAGCCCGCGGAGACCACCCCCCTGTCCGCTCTGTTCTTCGCGGACATCTGCCGCCAGGCGGGCCTGCCGAGGGGCGTTGTCAACATCGTGACGGGCGACGGTCGCACAGGCGCCGCGCTCGTCGCGCACCCGGACGTCGACAAGGTCGCGTTCACCGGCTCCACGGCCGTGGGCAAGCAGATCGCGAAGACGGTCGCCGGCACCCGCAAGAAGCTGACCCTGGAACTCGGCGGCAAGGGCGCGAACATCGTCTTCGACGACGCCCCGATCGACCAGGCCGTCGAAGGCGTCGTGAACGGCATCTTCTTCAACCAGGGCCAAGTCTGCTGCGCCGGAAGCCGGTTGCTGGTCCAGGAGTCGATCCACGACGAGCTGCTGGACAGCCTCAAGCGCCGCCTGTCGACCCTGCGCCTGGGCGACCCGCTGGACAAGAACACCGACATCGGCGCCATCAACTCCGCCGAACAGCTCGCCAGGATCACGGAGTTGGCGGCGAAGGGCGAGGCGGAGGGCGCCGAGCGCTGGTCGCCGGCGTGCGAACTCCCCTCCTCCGGCTACTGGTTCGCCCCGACGCTCTTCACGAACGTCACCCAGGCCCACACCGTCGCCCGCGACGAGATCTTCGGCCCCGTCCTGTCGGTGCTCACCTTCCGCACCCCCGACGAGGCGGTCGCGAAGGCCAACAACACGCAGTACGGCCTCTCCGCGGGCATCTGGACCGAGAAGGGCTCCCGCATCCTCGCCGTCGCGGGCAAGCTGCGCGCGGGCGTCATCTGGTCCAACACGTTCAACAAGTTCGACCCGACCTCGCCGTTCGGCGGCTACAAGGAGTCGGGGTACGGCCGCGAGGGCGGTCGTCATGGTTTGGAGGCGTACCTCGCCCCGTCGAGCCCGAAGGGCGAGCGTTAAAAATGAGCACAGTTGATCGTCTGTCCGTCTTCAAGACCTACAAGCTGTACGTGGGCGGGAAGTTCCCGCGTTCCGAGAGCGGCCGGGTGTACGAGGTGACCGACGCAAAGGGCAACTGGCTCGCCAACGCCCCCCAGTCCAGCCGCAAGGACGCCCGCGACGCCGTCGTGGCCGCCCGCAAGGCCTTCGGCGGCTGGTCCGGCGCCACCGCCTACAACCGCGGCCAGATCCTCTACCGCGTCGCCGAGATGCTGGAGGGCCGCAAGGAGCAGTTCGTCCGCGAGGTCGCCGAGGCCGAGGGCCTGTCCAAGTCCAAGGCGGCGGCCCAGGTGGACGCCGCCGTCGACCGCTGGGTCTGGTACGCCGGCTGGACCGACAAGATCGCCCAGATCACCGGCGGCGCGAACCCGGTGGCGGGCCCGTACTTCAACCTCTCGACCCCGGAGCCGACCGGCGTCGTCGCCGTGCTGGCCCCCCAGGAGTCGTCCTTCCTGGGCCTGGTCTCGGTCCTGGCCCCGGTCATCGCGACCGGCAACACGGCCGTGGTCGTCACCTCGGAGAAGTCCCCGCTGCCGGCCCTGTCCCTGGGCGAGGTCCTGGCGACGTCGGACGTACCCGGCGGGGTGGTGAACATCCTCTCCGGCGCGGCGAAGGAGATCGCCCCCACCCTGGCGTCCCACCAGGACGTGAACGCGATCGACCTCGCGGGCGCGGGGGAGGAACTGGCGAAGGAGCTGGAGATCGCGGCGGCGGACAACTTGAAGAGGGTGCTGCGCCCGAGGGGTGAGGACTGGGCGGAGCCGCAGGGGACGGATCGCCTGACGGCGTTCCTGGAGACGAAGACGGTGTGGCACACGACGGGTTCGCTCGGAGCCTCCGGCTCGGCGTACTGAGTTAAGGGGCGTGGGGCTGTGCTCGATTCGCGGCTTCCGCCGCGCGGGCGCGACCAGCCACGACGGACAGCAAGCCGCCGACGCTGAGCAGCCCCCCGCCCCTTAGGCACCCGCGACTCACCCCTTGAGCAGCCCAGAAACCTGCCCCACCACAGGCATGCTCCCGATCGACTGGGCCTGAGCCACCGGCCCGGTGAGCGCCTGAGTGGCCACCGGCTGGAAGTCGGCCACCTGGGTCGCCGCCCCGTTGTCGAGCGGATCCACCCCCGTCCCGGCCAGCGGATTCGGCTTGAGCGCGGTCACCGCCCCCGTCACATACGGCAGCGCCCCGAGCGTCCCCTGCAACCCCGCCTGAGGATCGACCTGCCCGAGACTGGACGGATTGGCCCGGACGGCGTCGATGACGGGCGCGGAGTCGGCGGCGGCGGCAGCCCCCGCCCCGGCGCCGAGCGCCACCCCGGCCGAAGCCAGCGCGGCGAAACCGCGCACGGCTGAAGAGTGGGAGAAGTTTTCGTGCTGAGGCATCTCGCTGCCACCTTTTCGCTGCATGGAGTAACCGGGTCGACGCAGAGGGTAGTTGAAGTGTGACGCGCGCTTCAAAGACGACCCGCGGACTCGTTGGCCGGCGCACTCATGCCGCACACTGGTGTCCCGTGAGTTCCCATCCGCCCATACCCACGAGAGTCGTGCTGCTCTGCGGCCCTTCCGGCTCCGGCAAGTCCCTCCTCGCGGCCCGCTCCGGCCTCCCGGTGCTGCGGCTCGACGACTTCTACAAGGAGGGTGACGACCCGACGCTGCCGCTGGTGACGGGCAGCGCGGACATCGACTGGGACCACCCCGGTTCCTGGGACGCGGAGACCGCGCTGACGGCGATCGGGGAGCTGTGCCGCTCCGGTCGTACGGATGTGCCCGTGTACGACATCGCGCGCAGCGCGCGGACCGGCGCCGAGGCGGTCGAGATCGGGCGGACGCCGCTGTTCATCGCGGAGGGCATCTTCGCCGCCGAGATCGTGGAGCGCTGCCGGGAGGCCGGGGTGCTCGCGGACGCGCTGTGCCTGAGCCGGGGCCCGGTGAAGACGTTCCGCCGCCGTTTCCTGCGGGACCTGAAGGAGGGCCGCAAGTCGGTGCCGTTCCTGCTGCGGCGGGGCTGGCGGCTGATGCGGACGGAACGCTCGATCGTGGCGCGGCAGACGGCGCTGGGCGCGTACGCGTGCGACCGGGACGAGGCGATGGGCCGCCTGGCGACGGCGGCGGCGGGGCGGGGCGTGCAGCAGCGGACGGCGACGACGACGCCGTAGCGGTCGTCCGGATACGGCGAAGCGGGACTGGACGGACCCCCCGGCCCCCCAGTCCCGCTCTTTTCCCCCGTGATCCCCCGTTCTCCCCCGTGTTTCCCCCCAGCGGCACCGCTCCCCGCGACGCTCCCCCGAACGCCGTCCCCCGTGGAGTCCCCCCGGTACCGCTCCCCCGTTCCCCCTGTTTCCCCCCGTGGCACCGGCTGCCCTGAACGGAGCCGGCGCCGTGCCTTCAGGCGACGAGCTCCCCGAAGGCGTCCTCCTCGTCACGGCCGAGGCTGAGGACCTGGTCCTCGCGCAGCCGGCGGAGCGACCGCCAGATGCTGGACTTGACCGTGCCGACACTGATGTCGAGGATCTCCGCGATCTCCGGGTCGGTGCGGCCCTCGTAGTAGCGCAGGACCAGCATCGTGCGCTGGAGTTCGGGGAGGCGGGAGAGCGCCTGCCACAGGACCGCGCGCAGTTCGGTGCCGCGCATCGCGTCCGTGTCGCCGGGCGTCTCCGGCAGTTCCTCGGTGGGGTATTCGTTGAGCTTGCGCCGGCGCCACGCGCTGATGTGCAGGTTCGTCATCGTGCGGCGCAGGTAGCCGCCGACGGCGGCCTTGTCGCTGATCCGGTCCCAGGCCCGGTAGGTCGAGAACAGGGCGCTCTGGAGCAGGTCCTCGGCCTCGAAGCGGTCGCCGGTGAGGTGGTACGCGGTGGCGTACAGGGAGGCGCGGCGCTCCTGGACGTAGGCGGTGAACTCCGCCTCCGTCAGCGAGTGCCGTTCCCCCGTGTCCGCCCTGTACGAGGCTCCCCCCAGAGCCTGTTCCACCGCGGGCGCGTCAACGACCGACATGTACGCCGGATGCTGACGCCCGGTGCCGCGGGAGCACCCCCGCCCTCCCACGGCACCGGACTTCTCGGAGCTCCGGCGGACGTCGTGCAGGCGCGTGACCACTGCGCTGGTGCTCAAGCCGTGCAGCGTGTTCATGTCGCGCCCCCCGTCGTGGACTTCCGGTGCTTTTCGCTTCTCGTACCGGCCGTTTCTCCCTGCCGATGCGGAAAAGCTTGCCGGGGGCACTTCATCGCCATGTCCGCCGACTGTCACAGACCTGTCACAGGGCCCTTCGAGAACGACACCACAGGGGGCGCACAGGTGTCGGGGGTAGGGGTTGTCGAGCTGGGGTGATTTGGGGTGCCGTACACCGGCATGGGGCTCTGGCCGGCATGGCGCTTACGACCTCCAGCAGTGCCGCACGCCTCCGCTGCACGGCGACTACGTCAACGCCCGCCGGCTGCTGGGCGCGTTGGCCCGTCGTATCCCTGACTCACCTGCGGGGAAGGGGAGTTCGCCGGCCGAGATCTTCCGGGACCGGCGCCGGACTCGCGCCCACCGGGCCCAGTTGCTCAACCGCCTCCTGGTGGAGCTGGACTCGGCCCACCGGCTGGCCCTGCGCCGCGCCCCCGACGTACAGGAGGCCTGCGCCGCCGCCTACGGCCCTCCGTGCGGCCCCCGCCTGGTCCCCCTCCGGGAACTGCTCGGCGTCCTGAGCGCCCACCAGTGGCGGACGAGGGGCGTCGAAGTCCCTGCCCTGGGCGCCCGCGTGCACCCGCACTACGGCGTCTTCGCCCCCACCCGCGCGGAGTACGTCGACCTGATCGCGACCGCCCCCCTCCCCACCCCCTGCACCACCGCCTTCGACCTGGGCACCGGCACCGGCGTCCTCGCGGCGCTGCTGGCCCGGCGCGGAGTGTCCCGGATCATCGCCACCGACATCAGCGAGCGGGCGTTGACCTGCGCCGAGGAGAACGCGCGGCGGCT
Source organism: Streptomyces sp. AMJ-169 (assembly GCF_055597585.1). Taxonomy (NCBI): domain Bacteria; kingdom Bacillati; phylum Actinomycetota; class Actinomycetes; order Kitasatosporales; family Streptomycetaceae; genus Streptomyces; species Streptomyces sp. AMJ-169. Next base: position 423,887 of record NZ_JBVLTJ010000005.1, read on the forward strand.
CGGCTACGGCGACCGGATCACCGTCCAGGGACCGGGGCTGTTCCCCTCCCCGGACGGCCGCGCCGATCTGATCGTGTGCAACCCCCCATGGCTCCCGGGCCGCCCTTCCGCCGAGCTGGAGCTGGGGGTGTACGACCGGGACGGGCGGATGCTGCGGGAGTTTCTGGGCGGGGTGCTGGAGGTCGTAGGAAAAGCCGACACCCGGGCCCGGCACCCGCGCGCCCGCGACCGGAGTGACCCCCTCTACCCCGTGCGCGCCGTCGAAGTCACCTCTCTGTGGCGGCTGGCCGTCGGAAAGTAGCCGAGGGGGCGGGGATTTGCTGTGAACCCCGGGGGATAAAGGTCTTATAAGCCCCCACCTGTCGTACCCCGCCCCCCTCATGGGCCAGAATGAGCCTGTGCCTTCCCTGTTGCTGATCGAGGACGACGACGCCATCCGTACGGCCCTGGAGCTCTCGCTGACGCGCCAGGGACACCGGGTGGCGACCGCTGCCAGCGGAGAGGACGGTCTGAAGCTGCTGCGGGAGCAGCGGCCGGATCTGATCGTGCTGGACGTGATGCTGCCCGGCATCGACGGATTCGAGGTGTGCCGCCGCATCCGCCGCACCGACCAGCTGCCGATCATCCTGCTCACCGCGCGCAACGACGACATCGACGTGGTCGTCGGCCTGGAGTCCGGCGCCGACGACTACGTGGTCAAGCCGGTCCAGGGCCGGGTGCTGGACGCCCGTATCCGGGCCGTGCTGCGCCGCGGCGAGCGCGAGTCGAACGACGCGGCGACCTTCGGCAGCCTGGTCATCGACCGGGCGGCGATGACGGTCACGAAGAACGGCCAGGACCTCCAGCTCACCCCGACCGAACTGCGGCTGCTGCTGGAGCTGAGCCGCCGCCCGGGCCAGGCCCTGTCGCGCCAGCAGCTGCTGCGGCTGGTGTGGGAGCACGACTACCTGGGCGACTCCCGGCTGGTGGACGCGTGCGTCCAGCGGCTGCGCGCGAAGGTCGAGGACGTGCCGTCGTCCCCGACGCTGATCCGTACGGTCCGGGGCGTCGGCTACCGCCTGGACGCGCCTCAGTGACCCAGCCGCACGTCGCCGAGCCGGAAGCACCCCGGCCGCCGGAAGGTCCCCGCCGCGCCGCCGCACTGCTGCGCAAGGGGTTCCTGTCCCGGCTGCGCTTCACCAGTCTGCGGCTGCGCCTGGTCGTCGTGTTCGGCGCGGTCGCGCTGGCGACGGCCGTCTCGGCGTCCGGCATCGCCTACTGGCTCAACCGCGAGGCGGTCCTCACGCGCGCGCAGGACGCGGTCCTGAAGGACTTCCGTACGGAGATGCAGAACCGCGCCGGCGCGCTGCCGGAGCACCCTTCGCAGGACGAACTCCAGCGCACCGCCGGCCAGATGGCCAACAGCAGTCAGCGTTTCAGCGTGCTGCTGATCGGGACGGACGGCTCGGGCAAGACGGTGTACGGCAACTCCGGTGGCCTGAGCGGCTTTTCGCTGGAGGACGTGCCCAAGTCGCTCCAGCGGGCGGTGGACCGGCAGCAGAGTGTCAGCGGCGCCAACTCCTCGCCGTACCACCTGTATTGGCAGCGGGTCGTCGATCAGGGGACGCCGTTCCTGGTGGCGGGGACGCGGGTGAACGGGGGCGGGCCGACCGGGTACATCCGCAAGTCGCTGGAGCCGGAGGCCAAGGACCTCAACTCCCTCGGCTGGTCCCTGGGGATCGCGACGGGGCTCGCTCTCATCGGCGCCGCGCTGATCGCGCAGGCCGCCTCCACGACCGTGCTGAAACCCGTGCACCGCCTGGGAATCGCCGCCCGGCGGCTCGGCGAGGGCAAGCTCGACACCCGGCTCCAGGTCTCGGGGACCGATGAACTCGCCGATCTGTCACGGACGTTCAACCGTGCGGCGGAGGCGCTGGAGAAGCGGGTCGCGGACATGGCGGCGCGTGACGAGGCGTCCCGCCGGTTCGTCGCCGACATGAGCCATGAGCTGCGCACCCCGCTCACCGCGATCACCGCCGTCACGGAGGTGCTGGAGGACGAGCTCGGCACCGACAGCATGGACCCGATGATCGAGCCCGCCGTACGGCTCGTGGTGAGCGAGACGCGGCGGCTGAACAGCCTCGTCGAGAACCTGATGGAGGTCACCCGCTTCGACGCCGGGACCGCCCGGCTCGTCCTCGACGACGTCGACGTCGCCGATCAGATCACCGCCTGCATCGACGCGCGGGCCTGGCTCGACGCGGTGGAGCTGGACGCCGAGCGCGGGATCTACGTCCGCCTCGACCCGCGCCGCCTCGACGTCATCCTCGCCAACCTCATCGGCAACGCGCTCAAGCACGGCGGGTCACCGGTGCGGGTGTCGGTGCGCGAGGCTCCCACCGAGGTCGTGATCGCCGTCCGCGACCACGGCCCCGGCATCCCCGAGGACGTCCTCCCCCACGTCTTCGACCGCTTCTACAAAGCCAGCGCCTCCCGCCCCCGCTCCGACGGCAGCGGCCTGGGCCTGTCCATCGCCATGGAGAACGCCCACATCCACGGCGGCGAACTGAGCGCCGCCAACTCCCCGGAGGGGGGCGCGGTGTTCACCCTGCGCCTGCCACGAGAGGCACCGGAGGAGCCGGAGCAGGCTGAAGAGGGAGTGGGGGGTGCGACGTCGTGAGGGGTGCGGGGAGCAGGGGAACTGGCGGCGAGGGGGAGGGTGTTGTGGTGCGGGGTGGCGGAAGGGGCGGTGGGGGTAAGGGGGTTGCGCTGCGGGCCGGCGGCGGGGCGGGCGAGCGTGCCGAGACTCCGGGCGGCGGCGAGGGCAGGCGTGCCGTAGCTCCGGGCGGCGGCAGCGGCGGGCGTGCCGTGGCTCCGGGTGGCGGCAGCGGCGGGCGTGCCGTGGCTCCGGGTGGCGGCGGGCTGCGTGTGGGCCTCTTTCCGCGCGCCGGAGGCACGGGTGCGCGGGTCGGTCGTAGGCGGCAGTTGCTGCTTCTTCCTGCGCTCGGGCTTCTCCTCGCCGGGTGCGGTATCCGTCCTACCGAGGTGCCCACCGACTTCGGGGCGGCGCCCTCTCGGGTGCGTTGTTCGCTGTCGGACGCGGATTCCGTGACGGCGCAGAGTGCGGGCGGGGTCGCCGTGCGGGTGTTCCTGCTGTGCGGTTCCTCGCTGGTCGCGGTGGACCGTACGGTTCCGGTGCCGGACGGTGCGACGGGGCCGAAGCGGCGGGTGCTGGTGGCCCAAGGGCTGCTGGACCAGCTGGCGCGGACGCCGTCGGCGCCGGAGAAGGAGGCCGGTTACACGACGGACGTCCGTACCGGTACGACGGTCCTGCCGTCCCGCCTCGCCGACGACCCCGACGACGCCCTCCGCCTCAACACCGCCCCCGACGCCCTGTCCGCCTACGCCCTCGCCCAGATCGTCTGCACCCTCTCCGACTCCACCGCGACCGAGGGCAACGGCTCGACGGTCCTCGGCGGCCCGGGAACGGGGGACCTGCGCCGCTACGAGTGCACGGACGAGGTCAGGGCAAGACCGGGCAACGAGATGCCGCCTTCGTCGGCGGTGTCCGGCTGAAGTGGGCGGTGGCGCGGGCGAGTTGAGGCCGGCCGCGGTGACCGGGGGCTGAAGGGGGCGGCGGGGCGGGGTCGGCCCCACCCCCGCTTGTGTCCATGTGGTGAAGACCTCACCCACACCCCCCACACCCCCGGAACCGTTCCCGCCGGGAGCCGCGTCTTGGGTCTCGTGCAGCGTCAAGGCTTCATCGGCGGCAACGCCGCGATCCGTATCCGTGTGGCGGGAGTCGTCCTCCTGGCCGCACACCTCGCGTTCGTCGCCTGGTACTCGCTGCGCCCCCTGGACGTCCCCTGGGTCCTGCCGGCCAACCTCCACCCGCTCGCCGGCATCCGCCACGACCTGGCGCTGGGCTGGCCGGAGGCGGCCCGCCGGCTCGGGCGGGGCCTCGCACTGCTGGCCCCGCTGGGAGTACTGCTCCCGATGGCCCACGGCCGCCTACAGGTCTCCCCGCTGTCCTCCCTGACGCGTACGACGGCGGCGGGCGCGCTGATCTCGCTGTCCGTGGAGCTGCTCCAGACCGGCGTCCCGGGCCAGGTCACGGACGTGGACGCGATCCTGCTCAACACGGCCGGCGTGGCTCTGGCACACGCGCTGATCGTCCCGGCGGCCCGGCACCGGCTGCGCCGCAGGAGTACGCGGGGGCGTCGGGTAGCGGTACGTCAGGAGGAGCCGTCTCAGGGTCGGACCCCGACGATTCCCAGGGTCGGTATCGCTCCATAGAGTGACGTTTTTCGTGGCCCGGCTCCGTAGCGTTGTGGTCAGTAGGGCAACCGGCCCACCCGACCAGAAGGAGCCCGCAATGGCCCGCCTCGCCCGCCCCGCCCAAGGCCGCATGATCGGCGGTGTCTGCGCCGCCCTGGCCCAGCGCTTCGGCACCTCAGCGACCACGATGCGGGTGCTGTTCCTGCTCTCCTGCCTCCTGCCGGGCCCGCAGTTCCTGCTCTACATAGCCCTGTGGATCCTCTTCCCCTCGGAGGAGAAGACCAGCACGGCCTGGTGAGCATCCCCTAGACGCCGGGTGCCATCCCCTAGGGGATACCCCGAGACACCGAAGCCCCCAAGCCCCCGAACCTCTACGACCCCCACGGCCCCTCCCTCAACGGTCACTCAGAGTCGCCCCAGTTCCCCGGCCGGTATCCCGGCGGCCCCGGACAAGCCGCCGGGGCGCACCGGAACTCTCCGGACGCGCCCCGACAGGGTTGCTGTGACGGCTCAGCCCAAGGGGATCCCGTTGACGGGGAGGCCGTGGGTCGGCAGGGCGCCGGCGACCGGAAGGCCGCCGAGCAGACCGGCCACGGGCTTGGTGGGTCCGTCGGCGAGCGCGGCACCGACGGCGGGGGTGGCGGCGGCGAGGCTGGTGCCGAGCGCGGGCTGGGCCTGCTCCAGCGCCTGCCCGGCGCCCGGGAGGGCCGAGGCGAGCTTGCCGGCGGGCAGGGTCTGGGCGACACCGCCCACGTTCTGGAGGTCGGGCAGAGCGGCGGCGTTCGCGGCACCGGCGCCGGCGGCGGCGATGGCGGCACCGAGGGCGGCGACCCCGAGGGTCTTGGCGGCAGTCTGCTTCATGAAATTGCGTCCTCGAAATTCTGATCGCGGGGAGTTCACGGAAAGGTACGCGGAACCGAGCGGTTCATGACCGTAAACACGCGAGGGCTCCCACCGCAAACATCGAAATGCGGACGAATGGTGAACACCCGTCCGCTTTCCGAGGCCCGTCCTGTCCGCTAGTCAGCTTTCCGGTGTGACAGAACCGCTGATGGAGGCGGTCTGCTGGAACAGCCATTCGGATTTCAGCTCGGCATATCCGGGCTTGATCACGTCATTGATCATCGCCAGCCGTTCGTCGAAAGGGATGAACGCTGACTTCATAGCATTGACGGAAAACCATTGCATGTCGTCGAGCCCGTAACCGAACGCGTCGACCAGGTGCTCGAATTCCCGGCTCATGCTGGTCCCCGACATCAGCCGGTTGTCGGTATTGACGGTGGCCCGGAAATGCAGCCGCCGCAGCAGCCCGATCGGGTGCTCGGCGTAGGAGGCGGCGGCGCCGGTCTGGAGGTTGGAGCTCGGGCACAGCTCCAGCGGGACGCGCTTGTCGCGGACGTAGGAGGCGAGCCGGCCGAGCTTCACCGTCCCGTCGGCGCCGACCTCGATGTCGTCGATGATCCGCACCCCGTGCCCGAGCCGGTCGGCGCCGCACCACTGGAGGGCCTGCCAGATCGACGGCAGCCCGAAGGCCTCCCCGGCGTGGATCGTGAAGTGGTTGTTCTCGCGCTTCAGGTACTCGAACGCGTCGAGGTGCCGGGTCGGCGGATGGCCGGCCTCGGCGCCCGCGATGTCGAAGCCGACGACGCCCGAGTCCCGGTGCCCGTTGGCGAGTTCGGCGATCTCCAGGGAGCGCGCCGCGTGCCGCATCGCGGTGAGCAGCGCGCCGACGCGGATGCGGTGCCCGCTCTCCCGCGCCCGCCGCTCCCCCTCCCGGAACCCCTCGTTGACCGCCTCGACGACCTCTTCGAGGGACAGCCCGCCGTCGAGGTGCTGCTCGGGCGCGTACCGCACCTCCGCGTAGACGACGCCGTCCTCGGCGAGGTCCTCGGCGCACTCGGCGGCGACCCGCGCCAGCGCCTCGCGGGTCTGCATGACCGCGACCGTGTGCGAGAACGTCTCCAGATACCGCTCCAGGGACCCGGAGTCGGCGGCCTCCCGGAACCAGAGGCCGAGCTTGTCGGGGTCGGACTCGGGGAGCCTCGTGTAGCCGCTCTCCCGGGCGAGGTCGACGATCGTGCCGGGCCGCAGCCCGCCGTCGAGATGGTCGTGCAGCAGAACCTTGGGCGCCCGCCTGATCTGGTCCGCGGTGACGCCCCCATGGATGCTCTGGCTCGTCATCCGGGCACTGTAACTCCTACGCGCGTAGACGACCGGGCGGACCGCGCCGCCGATACGCAACGGTGACCCCACCGCAGGGTGGAGTACACCGGCGCTTCTGACACTGTTCTGCCATGGCACAGCATGTGACGCCGCTGCGAACCCCCCACCTCGGCAAGGCGATCGGCCCCGGCCCCGCCGCCGTCAGCGGGGCCGTCCTGCTCCTTCCCGCCGGCGAGGAGACCTCCGACCGCCGGCCGTCCCCCCTGTGGGCGACGGCCTCCGTACGCGCCCTCGGCCGCCGCCTCGCCCGCGCGGGCCGCGAGGACGGCCTCGCCGTGCACGTCGTGCACTACCGCTACCGGGGCTGGAACGGCACCCAGGCCCAGCTCGCCGCCGACGCGACCTGGGCCGCCGACGAGGTCGTACGGCGCTACGGCGACGTCCCCGTCTGTCTCGCCGGCACCGGCATGGGCGGCCGGGCCGCGCTGCGCTCCGCCGGGCACGACGCGGTCAACTCCGTTCTGGCCCTCGCCCCTTGGCTCCCCGAGGACGACGTCGCCGCGCCCGCCGAACCGGTCCGGCAGCTCGCCGGGAAACAGGTCCTGATCGTCCACGGCACCAACGACGAGCGCACCGACCCCGAGCTGTCCTTCCGGCTCGCGACCCGCGCGAAGAAGGCGAACCGGCACGTCTGCCGCTTCGAGGTGCACGCCGACGGGCACGGGCTGCACCAGTACCGCTCCGAAGTCCAGGCCCTCGCCGAGGACTTCGTGATGGGCGCGCTCTTCGGGAGGACGTTCGCGAGACCGCTGGAGGACGCCTTGGCCGCGCCGCCGCCGCTGGGGCTGCGGATGCCGCTGGCGGCGGGGTTCGGGGCGTCGCTACGGAAGTAGGGTGCCGCGAGAGCGAGTTGGCCAAGGTGGCGTTCTTACAGGCGAGTTGGCCAGGACGGCATCCGTACGGGCGAGTTGGCCAAGTAGCCCGCCGATCCGGCGAGTTTCCGCACCGCCCGCCGATCCGGCAAGTTGCCGCACATCCCGCCAACCCCCCTCCTACGCCAGCAGGTTCCCCCTCCTCGACAGCAGGAACTTCTTGAACGCGGCCACCGGCGGGGTGTCCTGGCTGCCCGCCAGCCACGCCACCCCGATCTCGCGGGCCGCCCTGGGCGCCGTCACCGTCAGCTCGGCCACGCCCGGCCGGGCGAAGACGGGCGGCGGCAGGAGGGCGACCCCGAGTCCGGCGGCGACCAGCCCCCGCAGGGTCTCCGCCTCCTCCCCCTCGAATGCGATCCGGGGCCGGAACCCGGCCTGCGCGCAGAGGTCGTCGGTGATCCGGCGCAGCCCGTACCCCGGTTCCAGCGTCACGAACGTCTCCTCGGCGGCCTCCGAGAGCCGGACCCGGCGGCGGGCCGCCAGCCGGTGGTCGGCGGGGACGACCAGCCGCAGCTTCTGCTCGTCGAGCCGCCGGGCCACGAGGTCGGGCGCGTCCGGCACCGGCGAGGTCAGGCACAGGTCCAGCTCGCCCGCGCGCAGCCGCTCGATCATGGCCTCGCCGTAGTTCTGGACGAGGCTGAAGCGCACGCGCGGATGGTCGGCGCGGAAGGCGTGCAGCAGTGCGGGGACCGTCTCCGCGCCCATGGTGTGCAGGAACCCGAACGCGACTTTGCCGGTGGCCGCGTCGGCGTCCGCGCGGACCTCGTCGGCGGCCTTCTGGATCTCCGCGAGGGCCCGTTCGACCGATCCGAGGAAGGTCCTCCCGGCCGGGGTGAGCGCGACCGTGCGGCCCCGGCGGGCGAAGAGGTCGACCCCGAGGTCCTCCTCCAGCCGGACCATCGCCCGCGACAGCGTCGACTGCGGGACCTGCATCTCCTGCGCGGCCCGGGTGACGTGTTCGGTACGGGCGACCCCGGCGAAGTAGGCGAGCCGGGGCGCGAGCGCCATCGTCATGTCCGCCAGGTCTTCTGTGTCACCGGACGGTGACAGGCGACGCTCTGACCTCTGCTGATGCACCATGGGATCGATTATCGCGTTTTCGTGCATTGGACGGATGAATACAAGGGTCCTACGGTCGAGGCATGTCTCCCGCCAGTACCGGGGCGTCCACGTCGGTGGCCGCCGCAGCAGCCCTCAGTGTTCCCGACTCCCGTATGACCCCCGGTGGCCCCGGCTACCGCCGGATGAGCTTCGCGCTGTTCCTCGCGGGCGTCGCCACCTTCGCGCTGCTGTACTCCACGCAGGCCCTACTGCCCCTGATCTCGGGGGAGTTCGGGGTCGCGGCGAGCGACGCGAGCTGGACGGTGGCGGCGGCGACCGGCGGCCTCGCCCTCTTCGTCCTCCCCATGAGCGCGCTGTCGGAGGCGTACGGCCGCCGTACGGTCATGACGGCGTCGCTGGCCGTCGCGGTGACCGTCGGGCTGCTGGTGCCGTTCGCGCCGTCGCTGGGGGCGCTGGTCGTGCTGCGGGGCGTGCAGGGCGCGGCGCTGGCCGGGCTCCCCGCCTCCGCGACCGCGTATCTCGCGGAGGAGGTCCGGCCGAAGGCGCTGGTCACGGCGATCGGGCTGTTCGTCGCGGGCAACAGTGTCGGCGGGATGAGCGGGCGGGTCATCACCGGGTGGGTCGCGCAGGAGTGGGGCTGGCGGGTCGCCGTAGGGGTGATCGGGGGGCTCGCGGTGGTGTGCGCGGTCGCGTTCCGCGCGCTGCTGCCCGCTCCGCGCCACTTCACGCCGGGGTCCCTGCGCCCCCGCGTGCTGCTGGGCACCGTACGCACCCACCTGGCGAACCCCCTGCTGCGGCGGCTGTACGCGATCGGCGCGCTGTTCATGACCGTTTTCGGCGGCGTGTACACGGTCATCGGCTACCGCCTCACCGAGGCCCCCTTCTCCCTCCCCCAGGGCATCATCGGCTCGATCTTCCTGGTCTACCTGGTCGGCACGGTCTCCGCGTCGACGGCCGGCCGCCTGGTCGCCCGGGTGGGCCGCCGGGGCGCCCTGTACCTGGCGGGCGGCACGACGACGACGGGCCTGCTGCTGTCCCTCGCGGACTGGCTCCCCTCGGTCCTGCTGGGCCTGGTCCTGATCACGGCGGGTTTCTTCGCGGGCCACGCGGTGGCGTCGTCGTCGGTCAGCAAGACGGCCCAGGAGGGCCGCGCCCAGGCCTCCGCCCTCTACCAGTCGGCGTACTACATAGGCTCCAGCGCGGGTTCGACCCTCGGCGCCCTGGCGTTCCACTCGGGCGGCTGGTCGGGGACGGTCGGGGTGGGCCTGCTGGCGGTCCTGGGAGTCGTAGGCATCACCCTGGCGGGAACCCGAGCGGCCCGCCGCCACCCGGCCCCCGCACCGGCCTGACTCTTGGCCGAGCGGCCGTTTCCCCTGGTCAGCCCGATTGTCAGTGGCAGGGTCTAACGTCATTGCCACGTGAACGAGCGGGCGAGACCGGGGGTTTGGCGTATGCGGGTCGGTGCGGAGAGTTGTCAACTCGGGGGGTGCCGCGCGGTGGGGTGCGGTAGCTTCCGGAGGGGGGCGCGAAGGGGCGTGGCCCGAGGTCGACAGGGGTGGGTGGACCAGGATGAGTGACGGTAGTGCGGTGGCCGAGCTCGATGTGCGGCTGGAGCGGCATCGGGTCGAGCTGACGGGTTACTGCTATCGGATGCTGGGGTCGTCCTTCGAGGCGGAGGACGCGGTCCAGGACACGCTGGTGCGGGCCTGGCGCGGTTACGACAAGTTCGAGGGGCGGGCCAGTCTGCGGTCGTGGCTGTACCGGATCGCGACGAACGTGTGCCTGGACATGCTGGCCGCGGGGAACAAGCGGGCTCGCCCGGTCGACCTCAGCGAGTCGACGCCGCTGGCGCAGGCGGCGCTGAGTCCGCGCCCGGACCATACGTGGCTGGAGCCGGTGCCGGACGCGCGGGTGCTGCCGTCCGTCGAGGATCCCGCGGAGGCGGCGGTGGCCAAGGAGTCGATCCGGCTGGCGTTCATGGCGGCGCTCCAGCAGCTGCCGCCCAAGCAGCGGGCGGTGCTGATCCTGCGCGAGGTGCTGGCCTGGAAGGCGGGTGAGGTCGCCGAGCTGCTCGACACCTCGGTCGCCTCCGTCAACAGCGCCCTCCAGCGCGCCCGCGCGACGCTCACCGAACGGGCCGCCTCCGACAAGGCCTCGGCGGCGGAGATCTTCGACTCGCTGGACGAGGAGCAGAAGAAACTCCTGGAGCGCTATGTCGCCGCGTTCGAGGGGTACGACATGACGGCGCTGACGGCGCTGCTCCATGAAGACGCGATCATGACGATGCCGCCGTTCGACCTGTGGCTCACCGGCCACGCGGACATCACCGGCTTCATGCTCACGATCGGCCGGGGCTGCGAGGGTTCCCGGCTCTTCCCGGTCCAGGTCAACGGGCTGCCCGGCTTCGCCCACTACAAGCCGGACCCGGAGAAGGGCGGGCACTCCCCCTGGTCGGTGCAGGTCCTGGAGATCTCAGAGGGCCGCCTCACCGGTTTCCACTTCTTCCTCGACACGGCCCGCTGGTTCCCCCTCTTCGGCCTCCCCCTCCACCTCGAGGACGAGACCGAGAAGCCCGAGCAGACCGAGTAGCTCCGCCGGGGGGCGGCGCAGCCGCACCCGCCCCCCGCCCCGCCGGGCGGCCAGCTGAAGCCGCGCGACCACCTCGACGTCCCCCAGCCCACCGCCCCCGGCCCGGCTCACATCGACGACGACCACCCCGCCCCCGGCCACCCCCCGCCGCACAACCTCACAGAGCCCCGCCACCTCATCAGAGGCGACGGGGCCACCGGGCAGAACAAGTACAGGGAGTGCTTCGGGATCCACATCCGGTAGACCCCGGGGACGGGCTCAACTCATCGGTTCGGGAAGTCCGAGGTGTCCAGGGTGAGCTTGAAGGGCTCCGGCAGGTCGACCGGATCGCCGAACTTGCCCGCCTTCAGAGTCCGGTAGACCCCGTCGCGGGGTTCTCCGTACAAGGTGACCGTCGGGCCTTCCGGAGCCACCCGGTCGATGAGGAGGTAGAGGGGGACACCGGCCTCGGCGTATCCAGCGGCCTTGCACGTCCGGTCGTTCTCCGCCGTGACCTCTGAGGTGACCTCCCCGACGAGCGCGGCTGCGGCGGCGGGGAGGTAGGCGCCGTCCTTCCGGAGCGCGCCCTCCGGGATGACGGCGATGTCCGGCACGTACAGCTCCAGCCGGGAAGGCACGGCCATGCCCTGCTGGTGAGAGACCAGCCAGTGCGGCGGGATCGCTGAGCAGAGAGACCGGTTCGTCCCGGCGACGGTCATCTGGTGCCGGAAGGTCTGCAAGGGAGTCACACTGATCGCCCCCTTGATGATCTCCGTCTTGCAGCCTTTGGGGGCGTCCGTGTGCAGCCAGATCCAGACCAGCTCGTCCCACTTGCTGCCGGTCAGGATGTAGTCGCCGTCGACTTCTCTCATGGGTGCATCGAACACGCCGAACGGGACCGGCTCAGGTCCACCGGTCCCGTTCACCCGAAAGGGGAAAGTGCAGGTCAGGCGATCCGCTCCAGTACCACCGGTGACGTCGAGAACTCCGTCCCCGGGGCCCCGATGTCGTACGAACCCTCCACCGCCTCCAGCGCGTACGCGAAGCGGTCCGGGGTGTCGGTGTGGAGGGTCAGGAGGGGCTGGCCCTCGGTCACCTTGTCGCCGGGCTTGGCGTGGAGTTCGACGCCGGCGCCCGCCTGGACCGGGTCCTCCTTGCGGGCGCGGCCCGCGCCGAGGCGCCAGGCGGCGAGGCCGATGTCGTAGGCGTCGAGGCGGGTCAGTACACCCGTCGCGCCCGCCTTGATCACGTGCTGCTCGCGCGCCACCGGCAGGGCCGCGTCCGGGTCGCCGCCCTGGGCCGCGATCATGCGGCGCCAGACGTCCATCGCGGTGCCGTCGGCGAGGGCCTTCGCCGGGTCGGCGTCGCGGACGCCCGCCGCGTCGAGCATCTCGCGGGCCAGCGCGATCGTCAGCTCGACGACGTCCGCCGGGCCGCCGCCCGCCAGGACCTCCACCGACTCGCGGACCTCCAGCGCGTTGCCGGCGGTGAGGCCGAGGGGGGTGGACATGTCGGTGAGGAGGGCGACCGTCTTCACGCCGTGGTCCGTGCCGAGGCCGACCATCGTGGACGCCAGCTCACGGGCGTCGTCGAGGGTCTTCATGAAGGCGCCGGTGCCGACCTTGACGTCCAGGACCAGGGAACCCGTGCCCTCGGCGATCTTCTTCGACATGATCGAGGAGGCGATCAGCGGGATGGCCTCGACCGTGCCGGTGACGTCGCGCAGCGCGTACAGCTTCTTGTCGGCCGGGGCGAGGCCGTCGCCCGCCGCGCAGATCACCGCGCCGGTGCCGTCCAGGACGTTCAGCATCTCCTCGTTGGACAGCAGCGCCCGCCAGCCGGGGATCGACTCCAGCTTGTCGAGGGTGCCGCCGGTGTGGCCGAGGCCGCGGCCGGAGAGCTGCGGGACGGCCGCGCCGCAGGCCGCGACCAGGGGGGCCAGCGGGAGCGTGATCTTGTCGCCGACGCCGCCGGTGGAGTGCTTGTCGGCCGTCGGGCGCGACAGCGACGAGAAGTCCATGCGCTCGCCGGACGCGATCATCGCCGCCGTCCAGCGGGCGATCTCGCGGCGGTTCATGCCGTTGAGGAGGATGGCCATGGCGAGCGACGACATCTGCTCGTCGGCGACCACGCCGTGGGTGTACGCGTCGATGACCCAGTCGATCTGCTCGTCGGTGAGTTCGCCGCGGTCCCGCTTGGTGCGGATGACGGAGATGACGTCCATGGCCATGGAACGGGTGTCCTTCCGGTGGTTCACAACGTGCGGGTGGTTCAAAAAAGCGCGGAAAGTGCGCGGGCCCCCCTGAAGTCAGAGGGGCCGCACGGGAGTTACTTCGTCAGATGGCCGGGGCCGAACGCCTGCGGCAGCATCTCCGCCAGCGTCAGCACCCCCGCCGGCGTCTCCAGCAGCAGCTCGGGCCCGCCGTGCTCGTACAGCAGCTGCCGGCAGCGACCGCACGGGACGAGGACGTCGCCGGCCCCGTCGACGCAGGTGAAGTGGGTCAGCCGGCCGCCGCCGGTGCGGTGCAGCTCCGAGACGAGCCCGCACTCGGCGCACAGGCCGAGACCGTACGAGGCGTTCTCGACGTTGCAGCCGGAGATCGTGCGGCCGTCGTCGACGAGGGCGGCGACGCCGACCGGGTAGCCGGAGTAGGGGGCGTACGCCCGTCCCATCGCCTCCCGCGCGACCGAACGCAGCGCCTCCCAGTCCACGCCGACGGTCCCGGAAACACCGGCCCCAGAAGGCCCGCTCACTTCCCCTGCCCCTTCCGGTACGGCAGCCCGTCCGCCTTAGGCATCCGCAACCGCTGCGCCGAGAACGACAGCACCAGCAGCGTCACCAGGTACGGCGCGGCGGACACCAGCTGGCGCGGCACCTCGTTGGTGTCCCCGTACCAGACGAACATCACCACGGAGACCACGGCCGCGATGCCCGCGCTGATGTACTTCTTCCTCCACACCAGGTACGCCGCCCCGACCACCAGCAGCATCCCGATCAGCAGCAGCAGCGCGTGCACGTTCGTCGTGCCGCCGCGCAGGTTGAGGCTGTCGGTGTAGCCGAAGAGCCCGGCGCCGAGGGCGAGCCCGCCCGGCATCCAGTTGCCGAAGATCATGGCCGCGAGGCCGATGTACCCGCGCCCGGCGGTCTGCCCGTCGAGGTACACGTTGGACGCGACGATCGACAGGAACGCCCCGCCGAGCCCGGCGAACCCGCCGGAGATGATGACGGCGATGTACTTGTACTTGTAGACGTTGACGCCCAGCGACTCGGCGGCGACCGGGTTCTCGCCGCAGGACCGCAGCCGCAGCCCGAAGGCCGTGCGCCACAGCACCCACCAGGTCGCCGGCACCAGCGCGACCGCGATGACGGTCAGCGGGGAGAGGTCGGTGACGAGGCCGCCGACGAGGCCGGCGAGGTCGGAGACCAGGAACCAGTGCTTGCCGTTGAGGGTGTCCAGCCAACTGGAGAGCCCTGGGATGTCGAAGGTGCCGAGCGAGTCGATCGGCGGGGACTGCTTGGAGGAGCCCTGCGGGGCGTTCTCGAAGGTGAACTTCGACAGATAGCGGGTCAGGCCGAGGGCGAGGATGTTGAGGGCCACACCGGAGACGATGTGGTTGACGTTGAAGGTGACGGTCGCGATGGCGTGCAGGACGGCGCCGAGCGCGCCGCCGATGATGCCGAAGACGACACCCGTCCAGGGCCCCCACTGGTAGCCGGCCCACGCGCCGAACCAGGTGCCGAGGATCATCATGCCCTCGAGGCCGATGTTGACGACGCCCGCGCGCTCGGCCCACAGGCCGCCGAGCCCGGCGAGCCCGATCGGCACCGCGAGCCGCAGCGCCGTGGACATCTGGCCGGTGGAGGTGACGCCGTCGGCGCCGGAGATGAGGCGCGCGAGCGAGACCAGGATCAGCAGGCCCGCGACGATCAGCAGGAGTACGGGAAGAGAGATACGGCGGCTGCCCTTGCCGGGCTGCTTCGCCTGGGGCTTGGCGACGGTCGCGGTGGACATCAGGCGGCCACCTCCTTCTTGACGTTCTGAGCGGCTTCGGCGGCGAGCTGCGCGCCGACCTGCTTCTGCTGGCGGCGCAGCCCCCACTGCCGTACGGCCTCGTAACTGATGACGACGGCGAAGACGATCAGGCCCTGCATGATCGTCGCGATCTCCTTCTCGTACGCGACGGGCACGGCGTAGTCGAGGGCCGGGGACGCCTTGTCGAGGAAGGCCCACAGCAGGGCGGCGAGCGCGATGCCGCCGGGGTTGTTGCGGCCGAGGAGGGCGATGCCGATGGCGGTGAAGCCGAGGCCGGCCGGGAAGCTCAGGCTGTAGGTGTGGACGTCGCCGAGCAGCAGCGGCAGTCCGGAGATGCCGGCGACGGCGCCGGAGACGAGCATCGCGGTGATGACCATCTTCTTGGCGTCGACGCCGGAGGCCGCGGCGGCGGTCTCGGACTCGCCGGTGGCGCGCAGGTCGAAGCCGAAGCGGGTGCGGTTGAGGACGAGCCAGTAGGCGACGCCGAGGGCGGCGGCGAGGAAGACGAGTCCGTAGATCTCGCCGACGTCCGAGCCCAGGTTGATGCCGGGGACCCAGCCGGAGGACTTCATGACGCCGGTGGTGACGTTGTCGCCGACCAGGACGCCGAAGTTGCCGGTCAGGGTGAGGTAGCCGATGAGGCTGGTCGCGATCGAGTTCAGCATGATCGTGGCGACGACCTCGGAGACGCCCCGGGTGACCTTGAGGACGCCCGCGATGCCGGCCCACATGGCGCCGGTGCAGGCGCCGACCAGGAGCAGCAGCGGGACCTGGAGGAAGCCGGGCAGGGCGACGTGGGCGCCGACGATCGCCGTCATCACGGCGCCGAGGCGGTACTGGCCGTCGACGCCGATGTTGAAGAGGTTCATGCGGAAGCCGAGGGCGACCGCGAGGGCGGCGATGTAGTACAGGGAGGCCTGGTTGATGATCAGGACCTGGATGTCCGAGTAGCCGATCTGCTCCAGCATCAGCCGGTAGGGCTCGAACGGGTTCTTGCCGGAGGCGACCAGCACGACCGAGGTCAGCAGGACCGCCGCGACGAGCGCGATGACCGGTCCGGCCACCGCGAGGAGCACACGCTCCTTGTCGAACTTCTTCATCGGGCGTCGCTCTCCCCTTCGGTGTGTTCCAGGTGTCCGCTGGCGGCGCCGGTCATCGCCGACCCCAGCTCCTCCGGCGTGATCGTCGCCGGGTCCGCGTCGGCGACCAGCTTCCCGTCGTAGATGACGCGCAGCGTGTCCGACAGGCCGATCAGCTCGTCGAGGTCGGCGGAGATCAGCAGGACGGCGAGGCCCTCGCGGCGGGCCTCCCGGATGCGGTCCCAGATCTGGGCCTGCGCGCCGACGTCCACGCCCCGGGTGGGGTGGGCGGCGATCAGGAACTTGGGGTCGTGGCTCATCTCGCGGCCGACGATCAGCTTCTGCTGGTTGCCGCCGGAGAGGGAGGCGGCGGTGACGTCGATGCCGGGGGTGCGGACGTCGTACTCCTCGACGATCCGGCGGGTGTCGGCCTGGGCGCCCTTGGGGTCGAGCCAGAAGCCCTTGGCGTTGGGCTTCTCGGTGACGTGGCCGAGGATGCGGTTCTCCCACAGCGGGGACTCCAGCAGCAGGCCCTGGCGGTGGCGGTCCTCGGGGATGTAGCCGATGCCGGACTCGCGGCGCTTGCGGGTCGCCCAGGGGGTGATGTCCTGGTCGAGGAAGCCGATGGTCCCGGAGTCGGCGTGCTTGGTGCCGATCAGCGCGTCGATCAGCTCGGTCTGCCCGTTGCCCTCGACGCCCGCGATGCCCATGACCTCGCCGGCGTGGATGGTGAAGGTGACGTCGTCGAGGACCTTCTTGACCTCGCCGCCGGCGGGCTGGCCCTCGGCCCCGACGGAGGTGCCGAGGGAGGCGCCGCCGGCCGCGTACACGGTGAGGTGCTCGACCGTGACGACGGCGCGGTCGGTGACCGTGGACTCGGAGGTCTCCGGGGTGGGCAGCTCGCTGCCGACCATCAGCTCGGCGAGCTGGCGCGGGGTGGTCTCCGACGGGATCGCGGTGCCGACGGTGGTGCCGCGGCGGATGACGGTGATGTCGTCGGCGACCGAGAGGACCTCGCCGAGCTTGTGGCTGATGAAGATGACCGACAGGCCCTCGGACTTCAGCTCGCGCAGGTTGCCGAAGAGGGCGTCGACCTCTTGGGGGACGAGGACGGCGGTCGGCTCGTCGAGGATCAGGATGCGGGCGCCGCGGAAGAGGACCTTGAGGATCTCGACGCGCTGGCGTTCGGCGACCCCGAGGTCTTCGACGAGGGCGTCGGGGCGGACGCCGAGGCCGTAGCGGTCGGAGATCTCCTGGATCTTCCGGCGGGCGCCGGCGCCGATGCCGTACAGCTTCTCGCTGCCGAGGACGACGTTCTCCAGGACGGTCAGGTTGTCGGCCAGCATGAAGTGCTGGTGGACCATGCCGATGCCGCGGGCGATGGCCTCGCCGGGGCTGGAGAAGCTCACCTGTTCGCCGTCGACCGCGATGGTGCCCTCGTCCGGCTTCTGCATGCCGTAGAGGATCTTCATCAGGGTCGACTTGCCGGCGCCGTTCTCGCCGACCAGGGCGTGGACGGTGCCCTTGCGGACGGTGAGGTGGATGTCGTGGTTGGCGACGACCCCCGGGAACCGCTTGGTGATCCCCGCCAGCTCTACCGCGATCGTCGACTGTGCGGTGAGCGGAGGGCTGCTGGACGCGTCGATGGCGCACTCTCCTCGGGAAAGGGGCCGCTCTACGCGCGTAGCGCCCCTGCTTTAAATAGAGCCCGGACCTGATCGGACTTTTCCGGTCCTGATCCGTTCCGAGCATTCTGCCGCGCGAACGGGGCACGGGGAGGACATCGTCCCCGCACCCCGTCGCTAGGGCGTAACGGTGTCATTACGGCGATTAGATCATCGCGCCGGACACCGGCAGGTCCTGGGGTCAGACCGTCGTCTTGACCGTGATCGTCCCGGCCTTGATGCCTTCCTCGGCCTTCTTCACCGCGTCCTGGATCGCGGTGTCGGACGCGAACTTCGGGTTCGAGTCGGACAGGCTGACGCCGCCGTTGGAGAGGGAGCCGCGGATCTCGCCGGTCTGGGGCTTGCCGTCCTTGACGGACTTGGCCAGGTCGTAGACCGCGCCCTCGACGTTCTTCATGGCCGAGGTGAGGATGTAGTCCTTGTACGCGGCCAGCGCGGTCTGCTTGTACTGGTCGGAGTCGACGCCGATCGCCCAGATCTTCTTGGCGGCGGCGGCCTTGATGACACCCTGGCCGGACAGACCCGCGGCGGCGTAGACGACGTCGGCGCCCGCGTCGATCTGGCCGTCGGCCGCGCTCTCGCCCTTGTCGGGGCTGGAGAAGCCGCCCTCGGCCGCCGTCTCGGTCAGGTACTGCGACTTGACCTTGACGCTCTTGTCGGTGTCGGTGACACCCTGGCGGAAGCCCGCCTCGAACTTCTGGATCAGCGGCACGTTGACGCCGCCGATGAAGCCGACGGTCTTGGTCTTGGTGGCCTTGGCCGCCGCGACGCCCGCGAGGTAGGACGCCTGCTCCTCGTGGAAGACGAGGTCGGCGACGTTGGCCGCCTTGATGGTGTTGTCGTCGACGATGCCGAAGGAGGTCTTCGGGTACTTCGCGGCGACCTCCTTGACGGCCGGCGCGTACGCGTAGCCGACGCCGATCACCGGGTTGTAGCCCTGCTTGGCCAGGGTCTCCAGGCGCTGCGCCTTGTCCGCGTCGGACTCGCCGTCCTGCGGCTCGACGGCGGTCGACTTGTAGCCGAACTCCTTGTCGGCCTTGTCCAGGCCGGCCGTGGCGGCGTCGTTGAAGGACTGGTCGCCCTTGCCGCCGACGTCGTACGCCAGCGCGAGGCCGAGGTTCTTGCCGGCGCTGGAGGAGGACGAGGAGGTGGAGGAGCTTCCGCAGGCGGAAGCGGTCACGGCGAGGGCTGCGGTACAGACACCCGCGAGCGTGAGACGAGACACCCGGCGCATGGTGCGAGACTCCTTTGTGCATGCGCCCTAATACCAGGCGCTGGTTCCGCGGCAGCGTAACGCGCGTAGACCGGGAGGAAAAACCCTTCTGTCCGGTCCGTTACCGAGCTGTGGCCACATTCTCCCGCCAGATTACGGACAGCAATACGCCCCTCGCTTCGTGCGAGGGGCGTACGGGTGAGAAAGGCCGGGAAGAGTAAGAGATTTACCCCCGCCTACTTCGTGGTCTTCACCACGACCTTGCCGTCGATGATGTCCTGCTTCGCCTTGTTCACGGCCGCGACGACGTCCGTCATCGCCTTGTACTTCGGGTTGGAGTCGGCGAATCCGACCCCGTCGTTGGAGAGCGAGCCGCGGATCTCCCCGTTCAGCGGCTTGCCGTCGACGACCGACTTGACCAGGTCGTAGACCGCGCCGCCGACGTTCTTGGTGGCCGAGCCGAGGATGTAGTCCTTGTACGCCGCCAGCGCCGACTGGCTGTACTGGTCGGAGTCGACGCCGATCGCCCAGACCTTGCGGGCCGCGGCCTCGCTGATGATGCCCTGGTTGGACAGGCCCGCCGCGCCGTAGACGACGTCGGCGCCCGCGTCGATCTGCCCGCCCGCGCCCGCCTTGCCCTTGTCGGGGCTGGAGAAGCCGCCCTCGGCCGGGGTCTCGGTCAGATACTGCGACTCGATCTTGATGCTCTTGTCGACCGACTGCACGCCCTGGACGAAGCCGGCCTCGAACTTCTGGATCAGCGGGATGTTGACGCCGCCGATGAACCCGACGTGCTTCTTCTTGCTCGCCTTGGCGGCGGCGACGCCCGCGAGGTACGAGCCCTGCTCCTCGTGGAAGACCAGGTCGGCGACGTTGCCCGCGGTGACCGTCGCGTCGTCGATGATCCCGAACGTCGTCTTCGGGAACTTCGCGGCGACCTCCTTGACCGCGGGGGCGTAGATGTAACCGACGCCGATGACCGGGTCGTACCCGGCCTGCGCGAGCTGGGTCAGGCGCTGGACCTTGTCGGCGTCCGACTCGCCGTCCTGCGGCTCGACGTCCCGGCCGGGGATCTTGAACTCGGCCATCGCCTTCTGCATCCCGGCGTACGCGGCGTCGTTGAAGGACTGGTCGCCCTTGCCGCCGATGTCGTACGCGAGCCCGATGCCCTTGCCGGAGTAGGCGCCCGACGACGAGGATGCGGTCGTCTTGGAACTCGAACTGCTGCTGGACTCACCGCAGGCGGCGAGCGCGAGGGCGAACACGGCGACGGTGGCGGCGACTTGACCGCTCCGGGCGATTCGGCGAGGCAGGACTGACATGGCGACGCTCCCCACAGTGGGCCTTTCCGTGACGGCTCCCCCAACGCGGCCGTCCCCGGTGGCGATTTCGGCGCACAGTAACGCGCGTAGAAGGGCAGGGGAACGGGGTTGTTCACGGCCGTTACCGATTCGTGCCGCGCGCTCGTTACGAACGCTCGCCGGGGATTACGGCGGGGTGACACAAGGGGATGAAGGGGCGCTTTACGGTCGTTTCCGCAAATGCTTTGCCGAACCGCTGGGCGCCCCTTCTCCTATTCCTTTTCTCTTACGACACCCGCGTCGCGGCGTCCAGCAGCGCGGCGGCGGTGAACAGCTCCACGCCGACGGTGATGGCGTGCTCGTCGGCGTCGAAGTCCCCCTGGTGCAGATCGCGGACGGCGCGCTCGCCCGGGGTGCGCACCCCGAGGCGGGCCATCGCGCCGGGGACGTGCTCCAGGTACCAGGAGAAGTCCTCGCCGCCCAGGCTCTGCTCGGTGGACTCGACGGAGTCGGCGCCGCGCCGGGCGGTCATGGCCTCGCGGATCAGATCGGTGACGGCCGGGTCGTTGACGACGGGCGGCACGCCGCGGACGTAGTTGATCTCGGACTTGGCCCGGTGCAGGTTCGCCACCTCGTCGATCGCGGCGACGACGATGTCCGGGGCCTGCCGCCAGGCCGCCAGGTCGAGGCAGCGGACCGTGCCGGACAGCTCGGCGTGCTGCGGGATCACGTTCGGGGCGTGTCCGCACTCGATCCGGCCCCAGGTGACGGCGAGCCCGGAGCGGGTGTCGACGCGGCGGCCGACCAGCGCGGGGACGTCGGTGACGACGCGGGCGGCGGCGGTGACCAGGTCGGTGGTCAGATGCGGGCGGGCGGTGTGGCCGCCGGGCCCGTCCAGGGAGATCTCCAGCCGGTCGCAGGCGGAGGTGATGGGTCCGGCCCGCAGCCCGATCCGGCCGGCGTCGACGCGGGGGTCGCAGTGCACGGCGATGATCCGCCCGACCCCGTCCAGCGCGCCCCCCTCAATGGCGTCGGCGGCGCCGCCGGGGAGGATCTCCTCGGCGGGCTGGAAGATGAGCCGGACGGGCCGGGGCAGGAGGCCTTTGCGGTGCAGGTCGGCGAGGACGAGGCCGGCGCCGAGGACGACGGTGGTGTGCACGTCGTGCCCGCAGGCGTGCGCCCGGCCGGGGTTGGTGGAGCGGTAGGCGCACTCCGACTTGGTGTCGGGGATGGGGAGGGCGTCGATGTCGGCGCGGAAGGCGAAGATGCCGGGGTCGGCGTTCTTCTGGGCGGGGCCGGCGTTCTTCTGGGCGGGGCCGCTCAAGTGGGCGGGGCCGCTCAAGGCGGGGCCGGTGTTTTTGGCGGGGTCGCTTTGAGCGGCGGGGCCGGCGTTTCTGCTGTGGTCGCCCGGGATGCCGATGTCCCCGATGTCGCAGACGAGTCCGGTGCCCGCGGGCAGGACGCGCGGGGTGAGGCCCGCTTTCTCCAGGCGGGCCTTGATGGCGGCCGTCGTGCGGAACTCCTGGTTGCCGAGCTCGGGGTGCATGTGCAGGTCGCGGCGGAAGGCGACGAGCTCGGCGAACAGGGCCTCCGGAAGGACGCCGGGGAGCAGCGCTTTCCCGGCGGGGTCGGCCTCGGACTCTCGGGACATCAGTTGCTTCACCCTCTGAAGGGTAGGACGCCAGGACGGTCAACTGCCCCGGGAACCAGAAAACTTCAGCCCCTTAGGCGAAGAAAGTTGGCCGCGCGGCGCATGGCCGGCAGGTCGGATGGGTAAACTCGCCCGCTCGTACGAGGGGTGCCGCCGAGAACGATCGCGATACCCGCCCGGGGTTCCCCCGGCCCCCAACCCTTATCACGCCCCGCTTGCGACCCGCTTGCCCTGTCCATCAGACGGAACCTGTGGTTGGGGGGTGGCTTTGGGTGACGGGTGGGGTGTGCGGGCCCAGAGGAGGGCGGCGGCCAGCAGGGCGCAGATCGGGAGCAGCCAGGGGGCGGGCCCGGTGTGCGGGAGCGCGCCGACGATCAGCCCCGTGACGGCGGCGGTGAGCTGGAGGGCGAGGGACTGGAGGGAGAGGGCCGTGGCGCGGGTGTGGTCGGGGACGCGGTGGTGGAGGAGGTCGTTGAGGTGGGGGGAGGCGAGGCCGAGGGCGAGGTAGAAGAGGGCGTAGCCGAGGACGGCGACGGCGCCCGGGAGGGTGAGCAGGGTGAGGGCGAGGGCGGTGCAGGCGAGGCCGGCCGCGATGGCGCGGGGGCCGCTCTTCTTCATACGGGCGGCGACGGTGCTGCCGAGGGCGGAGCAGAGGAATCCGGCGGTGGCGAGGCCCGCGTAGACGACGGCGCCGGATTCGGAGGTGCCGGTGAGTTCGGCGGCCCGGCCGGGGGTGAGCAGCTCGATCACCGCGAGCCCGGCGCCCGCGGCGGCGGCGCTGAGCAGCACTTTCCGTACCGGTACGTCCCGTGCGGCGAGCCGTAGTCCGCCGCTGACGGTGCCGGGGATGCCCCGCAGCACCACGCGCGGTGAGACGCGCGGCCGGGACGGCTCCCGCAGGGCGGTCAGCGAGTGGGCGGTGAAGGCGAGGGCGAGGAGGGCGCCGAGGAGGAGCGGCAGGGCGAGGGGGACGACGAGTCCGCCGGTGGCCGCGCCGACGCGGGGGCTGTCGAACAGCCAGGGCAGCGCGCCGCCCAGCAGGGTGCCGGCGGCGAGGGCGGCCGAGGAGGCGGCGGCGCCCCGGGCGATACCGGTACGCAGCTCGGCGCCCGCTCCCTGACGAGCGCGGACGGCGTCGACGTACCAGGCTTCGGCGGGCCCGCTGGAGAGCGCGCGGGCGGAGCCCATGAGGGCCATGCCGGCGGCGAGAAGAAGGGGGTCGGTGCCGAGGGCCACGAGGAGGAGCGCCGCACACAGCAGCGCCCCGGCGACACCGAGCACCCCTCGCCGCCCCAGCACGTCGGAGAGCCCACCGGTGGGCAGCTCCAGAGCGGCGGCGGTGAGGGAGTGCGCGGCGAAGGCGGCGGAGATCGCGGCGGGGGTGAGTCCGCGCTCGGTGAGAAGGAGGATGAGGGGAGCGGTGGAGAGGCCCAGGGGGAGCCAGAAGAGGGTGGTGTTGGTGACGTAGGCGCGGCGGACGGCGAGGGGCGTTGTCGCTGCGCCGCTCATCCCTCCTCCCCCTCAGCCCGAGGCAAGCCCGCCAGGATCACGGCGACCGCGCGAGCCCGGGGGTCGGTCGCGTCACGGGTCGTCAGTTCGGTCAGTTTCCGCTCGAAGGCCCGGGTCAGTTCCGTCAGGGACTCGGGGGTGAGGCGGGGCATCAGGTCCAGGACCCCGGCGCCCTCGATCCACTCCTCGCCCAACAGGCCTGCGGCCAGGTCGCTTTCGTAGCGGCGGACCGAGGCCGCGAGGTGTTCGGCCTGGAGCCTGCGGGACATGCCGACGAACGCCTGGCCCGCCGGATCGCCCTCCATGGCCTCGTTGTCCCAGGACGTGACCAGGTGCGCCGCCTTCCAGCGTCGCTCACGGCCGTCCCGGTGCGTGGCCTCCTCGATGAACGCGTGCTTGGCGAGCACCCGCAGGTGATAGCTGGCGGACGCGGACGACTCCCCCGTCCGCAGGGCCAGTTCACTGGCGGTCGCCGGGCCGAACTGCCGCAGCAGGCCCAGGAGTCGGATACGCAGGGGATGCGTGAGTGCCTTCAGTGCCTCGGCGTCCCGGCCGGGATCGAGGACACGCCGCTGTTCGTCGCTGACCATGCGGGGAGCGTAGGCGAACAGACCCACTCTGCAAAATAGTTTTTGGAAAACTTCTTCGGGAAAGCCCGCACCGATAAGGTCGCGGCGTGACGGAAGCGGACTTCATACGCAGTACCCGGGACTCGTACGACGCGATCGCCGAGGCCTACACCGCGCAGCTGCCGAGCGGGCTCGGGGAGCGGGTCGTGGATCGTGGGCTGGTGGGTGCCTTCGCGGAGTTGGTGAGAGGCAGGGGGACCGAGCCGGTCGCGGACGTCGGGAGCGGGCCGGGGGACGTGACCGCGCACCTCGCCTCGCTCGGCCTCCCCGTGTTCGGCGTCGACCTCTCCCCCGTGATGGTCGGCATCGCCCGCCGGCGCCACCCCGGACTCCGGTTCCACGTAGGGTCGATGACCGGACTGGGGCTGCCGGACCGCACCCTCGGGGGCGTCTTCTCCCTGTTCAGCATCATGCACGTACCGGACGATCAACTGCCCGTCGTCTTCGGGGAGTTCGAGCGCGTACTGGCCCCCGGCGGCTATCTGCTCCTCGGGTTCCCGCTCGACCACACCAGCCCCCGGCTGCGGGTCACCGAACGTTTCGGGCAGCAGATCGCGCTGGACTACCACTGGCGCACCCCGGGCCTGGTCTCCGGCCTCCTGACCAAGGCGGGCCTGACCATCCAGGCGCACGCCGTCCTGGCCCCGCCGGAGGGCTCCCACCGTGAGTGCGCCTACCTGCTGGCCCGCAAGGCGCCGGAGGAACAGGAAAGGGAGGGTACGGCGACGTAGATCGCGCGCACCCTCCCCTCAACCGTTTTACGCGGCCGGCTTGGTCGGCCTCCGCCGCGGACGCCCCGTGGAACCGGCCGCCGAACCCGTACCCTTCACCGGATTCTGCGCCCGCCCCTTGCCACCGCCGGAGCCGCCGGCCCCTTCACCCCGGGCCGGAGCGGCTCCCGTACGCCGCCCTCCGCGCCCACCGGCCGGAGCGGCGCCGCCCTCCGCGGGCCGCCTGCTCCTCGTACCCCGCCCGGAGCCCGAGCCGGTGCCGGAAGCGGAGCCGGTGCCCGCCGCGGTCTCCGTACCGCCCCCGCCGCCGCCCCGGCGCCGCGACGGACGCCGGCCGGAGCCGCCGTTGCCGGTGCCCCGCCCGGTGCGGGGCGCCTGTGCCTGCTGGGGCACCTCGATGACCACGGCCTCCCCGGACGGCTCGCGCGCCCCGGTCAGCGTCGTCAGCTCCGCGTCCCCGGACGTCATCCGCGCCGTGCGCGGCCGGATCCCGGCGTCCGACATCAGCCGGCTGACCTCGCGCTTCTGCTCGGGCAGCACCAGCGTGACCACCCGGCCCGAGCTGCCGGCGCGGGCGGTGCGGCCACCCCGGTGGAGGTAGTCCTTGTGGTCGGTCGGCGGATCGACGTTGACGACGAGGTCGAGGTCGTCGATGTGCAGTCCGCGCGCCGCGACGTTCGTCGCCACCAGCGCCGTGACCTGCCCGTTCTTGAACTGCTCCAGCGTGCGGGTGCGCTGCGGCTGGGAGCGTCCGCCGTGCAGGGCCGCCGCGCGGACGCCGACGGCGAGGAGCCGCTTGGCGAGGCGGTCGGCGGAGCGCTTGGTGTCGAGGAAGAGGATCACGCGGCCGTCACGGGCGGCGATCTTCGTCGTGACGGCCTTCTTGTCGGTGTCGTCCGCGAGGTGCAGGACGTGGTGCTCCATGGTGGTGACCGCGCCGGCCGACGGGTCGACGGAGTGCACGACCGGGTCGTCGAGGAACCGCTCGACGAGGCGGTCGATGTTGCGGTCCAGGGTCGCCGAGAAGAGCAGCCGCTGACCGTCGGGGCGCACCTGCTGGATCAGCTTGGTGATCTGCGGCATGAAGCCCATGTCGGTCATCTGGTCGGCCTCGTCGAGGACCGTGATCGCGACGTCGCCCAGCACGCAGTCCCCGCGCTCCACGAGGTCGTTGAGGCGGCCGGGGCTCGCTACGACGATCTCCGCGCCGCGCCGCAGCACGTCGGCCTGGCGGGTGATGGAGAGGCCGCCCACGACGGTGGCGAGGCGGAGGTTGACGGCGGTCGCGTAGGGCGTGAGCGCGTCGGTGACCTGCTGGGCCAGTTCGCGGGTCGGGACCAGGACGAGCGCGAGGGGCGCCTTGGGCTGGGCCCGCTTGCCCGCCGTACGGGCCAGCATCGCGAGGCCGAAGGCGAGGGTCTTGCCGGAGCCGGTGCGGCCCCGGCCGAGGAGGTCGCGGCCGGCGAGGGAGTTCGGGAGGGTCGCGGCCTGGATCGGGAAGGGAGTGGTCACGCCCTGCGCGGTGAGGGTCTTCAGCAGTCCGGAGGGCAGGTCCAGGGAGGCGAAGTCGTCCACGGCGGGGAGGGCGGGGGTCTTGCTCTCCGGCAGGCGGAACTCACCTGAAGGAGCAGTGGACTTGGGGGACGACGGGGTACGCCGGCTTGCCCTCTGGGGTCTGCGGGACATGACGATCAGCCTTCCTGGGAACAGCACAAACCGGGGTCCACACCGTGACGGTGTGGACCCCGGTGAGTGGATGACGCGTCCGGCGATCAGGCGGGGACGATGTTCTCCGCCTGCGGGCCCTTCTGGCCCTGCGTGACGTCGAAGGAGACCCGCTGGCCCTCCTGGAGCTCACGGAAGCCCTGCGTCGCGATGTTCGAGTAGTGGGCGAAGACGTCAGGGCCGCCGCCGTCCTGCTCGATGAAGCCGAAGCCCTTTTCCGAGTTGAACCACTTCACGGTTCCCTGTGCCATGACTTTCTCCTTCTGTAGGCATATGGGCCCCATCCGGAGATGCCGGAAAACAAAATATGCGCCAGCAGGAGGAACATTCCCGTCAGGCGCACATAGGTTCATGGGTACCACAACTGCAACGTGGAAACCTTAACACGGCTTCCGGGGGGTTGGGAAACGCAGCCCCGGCCTGGTCCGGCCGGGTACCGCCCTTCGATGTGCCCGGTGTTCTATGTGCGGGTCAGGTGCCGGTCGGCGCCGGCTTCCACGGTCTTCAGGCAGACCGTGAACGCCTCGGCGGGCTGCTGCCAGGGGTCGGGGACGTCCTGGCCGTCGAGGTAGAGCCGCAGTTTCGCCGTGCTGGTGCCGTCAGTGAGGTCGCGCAGGGCGTCCAGAACGGCGGTGTCCATGGCGAGGACAGTGTCCGCCCAGGTGAGGAGACCGGGGCTGACCTGGATGCCGCGGTGGCCGCTCAGGTCGTAGCCGTGCCGGGCGGCGACCTCAGCCATGAGCGGGTGGGCGCCTTCGCCGATGTGCCAGGCACGGACGGCGGCGGCCCGGGTCCGGACCGCGGGGCCGCCTCGACGGGCGAGGACGGCGGCAGCGAGCGGGGCTCGGCAGTGGCCGCCTTTGCAGACCGTCAGTATCCGGTGCGGGCGCGGGCCCGTCGGGGTCAGATCTTCTCGATCTCGATGGCCAGGCATCCCAAGGCTTCCTTCTCCGGGGGGAAGATCTCGCGGATGGCCCGCAGCTGCTCGGCGGGGGTGACAGCCGGGTTGATCGCGGCGGGGTTCTCGCGGGTGAACATCACGTCGAAGTCGTCGTAGCGGGTGACCCGCTTGACCTGGGTGAGGGTGGCTTCGTCGCGGCAGGTGAAGCGGATCCGGTCGCCCGCCTTGATGCGGAGCATGGAGGAGTAGGCGACACGGACCTCGATCGTCTTGGAGCCGTCGGCGATCAGGTCGTAGTAGCGCTTGTAGATCGGCATGTCGCGGGTGCGTGTGGTGGTGGCGAGGTCGGCTGGACGGGCGGCCATGAGACGTCCTGACTCGTGAGCGGTAAAGGACCGGAAGAAGTGTTTGGGATCGGTCAGCAGGAGGCCGGCCAACCACAGCAGGGCGTCGACGTACTGGTCGGTGGTGCCGGGCCAGTCAGTGGTGGCGAGCATCCACGGCTCGACGCCGGGGTCGGTGCCGGCGGTGCCGGCCTGGCGTATGAGGGACTTGGAGAGCTTGCCACCGGTGGCGGAGAGGACCTGCGGGGTGAAGATCCGCAGCGGCATGACGCCGGCCGGGGTGCCCAGTGCGGCCAGCACCCCGTCGACCAGCTGGCAGCCGAACGCCCAGTCGCCGCCCTTGAGCATCACGTGCAGGGTGCCGGTGTCCCGGGTGAACGCGCGCTCCTTGACGACGTTGCGGTACAGGGTGGCGAGGTCGAGATAGCCACCGCTGTCGACGGGATCGACGCACAGCTCGTAGTCGCCGTGGTCGTGGCAGACCGCGGTGAAGATCGCGCCATCGTCGTCCAGGCGGACCAGTCGAGTGCGTTCGGCACGTTTCTCCGCCCATCCGCACATCGGGCAGGGCAGGCGGGTGTGGACGACGCCGGTGGACGGGTTGAGCCACCAGCGCAGGTCGTCCAGGACCTCCAGGGTGCGCAGACTCGAAGAAGGGCTGGTAGTAGCCGCTCACCAGGTCGGCGATGCCGTCCTTGCCGAGGGCGTGGAAGTAGGTCTGCTGGTAGGCGTGGTGGGTCTCCGGGTCGAGGGTGATGTCGTAGGGGGCGTTGTCCAGGGCCGAGAAGCGGACCGCGGTGTCGAGGCGGAAGACGCGGCGGGCCTGCCGGGCGAGGAGGAAGGCGGAGGTCTGGACGAAGTTGGTGCCAAGGTGCGGTGCGCCGTTGATCTGCGTGCCGACGACGAACTCGATCCGGGCCGGGCGCATGGCCTTGACCCGGGGACGGATCATGTCGACGGTCCGCAGCAGAGCGTTCGCGAGGACGCTGTTCGGTGAGACCAGGGCCGGTGCTGTGTGCTCGGGCATCGCGATGCTTCTCCTTGCATGTCCCTACATGGCCGGCAGGCGGAGGTTGGCGCGGATGAAGTCCAGGCGGGCGGCGGCGTCGTCGGCGGGGACGAAGACGGGCTCGTAGCCGGCGTCGTAGTAACCCTGGACGATCAGTTCATGGACC
Source organism: Streptomyces sp. AMJ-169 (assembly GCF_055597585.1). Lineage (NCBI taxonomy): Bacteria > Bacillati > Actinomycetota > Actinomycetes > Kitasatosporales > Streptomycetaceae > Streptomyces > Streptomyces sp. AMJ-169. The sequence continues at coordinate 452,846 of NZ_JBVLTJ010000005.1, forward strand.
CGGCGGATCTCGCGGTCCTTGGCGAAGACGACGTCCGACTCGTCCTCGAACGTGGACAGGGGGTCCAGGACGAATACGGTGTCGTAGCGGTAGATGCGGGTGGCCTCCTCCAGCTCCGGGTACGGGGAGAGGCCGAAGAAGGCGTCCCAGCCATAGCCGTCGGGAATGCCCCGGTTGTAGAACCGCACCCCGGCCTTGTGCATGCTGTACTCGTCCACGAAAGCGTGCAGAACCTCGCGGGAGTACTCCCGGCGGTCGCCCACCTCCAGGTGCCGGCCGAGCCGCTCGCGGTGGCGGCGGTAGATCTCCCGGGCCGGTTCGCCCCGCGTCGCGGGAAGACCGGCCCGCCGGAGGGCTTCGAAGACGGCTTCTTTACCGGCGGACGGGCCGCCGGTGATGACGTGGCGCCGGGCCGGGCCCGTCGCGGCAGGGCTGTCGTGCGGCGTGCTCATAAGGTCTTCTCCTTCTCTCCGGGTCCGCTGATCAGCGCGGACCGCCAGGCGGCCAGCAGTTCACCACCGTCGGCCGCGTCCACGGCGCGCAGGAACGGGGAAACACCGGCTGCCTGTGCGGCGTCCGCGACCAGCACCGTCCAGGCGGCCGGCAGCCTCGGGCTCCAGCCCGCCAGCCCCGCCAGATCCGCCGGGGCGGCGGTGCCGTCCGGCAACAGGGCTCCGCCGTACGCGGCGCGGTAGCGGCGCACCTGCGCCTGCAACTGCCCGTACCGCCACAGCGCGGCGTCCGCGGCGGCACCCGCCCCGCTCTTGTCGCCCATCGACACCAGCCGCTCCACCGCGAGGAGTTCGGCCCGCAGCGCGTACACACCCGCCCACAGCCGCGTCAGGGCCTCCTCGTGCTCGACCGCCTCCCACGCGAACGGATCGCTGGGCAGCAGCCGACGCCGGGTGCCGGGACGGACCGGCGGCGGGCTCGCCCACGGGCGGACCTGCGCGGCGGCGTCCCGCACCAGGGCCTGCGCGAGGACGGCGAGGATCTGCGGCTCGATCCGCTTGCGGAAGTGGTGCGCCTCCTTGCCCGCCAGCCGGGCCGCGACCGCCCGCCTGCCGGTCAGGTTCTCCCCCGGCGGAGCGGGCGGCAGGCCGAACAGCGCCTGCGCCGCCGCACGCAGCGGCTCCGGCTCCAACCGGGCCAGCACCCGCCGCAGCACCCGGTCCAGGGCCTCCACCCGGACGGCCGGCCCGCTCTCACCACCGGCCTGCGCGGTGACGCTCGCCAGCGCGGACAGCCGGGGCACCTCCAGACCCACGTCCAGCGGCAGACCCTTGCGGACCCCCGCCTTCAGCTCCCCGGCCAGCTCCGCGATGTCACGCGCCGCCAGGAGCGCGGACCGCTGCTGCGCAACCGTCGTCATGGTCGGTGACCACCCCGTTCCTCGGCGTGAGGAACCCAGTGAAGCACCGGCACCCAGAGCTTGCCCACTCAAGTGCCCAGAAAATACCCAGCTTTGTCGGCTGCAACTGCTCTTCCGCACGACAGAGCCCCGACCGCATCGTTCCAAGCGGTCGGGGCTCCGGCGAGAAGGGGATCAGGCGGACGGGAGTTCGTTCCGCCTCACCGCGGCGACGAGAGACGTCCAGGATGCGGCGGGGAAGACGAAGGCACCCCGGGAACGGTCCTTGGAGTCGCCCACGGCCACGCGCGCGCCGCCTACTCGCTGGTATTCGACGCACTGCCCGTTGGTGTCACCGCTGTACGACGACTTCGTCCACCGGTCTGCCGGGAGGTTGTGCCGCATCATCAGAAAGTGCCTCTTACTTCGCCTCAAGGTCCCGCGCGAGCTGCGAGATCAGGTCCAGGGACTGTCGAGACGATAGAGCGGCCGCGCGCACTTGGTCAAAGGCCCTGTGGTATCGCTCGACAGAGTCATCTTCCTCAAGGTAGAGGGCCCCGTCGAGGTAATCGACGCCTACGACGTCCAACGCCATCTGGTCCGGGTACGAATAGATCGTGAACGACCCTTCCAGACCCACATAGCCGCCTTGCACGTACGGAACCACCTGTACAGAGATTCCAGGGTGCTCCGACACTTCAATCAGCTTCCGGAGCTGCCCCGCCATGACTTGGGGGCCGCCGACCTCGTGATGAAGCACCGCCTCGTCGAGTATGCACAGGTACTGCGGTGGTTCAGGTCGCTCGAAGATGCCCTGCCGTTCCATCCTGACCGGGACTTCGGACTGAATCCCCTCTTCCGCCCCGTGCTTGCTGGTGCTGCGGATGATCGCTTCCGCGTACGCGTTCGTCTGGAGAAGCCCAGGGACGACCAGGGCCTGGAACGCGTAAATCCGTACGGCGTCCCACTCCAGCGCCAACCGCTCCTGCAAGTCCGGCCGCAGAAAGTCCCCGTACTGCTGCCACCACCCCTTCCGCTTGGCCTCGCGGGCCAGCGTCAGCAGTGCCGTCTTGAGCTTCTCGTCCTCCACACCGAACAGATCGAGCAACGCCTTGATCTCCAGCGGCCGGACGCCCTGACGGCCGTTCTCGATCCGCGAGATCTTGGTCTTGTCGCCGTCGATGTGCTCTCCGGCGTCGTCCATGCCGACGCCGGCCGCCTCACGCAGGCGTTTCAGCTCTGCTCCAAGCCGGCGCCGCCGCACTGTTGGCCTTAGGTGTGCTGACATTTCCACCCCTCTGCCGCGTATGACGGCGCCAGTATGCCGCACATCACCCACTCCAAGTCCCCGCATATGCCAGATCAATTTTCCAACCTCCTTTAGCTCCAACATTGCAGCAGAATGGGTTGCACTCCGTCTGTGACTTGGGGCAGCCTGTTGCGCACGACAAGGTCGGGTCAACTCAACTCACCTTCACGCAACGCACGTTCGACGTGCCTGAGCTGCGGCGAGTGGTCTGGAGGCGGCATGGCAAGGTCCGCACGACAAGAGGTGCACCGGGTGCGGCGGGCCGTCGGATGAGCGGGGTCGTGCCGTACATCACCGCCCGCTCGGGAGAAGCCGGCATCCCGCTCTCCGCCCTCCGCGTCGCCCCCGGCCCGGACGACGGCCGGCCCCGGCTCGGACGACGGCCGGCCCCGGCTCGGTTACCGGGCCGAGGTCGAGGGCGACCGTGATCTGCGGGGTGTGCTGTGGGCGCGGTACAGCCAGTCGCTCGGGGCGGACGGGCTGCCGTCCGGCGATCCGCTGTGGCGGATGGTCCACCCGGCCCGGCAACGGGAGTGCATGCAACGGATGTTGTGCCAGGTCTGCGCCGGACCGGCGCGTACGGACGGCGGGTTCGTCTTCCTCACCCGCCCCGGCGAGCTGCGGCCGGACGGCACCTCGACTCTCACCGCCCAGCCCCCGGTCTGCCCCCGGCACGCCCGCACGGCCGCGGCGCTCTGCCCGCACCTCCAAGGCCGCCCCGACTTCCTCCTCGTACGCAGCGCACGGCTGTACGGAGTCATCGGTACGTCGTACCGGTACGGCGAGGACGGCATCCGAGCCGCCGTGTACAGCCCCGACTCACTGTCGTACGGGCATCCCGGCCTGCGCTGGTATCTCGCCTCGCAGCTGGTGCGGCGGCTGAGTTCGTTCCGGGTGGTCGGGCCGGCGGAGCTGTAGGGCTCGTACGCCTATACGGCACTCACCGCCGCCAGCCGGTGCACGTCCCGCGCGGTCCCCGTGACCCCCGAGAGGAAGCCCTGGGCGCGCGGCGAGGCATGGGTGGTGAGCCAGTCGGGGTCGATGTCGCAGACGGTGACGCGGACGCCCGTCCCGGCCAGCGCCAGGGGCAGGGTGTGGACGACCGTCGAGGGGAAGCTGAGGATCGTCCCGCCGATCGGGCCCCTGCGGGCGATCAGCTCCAGGGGGAGTTCGGGGCGGACGATCTCCAGGCCCGTCTCGGTCGCGAGGCGGTGGAGTTTGTCGGTGCTCTCGCGGCGGTGGGCGAAGTAGCGGGCCACGCCGTGGGCCTTGGCGAGGGTGCGGACGGCCTCCAGGTAGCGGTCCGCGTCGACGACGCCCGTCTCCACCAGGGAGGTGCCGACGAGGTCGGCGCCCTTGGTGACGCGGGGCGGCCCGAAGCGCTCGCGGGTCCAGGCGAAGCCGTTCGCCGTGACCTCCACGGCGTCGGGGGCGTCCTCGATGGGCATCGCGGAGAACACCTCGACGCGGCGGCCCTTGGCGGGGGTCAGCCGGCGGCGGGCGGCGGAGGACACCGGGGCGAACAGCAGGTCCCGGGGGCCCGGCCGGCCGCCCTTGCGGTGCCAGCGCACGAGGCGCTCGCCGCGCGCCAGCTGGCCGACGAACTCCATGGTCGCGGTGCCGTCGTCGACGACGACCAGCTCGGGCGCCTTGGTGATCGTCAGCAGCAGCTGGACGTAGCGGGAGAAGGGGTCGCCCATGACGACCCTGCCCGCGCGGTGCAGCAGTCCGGTGAGGCCGCCTATGGTGCGGAAGGGCGCCGCCGTCCCGCCCCGCGCCTCCTCCCAGCGGACCGTGTGGCCTTCCTCACGGGCTAGCTCGGCCATGCGGCGCAGCTGGCCGCGGGTCATGGGGTCGGTGGGGGCGAGGACGACGAGGGTGAGCCCGGCGCCGGGCTCCTCGGCCGGCCTGAGGCCGTGGGCGTGCGCCCACTCCAGTACGTTCAGCAGCTGTACCGGGCTCTCGACGAACGCGAGCGTGGGCGGCGTCCCGGGGGCGGGGCCGGCGGCGCGGGGGCTCATCCTCGTACGACCTATCCCTCGTGGTGGGGCTTCGGGCTCAGACGGAGACCGGCTCGCCCGCCGCGGCGGCGATCTCCGCCTCGGCGACGACGCCGGTGACGCGGCGCAGCTTCTTCATGGGGCCGAGCTCGGAGTCGTAGACCTTCTTGACGCCGTCGCCGAGGGAGGCCTCGATGGTGCGGATGTCGCGGACGAGGCGCGTGAGGCCCTGGGGCTCGACGGAGGCAGCCTGGTCGGAGCCCCACATGGCGCGGTCGAGGGTGATGTGGCGTTCGATGAAGGTGGCGCCGAGGGCGACGGCGGCCAGGGTGGTCTGGAGGCCCGTCTCGTGGCCGGAGTAGCCGATCGGGACGTTCGGGTACTCGTCCTGGAGGGTGTTGATGACGCGGAGGTTCAGCTCGTCCGCCTTCGCCGGGTAGGTCGAAGTGGCGTGGCAGAGAAGGATGTTGTCGGAGCCGAGGACCTCGACGGCGTGGCGGATCTGCTTCGGCGTCGACATGCCGGAGGACAGGATGACGGTGCGGCCGGTGGAGCGCAGGGCGCGCAGCAGCTCGTCGTCGGTGAGGGAGGCGGAGGCGACCTTGTGGGCGGGGACGTCGAACTTCTCCAGGAAGGCGACGGCCTCGGTGTCCCACGGGGAGGCGAACCAGTCGATCCCCTTCTCCTTGCAGTGCTCGTCGATCTGGCGGTACTCGTCCTCGCCGAACTCCACGCGGTGGCGGTAGTCGATGTACGTCATGCGGCCCCAGGGGGTGTCGCGCTCGATGTCCCACTGGTCGCGCGGGGTGCAGATCTCCGGCGTGCGCTTCTGGAACTTCACGGCGTCGCAGCCGGCCTCGGCGGCCACGTCGATCAGCTTGAAGGCGTTGTCGAGGTCGCCGTTGTGGTTGATGCCGATCTCGCCGCAGATGTAGACGGGCCGACCGGGCCCGGCCTCACGCGAACCAAAGCTACGCAGACGGGAGTTGGTGCTCATTGCGGGGAACTTCCTTACTGGGTGAGGGGGTGGGCGGTCTCGGGGGAGCGGGGTGCGTTCCCGCGTCGTCGGGTGCGGCGGCTCGGCGTGCTGCCGGATCGCCCTAGTACTGGACGTACGTGGGTGATTCGGCAGTGCGGCGAGGGGGCGTGCCGGGCGGCGCGGGGGCGTGCCCCGCTTCTCCGGGACCGCCCAGCGAGGGGCCGAGGAGCCAGCCGGCGATCTCGCGGATCGCGCCCTCGCCCCCGGGTACGGTCGTGACGGCGCGGGCCGAACCGCGCACCGTGTCATGGGCGTTGGCGACGGCGACGGGCCAGCCGACGAGGGCGAAGCAGGGGAGGTCGTTGACGTCGTTGCCGGCGTACAGGACGCGCTCGGGGGCGACGCCCTGTTCCTCGCACCACTGTTTGAGGGCGAGGTCCTTGCGGTCGATGCCGTGCAGGACGGGGATCTTCAGCTTGCGGGCGCGGGCGGCGACGACGGGGTTCTGCTCGGTGGACAGGATCAGCAGCTTCTTGCCGCTGCGGCGCAGCGCGGCGACCCCGAGCCCGTCGCCGCGGTGCACGGAGACGAACTCCCGCCCGTCCTGGTCGATCATGACCCGGTCGTCGGTCTGGGTGCCGTCGAAGTCGAGGACGACGGCGTCGACCTCGGCGCCGGTCGGCAGTCCGCCGGGCCGGTCGGCGTCGAAGAGGGGGGCCAGCGCGCGGGCGCGGGCGAGGTCATGGGGGTCGTCGACCTCCAGCACCCGCGCGGGGTCGGTGCGCACGAGTTCGGTGCGGCCGAAGAAGCGGTGGCTGTGGGTGCGGAAGCCGGCCGCGTCCATCGCGTAGGCGGCGCCGGTCTCCAGGAAGTCCTGGGGGCGGTCCTGCCGGCGCGGCCGGTACGCCTTGTCGTGGTTGACGCCGGTGCCGCTGCCGCTGTCCTCGCGCCACACGAACCCGTGGAAGGCGGCGACGGTGACGGCCGTGTCGGCGCCCTTGTCGACGACCGCCGAGGCGACCCCTTCGACGTCCTCGCGGGTGAGGAACGGGCTGGTGCACTGCACGAGGAGGACGACGTCGACGGGCGCGCCGTGGGTGGCCTCGTGGGCGTCCATGGCGTGCAGCACGGCCGCCTCGGAGGTGGCGGTGTCCCCGGCGATGACGGCGGGCCTCAGCACGGTCTCGGCGCCGGCCGCACGGGCGGCGGCGGCGATCGCCTGGTCGTCGGTGGAGACCACGACGTGCGTGACGCCGCGGGCGGCGAGGCATTCGCGCACGGCCCGGGCGACGAGGGGGACGCCGCCGACGGGCGCGAGGTTCTTGGCGGGCACGCCCTTGGAGCCGCCCCGCGCGGGGATCACAGCAAGCACGCGACGGGGCGAACTGCCGGTGTTCTCCTGGGGGTTGGTCATGGGGTGGGCTCCTTGGAGGGGGGCGTCGGGGGGAAGTCGGGGCGGGCGGCGACGGTGGCTCCCAGACGGGCGGCCTCTGCGGCGGCCCTTCCGGGGCGGGCGGCTGCGGTGGCTCCCGGGCGGGCGGTCTCTGCGGCAGCGCCTCCGGGGCGGGCGGTCTCTGCGGCAGCGCCTCCGGGGCGGGCGGTCTCTGCGGCAGCTCCTCCGGGGCGGGCGGCCTCTGCGGCAGCTCCCCGCCCACCCGCCGCACCCTCAACTCGGCTGCCACCGGAGGCCGTTCTCACAGTTCCCCCATCCGCCGGATGACCGGCGCCACCCGCTGCACCCCGTGCCGGTACGCCCCCCGGGCCGCCCGTCGCACGATCTGCCGGACCGGGCCCGGTGCCTTGTCGGCGGCCGGGGCTCCGGGCAGGGGGCTGCCGTCGGGGGCGAGGTGGTGGCGGGCGAGGATGCCGGGGAGGTAGCCGGGGGCCGTGGCCGGCGTGTAGTAGGGGGCCAGCGGCGGGAGTTGGGGCTGGTCGAGCAGCTTCGTGATGCGCTCGCGCGCCGCGTCGAACGCGCTCTCGTACGCCCCGCCGACGGCGACACCCTGCCGGGACACCCACTCCTCGTCCGGCACCGGCCGGTGCCCCTCGTCGAGCTGGTCCCAGGAGGCGAGGCAGCCGGAGCCGACGAAGTGGTGGTTGCCGAGGGACTCGCGGATGCCGAGGTCGGTGAGGACGACGGTCGGGACCCGGCGGTGCAGGGACTCAAGCGCGGCGGTGGAGCTGACCGTGACCAACAGGTCGGTGCGGTCGAGGACTTCGCCCATGTTCCCGTACACGAGCCGGAAGTTGGGCGGCAGGTCCTGGCGCTGGGCCAGCTTCTGGTAGGGCAACTCCTCGATGTGCGTGGTGTGTTCGCCAGGCTTGGAGCGCAGCTTCAGCAACACCTCGCGGTCGGGGTGGAGTTGGGCGTGCTGGACGAGGCGGTCCAGCAGGTACGTGCGGTCCTTGCGGGTCTCCGGGACCGAGGGCTGGGCGGCGAACACCACGGTGTACGGGGTGTGTTCGGCCGTGTAAGGGGTGCCGCCCAGGAAGGGGAGGGCGACTTCGGTCACCGAGGAGGAGTCGGCGCCGACGCCGTCGTAGACCTCTTTGAAACGGTCCGCGTCCTGGCGGGAGTTGGCGAGGACGAGGTCCGCGCCGTGGCGCAGGAGGAGGCCGTCGGCGAGCTTCTCGTAGACGACGCCCACGTAGCCGGTGACCACGACGGGGCGCTTTCCGGTGCCCCAGACGTGCCGCAGGCCGTGCAGCATGGCCTGGACGCCGCCGCCGACGAGGGAGAGGACGAGGAGGTCGTAGGGCCGCTCGCCCATCGTGCGCAGGAACTCGGCGGCGGTGACCTCGCGCAGGGAGTCCGCGGGGATGCCGACCTCGTCGAGCTGGCGGGCGGTGGGGGTGGCGCGGCCCCGCAGCAGGAAGCCGTCCAGAATGGGCTCGGTGGCGGGGGCGATCCTGCGCGCGGTCCGGGCGCCCCATTTCCATCGGGTGTCCGAGTCCGCGAGCACGGCGATCCGGAGCGGGGTCGTAGTACTTGCTGGCACGACGACGAGGCTAGGAAGGTAAATCCAGCCTCTCGCGAACCAAGAATCAACAAAAGGTGAACAGGAACCAGCCAAGGCGATAACCGGGCCCGGGAGCCACAGAAAGCAGACAGGATGCACTGCTTCGACACATCGAGTTCACCGCCTGGTCAACTACCGGAAAGAACTGCCGCCGGACAAGCTCCTACTGTTATCCGGGTGCCCAAGCTTTCCGTGATCGTGCCCTGCTACAACGTGCGGCAATACGCGCCGGACACGCTGCGAAGCCTTCATAGGAACGCGCGTGACGACTTCGAGTTCGTCCTGGTCGACGACAAATCGAAGGACGAGACTCCCGCGATTCTCGAACGCGCCGCGACAAGTCTCTCGAAGGTCGCCGACGTCCAGGTGATCCGCCACGAGGAGAACGGCGGTCTCGCCACCGCGCGCAACACCGGTCTGGACGCCGCGAAGGGCGAGTACCTGACCTTCCTGGACGGCGACGACTGGCTGGCGCCCGGCTATCTGGCCCAGCTGGTGGACTCGCTGGAGGCGCTGGGCTGCGATTTCGTCCGGGTCGACCACGTCCAGACGACGGCCCGCGCCCGCAGCCTCTTCCGCCACCCGCACGGGCTGCGGAACGTGGTGCTGAACCCGCGCGACTCGATCCTGCCGGCGGACCGCTCCACGTCGGTGGACTACCCGTACGCGTGGGCCGGCGCCTACCACCGCCGGCTGGTCGACAAGGGGCTGCTGCACTTCACGCACGGGCTGCGCACCGCCGAGGACCGGCCCTGGATCTGGAAGCTGCACCGCGAAGCGGAATCGTTTGCGGTCCTTAATCTGCACGGCGTGTTCTACCGCCGGGGCGTGGCCTCCTCGCTCACCCAGATCGGCGATGTCCGCCAGCTCGACTTCATCCGCGCCTTCGACCAGGTCATAGCGGAGACCGGGCAGGACCCGGACGCCGATCAGCTGCTGCCGAAGGCGGTGCGCACGTACTGCGCGATCATCGCCCACCACCTGTCGGAGACCGAGAAGTTCGAGCCCGCGGTGGCCCGGCAGCTGCGCGCGATGAGCGCCGCCGCGATCCAGCGGATGCCGCAGGACCTGCTGACGGACGTCCTGGACACGATGGACCTCCAACGCTCGGCGAAAATCAGGCGGTTGCGCCGCCGGCTCACCGCGAAGAACCCGGAGGCGGCAGCCTGATGTCCCGCACGACCCAGCTCTTCTGCGCCTCAACTCTGTACGGGGTGGCGACACTTGCCGCCGCGCTGGACGCGGGCGCCTTCGGGCCCGCCGACCGCCGGCTGCTGGTGGTCTGCAACAACGCGGCGATCCCCGAGACGGCGACGGCCCTGGACGACATGCCGGGCTTCGCGCCGCTGCGCGGCCGGTTCGACGGCGTCGTCTCCTGGAACGACGCCATCAGCCCCTTCCACCCGGGCACTTGGGCCCCGCGCCCCGACGACACCCCTTTGTTCGAGCGGTACTTCAGGCTGCTGTGGGACCTCGGCGACGACCGGGTCGAGATCGCCCTGGAGTCCATCCAGGTCAACCCGGCCCAGGCGATCGCCTCCGTCTTCACGGGCGCGCCCGTCGAGGTGTACGCGGACGGCCTGATGAGCTACGGCCCGACCCGCAACAAGATCGACCCGCTGACCGGCACCCGGGTGCGCCGCCTCCTGCACCTCGACCTCGTGCCGGGCCTGAAGCCGGTCCTGCTCACCGAGTTCGGCGTCCCGGCGGAGACGGTCCCCACGGCCGCGTTCCTGAAGGTGCTGGCCGAAGTCGCGGACACCGACGAGGAGTTGCCGACCCTGCCGCCCGACTCGGCGCTGCTGCTCGGCCAGTACCTCTCGGCGCTGGAGATCCTGACCCCGGACGAGGAGGAGCGCCTCCACGTCCGGATGCTGCGCGGCGCCGCCGCCAAGGGCCACCGCTCGGTCGTCTTCAAACCGCACCCCTCCGCCCCCGCGAGCTACGGCACCGCGCTCCAGGCCGAGGCGGCGGAGCTGGACGTCGAACTCACCGTCCTCGACACCCCCGTACTCGCCGAGGCACTGTTCGCGACCGCACATCCGGCACTGGTCGTCGGCTGCTTCTCGACGGCGCTGTTCACGGCGAAGGAGTTCTACGGCGTCCCCGTGGCCCGGGTCGGCACCGATCTGCTCCTGGAGCGGCTGATCCCGTACCAGAACAGCAACCGGGTCCCGGTGGTCCTCGCGGACGCGCTGCTGCCCGACCTGGAGGGCAAGGACACGGCCGTCGCGGTGGCCGAGCTGCTGCCGACGCTCGGATTCGTCATGCAGGCGCAGATCTATCCGCAGCTCAGGGGCGCGGCGGAGGAATACCTGAGGGGCAACCTGACCTCGCGTACGCAGCGGTATTTCCGGCGGCGCAGGCTCACCGCGCTCGGTCTTCCGGGCGGTATCCCGGCGCGGCTGGCATTCCTCCCGCACAATTCGACGGCCCGCCGGATGGTGCGGCGGGCGCGGGCGCTGAAGAAAGCCGTACAGCGCTGACCGTTTTCCCGGCGGCGGACCGGTTCGGTAAAGCAGTACCAAAGAGACCGATTTTCCCGGACATAAACAAAAGGTCACGGAACCATAAAGGGGATGGGGTGACGGTGTGACCGAGACGGTCGCGCCCACGGCGCAGACGGAACGGCCCGCGGGCGTGCGGCCGCCGCCGGGGAAGCAGCGGGCCGGCGGCCGGCTGCGCGCCCTCGACGGGCTGCGGCTGGTCGCCGCGCTGATGGTCGCCTGCTACCACTACGGGGGCCGCGGCGGCGACATCTCGAAGGCGTGGGGGACGTCCGCCGCGAAGCTGTTCCCGTCCCTGCACACGCCGTTCGCGTACGGCTGCCTCGGCGTCCAGATCTTCTTCGTGATCAGCGGTTTCGTGATCTGCATGAGCGGCTGGGGCCGCCCGCTGCGCGCGTTCTTCGCCTCCCGCACGGCCCGGCTGATGCCGGCGTACTGGGTCGCGGTGTTCCTGGTGACGGCCGTGTTCGCGCTGCCCGCGGTGGCGTACAAGCCGGTGTCGGTGAGCGACGCGCTGGTCAACATGACCCTGCTGCAACAGCCGCTCGGCGTGGACCGGGTGCTGGGCGTCGACTGGACGCTGTGGGCGGAGATCCGCTTCTACGCGCTGTTCGCGCTGTGCGTCGTCCTGCCCGGGGTGACCCGGCGCCGGGTCATCCTGTTCAGCTCCTGCTGGGCGCTGGCGGCGGCGATCGCGCAGGGCGCGAGGATGCCGCTGCTGGAGATCACGCTGATGCCCGAGTACGCGCCGTTCTTCATCGGCGGCATGGGCCTGTACCTGCTGCACCGCGACCGGCGGGACTCCTACGCGTGGGGCATCGTCGGCGTCAGCTTCCTCATCGGGCAGCACTACGCGGTGAAGTCCCTGGAGAACGTGGGCGATCCGCACGCGTTCGCGCACCGCACCTCGGCCGGCATCATCCTCGTCGTCGCGCTCGGCTACCTCGCCGTCCTCGCGATCGCGCTGGGCTGGCTGCGGTGGGCCAACTGGCGGTGGCTGACGGTCGCGGGGGCGCTGACGTATCCGTTCTACCTGGTGCACGAGCATCTGGGATGGGTCGTGGTGGAGGTGCTGCACCGGCGGCTGGGGGTGCCGGCGTACGGGACGTTCGCGCTGACCGTCGTGGGGATGCTGGGGCTGGCGTGGGTGATCAACAAGGGGGTCGAGGAGCGGGTGACGCCGAGGCTGCGGAAGGCGTTGAGTTAGGGAAGGTCTTGAGCGGGGCGCGCCTCTTCCGGGGGCGCGCCCCTTCTTTTTCGCCCGGTCTAGGCGACCCCGTACCGCGCCGCCACCCCCGCGATGACCAGTTCGAGCCCCTCCAGGAAGTGGGCGTCGTAGTCGGTGAACATCTCGGCGCCCGCCGCCGCCGCGAGCGGGAAGTCGGCGACGCGGCGGGCGCGTTCCTCGATGTCGTAGCCCTCGCGGCGCTCGCCCGGCAGCGGCTGGACGCCCTGTTCCTCGACGACGAAGCCGATCGTGTAGACGTACGAGGTGGTGTACGCCCGGACGGCCTGGGGGAGGGTGAAGCCAGCCGCGGTGAAGAGGCGGAGGTTCTCCTCCATCATCGGGGCGTGCCCGGTGCCGGTGAAGCGGGTGCCGCTGAAGACGCGGGCGCCGTCGCGGTGGGCGAGCAGGGCGGTGCGCAGGGCGAGGTTGCGCAGGCGCAGCCGGTCCTGCCAGCTCTCGGCGGGGTCGATGGTGAGGCCGGCCTCCATGCGCCGGTACATGACCGTCGCCATCTCGTCGAGCAGCTCCTGCTTGTCCTTGAAGTGCCAGTACAGCGCGGGCGCCTTGACGTCCAGCTCCTTGGCGATGAGGCGCAGGGTGAGCCCGTCCAGGCCCGTGTCGTTCAGGAGGTCCAGGGCGGTCTCCGCGACGCGGGTGCGGTCGAGGGGGGCGCGGCGTTCGGTGGTCACGGCAGACAGCTTGACACCTTAACGCTGTTAAGTGCACCCTCATAGGGAGCGGCACTTAACGCCGTTAAGGACTCTCTGGAGGCAGCCATGCACACGGACGTACTGATCATCGGGGCCGGCCCCACCGGCCTGACCCTCGCCATCGACCTGGCCCGGCGCGGCGTACCGGCGCTGGTCGTCGAACGCGGCCCGGCCCTCTCCCCCGGCTCCCGGGGCAAGGGCCTCCAGCCCCGGACGATGGAGGTCTTCGAGGACCTGGGCGTCCTGGACGAGATCCTCGCGGCCGGCGCCGAGTACCCCCCGACCATGACCTGGGAGAACGGCCGCCAGCTGGGCACGGGCACGATGTTCGACCCGTCCGGCCCCGCCGAGGAGGCCTCCCGCTTCACCCTCCCCTGGATGGTCCCGCAGTGGCGGACCCAGAAGATCCTCTACGACCGCCTGCTGGCCCTGGGCGGGCGAGTGCTGTTCGGCAAGGAGGCGGCGACGCTGACGCAGGACTCTTACGTAGAGGTGGGCTTCACGGACGGTACGACGATCCGCGCGCAGTACGCCGTCGCCGCCGACGGGGGCCGCTCGACCGTACGCCGCGCCCTGGGCGTCGCCATGAACGGCGGCGAGGCCCTGACCCCGGACCCGGTCCTGGTCGCCGACGTCCACGTCCCCGAACTCTCCCGCTCCCACTGGCACTTCTTCCAGTTCGAGGGCTGGCGCCCCGGCTTCCTCGCGCTCTGCCCGCTGGCCGGGACGGAGGAGTTCCAGCTGGTCACGTCGTACGACGAGGCGGAGGTCACGCTGGAGCGAGTGGGCGAACTCGTCGCGGAGCGTACGCATTTGAGCGCCTCGGACGTCACGGCGCTGTCCTGGTCGTCGGTCTTCCGGCCGCGCACGGGGCTCGCGGAGCGGTTCCGGGTGGGCCGGGTGTTCCTGGCCGGGGACGCGGCCCACGTCCACTCACCGGCCGGTGGGCAGGGCCTCAACACCAGTGTCCAGGACGCCTATAACCTCGGCTGGAAGCTGGGGGCTGTGCTGGCGGGGGCGGCCACGGATTCTCTGCTGGACACGTATGAGGAGGAGCGGCGGGCCAACGCGGCGCGGATGCTGGAGCTTTCGACGGCGATCCATCGGGGTGGGGCGCGGCGTGGGGGGTCCACTCGGCAACTCGGGGTGAATTACCGGGAGTCGACGCTGAGTGAGGAGACGCGGGCGGGGGAAGAGGGGCTGCGGGCCGGGGATCGGGTGCCGGAGATGGAGGTGGGTGGGGTGCGGGTGATGGAGCTGATCCAGGGGCCTGGGTGGACTGAACTCGTGCTGGAGGAGGGGGTGTTCCTTGTGCGGCCTGATGGGTATGTGGGGTGGGCGGGGACGGGGGAGCGGGTGGGGATGGCGGGGTATGTGGAGCGGGTGGGGGTGGGGCAGGTTGGGGTGGTGCAGGGGGTGTCGTATCGCTAGGTGACTGGGCGGCGCTCGGGGGGTCGTGTCGCTGGCGGTGCTCGCGGGTGTCGTACCGCTGAGTGTCTGGGCGGTGCTCGCGGGGTCGTGTCGCTAGGCGGCGCTCGCCAGGGAGAGTTTCAGGGCGAAGCCGAGGAACAGGGCGCCGGCGGCCGAAGTCGCGCCTGCGGCAAGGCGTTTGCGGCGGCGGAAGGCTGCCGCGAGCTTTGTGCCGCTGAAGATGAGGGCGCTGAGGTAGAGGAAGCTGGCGAGCTGGGCGAAGGTGCCCAGGACGACGAAGGAGAGCGCCGGGTAGGCGTAGGCCCGGTCCACGAACTGGACGAAGAAGGCGACGAAGAACAGGATCGCCTTGGGGTTGAAGAGGCTGACGACGAAGGCCCGCCGGAAGGGCCGTTCCTCGGCGGGCCCTTCGGCGGCACTCTGCACCGCAGCGTCCTCGCGCCGCGACCTCCACATCCCCCACGCCGCGCGCAGCATCCCGATCGCGAGCCAGCTCAGATATCCGGCGCCCGCGTATTTCACGATCCCGAACAGCACCGCGTTGCCCTGAAGCAGGGAGGCTACGCCGGCTGCGGAGAGGGTCATCAGCAACGTGTCACCACACCAGACGCCGGCGGCGGCCGTGTACCCGGCGCGTATCCCTCGGCGGGCGGCGACCGAGAGGACGTACAGGGAGTTGGGTCCGGGCAGGAGGACGATCAGGATGAGGCCGGTCAGGTAGGTGGGGAGGTCTATGACTCCGAACATGGGGTGAGTTTGTCATGGGGGGGGTGGGGGGGGGTCGCGGGATTGGGGGTGGGTGCGGGGGGCTGGGTTGGGCGGCTTGTACGGCTGGTGCGGTGGGCAGGGTTGGGCGGCTCGTACGGCTGGCGCGGCTCGCTGGGTTGCTGCGGCTGACGGGGCCAGCGCGGCTGACAGGGCCGGGCGGCTCGCTGGGCTGGTGCGGCTTACAGAGCTGCGCGGCTGGCAGGGCTGGGCGGCTCGTACGGCTGGCGCGGCTTGCTGGGTTGCTGCGGCGGACGGGGCCCGGTGGCTCGCAGGGGCTGCGGCTGCTGACAGAGCTGCGCGGCTGGCAGGGCTGACGCCGTTCGCTGGGCTGGCGCGGCTCGTGCGGCTCGCGTGGGGGGGGTGGGGATGCGGCGCGGGCGGGACCGGGGGAACGTGTCCCACCCGCGCCGGGTGCACGGAGCCGTAGGTACGGGGGGAACCCCGGCTCTGTGCGAGGGCCGATGACCAGTCGGCTCACTTGTTACTGCGTACGGCTTCCCGAAAATGTCACACCTGGGTGGGGGAGGGGGGAGGGGGCAGGTCAGAGGAGGTGCGTGCCGCAGCTACTTCGCCGTGAGAGGGGTCTCAGCCACCTGCTGCGTACGTTGCCCCTGGCCCCCGGACCCGCCGCCGTTCCCGCCGCCGGATCCCTGCCCTCCACCGGACCCGCCGGAGCCGGAGCCAGACCCGCCGGAGCCGGACCCGCTGCCCTGGCCGCCGCCCCAGGACCCCTTGTCCGCGCCGCCCCCGCTCCCATTGCCGCCGCCCCCGCCGGACCCCCCGCCCTGCTGGCCGCCCTTCCACCCCTCCTGATCGCCGCGCCCTCCGCCGGAGGACCCGCCGGACCCGTTGGACCCCCCGCCGGACCCGCCCGAGTTTCCGCCCCAACTCCCCCCGGAACCCCAGCCGTTGCCGCCCTTCCCGCCCCCCTTGCCCGGCGTCCCCGCACCGTCGCCCTTCCCCCCGGCGCCCCCCTTGAGCACCTCGGCGCAGTACGCGCCGACCTTCCCCGCTCCCCCGGCAACCCCCTCCAGCGCCCGCTGAAGATCCGCGTCCAGCACCCGCCCCTGGGCCAGCTGACGGCACGCGGAGAACGCTCCGCCCGCGACGTCCTGCCCACCGTCCCCCGCACTCCCGGCCACCCCGGCCCCTCCGTCCACCCCGGAACCGGGCACGGAAGCATCCCCGGACCCCTCCCCGACACCCCCGGTGCCCCCGACCCCACCCCGCCCCTGCCCGTCCCCGGACGGCGAGGGCACGGCCGGCGCCAGCCCCTCCTCAGGCGTCGGAGTCACATCGGCGGACACACTCGCCCCCGGCACAGGAGCCCCGTTCCCCCCGGAGAACACCCCGGCGGAAAAGGCGACACCCCCGGCCATCCCGACAGCAACAACAGCGGCAAGCGCGAACCGGACAGTTCTGGATCTGGACCTACGCCGACCGGCAGCGGCCGTCGCAAGGCGAGCACCGGAGACGACACTGGGCACACCGATCTGTACGAGCCCGGCATCACCGACGTCACCGGGAGCCAACGCCCGTTCACCGGACGGAACTTCAGCCGGAAGCGACACCCCGCGAGCCGCACGAAACGCCCCCAGAGCCGCAGCCTCCCCCGCCAACTCCCGCTCCCCCGGCGCAACTTCAGCGGGAAGCGGCACACCGAGCCCCGTACTGGAAGCCCCCGGGGCAACGGCGTCACCCGCCACCGCACTGCCCACCGAACCCGACTCCCCATCGCCAGGCACCACTTCAGCAGAACCCGGCGCCCCCAAAACAGCGCCCTCCCCCGCCGGGACTTCAGCCGAACCCGGCACGCCCGAAGCCACACGAAACGCACCCAAGGCAGCAGCCTCCCCCGCCAACTCCCGCTCCCCTGGCGCAACTTCAGCCGGAAGCGGCACCCCCCGAGCCGCACGGAACGCCCCCAGAGCCGCAGCCTCACCCGCCAGCTCCCCGGCAGCCCCCCGCACCTCTTGAGCAGCACGGAACGCCCCCAAAGCCGCCCCCTCCCCCACAACCCCCCGAGCCTCCCGCCCCTTCCGAAACGCGGCCACCGCAGACGCCTCCCCCGCCAACTCCTCCCCCTCAGCCCCCACACCCCCCGGCACCATCGCCGACAACACCCGAGCAAGCCGCAGCACCCGCTCACGCTCCTCGGCCGCAAGGCCGACCGCATCGGGCGACTCCCCGTTCAGCAGACGTTCCGCCATGTCACGGTCCAGCCACCTGTACTGCTCGTCGGCCATCACATGTCCTTCTGCGTCCGCACGCACGCATGCGTCACACCCGAGCCCGCAGCCCCCTCGCCCCGCGGCCCCGCCTGGGTAGGCAGCCCGTCGAGCGCCCCGGAATCCACCCGATCCACCTCAGCCCCCACCCCGGCAGCGGCACAGCCCACTCCCTCAACACCGGAATCCACCCGATCCACCCCACCCCCACCGGCACCCACCCCGACCACTCCAGCGTCCGCTCCGCCCACCTCAGCCTCCACCCCACCCCCACCAGCACCCGCTCCAGCCACCCCAGCCTCCTTTCCGCCCACTCCAGAACCCACCCCGGCAACAGCACAGCCCTCTCCCGCACCCCCGACCCCGCCACCCACTCCAGAACCCACCCCAGCCCGACCGGACCCCACTCCAGAATCCACTCCAGAACCCACCCCAGCCCCCTCCCCCACGCCCACACTCATCCCAACCCCCTCAGGATCCTCCCCGATCAACTCCGCCAACTTCTTCAACCCCCGATGCGCAGCAGTCCGCACCGCCCCCGGCCGCTTCCCCAACGTCTCCGCCGCGGTCTTCGCATCAAGCCCGACCACGACCCGCAGCACAACCGCCTCGGCCTGATCCTGCGGCAGCCGCGCGATGAGAGAGAGCGTACGTCCGGTGGCGAGCGCCTCCATCGCCTCGCCGGCGGTGTCCGAGGCGGCGGCGCGGCCGGTCAGTTCGGTCTCGTCGCCCCCGATGGCGGGCCGCCGCCCCCGCATCCGGATGTGATCGAGAGAACGGTTGCGCGCGATCCGGGCCGCCCACCCCCGGAACCGGTCCGCGTCCCCCTCGAACCGCTCCAGATCCCGCGCGATCTGAAGCCACGCCTCCGAGGTCACGTCCTCCGCGTCGGCGTCCCCGACCAGTGTGCGGACGTATCCGAGCAGCCGCGGATGCACAGCGCGGTACACGGCGCGGAACGCGTCCTCGTCCCCGCCCCGCGCGGCGCGCACCGCGGCGGTCAGCTCCGCGTCGTCCCCCAGCACCCCAGTACCCGGTCTCCAAGATCAGTGGCTTGCGGCCGGTCGTCCCCGCGGGGCCCGGTCGCGGGCCTGGTCCGGCGGTGGTCCAGCCGCCGCGCGGTCCGGCGCGAAAGGCACGTTACGACCTGAAACCGCTCCCCGTCCACGCGCGTCCGCCATGCGACCGATCTGTGACACCGCCCGCTGTGACAGAAACAGACCGCCCGGCGCTGTACTAGATACGGGCCGCCGCGCGACCCGTACGTGCGACGACCGGGGCCTCTCCTGTGGGGGGTGGCGGCCTCGGTCGTCGCCTTTTCCCCAGCCGGACACCCGGCCTGACACCCAGCCGGACACCGGCCTGACACCGGCCTGACACCCGCCCGGACACCCGGCCTGACACCCGGCCAGCCGCCCGCCCGGACGGCCCACATGCACATGTCTACGACGCCCCCGGCCGCCAGTCGTCCCCCGCACGCGTAGGCGCCCGCAGCGCACCGGAGTCCCGGGCCGCCCGGAACGCCTCAAGCGCCCGCAACTCCCCCTCACAGCAGACGCCGGATTCAGCACCGGAAGCGGATTCAGGCACCCCCAACGCCTCCGCGAGCAACCCCTCGACCCCCCGCACACCCTCATCCATCGATCCCCAACTCCCGCGCCAGCCGCCTGAGTCCACGATGCGCGGCGGACCGCACGGCCCCGGCCCGCTTCCCGAGCACCCGCGCCGCCGCGGGCCCGTCGAGCCCGACGACGACCCGCAGCAGCACCGCTTCCGCCTGATCCGGCGGCAGCCGCCGTACGAGCGCGAGGGCGCGGTCGGTGGACATGGCCTCCACCGCCTGGTCGTAGGTGTCGTAGGGGGCGGCCGGTTCGACGGCTTCCAGTGAACCCCCGTGCGTGGGACGGGACTTGGCCCGGCGCAGCTGGTCGAGGGCGCGGTTGCGGGCGATCGTCGCCGACCAGCCCCGGAAGCCGGCGCCGTCGCCGCGGAAGCGTCCGAGGTCGCGGGCGATCTCCAGCCAGGCGTCGGAGGCGACGTCCTCGGCCTCGTCCCCGACGATCCCGCGGAGATACCCGAGCAGTCCGGGCTGCACGATCCGGTAGACCACGGCGAACGCCACCTCGTCGCCCTCCTGGGCCCGCGCCACGGCGGCGCCCAACTCCTCGTCCAGACGCGGCGGAAGCCCTCCTTGCTGCGGCAAAACCAGCCCCCGTAGCTGCCGGTGTCACAAGGGTGACGGCCGCCGCGATCCACCCCCGTGGGACCGCGCCGGCCGCCGTCCGCAACGCGGCCCTCACTGATCCCAGCGGACGACGGACGGAATTCATCACGCCATGGGAGTGTGCGACGGGTCACATCAACACGGGCCGCGCGCAGGCGAGTTGCCCAGATCACCCCACAACACCCGACTCCACCTTCTCCCCCTCCCCGACCGCCCCCAGCACCGCCGCCCGCCGGGCGTCGATCACCGTCCCCGCGACCAGCGCGGCCAGCAGCAGCGCCCCGAGCGCCCACCAGGTGGCGACGTTGAAGCCGTGCACGCTCGCCTTCGCGACCAGCGCCCCCCGGTCCGCCGCAGCGGCGGCGGCGTGCGCGGCGAGGTAATGGCTCGTGACGCTCGCGGCGATCGTGTTCAGCAGCGCCGTCCCGATCGAACCCCCCACCTGCTGGGCGGTGTTGAAGGTCGCGGAGGCCGCGCCGGAGTCGCTGGGGGCGACCCCGCCGGTGGCCAGGGACAGGGACGTCATGAAGGCGGAGCCCATGCCGAGGCCGAGGAGGAACAGGCCGGGCAGGATGTGCGAGGCGTAGGCCTGCTCGACGCCGACCTGGGCGATGAGGACGAGCCCGCCGGCCGCGACCAGCAGCCCGGGGACGATGACCGCGCGCGGCGCCGCCCGGTGCAGCAGCCGCGCCGCGATCTGCGTGGACCCGATGATCATGCCGACGGTGATCGGCAGGTACGACACCCCGGTCCGCACCGGCGACCAGCCCAGCACCCCTTGCAGGTAGTAGGTGAGGAACAGGAACACCCCGAACATGCCGATCGTGACGAGCAGCACGGTCAGGAACGCCCCCACCCGCTGCCGGTCCCGCACGATCCGCATCGGCAGCAGCGGCACCCGCGCCCGCGTCTGCCACACCCCGAAGACCCCGAGCAGGACGACGCCCAGCGCGAGCATCGTCAGCACCAGCCCGTCGCCCCAGCCCCGGGGCTGGGCCTCGGAGAAGCCGTAGACGAGGGCCAGCATGCCGCCGGAGCCGAGCAGCGCGCCCGGCACGTCGAGGCGGGCCTGCGGGTGCCGGCCGCCGGACGGCAGCAGCGGCATCGCCGCCGCGAAGGCGACCAGCGCGATCGGCACGTTGACGTACAGGCACCAGCGCCAGTCCAGGTACTCCGTGAGGAAGCCCCCCGCGAGCATCCCGATCGCGGACCCGGCGCCGACGATCGCGCCGAACACCCCGAACGCCCGGCCGCGCTCCCGGGGGTCGGTGAACGTCGTGTTGAGCAGCGCGAGGGCGGCCGGCGCGAGCAGCGCCGCGAAGACGCCCTGAAGCGCCCGCGCCCCGAACAGCATCCCGGAACTGACGGCCGCCCCGCCCAGCGCGGACGCCCCGGCGAACCCCAGCAGGCCCGTCATGAACGTCGTACGGCGTCCGACGAGATCGCCGACCCGCCCGCCGAGCAGCAGCAGGCCGCCGAAGGCGAGGGTGTAGGCGGTGATGACCCACTGCCGGTTGCCGTCCGACATGTGCAGCGCGGTCTGGGCGGAGGGGAGAGCGATGTTGACGATGGTCATGTCCAGTACGACCATCAGCTGGGCGAGCGCTATGACGACCAGCGCCCACCATCGACGACTGTCGGCCATGCCGGCCTCCCGAGTCGGGGACGGTCCCGAGGTCGCTTTCCATGCTGACCCCGCGCCCGAGCCGTTGGGAACGGCGGCGTCTCTTATTACGGGGATTTTGCCTTGGCCGCCGACAGATGCGCCCTGTGTTCCCTCACTGAAACCTCAAGCGCCCCCGCCCATCAAGCCACCCGCTCCCGCCGCGACACCACCGCCTGCACCACCCTCCGCCCCTCCGCCGACACGTCCAGCGCCCGCCGCAGCCCGCTCGCCGCGTGCCCCGCGATCGCCTCCAGCACGGTCACCTGCCGCCGCAGCTCCGCCGCGACCAGCGGCGGCAGCCCCGCGTCGAGGCCGTCCCCGCGCGGATCGCCGGAGTCGTCGCGCGCCGAGGGGTCGAGCAGCCGGTGCACCCGCAGCGCGCCGAGCGAGCAGCGGTCGGCCCACACCCGTACGTCCGCCCCGGTCCGCGTGTCCGGCGCCGCGTCCAGGAGCTGCCGTACGAGCAGCGCGCCCGGGTCCTCGGGGGCGGGCCCGAACTCCCCGCGCACGGACTCCACGAGCGCGCCCCACTCGTCCGGATCGGCGCCCGGCGAGAGGTTGCCCCACAGGGGCCGCAGCACCTCGTCACCCCCGCCCGCGAGCGACACGCACCGCTCCAAACAAGCCACCCCGCTGACCGCGCACTCCCACTCGTCGGCCCGCTCCATGAGCCCCAGCAGACCCATCCCCGCCTCCCTCTCCCGCAGTTCGAGCGACAGCGGCCCAGTCAAACAGGGGTGCGCGGCGACACGCCAGGGTTACCGGGTGCCGAAGATTTCCGGCCACCTCAACTCACCTTCGCCGCCAACGCCTTGAACTCCGCCCACCCCATCCCCGGCGTCCGCGCGTCCCACAGCTTCTGCGCCACCGCCCGCAACGGCATCCGCACCCCCGCCGCGACCTGCGCCTGCGTCTGCGCCCCGGACAGGTCGCACCACACCGCGAACACCCCGCCCAGGATCTGGGAGTCGTACGAGGAATCCACCGCCGTCGTCCCCCGCAGCACCCTCGGGGTCCACTGCTCGTAGATCCGCCGGCCCGTCGGATAGACGAAGGTCTGCGGCTCGCCGAGGACGTAATACAGGTACTCGTCGTTGTAGTTGACGACCTTGCGGCCCGCCGCCAGATACTCGGCCGGCTTGCGCGCGCCCAGCTCCTTGCCGGTCCAGTAGGCGACTTGGAGGTCCTTGGCCGCCTGGACGGTGCTCCCCTTGTAGAACCCGTCGTTCCAGGCCCGCATCGTCCGGTCGTGTGAACGCACCACGTCCGCACGGCCGTTGAGCCAGCCGGTCGCGAGGTCGGAGACGCCGGCGCCGGAGCCGTACGCGGTCCGCGCGGCGGCGGCGAGCTGGGGGTAGGAGGCGGCGGGGTCGGCGACGGTCAGCGCCTGGTACTCGTCGCCG
The DNA here is from genome assembly GCF_055597585.1 of Streptomyces sp. AMJ-169. Taxonomy (NCBI): domain Bacteria; kingdom Bacillati; phylum Actinomycetota; class Actinomycetes; order Kitasatosporales; family Streptomycetaceae; genus Streptomyces; species Streptomyces sp. AMJ-169. The sequence continues at coordinate 475,670 of NZ_JBVLTJ010000005.1, forward strand.
CCCAGGTGCCAGGACCTGCCGGGGAACAACTCGACGTACTCGCCCAGCAGTTCGTCGACGATCGTCGCGGACGCGCTCTTGGAGATGTCGATGGCGCCCTTGGTCGCGACGCCCTGGGCGTTGCGCAGTTGGAGGTCGGGGTGGGCGGCGATGACCGCGCCGAGGTGTCCGGGCGAGTCGATCTCGGGGACGACGTCGATGTGCCGGGCGGCGGCCAGCTCGACGATCTGCTTGACCTGCGCCTTGGTCAGATGCTCCTTGGACACCACCTCGGGGTGGGTGTCGGAGGCGATCCGGAACCCCTGGTCGTCCGAGAAGTGCAGCCCCAGCTCGTTGAACTTCAGATCCCCCAGCTCACGTATCCGGTCCTCGATCCACCCGGCGGAGAAGTTCTTGCGCGCGATGTCGAGCATGAACCCGCGCACCGCCTTGGCGGGCCGGTCCTTCACCACCCCCTCGGGCGCGCTCCCGCCCCCGCGGACCTCCTGCTTCAGCGTGCGCGTCCCGTAGAACACCCCGGCGCCGGAAGGCGCCGATATGACGACCCGCCCCGCCGCGACGGTCATGGTGTACGACTCCGCGCCCCCGCTCCCGCCCGTCTCCAGACGCAGATCCCCGTCCTTCTGGTCGGCGGCCTGCCCGGCGTACGCCATCCCCAGCTCCCCGGCTATCAGCCGCCCCTCGGCGGCGAGCGAGGCGCTCCCCACGACCACCCGGGATTTGGCGGCCGGCTTCCACCCCGGCCCGCGCGCGGCGGTGTGCGAGAGGACGGCGGGGATGGTGCGGGGCGCGGTGGACAGGGGGTACGAGGAGGCGGGCGGCCGGGAGGAGGCGGTGAGGGAGGACGCCTGCTCCGAACGGGAGGCGGCGGAACCGGACCCGGAGCCGGAGGAGGCCCAGACCCCCACCCCCGTCCCGAGCCCCACGGTCGCCAGGAAAACCCCGCCGACCACGACACCCCGCCGGTTACCGCGCGGCTTACGACGCCTGCCTCTCCTCCTGTGCCCGCTCACGCCGTCAACCCAGATCCCGGCCGTCGACCGCCTTTGTCCACCGCATGTTTCAAAACTCTCCCGTTTGAGTGAAATTCGGGCAACTGTCGTACAGGCCACGACCGCTCTGGATACGGTGACGCCACATCCGCACCCCTTGCCACATCACACTCGTGACACGAGGACCGAAGCTGTCCGCGCACCGCCTGGCCATACCGGCCCTGCCAGAACAATCCTCTCCGACGACTTCTACGCACCCCCCGTTGACGGCGTTCAACACAGCCCCGCCAACAGAGGCACACCACATTCTCCTGTCTTGCCTGCACAGCCGCATCTGGACCCAGAGGGTGGCGGAGCACAGGCCGTACCCGACGCTGGACGCGCTGCTGGCGGCGTCGGAAGAGGCCGCGTACGACTTGACCAGGGCGGACCTGGCGGAGGCCCTGGCGGCCGAGCCCACACCGGTCCTGCCTCCCGAGAGCTACGCGGCAGCCCACATGGCCCTGAGCGCGGCACAAGCCGCCTACGAGGCCAAGTTCGGCCACACCTTCGTCATCTGCCTGGCGGACACCCCGCCCCAGGAGACCCTGGACCGCGTCCTGGAGGAAATCCGATCACGATTGACAAACGATCGGGAGGACGAGTGGGTGGTAGTGGCAGACGAACTAAGGGGATTGGCAAAGCAACGGCTCGGAGAGCAACTCAGGGGCGCGGGGAACTGCGCGACCAGCCACAACGGCGCCGCACCCGGCATCTAAACGGGACACCCCATCCCAGATGCCGCATCGCTCACCCATACGCGTGCCACTTTGATCACACAGGTAGGCCCCCTGTAAGCCTGACCCCACGGCGTAGCTACGATGCTGGGGGCCGGTGGACCGTACCCGGCCGGGCCGACCGACACTAGAGCCGGCAGGCCCCAATCCCCGCTCCCGGAGGGACTTCCGTGCCGGCTGGAACGCTGTACCGCGGCCGGGAAGGAATGTGGTCCTGGGTGGCTCACCGAGTCACCGGCGTCCTCATCTTCTTCTTCCTGTTCGTTCACGTGCTGGACACCGCTCTCGTCCGTGTCTCGCCCGAGGACTACGACAAGGTCGTAGCCACGTACAAGACCCCGATCGTCGCGTGCCTGGAGTACGGCCTCGTCGCCGCCATCCTGTTCCACGCGCTCAACGGCCTGCGCGTCATCGCCGTCGACTTCTGGTCGAAGGGCCCGCGCTACCAGAAGCAGATGCTCTGGACGGTCGTCGGGCTGTGGGTCGTGCTGATGATCGGCGCGATCTACCCCGTCCTCGGCCACGCCGCCCGCGAACTCTTCGGGAGCTGAGACACCGATGGCCACCACTGAAACCCCCGCGTCCGGCATCGGCCCCGTCGAGGGCGGCTCGCTGTACGACGTCGACCACCCGGCCCCGCTGATCGAGGCCCCGCGCAAGCGCACCACGAAGACGCCCCGCTCCACGCGCGGCAACTTCGAGATGGTCGCGTGGCTGTTCATGCGGCTGTCCGGCATCGTGCTGGTCGTCCTGGTCCTCGGCCACCTGCTGATCCAGCTGGTGCTGGACGGCGGTGTCTCGAAGATCGGCTTCGCGTTCGTCGCGGGCCGCTGGGCGTCCCCGTTCTGGCAGGTCTGGGACCTGCTGATGCTGTGGCTCGCGATGCTGCACGGCGCGAACGGCCTGCGCACGGTCATCAACGACTACGCGGAGCGCCCGAACACCCGGCTGTGGCTGAAGGGCCTGCTCTACACCGCCACGGTGTTCACGATCCTGCTGGGCACGCTGGTGATCTTCACCTTCGACCCGAACATCCGCTAGGCACGGGGCTGCGACCAACATGAAGATCCACAAGTACGACACCGTCATCGTCGGCGCGGGTGGCGCCGGTATGCGCGCGGCCATCGAGTCGACGAAGCGCAGCCGCACCGCCGTGCTGACCAAGCTCTACCCGACCCGCTCCCACACGGGCGCCGCGCAGGGCGGTATGGCCGCCGCGCTCGCCAACGTGGAGGAGGACAACTGGGAGTGGCACACCTTCGACACGGTCAAGGGCGGTGACTACCTGGTCGACCAGGACGCCGCCGAGATCCTGGCGAAGGAGGCCATCGACGCGGTCCTCGACCTGGAGAAGATGGGCCTGCCGTTCAACCGGACGCCCGACGGGACGATCGACCAGCGCCGCTTCGGCGGGCACTCCCGCAACCACGGTGAGGCGCCGGTGCGCCGCTCCTGCTACGCGGCCGACCGCACCGGTCACATGATCCTCCAGACGCTGTACCAGAACTGCGTGAAGGAGGGCGTGGAGTTCTTCAACGAGTTCTACGTCCTGGACCAGCTGATCACCGAGGTCGACGGGGTCAAGAAGTCGGCCGGTGTCGTCGCGTACGAGCTGGCGACCGGTGAGATCCACGTCTTCCAGGCGAAGGCCGTGATCTACGCCTCCGGCGGTACCGGCAAGTTCTTCAAGGTGACGTCGAACGCGCACACGCTGACCGGTGACGGGCAGGCCGCCTGCTACCGGCGCGGGCTGCCGCTGGAGGACATGGAGTTCTTCCAGTTCCACCCGACCGGCATCTGGCGCATGGGCATCCTGCTGACGGAGGGCGCCCGCGGTGAGGGCGGCATCCTGCGCAACAAGGACGGCGAGCGCTTCATGGAGAAGTACGCGCCGGTGATGAAGGACCTGGCGTCGCGTGACGTCGTGTCCCGCTCGATCTACACGGAGATCCGTGAGGGCCGCGGCTGCGGTCCCGAGGGCGACCACGTCTACCTCGACCTCACCCACCTCCCGCCGGAGCAGCTGGACGCGAAGCTCCCGGACATCACCGAGTTCGCGCGCACCTACCTGGGCATCGAGCCGTACACGGACCCGATCCCGATCCAGCCCACCGCGCACTACGCGATGGGCGGCATCCCGACGAACGTCGAGGGTGAGGTCCTCATCGACAACACCACCGTGGTTCCGGGTCTGTACGCGGCCGGCGAGGTCGCCTGTGTCTCCGTGCACGGCGCCAACCGGCTCGGCACCAACAGCCTCCTCGACATCAACGTCTTCGGGCGCCGCGCCGGCCTCGCCGCCGCCGCGTACGCGCAGACGGCGGACTTCGTCGAACTGCCGGAGGACCCGGCGCGGTTGGTCGTCGACCAGGTCGAGCGGCTGCGCGCGTCGACGGGCACCGAGCGGGTGGCGACGCTGCGCAAGGAGCTCCAGGAGACCATGGACGCGAACGTCATGGTCTTCCGCACCGAGCAGACGATCAAGACGGCCGTCGAGAAGATCGCCGAGCTGCGCGAGCGGTACCGGAACGTCTCGGTGCAGGACAAGGGCAAGCGGTTCAACACCGATCTGCTGGAGGCGATCGAGCTGGGCAACCTGCTCGACCTGGCCGAGGTCATGGCGGTGTCGGCGCTGGCCCGCAAGGAGTCGCGCGGCGGTCACTACCGCGAGGACTACCCCAACCGCGACGACGTCAACTTCATGCGCCACACCATGGCGTACCGCGAGGTGGGCGACGACGGCACGGACTCGATTCGTCTCGACTACAAGCCGGTCGTCCAGACCCGCTACCAGCCGATGGAGCGTAAGTACTGATGGCAACTCCCGTTCTGGACAAGGCGGACGCGGCCCCCGAGCCCGGTTTCGCCGACTCCCCGTACATCACGGTCACGTTCCGCGTCCGCCGCTTCAACTCCGAGGTCTCGGCGGAGGCGGTCTGGGAAGACTTCCAGCTGGAGATCGACCCGAAGGAGCGCGTCCTCGACGGCCTCCACAAGATCAAGTGGGACCTGGACGGCACGCTGACGTTCCGGCGTTCCTGCGCGCACGGCATCTGCGGCTCCGACGCGATGCGGATCAACGGCAAGAACCGCCTGGCGTGCAAGACGCTGATCAAGGACATCAACCCCGAGAAGCCGATCACGGTCGAGCCCATCAAGGGCCTGACGGTCCTGAAGGACCTGGTCGTCGACATGGACCCGTTCTTCCAGGCGTACCGGGACGTGATGCCCTTCCTGATCACGAAGGACACCAACGAGCCGACGCGTGAGCGCCTCCAGTCGGCCGAGGACCGCGAGCGGTTCGACGACACCACCAAGTGCATCCTGTGCGCGGCGTGCACGTCGTCCTGCCCGGTGTTCTGGAACGACGGGCAGTACTTCGGCCCGGCGGCCATCGTCAACGCCCACCGCTTCATCTTCGACTCGCGCGACGAGGCCGGCGAGCAGCGGCTGGAGATCCTCAACGACCGTGACGGCGTGTGGCGTTGCCGGACGACGTTCAACTGCACGGACGCCTGTCCGCGCGGTATCGAGGTCACGAAGGCGATCCAGGAGGTGAAGCGCGCGCTCATCACGCGGCGCTTCTGATCCCCTGCCTTCCTCGGCATCCGACCCCGTTCTTCCCGTCAACTCGTGGAGGAACGGGGTCAGTTGTGTGATGATCTTGGCTTGAAGACTCGTTGATTTACTTGAGAGTTCAAGACAAACTCAGGGCCATGGCACTTCTGAGACGCGCGTTGACGGGCGCTCTGGCGACAGCCGCCCTCCTCCTCGCACTTCCCCCCACCACCGCCTCCGCTTCTCCCGCGGTGGCCCAAGAGACCTTCGACCGGCTCCCGTTGGGCCCGGTCTCCGCGGGCAAGGGCTGGACGGCGGAGACGTCGAACGGCACCCTGACCGTCGTACCGAGCACAACAGGACGTCCCGGCAGGGAAGTTCTGCTGCACACCGAGGGCAACGGCAAGGCGTTCCTGTCGTTCCCGCTCAAGTCCCTTCCCGGCAACAGTCTTTGGGCGCGGCTGCGGGTGAAGGTCGACGCCTTCCCGACCGCTCCCGACTGGGCGCACTGGACCCTCGCCGAAGCCTCCGGCCCGGACTCCCCCACCTTGGTCCGGCCGCTCGGCGGTCAGTACGCACCTACCGACAACGGCAATTTCTGGGGCGTGGGCTCCGACCTGGGAGTGACGGGTGACTGGACGAACTGGCGGACCTCGGCCCCTGCGACGGCGGGGAAGTGGAGTTGCGTGGAATTCCACCTCGACGCGGACGACAACAAGGTGACCGTGTACTTCGACGGAGCCGAGCGGTCCGCGCTGACGGTCTCCACGAAGAACCACGGCGGCACGTCCGACGACTTCGCCTTCCCCTCCTTCGACAAGCTGAAGCTGGGCTGGCAGCTGTACCAGGGCAACCCCTCGCCGGCGTCGTACGACGTACGGATGGACGACATCGCGCTGGCCACGAGCCGCGTGGGCGGCTGCTGAGACCGGCCGGACGCCCATCGGACGGACGCTGACCGCAGCCGACGCACGTCAGCGCTCCACCAGCAGGCCCCCGCCCCCGGGAGAACTCGGGAGTGGGGGCTTCGTGGTTGTTCCCTGGTTGTTCTGTGATCGATTTCCGGCCAGATGAGCGGCAGGGCGCTCAGACGGTGTTGCGTACGACGGTCCAGGCGACGGCGAGGCCGAGGACGGCGGCCTGGGCGCGCGGGCTCAACTCCGGCCGCCAGCGCCTGCGGTGACGTATCCCCTCCCACATCCAGCGGCCGAGGACGGCGAGGGCGAAGGGGGCGGCGAGGAGGAGGGCGCGGTTGTCGAGCCAGGCCTCGGCCGGGCGGCCGTGCATGAGGTCGTACACCATGCGGGTGCCGCCGCAGGCCGGGCAGAGCAGGCCGGTGAGGGCGCGGAAGGGGCACTGGGGGAGCAGGTGGCCGGGCTGGTGCGGGTCGGTGCCGTAGAGGTAGGCGGCGCCGGCCGCGCCGGCGGCGAGCACCGCGAGGGGGGCCGCCGCCGGGTGGCGGAGCGGGTGGCGGTCAGCCACTGCGCAGGACCCGCCCGTCGGAGTCGGTGGTGGTGCTGCCGGTCAGCAGGATGATCCCGTCGATCAGCGCCCAGATCCCGAAGCCGCCGCAGGTGAACAGCTGGGCGAGGCCCAGGCCGACGTGCCCGATGTAGAAGCGGCCGACGCCGAAGGTGCCGAGGAAGAGCTGGAGGATGCCGGCGACGATCTTCGACTTCTCGGAGTACGGGCGGCCGTAGGGGTCGAAGCCGTAGGGGGCGTACGGGTCGCCGGTGTAGGTGCCGGGCGGCGGCGGGTAGGCGTAGCCCGGGGGCGGCGGATAACCGGGCGCTCCCGGCCCCCCGGGGCCCGGCGGCGGGTATCCGGGGCCCGGCTGCTGGTACGCCCCGGGAGGCGGCCCGTACGGCCCGGGAGCGGCGCCGGGGTAGCCGTACCCGGGCGGTGGCTGCTGGGGCTGCTGAGGCTGTTCGGTCACGGTGAATGCTCCCCCGGGGTTCTTCCGACTGTCTGATGTGCGGTCCATCTTGCCGGACGTGCGCGCCGCGAGGCGACGCCCTTGAAAATGACCCGATCCAGGCGGTTATGTGCCTATGGTGACGGCATGTCAGATGACGAGTCGTACGAGCTGCTCGGGTTCGACAACGTGCTGTTGCCCGTGGGGGATCTCGGGGAGGCGGTGGCGTTCTACGAACGGGCCGGGTTCGCGGTCGGGTTCCGGTTCGACGAGGCCGGGATCGTGTTGCTGAAGGTGGGCAGCGAGACCCCGGGGCTGCTGCTCCAGCTGGAGGCGGCGCTGCCGCGCCGGGCCGCTCCCTGGGCCTGTCCCCGGGTGTGGATCGAGGTCCCGGACGCGCGCGCCGCCGCGCTGCGGCTCGGGGAGGCGGGGATCGCGGCCGTCGACGAGCCGTTCTCCACGGCCACCGGGTGGACGGTCGAGGCGGCCGACCCCTGGGGCAACGTCATCGGGTTCACGGACTACAGCAAACGCCCGGAGCTGGGGCGGCGGTGACCTGGGCGGACGCGGCTGGTTAGGCTCCGTCCGTGTCCGCGAAGAACGACGGCCCCGGCGGGGCCGGTACGACCAGCAAGGCCGAGCTGACCCGTGCGCTCATCCTGGAGACGGCCATGCGGCTGTTCCGGGAGCGGGGGTACGACAAGACGACGATGCGGGCCATCGCGCAGGAGGCCGGTGTCTCGGTCGGCAACGCCTACTACTACTTCGAGGGCAAGGAACACCTCGTCCAGGGGTTCTACGACCGGCTCGCCGCCGAACACCGCGCGGCGATCCGCCCGTTGCTCGACTCGGACGGTGACTTCGAGGAGCGGCTGGCCGGGGTGCTGCGGATCTGGCTGGACGTGGCCGCGCCCTACCACGAGTTCGCGGTGCAGTTCTTCAAGAGCGCGGCCGATCCCGACAGCCCCCTCAGCCCCTTCTCGCCGGAGTCGGCGGAGGCCCGCGCGGAGGCGATCGGGGTGCACCGGGAGATCCTGGCGGGCGCGGCGAGGACGAAGGTCCCTGAGGAACTGCGGGATCTGCTGCCGGAGTTGATGTGGCTGGCGCAGATGGGGCTCGCCCTGTACTGGATCTTCGACCGCTCGGCGGGGCGGGAGCGCAGCTATCTGCTGGCCGAGCGCGGGGCGAGGCTGGCCGCGCGCGGAGTCTCGCTGGCCCGCTTCCGGGTGCTGCGGCCGCTGCTGCGGGAGGTGCATGAGCTGTTCACGGAGTTCTTGCCGGGGATGACAAGGATGCTGCCGGGTCCGCAGGGGCTGGCGTCTTCTGAAGGGTGACGGGGCCGGGGGCGGCGTCTTCTGAAGGGTGACGGGCCGGGGCGGCGTCTTCTGAAGGCTGACGGGGCCCGTTGCGTTGACGCCTCCTCAGCACCGCCCGTCCGGCGGGATCAGTGCCCATACGGTCTTGCCGTGCCGCCCCCTGCTCCAGACGCCCCAGGCGGCCGTCAGATGGTCCACGAGCCGCAGGCCCCTGCCGTGCTCGGCGCTGTCGCCGACGAGCCGCAGGCGGGGCTCCTGGTGGTTCTCGTCGGACACCTCCAGCAGACAGGAGCCGTCGGCCAGCGCGGTCACGGCGATCTCGAACTCGCGCTCCTGGGCGGGGCCGTGGCGCACCGCGTTGGTGGCCAGCTCGGAGACGACCAGGAGGGCGTCGCGCAGGGCGGGGGCGTCCGGGGGGTGGCCCCAGGCGGTGAGGTGGTCGCGGACCCGGTGCCGGGCGAGCCCCACGGACGCCGGGTGCCGGGGCAGCCGGAAGGAGTTGCGTCTCAGCACATCGGCTCCTCGGTCCCGCGCCCGCCTGCCGTCGCCCGCCTGCCGCCGAAAAGGACCGGCGTGGGGTGACTGCCCGGTCCCACCGCAGGTCATGCCCGCGATGGGACCGCCTTGACGCGATCCGACCAGCTCCGACCGGAACTGATCGGAACCGGCCGGACAACTGACCGGGACCGGCTAGATCCAGTCCAGGCTCCACAGGCGGAAGACGCCGTTGCCGTCGTTGAGGTACTGGCCGCCGCCGACGTCCTGGGTGGTGACGACGTAGTCCTTGCGCTGCCACAGGGGGATCACCGGGGAGTCCTCGGCGACGGCCTCCTGGACGCGGCGGAAGTCGTCGGCGACGCGGCTGCGGTCGGCGTACTGCTGGCTGTCCTTGATGAGGTCGTCGACGGCCTTGTTGCTGTAGCCGGTGTTCATGGTGGCGTCGGTGCCGATGAGCGGGCCGGCGAAGTTGTCGGCGTCGGGGAAGTCGGCGACCCAGCCGACGGCGTACGCGTCGAGCTTGCCGGTGGCCCACTGCTTCTGGAAGTCGGACCACTCGTAGCCCTTGACGTTCACCTTGAACAGGCCGGTGGACTCCAGCTGCCGCTTGAGCTCCTGGGCCTCCTCCTGGGCGGTGTCGCCGACCTGGCCGTAGCCGTAGGTGAAGGTCACCGGGGTGGAGACGCCGGCCGCCTTCAGCAGGGCGCGCGCCTTCTCGGCGTTGACCTTGGGGTAGGCGTCGAAGTAGGAGGTGGTGTGGCCGGTGATGCCGGTCGGGATCAGCGAGTACAGCGGGTCGACCGTGCCGTCGTAGACGGTGTTGGCCAGGGTCTGGCGGTCGATCAGCCAGGCGATGGCGCGGCGCACGCTCGCGTTGTGCAGGGGCGAGCCCGCGCGGGTGTTGAAGTACAGGTTGCGCGTCTCGGAGCTGTCGGCCTCGCTGACCCGCTGGCCGGGGTCGCTGGCGTTGAGGGACGAGAGCGTCTTGGGCGGCAGCTGGCGGGTGGCGACGGAGATGTCGCGGGCCTTCCAGGCGGCCTCCAGCTTGTCGGGGTCCGCGTACTGGCGCAGCTCGATGGCCTTGCCGGGGGTCACGGCGCCCTTGTAGCGGCCGCTGGGCTCGAGGTCGGCCTTCTTGCCCTTGGTGTAGGCGCTGAGCGTGTACGGGCCCGTTCCGTCGACACCGTTGTCGGTGCGCAGCTTGTCGGCCGGGTACTTGGTGCTGTCGACGATCGAGCCGACGCCGGTGGCGACCTTGAACGGGAAGGTCGCGTCGCCGGACGACAGCTTGAACGTGACCATGCTGCCGTCGGCCTCGACCGACTTCAGCGTGGACAGCAGCGACGCGGGCCCGACCGGCGAGTTGATCTTCTTGATCCGGTCGAAGGAGAACTTCACGTCCTTGGCGGTGACCTTGCGCCCGCTGGGGAACGTCAGGTCGCCGCGCAGCTCGCACTGGTACGTCGTCAGCCCGCCGCCCACGAAACCGCAGCTCTTGGCCGCGTCCGGGACGGGTGAGACGCCTCCGGGGGCGTAGGTGAGCAGCGACTGGAAGACGTTGCTGTACAGCGCCCAGGAGCCCGCGTCGTACGCGCCTGCCGGGTCGAGTGAGGTGATCGAGTCGGTGGTGCCGACCACGATCGCCTTGTCATTGGCCTTGTCCGACGGCAGCAATTGCCAGCCGCCCACGCCGGCGGCCGCGAGTACGACGACGCCCGCGATGATCCGCATGCGAACTGATCGCATGGTGGTGCCCTGCCTCCCCAGGCCCTCAGAGGGACCCAGTCCTACGAAGAAAAAAAGCCACTCCCCTTAACAGCCGGCTCACCCAATCACACGGGGTTTCGGCTGGGGAAGGGAATCTGGCGAGATGAGAGAGAACTTACCCGAACAGTTGTTTACGCCGGGTTTCACAGGGCTCCCACAGTGTGACGGGACCCCTGCTGATCAGGCCTGACGGGACGCCAGCTGGATCACCGTCACATCGGAGGGCGCGCCCACGCGCGTGGGCGGCCCCCAGGCTCCGGCGCCCCGGGAGACGTACAGCTGGGTGTCCCCGTAGCGCTCGAGTCCGGCCACGGTCGGATTCGCCAGCTCCGCGAGGTAGTTGCCGGGCCACAGCTGGCCGCCGTGGGTGTGGCCGGAGAGCTGGAGGTCGACTCCGTGCCCGACGGCGTCGTGGATCTGCACGGGCTGGTGGGCGAGGAGTACGCACGCGCGCGTGGTGTCGCGGTCGCCCAGCGCGCGCGTGAAGTCGGGGCCCTCGCCCTCGCTCTCGCCCGCGAGGTCGTTGACCCCGGCGAGGTCGAACCAGGGCAGTTCGGTCCGGGCGTTCTCCAGCGGGCGCAGCCCGAGCCGCCGTACTTCCTCGACCCACTGGTCGGCGCCGGAGAAGTACTCGTGGTTGCCGGTGACGAAGAAGTTGCCGTGCCGCGCCTTGAGTTGGGTGAGCGGGGCGGCGGCCGGGCCGAGGTCCTTGACGCTGCCGTCGACCAGGTCGCCGACGACCGCGATCAGGTCGGGCTGCGTGCCGTTGATCGTGTCGACGACTTTTTGCGCGAAGCCCCGGCCGAGGACCGGACTGAGATGGATGTCACTGACGACGGCGATCCGGTAGCCGTGCGCGGCGCGCGGGAGTTTGGCCAGCGGGACGGTGACACGTTTCACGGTCGGGCCGCGCAGGACGCCGTAGGTGCCGTACCCGACGGTCCCGACGGCGGCGGCAGCGGCGGCGCCCGCGACGACTCGGGAGACGAAGAGGCGGCGGGAGGGGGTGGAAGCCTCAGCCGCCTGCGAGACGGCCGGTGAAGGCTCCGTGGCGGCCGGGAGTCCGCCGGAGGCCTGCGCGGGCTCCAGCGGGGCGCTGACGGGCTCCTGCGGGGTCTGCCGGGCGGCCCGGCGGTCCAGGAAGCGGCGCAGCAGCGGGCGTACGGCCTCGCCCGCGACGACGGCCAGCAGCAGGTAGATCGACACGGCCAGCCACAGGAAGCCGGGCCAGGCCAGGACGCGCTGGAGCCAGAAGGGGGCGCCGGTGCGCTCGGCGACGAACGCGGAGACGGCGAGGGCCCAGGCGGCGGCGAGACCGACCGCGCCCGCCCGCCGCACCCACCCGGGACCGGCGGTGGTGTCCCGGAACAGGCGGCGCCAGAGGTACCAGTTGGCGGCGGCCAGCACTCCGATGACGAGCACGCCGAAGACGATCACCATGACTGTGGCGTTCCCCTGCCTATGAAGTGGCGCGCAGTGCGCGCAGGCCGCGCAACCCGATGAGCCCGATGGCCGTCCCCAATACGAAGGACACGACGGCCAAGGTGAGATGCACCCAGAAGTACGCCGTGGGATGTCCGTCGTCGAACGCCAGTCCGCTGCCGTCCTTGATCAGGTTTTTTACGAAAGTGATCCAGATGAACCAGCTCCACACCCCGAAGGTGAGCAGGAACCAGGAGAGCCGGCGGCTGAGCGTCATGCGTTCAGTATCACCGGCCGGTGTCCGGTTCCTGCGGCGGGGTGCGGCCGGTGGTGGGCCCGGCCGCCGTGCGGCGGGTACGTTCTGGACCGTGCCCGCTCCCATGAAGCCGGCCGGCAGGCGGTCCCTGCTGGTCACCGCAGCCGTGCTCGCGTCCACCGCGCTGACCGCGCCCCCCGTCCTGGCGGCCCCGAGCCCCTCGCCCTCGCCCTCTGTGGTCCCGCCCGCGAACATGTCGACGGTCGGCGGCGCCCGGCTGGGGCTCGCCGGGACACAGGCGGATCTGGCCAATGGCGCGCCCGTGGTGCCCAAGGACATCACCGCGCGGTCCTGGATCGTCGCGGACGCCGAGTCGGGCGAGGTCCTGGGCGCGCACAACGCGCACTGGCGGCTGCCGCCGGCGAGCACCATGAAGATGCTGTTCGCCGACACCGTGCTGCCGCGGTTCCCGAGCACGGCGCAGCACAAGGTGACCGCGGCCGAACTCGCCGGCATGGGCGCCGGTTCGAGCCTGGTCGGGATAAAGGAGAACGAGACCTACAGCGTGCGCGACCTGTGGCTGGGGGTGTTCCTGCGCTCGGGGAACGACGCGGTGCGCGTCCTGTCGGCGATGAACGGCGGCGTCCCGGCGACGGTGAAGGACATGAACACCCACGCGGAGGACCTCCAGGCCCTGGACACCCATGTGGTCTCCCCCGACGGGTACGACGCCCCGGGGCAGGTGTCCTCGGCGTACGACCTGACGCTGATCGCCCGTTCGGGGCTCCAGAAGAAGGACTTCCGGGACTACTGCTCGACCGTGCGGGCGAGCTTCCCCGGGGAGACCGAGAAGGACAAGGACGGCAAGGTCACCCGGAAGTCCTTCGAGATCCAGAACACCAACCGGCTGCTGAGCGGTGACTCGGACCTGTCGCAGTACCAGGGCATCGCGGGCGTCAAGAACGGCAACACCACCAACGCGGGCGCGACCTTCACGGGTGTCGCCGAGCGGGGCGGGCGGGTGCTCCTGGTGACGGTGATGAACCCGGCGAAGACCGAGCACAACGAGGTCTACAAGGAGACCGCGGCGCTCTTGGACTGGGGGTTCCAGTCGGTCGGGAAGGTGCGGCCCGTAGGGGAGTTGGTGGCCCCTAGGAGCGCGGTTCCGACCGCGCGGCCCGGGTCGACGAGTTCGGCTCCGGCGGACGGGTCGGCGAGTCCTTCGCGGACCCCGGTGACGTCGGCGTCGGCGACGAACGGCGGGTCCGGGGGCATCGGGACCGCCCTGGGGATCGCGGGCGGGGCGCTGGTGGTGCTGGGGGCGGGCGCGTTCCTGGTGAACCGGAAGTGGCCCAGGCGGCGCGCGGCGGCGGCCGAGGAGACTTCCTGAGCTGACCGGCGCTCCCTAAGGAGCCTCGGTCTCCGTACCGGCGTCCCCGCGCGCGGGTCGTCTCTCCGTCGCCGTCCAGGCCGCGCAGTACAGGACCAGCTTCGCCGTGAGGTTGATCCACAGCAGGAGGGCGACGGGGACGCCGAAGGCGCCGTACATGCTCTTGGTGGCGACGCCCTGGAGGTAGCCGCTGAGGAGGAGCTTCAGGAGTTCGAAGCCGAGGGCTCCCATGAGGGCCGCTTCGAGGAGGGGGCGGCGTTCGGGGTCGGCGCCGGGGAGCAGGGTCAGGACGTAGAGCAGCAGCAGGAAGTCGGCGAGGACGGCGACGGCGAACGCGGCGACGCGCAGCAGGACGCTGCTCCAGCCGCGCTCGTCGAGCCCCAGGGTGTCCGCGCCCCGGCCGACGGCCCAGGAGGCGACGGTGGAGGCGGCGAAGGTCACCAGGACGGCCCCGCCGAAGCCGACGAGGACGCCCGCGTCCTTGGCCTTGACGAGGACGGGGTTGCCGCTGTCGTCGGGGAGTTCCCACACCGCGCGCAGGCAGTCCCGTATCTGGCCGACCCAGTTGAGCCCGGTGAACAGCAGCACCGCGCCCGCGATGAGCCCGACGGTCCCGGCGTTCTGGACCAGCGAGGCGACGTCCAACTGGTCGGAGATGCCGGGCACTTGGTCGGCGATCCGGGTCTCCAGGCGCTGCTGCTGGTCCTGGCTGAGGGTGGCGGCGGCGACGGCCGCGGCGAGGGTGAGCAGCGGGAACAGCGAGACGAAGCTGACGAACGTCATGGCCGCCGCGAGCCGCGACCACTTGGCCTGGTCGAGCCGTTCGTACGACCGCCACGCGTGCGTGCGCGTGAGGCGGTCGATCCACGGCCCGATCCAGGGGAGCTGCTTCAGCCAGTCCATGATCCGAACTCTGCCTCACCCGGCGCCGGACGAACCCACTTGGTACTTGAACACCCAGGTGCGGGTCCCCCAGAACCGCAGGACCGTCGCGAGCGCCATACCGACGCCCGCCCCGGAGACGGTGTCCGCGCGCTGGGAGGTGAGGTCGAGGGCGTAGTGGCTGACGGTGAGGCACAGGAGTTGTACGGCGGCGCCGGCGAGGTTGACGGCGAGGAAGACGGCGACGGGGCGCAGCCCGCGCGCGGGGGTGTGGCGGTAGGTCGTCAGGGCGTTGCCCGTGTAGGCGACCGCGCAGCCGGCGAGGAAGGACAGGGCTTTCGCGGTGAGCGGGTCGAGTCCGGCGGGGCCGCGCAGGGCGGTGAACAGGGCGAGGTCGGCGGCGTAGGCGAGGAGTCCCACGGCGGCGAAGCCGAGGAGTTCCGTGCGCTGCGGGGCGCTCACCAATGGGCCACCGCCAGCCCGTACATGGCGAGCCAGGCGAGGCCGATGACGGCGAGGGCGCGGTCCCCGAGGACGACCTCTTCGGGTTCTCCGGCGCTGCCCCGGTCGGCGAAGACGGCGTAGCGCAGGATCGCGAGGATGAAGGCGACCATGGACAGCTGCCGCCAGGGCAGGAGGCTGGGTCCGGGGTCGCCTTCGAGGGCCCACAGGCAGTAGCCGAGGACGGCGACCCCGGCGGCGAGCTGCCAGACGAAGCGGAGGTAGCCGGTGGTGTATTCGGTGAGCAGCGCGCGCGTGGCGCCGGCGGTGGCGGTGCCGGACATCTGGACGGCTTCGGAGTAGCGCTTGGCGGCGACCATGAACAGGGCGCCGAACCCGGTGGTGATGAGGAACCAGCGCGACAGCGGGATGCCGAGGGCGAGGCCGCCGACGCCGGCGCGCATGAGGAAGCCGGTGGCGACGACGGCGAGGTCGACGACGAGGACGTGCTTGAGGCGGACGCAGTACGCCAGCTGGAGGCCCGTGTAGGCGGCCAGGACGCCCGCGACGGCCGGGGAGGCCAGCCAGGCCGCCAGCAGCGGCGCCAGGGCCGCCAGGGCGCCTCCGGCGGCGTAGGCGAGGGGGACGGGGACCTGTCCGGCGGCGACGGGGCGGTGGCGTTTGGTGGGGTGGGCGCGGTCGGCGTCGGCGTCGCGGGCGTCGTTGACGAGGTAGACGGCCGCCGCGCAGGCGGTGAACAGGGCGAAGACCAGGGCGAGTTGGGCGGCGGCGTGCCAGGACAGGAGGCGTCCGGCGGCGGCGGGGGCGGCGACGACCAGGAGGTTCTTGACCCACTGCTTGGGGCGGGCGGTGCGCAGCAGGCCGGACAGGAGGGCGCCGGGGGTGCGTTTGGGAAGGGGGCGGGTGTGGGTGCGCGGTTCGCGCAGTTCCGTCAGGGGCGCGGCCTCGGTCATGCGGGGCTCTTCCGGGTGCCGTGCCGCATCCAGCGCGTGCCCGCGCGGGCGGTGAGCGCGCCGAGGGCGGCTCCGGCGGCGACGTCGGTGGGGTGGTGGACGCCGGCGACGAGCCGGGAGGCGCACATCGCGGCGGCCACCGGGAGGGCGGCCCGCACGCCCAGGGCGGCGAAGGCGACGGCCGCCGCGGTCGCGGAGGCGGCGTGGGAGCTGGGGAAGGAGTGCCGGCCCGCCGTGCGCACCAGGGGGGTGACCCCGGCCGGGCGGGGCCGTCTGACGAGGTGTTTGACGCCCGAACTGGCCGCGTGCGCGCCCGCGGTGAGGGCGGTCGCGCGCAGCCAGGCGGTGCGCCGGGGGGTGTCGGCGGCTGCTGCGGTGAGTCCTGCGGCGAGCCAGAGGGCCGCGTGTTCGCCGGTCCACGACAGCACGCGCGCGCAGGCGGCGATACGGGGGTCGGCCGCGCGCGCGTGGAGTGCGGTCAGGACGCGGCGGTCGTACTGTCTCCAGTTGCCCATGGGGACCCACTGTTCACTCCGGAGGGGTCCTGGCGTTGGCAATATTGAGCGACATCCCACTAATCACCCGTTTCGGCGAGAGTCATTACTTTTGACCAGCTTTCACGAGTTTTCAGGGGTTTTGCCCTTATCGGGCGGCTACGGTCACCGACATGCCTGCCGAGACCGTCTCCGTCACCGGTTGGGGCCGCACCGCCCCCTCCACGGCCCGTCTGATCCGCCCAGGGACGTACGAGGAGGCCGTCGCGGCCGTCCGGGAGTGCGGGGTCCGGGGCGGTATCCCCAGGGGCCTGGGGCGGGCGTACGGGGACGCTGCGCAGAACGCGGGGGGCTCGGTCATCGACATGACCGGTCTGGACCGGGTGCACGCGATCGACGCCGCCGAGGGGGTCGTCCTGTGCGACGCGGGCGTCTCCCTGCACCGGCTGATGGAGGTCCTGCTGCCGCTGGGCTGGTTCGTGCCGGTCACGCCGGGGACCCGGCAGGTCACCGTGGGCGGGGCGATCGGGGCGGACATCCACGGCAAGAACCATCACGCGTGCGGGTCGTTCGCCCGCCATGTGCCCTCTCTTGAGCTGCTGACGGCCGACGGCACGATCCGCACCGTCCGCCAGGGCACCGACCTCTTCGACGCGACCGCCGGGGGCATGGGCCTGACCGGGATGATCCTCACCGCGCGCGTGCGGCTGCTGCCCGTGGAGACGTCCCTGATGTCGGTCGACACCGAACGCGCCGCCGACCTCGACGACCTGATGGACCGTATGGCGGCGACGGACCATCACTACCGTTACTCGGTCGCCTGGATCGACCTCCTCGCGCGCGGGAAGGCCACCGGCCGCGCGGTCCTCACGCGCGGGGACCACGCTCCCCTGGACGTCCTCCCCGCCCGCGCGCGCAGGTCCCCGCTCGCCTTCCGCCCCCGCCGGCTGCCGGCTCCCCCGGCGTACGTCCCCGGGGGACTGCTGACCCGTACCACCGTCGGATTGTTCAACGAAGCCTGGTACCGCCACGCCCCCCGCGCGCGGGCCGGTCAACTCCAGTCCCTGTCGGCCTTCTTCCACCCCCTGGACGGCGTCCCGCACTGGAACCGCATCTATGGGCGCGGCGGTTTCGTGCAGTACCAGTTCGTCGTCGAGCACGGCCAGGAGGAGGCGCTGCGGCGGATCGTGCGGCGCATCTCCGAGCGGCGCTGCCCGTCCTTCCTCGCCGTCCTCAAGCGGTTCGGGGAGGGCGACCCGGGCTGGCTGTCGTTCCCCCGCGCGGGATGGACCCTCGCCCTGGACATCCCGGCCGCCCTGCCCGGCCTCGCGGACTTCCTGGACGGCCTCGACGAGGAGGTCGCCGCAGCCGGCGGGCGCGTCTACCTCGCGAAGGACTCCCGGCTGCGGCCGGAGCTGCTGACGGCGATGTACCCGCGCGCGGACGAATTCCGGGAGCTGCGCGGGAAGTTGGACCCGCGCGGGGTGTTCATGTCGGACCTGGCACGCCGTCTCAACCTCTGAGCGAGGCCCCCTGTAGACCACCGGCCCGCCGGACGAAGCCCCCTCCAGAGCCCGCCCAAGCCCTCAGACCTCCGCACGCCTTAAGGAGCCCCCATGAAGGACGCCTTCGGTCTCCCCCAGTCCCTCCTCGTCCTCGGCGGCACCTCCGAGATCGCCCTCGCGACCGCCCGCCGCCTCGTCGCCCGCCGCACCCGCACGGTCTGGCTCGCGGGCCGCCCCTCCCCCGCCCTGGACCAGGCCGCAGAGAGCCTGCGCAAGCTCGGCGCGGACGTCCGTACGGTCGCCTTCGACGCGCTGGACAGCGAGGGCCACGAGGCGGCGCTGGGCAAGGTGTTCGCGGAGGGGGACGTCGACGTCGTGCTGCTGGCGTTCGGTGTCCTCGGCGACCAGGCCCACGACGAACGCGAGCCCCTCGCCGCCGCGCGGGTCGCGCAGACCAACTACACCGGTGCCGTCTCCTCCGGGCTGGTCGCCGCCCGCGCGCTCCAGGCGCAGGGCCACGGCTCCCTGGTCGTCCTCTCCTCCGTCGCCGGTGAGCGGGCCCGCCGCGCGAACTTCATCTACGGCTCCAGCAAGGCCGGCCTCGACGCGTTCGCCCAGGGCCTCGGGGACGCGCTGCACGGCACCGGGGTGCACGTGATGGTCGTGCGGCCGGGGTTCGTGCGGACGAAGATGACCGACGGGCTGCCCGAGGCGCCGCTCGCGACGACCCCGGAGGCGGTCGCGCTGGCCATCGAGACGGGGCTGCGGCGGCGGGCGGAGACGGTGTGGGTGCCGGGGGTGCTGCGGGTGGTGATGTCGGCGGTACGGCACGTCCCGCGCGCGGTGTTCCGCAGGCTGCCGATCTAGCCGACGGCGATTTAAAGCGCTTTAAGCCGACCTAAAGCGCTTTAAGAAAGTTAAAGCGCTTTAAATCGCCCCCCCCTACAGCGTGACCGAATCCTCCGCCGCCGGCGCCGACGCCTGCGGCGGCACCACCGGGCTGCCGAACGGATACTCCTGGAGCTTGCGCCACACCTCGTCCGCCCCCTGCTCGTACAGGGCGAAGCCCGCGCAGGTCCACTCGGCGGTGAAGGCGGACAGCTCCTCGTAGGCGCGGTCCATGGCGGTCTCGTCGATGCCGTGGGCGACCGTCACGTGCGGGTGGTAGGGGAACTGGAGCTCGCGGGCGACCGGGCCGGACGCGTCGCGGACCTGCTGCTGGAGGCGGGCGCAGTCGTCGGCGCCGGACGTGACCCGGACGAAGACGACCGGGGAGAGCGGGCGGAAGGTGCCCGTACCGGACAGCCGCATCGGGAAGGGCCGCCCCGCGCGGGCGACCTCCGTCAGATGCGCCGCCACCGCGGGCAGCGCGTCCGCGCCCACCTCGGTCGGCGGGAGCAGGGTGACGTGCGTGGGGATGCCGTGCGCGGCGGCGTCCCCGAAGCCCGCGCGCAGCTCCTGGAGCAGGCTGCCGTGGGGCTCCGGGACCGCGATCGAGACGCCGATCACTACGGTCCCCACTTCGTCTCCTGTCGTCGTGCCGGTGTTCTTCACGCCTGTGCCGGTCTGTGCCGTACGGCTATCGACTGTACGGCCCGCGCCGGGCTGTGGGCAGGCGCGGCCGGAGTGATGTGCAGCGCTCTGCCGGTACCCGCACGCGCCTTGTGCGGGCCGCTCCCGCCGGTCGTCCGGTCAGTGTTTGGCGGGCAGGAAGCCGATCCGGTCGTACGTCGTGGCCAGCGTCTCGGCGGCGACCGAGCGGGCCTTCTCCGCGCCCTTCGCGAGGATCGCGTCCAGCGACTCCGGGTCGTCCAGGTACTGCTGGGTGCGCTCGCGGAAAGGGGTGACGAAATCTACGACGACCTCGGCGAGGTCCGTCTTGAGGGCGCCGTACATCTTGCCCTCGTACTCCTTCTCCAGCTCGGCGATCGTCTTGCCGGTGAGGGTGGAGTAGATCGTGAGCAGGTTGCTGACGCCGGGCTTGGCCTCCGCGTCGTAGCGGATCACCGTGTCCGTGTCGGTGACCGCGCTCTTGACCTTCTTCGCCGTCGCCTTCGGGTCGTCCAGCAGGTTGATGAGGCCCTTCGGCGTCGACGCCGACTTGCTCATCTTGACCGTCGGGTCCTGGAGGTCGTAGATCTTCGCCGTCTCCTTCAGGATGTACGGCTTCGGGACCGTGTACGTCGCTCCGTAGCGGCCGTTGAAGCGTTCCGCCAGGTCGCGGGTCAGTTCCACGTGCTGGCGCTGGTCCTCGCCGACCGGGACCTCGTTCGCCTGGTACAGCAGGATGTCGGCGACCTGGAGGATCGGGTACGTGAACAGGCCCACCGTCGTGCTCTCGCTGCCCTGGCGGGCGGACTTGTCCTTGAACTGGGTCATGCGGCTCGCCTCGCCGAAGCCGGTGAAGCAGTTCATGACCCACGCGAGCTGGGCGTGCTCGGGGACGTGGCTCTGGACGAAGAGGGTGCAGCGGTCCGCGTCCAGTCCGGCCGCCAGCAGCTGGGCCGCCGCCAGCCGGGTGTTCGCCCGCAGTTCGGCCGGGTCCTGCGGGACCGTGATCGCGTGCAGGTCGACGACCATGTAGAAGGCGTCGTGGGACTCCTGGAGGTTCACCCACTGGCGGACGGCGCCGAGGTAGTTGCCGAGGTGGAACGAGCCGGCGGTGGGCTGGATGCCGGAGAGCACGCGGGGTCGGTCTGTGGCCATGGGTCCCATTCTCGCAGAGGGGGAGAGTGGGGTTTGCCGGGGAGGTGGGGGGTGGTTCAGGGGGTGGGGAACTGCTGCGCCGTTGTGGCTGAGCGCGCAGTTCCCCGCGCCCCTTAGGTCAGCTGCCGCTGAGGGCGTTCATCAGCTCGCCCCCCTCCAGATCGACAAGCAACCCTCAGCCCAAGTCGATCTCCGGATACAACGGGAACCCCGACACCAGCTCCGACGCCCTCCCCGCGACCTCCTCCGCCACCTTCCCCTCCAGCACGTGCCCCGCCTTCGACACCGCCCCCGACTTCGTCCGGCCCGGCTCCGTCGCCGTCAGGACTCGGTCGATCAGGCCCGCCACCTCGTCCATCTCCCCCGTCCCCAGCCCCCGAGTCGTCAGCGCCGGGGTCCCCACCCGGATCCCGGACGTGTACCACGCCCCGTTCGGGTCCGCCGGGATCGCGTTGCGATTCGTGACGATGCCGGAGTCCAGCAGGGCCGACTCCGCCTGCCGCCCGGTGAGGCCGTACGAGGACTCGACGTCGATCAGGTTCAGGTGGTTGTCCGTGCCGCCGGTCACCAGCGTCGCGCCCCTCCGCATCAGGCCCTCCGCCAGGGCCCGCGCGTTGTCGACGACCTGCTGGGCGTACGTCTGGAAGGACGGGCGGCGGGCCTCCGCCAGGGCCACCGCCTTGGCCGCCATCACGTGGGGCAGGGGGCCGCCGAGGACCATCGGGCAGCCTCGGTCGACCTGGTCCTTGAGGGAGTCGTCGCACAGGACCATGCCACCGCGCGGGCCGCGCAAGGACTTGTGGGTGGTCGTCGTGACGATCTGGGCGTGCGGGACGGGGTCGAAGTCGCCGGTCAGGACCTTGCCCGCGACGAGACCCGCGAAGTGCGCCATGTCGACCATCAGCGTCGCGCCGACCTCGTCCGCGATCTCGCGCATGACGCGGAAGTTCACCAGGCGGGGGTACGCGGAGTACCCGGCGACCAGGATGAGCGGCTTGAACTCGCGGGCCTGGGCGCGCAGGGCCTCGTAGTCGATGAGGCCGGTCGCCGGGTCGGTGCCGTAGGAGCGCTGGTGGAACATTTTGCCGGAGATATTGGGACGAAAGCCGTGGGTGAGGTGGCCGCCGGCGTCGAGGGACATGCCGAGCATCCGCTGGTTGCCGAAGGCCTGGCGGAGTTCCGCCCAGTCGGCGTCGGTGAGGTCGTTGATCTGGCGGACGCCGGTCTTCGCGAGGAAGGGGACCTCGACGCGGTCGGCGAGGACGGCCCAGAAGGCGACGAGGTTGGCGTCGATCCCGGAGTGCGGCTGGACGTACGCGTGCCGCGCGCCGAACAGCTCGCGCGCGTGCTCGGCCGCCAGCGACTCGACCGTGTCGACGTTGCGGCACCCCGCGTAGAAGCGGCGGCCGATCGTCCCCTCGGCGTACTTGTCGCTGAACCAGTTGCCCATCGCGAGGAGCGTCGCCGGGGAGGCGTAGTTCTCGGAGGCGATCAGCTTCAGCATCTCGCGCTGGTCGTGGACCTCCTGCCCGATCGCGTCGGCGACCCGGGGCTCGACCGCGCGGATGACGTCGAGCGCGGCCCGGTAGGCGACGGACTCGGGGGAGAGGGGGCTGGACTCGGACATGAGACCTCCGGACGTGGATGTACGGCGTTCAGGTTCGGCCCAGGCGCACGGCACACGTTCACACGCGGACCGCTCCCCGATGGTCGTTCCCATCCCAGCGCGCCAGTCACGGCCCACCGCCCAGCCTACCGGCCCCCGCTCAGCGGATCACGTGCGGAACGAACCGCGCGTACTCGTCGGTGACCAGCCCCGCCGACTCCCGTATCCCCAGCCCGGCGGCCTCGTCCCCGACGGTCCAGGCGCCCAGGACGACGTGATTCCCGCCGAAGGAGGGGAGGGGGCAGAGCGCCTGGTAGCAGAGGGGGTCGCGGTCGGGGGTGCGGGGTACGAGGCCGCCGGCGGCCTTTTCTACGATCCCGGCAACGCCCTCCGCTTCCACGGCCCCGGCGGCGTCCCCCGCTTCCGCGACCCCGGCCGCCCCCTCCGCCGAGTGCACCACCACCCCCGCCCCCTCCCTCCCCAGCAGCGGCTTCGACACGTACCCCGTCTCCGCCAGCTCCCTCGGCCCCTCCAGATACGCCGGCAGCAGGTTCGGATGCCCCGGATACAACTCCCAAAGCACCGCCAGCAGCGCCTTGTTGCTGAGCAGCATCTTCCAGGCGGGCTCTATCCAGAGGGTCGTTCCCGTGCCGCCCCCGTTGTCGAGGGTGTCCAGCACATGGCCCCCGAACCGGTCGGCGACCAGCCACTCCCACGGGTACAGCTTGAAGCAGCTGCGGATGAACTTGAGCCGGTGGTCGACGAAGCGGCCGGAGAGGCGGTCCCAGCCGATGTCCTCCATCGGTATCCAGTCGGTCTCGATGCCTGCCTGCTCGGCGGTCTCCTTCAAGTAGGCGACGGTCATGAGGTCTTCGCCGAGTTCGTCGGCGGTGGAGTGGGCGAAGTAGAGGGGGCCGCCCGGCGGAAGCAGGCCCGCTTGCTTCCGCCACGCCCCAACCAGCCTCTCGTGCAAGGAGTTCCACTGATCCGCCCCCGGGAAGCGGTCCTCCATCCAGAACCACTGCGCGGAGGCGGCCTCGACGAGGGAGGTCGGGGTGTCGGCGTTGTACTCCAGCAGCTTGGCGGGCCCGGTGCCGTCGTAGCGAAGGTCGAACCGGCCGTAGAGGGAAGGGAGTTCGGCGCGCCGCTCCCAGGCCTCGGTCACCGCCCGCACCACAGCAGGGTCGTTGATGCCGAGCGCGGCGAACTTCCCTTCGCTGACGATGTACTGAGCCGCCGTCAGACACATCTGATGCAGCTCCTCGACGGTCTCCTCCAGTTCCTCGACCTCTTCGAGGGTGAAGGAGTAGTACGCCGACTCGTCCCAGTAGGGCCGGAGTTGGCCGTCGGGGTGGCGGGTGAGCGGGTGGACGAGGCCCTGTTCCTCCACGGTCCGCTGCCAGTGGGGGCGGGGTTCGATGGTGTGCCGGCGCATGGTTCAGCCGCCGGAGCTGCCGGAGCCGCCGGAAGAGCAGCCGAAGCCGCCCCGGTCGACGGCCTCGCTGCGGCTGAAGGTGCCGGAGTCGGCGTACCCGTTGCGCACGTCGGCGTCGTAGTACCAGGACCCCTTGGACACCTTCCGGGCCGAACTCCCGCTGCCGGACGTGGACTTGCAGCTGCTGTCGGTGACGACCTTGTACCCGTACAGGGCGCTGTAGCCGGCGCGGTCCACGCAGCGGCGGTCCGGGTCGGAGCCGCAGGAGGTGAGGGTCGCGGCGACGGCCGCCATGCCGCCGAGCACGACCGTGCTGGAACGGAGTCTTCTGCGGGTGCCCGCCATGTTCTGCTCTCCCCGTTGTGTATAGCCAGTTTTGGCGGCCAGCCTAGAGATCGGTGTGAGTCGGCGTACAGGTACCCCCCGGGGCCCGACCTCGCCTACAGTCCGTTTGTGATGTTTGGGATGGTGTGCGCGCTCGGTGCGGCGGTCTGTTTCGGTACGGCGACGGTGTGGCAGGCGGTGGCGACGCGGGAAGCGGTGCCCGAAGGGGGCGGCGGGGGCGCTGCGGCGCTGCTGCTGCGGGCGGTCCGGCAGTGGCGTTACGTCGCCGGGCTCGCCCTCGACGGACTCGGTTTCGTCTTCCAGGTGCTCGCCCTGCGCTCGGTGCCGATCTACGCGGTGGGCGCGGCGCTGGCGGCGAGTCTCGCGGTGACGGCGGTGGTCGCGGCGCGGATGCTGGGGGTGCGGTTGAGCCGTGCGGAGTGGTCGGCGGTCGCCGTCGTCTGCGCGGGCCTCGGTCTGCTGGGGCTGGCGTCCGGGGCGGAGGGTTCGTCGGGCGGGTCGGCGGCGTTCCGCTGGGCGGTGCTCGGCTGGGCGGCCGGGGTGCTGCTGCTGGGGCTGGCCGGGGGGCGGTTGCCCGAGCGGGGCCGGGCACCGGCGATGGGCCTCGGCGCCGGGCTCGGGTTCGGGGTGGTCGAGGTGGCGGTGCGGCTGGTGGACGAGGTCACGCCGGTGGCGCTGCTGACGAACCCTGCCGTGTACGCGGTGGTGGTGGGCGGAGGTGCGGCGTTCCTGCTGCTGACGTCCGCGCTGCAACGGGGTTCGGTGACGGCGGCGACGGCCGGCATGGTCATCGGCGAGACGGTCGGCCCGGCGGCGGTGGGCGTGATCTGGCTGGGCGACCGGACGAGGGAGGGGCTGGGGTGGCTGGCGGTGCTGGGGTTCGGGGTGGCGGTGGCGGGGGCGCTGGCGTTGGCGAGGTTCGGGGAGGCGCCGGGGACTGAGGGGGAGAGCTAACTCCTACCCCAACACCCTGCACAGCACCTCCAACGCCCCCGCCCACCCATGATCCGACGGCGTCCCGTACCCCACCACCAGTGCGTCCATCGCCGCCGCCCCCGCCCCCTCGTGCCGGAACCGGGTGATCCCGTACAGCGCGAGACCGTGCCACGCCGCCGTGCGCAGTACCGCCCCCTCCGTCCCCGCCGGCAGCCGTACCAGCGCGTGCAGTCCGGCCGCGATGCCCGTCACCTCCGCCTCCGGTGACGCCGACCGCACCGCCCGCACCAACTCGTCCCGGCGCCTGCGATACCGCGCCCGCGACGCCCGGACGTGGCGGTCGTACGCGCCGGAGTCGATGAACTCGGCGAGGGTCAGCTGGTCCAGGACGCTTGTGGGGGACGAGTCGATCAGGGGCGTCAACTGAGCCGTCAGCGTGGGTGGGAGGGCCAGCCACGCCAAACGGAGGCCCGGGGCAAGGGACTTGCTCGCCGTGCCCATGTAGATCACTCGGTCCGGGGCCAAGTCCTGTAGCGCGCCCACGGATTGGCGGTCGTAGCGGAACTCGCCGTCGTAGTCGTCCTCCAGGATCAGCCCGCCGGTGCGCCGCGACCAGTCGACAACTGCCGAGCGGCGTTCGGGGTGGAGGGAGAGGCCGAGGGGGAACTGGTGGGAGGGGGTGAGGTGTACGGCGCCCTCTGAGGCCAACTCGCTGGTACGGGTGCCCTGTTCGTCGAAGGGGAGGGGGGTGGTGCGCAGGCCCGCCCGCTCCAGGATGCGCCAGTGCGGGGGCAGCCCGTAGGAGTCGACGGCGAGGGTCCGTACGCCCCGCCCGTGCAGCAACTCCCCCAGCAGGCGCAGCCCGTGGGCGACTCCGGGGACGACGACGATGTGCTCGGGGTCCGTGCGGACGCCCCGCGCGCGGGAGAGGTACGTCGCGAGGGCCGCGCGGAGTTCGGGGCGGCCCCGGGGGTCGCCGTAGCCGAGGGCGTCGCCGGGCGCGGCGGCGAGGGCGCGGCGGGTCGCTTTCAGCCATTCCGCGCGGGGGAAGGCGGAGAGGTCGGGGCTGCCGGGGAGGAGGTTGTGCCGGGGCGGGCCGGGGGTGCGGGGGTGGGTAGGGGGACGGGTGGGCGCGCTGGGTACGGCCCGGTCGGCGACCCGCGTCCCGGACCCCTGCCGCGCGGTGAGCCACCCCTCGGCGACGAGGTCGGCGTACGCGTCGGCGACGGTGTTGCGGGCGATGCCGAGATCGGCGGCGAGGGTACGGGAGGAGGGCAGCCGCGTCCCAGGCGCGAGCCTCCCCCCGCGCACGGCTTCCCGGAGGGCGTCGGTGAGTCCGCGCCGGAGGTGGGGGCCGGAGGGGGTGAGGTGGAGGTCGATGCCGAGGGAAGTGTTTTTCATCGGCTCCCCTTTCCTGAAGTGGCCCAAGATTTCCCCGGCGGAATGGACCAGATCCGTGGGCAGCTTCGATCCTAGGGTCGAGCTATGACTACGACCACCGACACCGACCTGTACGCGGCGGAGCACTCCCCCCGGATGGTGCTCGCCGATCTCGCGCCCGAGTTCTACAAGGCCATGCGGCAGGTGGACGGCGCCGCGCGGCGTGGGGTCGATCCTGTGCTGCTCGAACTCGTGAAGATCCGCGCCTCCCAGCTCAACCACTGCGCGTTCTGCCTCGACATGCACTCCAAGGACGCGCTGGCCGCCGGGGAGAGCGTCGAGCGGATCGTGCAGCTGGCGGCGTGGCAGGAGTCGCGGCACTTCTACACGGAACGCGAACTCGCCGCCCTCGAACTCACCGAAGCCATCACGCTGTTGACGGAAGGGTTCGTCCCGGACGACGTGTACGACTCCGCCGCCCGGCACTTCGACGAACCCGAACTCGCCCACCTCATCGCCGCCGTCACCGTCATCAACGCCTGGAACCGCATCGCCGTCTCGACCCGTATGGTCCCCGGCCGCTACCAGCCGGGCGCCCCCCGGTGAGCAAGTCCGGCTTCTTCCGCGCGCTGCACGTGCGCCCCTCCCCCGACCAGCCCCTGGTCCTCGCGGGCGCCTGGGACGCGCTGAGCGCCCAACTCTTCGTGGAGGCCGGGTTTCCCGCGATCGCCACCCCCAGCGCGGGCATCGCCGCAGCGCTCGGGTACGCCGACGGCGAGACCCCCGCCGACGAGATGTTCGGCGCCGTCGCCCGCGTCGCCCGCTCGGTCGGCGTCCCCGTGTCCGCCGACGTCGAGGACGGATACGGGCTCCCGCCCAAGGAGTTGGTGGAGCGGCTGCTTGTTGCAGGTGTCGTCGGCTGCAACCTGGAGGACTCCCGGCACGGCGTCCTCAAGGAGCCGCGCGCGCACGCGGACTGGCTGGCGGAGGTGTGCGCCGCCGCCGGGGGCGAACTGTTCGTCAACGCGCGGGTCGACACGTATGTACGGGGGCTGCGGTCCGCCGAACTCGCCATCGAGCGGGCCGCGTTGTACGTCAGTGCGGGCGCGGACTGTGTGTACCCCATCTTGGCCCCGATCGAGCAACTGCCTTTGTTGCGCGCGGGGATTAAGGGGCCGCTCAACGTATTCGCGCAGCCCACACAGGGTCCGGCCCCGGCGGAGTTGGGTGAACTCGGGGCCACGCGGATCACGTTCGGGCCGGGGATGCAGCGGTGTGCGGTGGCCGCGCTGCGGGAGATCGCCGGGGACCTCGCGCCGTAAATTCCACACCGGGTCGCCATGTGCAACAAAGTAGGGGTCATCTTCTTTAAACAGCCGCCGCGCTGACCCTTTGCTGCACTACCTTCCGTAGTCCAGCAACTACGGGAAGGGGAGCCCCCCATGCCTGCGCGGCGATTGAAAACCGACCGCAGTATCAACCCAAGGGACCGGTTTGCGGAGGAGGTGAAAGCCCTTCGGACCGAGAACAAGTACACCCTTCGGTATGTGGCACAGAAGGTCGGCTGGGACTCGTCCCTGCTCAGCAGGCTCGAGAACGGCCACACCCTGGGCGGCCCGGAGGTCGTCGAAGCCCTCGACACCTTCTACGGGACAGGGAAGTTCCTGAAGACGCTGTGGGAACTCGCCATGGCGGACCCCACGCAGTTCAAGGAGCAGTACCAGGAGTACATGAAGCTTGAGTCCGAGACGCTGGCTTTCTGGCACTACGCCCCGAACATGCTGCCGGGTCTGCTCCAGACCGCCGGGTACGCGCGCGAGGCCCTGACGGCGGGCGGTCTGACGGGCGAGAAGCTTGAGCAGCAGGTCGAGGCCCGCATCAACCGGCAGCGGATCCTGGAAGGAGTGGACCCGGCGACGGCCTTCCGCTCGATCCTCTCGGAGGCGGTGCTGCGCATACTGCTGAAGGATCGAGCCGCCTGGCAGGAGCAGCTGGCCCATCTGGTCGAGATGGCTCAAAAACCGAACATCACCATTCAGGTGGTGCCGTTCAGCGCCGGATTCCACCCCTTGGCGAACACCGACGTGATGTTCCTCCGGCAGCCGGACAACCAAGTCGTCGCCTACACGGAGAACGACCAACGGGGGTATCTCTACAAGGAGAACTCGGAGGTTGAGCGCCTTCAACGTCGGTACGATGCGATGCGTGACGAGGCAATGACACCCGCCAAGTCACTTGAGTTCATCATGCGGATCTTGGAGGAAGTCTCGTGCGAGCCCTCGACCTGAACCACGCGACCTGGCGCGCGTCCAGCTACAGCAACGACAACGGCGGCCAGTGCCTCGAAGTCGGCGAGTGGCGCAAGTCCAGCTACAGCAACACTGACGGCGGTCAGTGCCTTGAGGTCTGCGACTGCACCCCGGGCGTCGTCCCGGTCCGCGACAGCAAGAACCCCTCCTACGGCACCCTCACCTTCGCCGGTGCCGCCTGGTCCGCCTTCACCGACTCCGTGAAGCTCGGCTGACCCCCTGCCGCCGTACACAGCGACTCCCGCACTCCCCAGTTTCAAACCTGGAGCGTGCGGGAGTCGCTGTTTCTGTTGCTTTTAGAGGAGGCCGAGCGCGCGGACCGCGTCCCGCTCCTCGGACAGCTCCTGGACCGACGCGTCGATGCGCGCACGCGAGAACTCGTTGATCTCCAGGCCCTGGACGATCTCGTACTTGCCGTCCTTGACGGTGACGGGGAAGGAGGAGATCAGGCCCTCGGGAACGTCGTACGAACCGTCCGACGGGATGCCCATGGAGACCCAGTCGCCCTCGGCCGTGCCGTTGACCCACGTGTAGATGTGGTCGATCGCGGCGTTGGCGGCGGAGGCGGCGGAGGAGGCGCCGCGCGCTTCGATGATGGCGGCGCCGCGCTTGGCGACGGTGGGGATGAAGGTGTCGGCCAGCCACGCCTCGTCGTTCACGACCTCGGCCGCGTTCTTGCCCGCGATCGTCGCGTGGAAGATGTCGGGGTACTGGGTCGCGGAGTGGTTGCCCCAGATGGTGAGGCGCTTGATGTCGGAGACCGTCGTACCCGTCTTCTTCGCGAGCTGGGTCAGCGCGCGGTTGTGGTCGAGGCGGGTCATCGCGGTGAAGCGCTCGGCGGGGACGTCCGGGGCGGCGGCCTGGGCGATGAGGGCGTTGGTGTTCGCCGGGTTGCCCACGACGAGGACCTTGATGTCGTCGGCCGCGTGGTCGTTGATCGCCTTGCCCTGGGGCTTGAAGATGCCGCCGTTGGCGGAGAGGAGGTCGCCGCGCTCCATACCGGCGGTGCGGGGGCGGGCGCCGACGAGGAGGGCGACGTTGGCGCCGTCGAAGGCCACGTTCGCGTCGTCGGTGATCGTGATGCTGTTGAGGAGCGGGAAGGCGCAGTCGTCCAGCTCCATCGCCGTGCCCTCGGCGGCCTTCAGGGCCGGGGTGATCTCAAGGAGGCGCAGGTTGACCGGCACGTCCGCGCCGAGCAGCTGGCCGGAGGCGATGCGGAAGAGCAGGGCGTAACCGATCTGGCCGGCCGCGCCGGTGACGGTGACGTTCACGGGAGTGCGGGTCATGGCGTTCTCCGTTATGACAGCGGGCGTGGGGTGAACCCTGTGCCGGACGTTTGATCGATCTCTTGGCGTCAAGAGAATCTTGCGGTCAGGCTATCGCGGGTTGGGAGGTGGGGGGTGCGGTGGGGTTGTGTGCGGTGGGGCACAGGGTGGGGGTGGGGGTGGCTGGGCGGTCTGAGGGGGGCGGGGTGTTGTGCGGCGGGGGGGGTGCGGGGGGCGCGGCTGGGTGGCGCAGGGGGCAGGGGTTTTGCGCGGCGGGGTTTTGCGCGGCGGGCATAAAGGGGCGGCCACCGGCTCAGGGAGAGGGGGAGCGGTGGCCGCCGGGGCGGGCGTACGGGGCTGGGGGGTCGTACGTCCGCCGGGTAGGGGTCGGGTGCCCGGGGTTGGCGGGGGTAAACGGGGTTAGTTGGTGCAGGCCCGTTCGCCCGATGCCAAGGTCACGCATGCCTTGACCCCGTCCGGGGACGTGACCGCCGTCATCGCGGTGTACGCGATCGTGTCGCCCGGGGTCGTGACGGTGTCCTTGCTGTGCACCCTCGCCGTCTCCATCTGGACCTCGTCGCCGGGGTTGGCCCGGGTGATGCGGGCCCATGCCGTGCCGCAGGTCTTGCTGTAGCGGACCTCCACGAGGGTGGTCCGGACGGTCACGCTGGTCACGGTCGTCGCCAACACCCCCGTACAGCCCATCTCTTCGGCGTCCTTGCCCTCGCAGCCCGAGTCGACGCACTTGACTCCGTCGGGGAGGGGGCGGGTCTGGACCGGAGAGGGGCTCTCGGGACCGGCGGCACGGGCGGTGTTGCCGGGCCCGCTGTCGGTGAGGAGGAAAGCGACGGTGGCGAGGAGGGCCGCGCCGAGGGCGCCGGCGGTGAAGGAGAGCCAGCGGGAGCGGCGGTGGCGGGTGGGGGTGTGGGGTGCGCCCGGGATTCCAGGGGGGCCGGGAGTGTTGGGGGTGCCGGGAGTGCCCGACGGGCCGGGGATTCCGGGCACCCCGAGCGTCCCGAGCGTCCCGGGGGTCCCGAGCGTCCCGGAGAGTCCGGAGATTCGGGGGGTCCCGGAGGTGCGGCCCGGGGGCGCGGCGGCGGATGCCCCAGCGCTCTCCCTACGCCCAGCGCTCACCTTGCGCCCTGCGCTCCCTTTGCGTGCAGCGAGCCTCATGCGTCCGACGAGCCCCGGTCGCCCGACTGCCTCCCCGCGCGCCGCGCTCTCCGCGCGCCCCTCAATTCCAGCGTGCTTCAACGCCTTTGTCGCGTCATCGGCGCCCGAGTCTCCTGCGGTCCCCGGGGCCCCGGCAGCCGCACTCGGCGAACCAGCGCCCGCGTTCGGCGAACCGGCACCCGGCCTCGCCCAGCCGGCGCCCACGTTCGGCCACCCAGCCCCTTCCTTCGCCGAACCGGCACCCGGCGCAGCCGACTTGGGATCAGCCGACGCCGGTCCACCCGGCGCTGGGCCGCCCGACCTCGGCTCGGCCGCCCCCGGCGCACCAGCACCTGCCCTCGCCCAACTGGCAGCCGCCTTCGCCGGACCGGTGTCCAAGGCAGCCGAATCGGGTGAGCCGGCGCCCGTCTTCGCCCAGCCGGCGCCCGCGTTCTGTGAGCCGGCCCGTTCCTTCGCCGAACCAGTGCCCGGCGCAGCCGAATCAGGGGAACCGGCACCCGGCCTCGCCCAGCCGGCGCCCACGTTCGGCCACCCAGCCCCTTCCTTCGGCGAACCGGCGTCCGGCGCAGCCGGCTTGGGGTCGGCCGGCGCCTGTCCATCCACCCCCGGCGTGCCCTGCCCCGGCATACCCGCCCCGGGCTCCCCCGACCTCGGCGACGGCCCCCGGTACCCCGCCAACCCCCACGAGTTCCCCTCCGTCGGTCCCCCCACCACCCTTCCCGGCAGCGCCCTCTCCGACTCCGTCCTCGTCCACGCCCGTTCCGCCGTCTCCCAGTGGGATATCAGTTCCGCGGCCGGGGTGTCCGTCGCCTCCGCCAGGGCTATCACCGCTCGTTTCGGGGCCAGGACGCGGCCGTCCAGGAAGCGTTCCCACGACGTCCTGCTGTAACCCGTGCGATCCGCCAGCGCGGTCAGGCTGAGGCCCGCCTGGTCGGTCAGGTCTCTCAAGTGGCTCGTGAACTCGACGACTTGGGCGTCCAGATCATGCGGCAACGGCCGCCAGCGAGGCATCTTTCCCCTCCGTACAGAAACGAGCGGCGGTCAGTTGCCGCTGCTCACCGTGAAGTGCAGCGTGTCCTTGAGGAACGGGATCTGGAGCCACGGATGCGGCTGGGCCATCAGCGCCAGCAGGACGATCGCGAGGCCCAGCACCCCGTACGTGAGGATGTCGGTGAAGCGTGAGCGGACGGCGAGCATGCCGACCCTCGGCAACGCGAACCGCAACGCCGCCCCACCCAACAACGCGACCCCGATCAGAATCGTCCCCGCCCTGAACTGGTCCAACGCCGTGATCAGCAGCCCGAGTCCGACCGTACCGAGCACGGCGAGCATGGGCCACTGCCGGGCGGGGGCGGGGGCCCCACCGGGGGCGGCGCGGCCACCGCCTTCGGGGCGCGCGGTGTCTTTGGTGAAGCGGGGGAAGCGGCGGGGGGTGCGGGTACGGGAGGTGCGGGTGGCGCCCGTGCGGGGGGTGCCCATATCGGGGGTGCTCATACCGGGGGTGCCGGGCGCGCTCTCGGCGAGGCCTTCGGACCCGGCCGATCCGGGCGCCTCGGAAGACGGCTCAGCCGAACCTGCGGACCCGGGCACGCCGGAAAACGGCGCCGCCGGACCTGCGAACCCAGCCGACCCGGATACCCCGGAGGACGGCACCGCCGGACCTGCGGACCCAGGCACCCCGGCAGACGGCTTCGCCGGACCGGCCTGCCCAGCCTCCTCAGCCGAACCGGACAGCCCAGCCGCAGACGCCCGTTCAGCCGCAGACGCCGGCCCAGCCAGAGCCCCCCGTTCAGCCGGAGTCTCCGCAGGCTCCAGCCCCGTCCCCCCCGAACTCCCCTTCTCCGCCCGCATCTCCATCTCCTCCCCCGCCCCCTTCTTCTCGTCCTCAGTCAACACTGCGCTCCGCCGCCTCGACCACGTTGACGAGGAGCTGGGCCCGGGTCATGGGGCCGACCCCGCCGGGGTTCGGGGAGAGCCAGCCGGCGACCTCGCGGACGTCCGGGTGGACATCGCCGACGATCTTGCCGTCCGCCGACCTGGAAACGCCTACGTCCAGGACAGCCGCCCCCGGCTTCACATCCTCCGCCCGGATCAGGTGCGCCGCCCCGGCCGCCGCAACAACGATGTCGGCCCTCCTGAGATGCGCCCCCAAGTCCCGCGTACCGGTGTGACATTGGGTGACCGTCGCGTTCTCGGAACGCCGGGTCAGCAGCAGCGGCATGGGCCGTCCGATCGTAACTCCCCTGCCCACGACGACCACTTCGGCGCCCTTCAGCTCAACTCCGTACCGGTGCAGGAGAGTCAGGATGCCGTTGGGCGTACAGGGCAGCGGGCCGGGCTCGTTGAGGACCAGCCGGCCGAGGTTCATGGGGTGCAGCCCGTCGGCGTCCTTCGCGGGGTCCATCAGCGAGAGGACCCGGTTCTCGTCGATGCCGGGCGGGAGCGGCAGCTGGACCAGGTAGCCGGTGCAGCCGTCGTCCGCGTTGAGTTCGCGGACGACCGCCTCGACGTCGGCCTGCGTCGCCGTCGCGGGCAGCTCGCGGCGGACCGAGGCGATGCCGACCTCCGCGCAGTCGCGGTGCTTGCCGGCGACGTACTTGCGGCTGGCCGGATCGTCCCCGACGAGGAGGGTGCCGAGGCCGGGCACGACGCCCTTCGCCCGCAGCGCCGCGACACGGACGGTCAGATCCGATCTGATCTCGGCTGCGGTGGCCTTGCCATCGAGAATCTGGGCGGTCATGGGGACATCTTTCCGGAAGACCCGCTCCTGGTTCCAATCCGGACAGGGCCGTCCGGCGGGGGTCTTGTGCGAACCAGGTTGCAGGTGCACAACACCGTGCGAATCGAACTGGACAAGAACTCACTCAACCAATAACGATGAAATCCGCAGCAATGCGGTCCGGTCGGGGGGCAAAACCGCTCAAATCTTGACGTTCCTCCGGCATGCCCGCGTCCCCACCGCATGACCCACGGAGGAAACCAGCCATGAGTTACGGCTCGCCCAACCCCTATGGCCAGCCCCAGGACCCGAACAACCCTTACGGGCAGCCGCAGCAGCAGCCGGGATACGGCCAGCCGCAGCAGAACCCCTACGGGGCGGCGCCGCAGGGCCAGCCCGGGGTCCCGCCCCAGGGTTACCCCGCCTACCCCCAGCAGGGGTACCCGCAGCAGGGCTACCCGCAGCAGCCGGGGTACGGGGTACCGCAGTACGCGAACTGGGGCCAGCGGTTCGCGGCGAAGCTGATCGACAGCCTGATCATGCTGATCCCGTACTGGATCCTCGCCGGTATCGGCGGTTACAACGACATCCCGGCGCTGGCGCTGCTCGGCTTCGCCTACGTGATCGGCGTGTTCGTCTACTTCGTCATCAGCGAGGGCAAGACCGGCCAGACCGTCGGCAAGAAGGTCCTCAACATCCGTACCGTCCGCGAGGCCGACGGCCAGGTGCTCGGCGGCGGCATGGCCTTCGTCCGCCAGCTCGCGCACATCCTGGACAGCCTGGCCTGCTACATCGGCTGGCTGTGGCCCGCCTGGGACGCCAAGCGCCAGACGTTCGCCGACAAGGTCTGCTCCACGATCGTCATCCGCTCCAGCTGACGCCCAAGAGCGCGAAGTCCCCGTTCTGATACAGGCCGGCGACGTCTTCTCGCCATTCCTCCCCGGGGCCGTGTCCGCGCGTGACACGGCCCCGCCCCGTCGCCCACCCTGATCCCGTGTACAGCATCATCGTCGTACCGCCGCAGGACTCCGGGGCCGGCTCCCAGCTGCGGCTCGCGCCCGGCGAGCGGCTGGCGTTCGGGCGGGCGGCCGGCGCGAACGACCTGGAGATCCCGCACGAAGGGGTGTCCCGGCAGGCCGGGGAGATCGTCGCGCACGGCGCCTACTGGACGCTGAGCAACTTCAGCCGCTCCCAGACGTACCTAGTGGAAAACCCTGAGGGCGCGGGCGAGCACATAAAGGTGTCGCCGGGGCGGCTGGACGCGCCCGTGCCGTTCGAGTTCGCGCGGCTCGTCCTCCCGGCGGCGGGCGACCTGCTGCCGGTCGAGGTGTGGGCGCCGCGCCACGACTACCGGGGCGGCCCGTCGGGCCCCGACGGCGCGACGACCGCGCCCGCGTTCTCCCTGGACCGCACGAAACGCTACTTCGCCGTCCTGACGGCCCTGTGCGAACCCCGGCTGCGCGGCACACCGCACGCCCCGCTGCCCACCGTCGACCAGGTGGTCACCCGGCTGCGCCCCGCCTGGCCCGCCGCCTCGCGGGCCACCGTGCAGTGGAACATCGACTACCTCGCCGTGAAACTCCGCCTCAAACCCGGCCCCGACACGGCAGACCCCGGCCCGCGCCTCAACGGCAAGAAGGAGTCCCTCGTCTCCCTCGCCCTGCGCTTCGACCTGGTCAGGGAAGCGGACCTGAACCTCCTGGGACCCCGGCCGTGACCCGCGACCCGTACGCCGTCCAGGTCCCCGAGGGCTACCGGACGGGCCGCTGGAAGGTCCAACGCCCCATCGCCACGGGCGCGTTCGGCAGCGTGTACGAGGCCCAGCGCACCGACCAGGACGACACGTTCCCGAGAACGGCCGCCCTGAAGTTCCTCCCCACCGGCACCAGCACCCCCCGCTCCCTCGCCCACCTCCGCGAACTCGCGGACCGGGAAGTCGAGTTGCTGGAACGCATCAGCAGCCCCCGGCTGATCCGGATGTACGAGAGTCTGGTGGTCGACGATCCGGCGCACCCGGGGTTGGACGGCGCCACCGTCCTCGTCCTCGAAAAAGCGGCCAACTCCCTTTCCGCGCTGCTGAAGAGGTCCCCCCGGCCGCCGAACGGCCCGGCGCTGCTCGCCCAAGTATGCGCGGGGCTCGATCAGTTGCACCGCGCCGGCTGGGTGCACGGCGATCTGAAACCGGCCAACGTCCTGCTGATGAAGGACGGTTCGGCGAAGCTGGCCGACTTCAACATGGCCGGCGAGCTGGAGGGCACCCACGCCTACACGCCCGCGTTCTCCACGCCCGACTACACCCCGCCGGAGCTGCTGTGGGCGGAGATCGGCGAACGCGGGCGCAGGATCAGGCCGTCGGCGGACGTCTGGGCGTTCGGCGTCCTCGCCCACCTGGTCCTGACCGGCGCGCTCCCCCTGCCCGGCGGAACTCCAACGGCCCGAAGAGACGCGGCGGTTGCCTACGCGCGCGGCACCGACGTCCTGCGCCTGTCCCCCGAACTCCCGGACGCCTGGCGGGAGATCGTCCAGTCCTGCCTCACCCGCACCCACGGCGACCGCATCGCGACCGGCACTCTGCTGCGCCGCGTGGAGTCGGCGGCCACGAACACCCGCCGCCGCCTGCCCCGCCGAACGGCCGTACTGGCGGCGGCCGTTGGGACGGCGGCGGCCATCGGGATCGGGTACGGGGTAAGCACGTGGACCGGCAACGGCGTCTCCTCGGGGACCCCCGTCGGGAGCACGCACAGCACCGCCGCAGCGGCCTACGGCTCGGCCGAACTCCGTACCGGGCAGGGCGTACCCGCCGCCTACCGGCTGCTGATCGTGGAGACCGCGCACGACTGCGCCGACCCCAACGTCACGCCCCCGCTGATCGCGGCCATGCTGAAGGTGGAGAGCGACTTCGATCCGCAGCTGTCGGATCCGGCCAAGGACGAGTACGGCATCGCCCGTTGGACGCCGAGCGTGCTGCGCTGGTGGATGAACGCCGACGGCACCCCCGGCGAGACCGTGCCCAAACCCCCTTTCCCGCCCGCCGAGTCGATCCCGGCGATGGGCCGCTACCTGTGCTGGATCGCACCCCGGCTGAAGCCCGAACTGCGCGGCGACAGACGGGTGTTCGTCGCCGCCGCGTACCGCACCTCGTGGAGCCGGGTGAACGAGTCCGGCGGGGTCCCGGCCAAGTACGCGGACTACGCGGCGCGGGTCGGGCACTACCTCAAGGTGTATACGCCGGCCGGGCGTTGGTGACCCTAGGACTTCTGAGGTACCGCGTGAAGAAGGGGTGCCGCAGAGTTGTCGTCGAGGGGTCGTCGTGACGGGGGAACAACGGGGGAGCGACTCCTCAGGGCACAGCGCATCCGCTGTGTACGGCGGGCGGCCCGACGTCGCAACGGGCCGCCCGCCTACAGGAGTTGCTCAGTGTCAGTGGAAGAAGTGCCGGGTGCCGGTGAAGTACATCGTGACGCCGGCCTTCTTCGCCGCCGCCACGACCTGCTCGTCCCGCACCGAACCCCCGGGCTGCACAACGGCCTTGACCCCGGCGTCGATGAGAATCTCAAGCCCGTCCGGGAACGGGAAGAACGCGTCGGAGGCCGCGTACGACCCCTGCGCCCGCTCCTCCCCGGCCCGCTCGACGGCGAGCTTCGCGGAGTCGACCCGGTTGACCTGGCCCATCCCGACGCCCACCGAGGCACCGTTCTTCGCCAGCAGGATCGCGTTGGACTTGACCGCCCGGCACGCCCGCCAGGCGAACGCCAGCTCCGCCAACTCGTCGGCGCTCAGGGCTTCTCCGGTCGCGAGCGTCCAGTTGGCGGGGTCGTCGCCGTCGGCCTGGAGCCGGTCGGTGACCTGGAGGAGAGCACCGCCGTCGATGGGCTTCAGCTCGACCGAACTGCCGGGCGCACCAGGGGCCTTGAGCACCCGGATGTTCTTCTTCTTGGCGAGGGCTTCGAGGGCGCCGTCCTCGTAGCCGGGCGCCACGATGACCTCGGTGAAGATCTCCGCGACCTGCTCCGCCATCTCCTTGCTCACCGGCCGGTTCACGGCGATGACCCCGCCGAACGCCGAGAGCGGGTCGCACTCATGAGCCTTGCGGTGCGCCTCGGCGACGTCCGAACCGACCGCGATACCGCAGGGGTTGGCGTGCTTGATGATCGCGACGGCGGGCTCGGAGTGGTCGTACGCGGCACGGCGCGCGGCGTCCGTGTCCGTGTAGTTGTTGTACGACATCTCCTTGCCGTGCAGCTGCTCGGCCTCGGCGAGACCACCGCCACTGCCGTCGACGTAGAGGGCGGCGGGCTGGTGCGGGTTCTCGCCGTAGCGGAGGGTGTTCTTGCGCTCATAGGCGGCGCCGAGGAAGTCCGGGAACTGTGAATCGTCCACCGGGGCATAGGAGTTGGCGAACCAGCCGGCGACGGCGAGGTCGTACTCGGCGGTGTGCCGGAAGGCTTCGGCGGCGAGGCGCTTGCGGGCGGGGAGGTCGAAGCCGTTCTCCTGGGCCGCCGCGATGACATCGGCGTACCGCGAGGGGCTCACGACGACCGCGACCGAGGGGTGGTTCTTCGCGGCGGCGCGGACCATGGAGGGCCCGCCGATGTCGATCTGCTCGACGCACTCGTCCGGGGTGGCGCCGGAGGCGACCGTCGCGCGGAACGGGTAGAGGTTGACGACGACCAGGTCGAACGGCTCGACGCCCAGGTCCTTCAGCTGCTGCTGGTGGTCCTCCAGCCGCAGGTCGGCGAGGATGCCCGCGTGCACCTTGGGGTGCAGGGTCTTGACCCGGCCGTCGAGGCACTCGGGGAAGCCGGTCAGCTCCTCGACCTTGGTGACGGGGACGCCCGCGGCGGCGATCTTCGCCGCGGTCGATCCGGTGGAGACGAGCGCGACGCCCGCCCCGTGCAGCCCGCGCGCGAGGTCTTCGAGGCCGGTCTTGTCATAGACGCTGATGAGCGCGCGGCGGATGGGCCGCTGGGTGCTCGCGGTCTCGGCGGTCACTGGATAACTACCTTTCGTCCCTCAATACGGTGGCCGTTGCGGGCGATCCGCCCCACGACCTCGACGAGCAGCCTGCGCTCGACTTCCTTGATGCGCTCGTGCAGCGTGCCCTCGTCGTCCTCGTCCCGGATCTCGACGGCGCCCTGCGCGATGACCGGTCCGGTGTCGACGCCGTCGTCGACGAAGTGGACCGTGCAGCCGGTGACCTTCGCGCCGTACGCCAGCGCGTCCCGGACGCCGTGGGCGCCGGGGAAGCTGGGCAGCAGGGCCGGGTGCGTGTTGATGAAACGGCCGCCGAAGCGGGCCAGGAACTCCTTACCGACGATCTTCATGAAGCCGGCGGAGATGATGAGGTCGGGGTGGTGAGCGGTGACCTGCTCGGCGAGGGCCGCGTCCCATTCGTCCCGGGTGCCGTGGTCGGCGGTGCGGACCACGAAGGTGGGGATGCCGGCTCGTTCGGCTCGCTTCAGTCCTTCGATACCGGGGCGGTCCGCGCCGACCGCGACGATCTCTGCGCCGTAGGTGTGGGGGCCCGTCGTCTCGATGTGGTCGAGGAGGGCTTGGAGGTTGGTGCCGGAGCCGGAGACGAGGATTACTAGGCGTTTGGGGGTGGGGGGGCTGAGGGGGGTGGCCGGGTCGGCGTCGGGGGCTGCGGTTGCTCCGGGGATGGCGGCGGGGCCGGGGGCGCTGTGGGTGGTGGCCGCCGGTTCGGCGGCGGGGCCGGGGGTGGCGGCTGCGGCGGGGCCTGGGGTGACGGCTGCGGCGGGGCCGGGGGTGACGGCTGCTCCGGCGCCCGGGGCGGGGACTGCGGCTGCTCCGGAGGCGGTTGTTCCGGCAGCGGGGCCCGGGGGGACGGCCGGTTCGGCGTCAGGGACGGCCGCCGGGCCGGGGGCGCTGTGGGTGGTGGCCGGTTGGGCGGCAGCAGAGGCTGCGGGGCCGGGGGGCGCGTCGGCTGTGGTGGACTCGGTGGCCTGGGGCCGGGTGGGCGTGGCGGCCACGGTGGGGGCCTTTCTTGCGGACCAGCGTTTGTACGGTCGTACGAATGCTTCGTGTCCTTGGATACGGGGAAGTGTACGAAGCGGCCGACCGTCAGCAACGATACCGGCACATCGGGCGGCCTCCACGGGACGGGGGCGGGGGTGGGGGGTAGCGTCTGGCGGGAGTGGGTGCGTGTATCTGCGGGGAGTGGGTGTGCGTGTCTGCTGTTCTGCCGTTTTGTCGTTTTCCGTTTGCCGTTGCCGTTGCCGTTGCCGTTGCCGTTGGCCGTTTGCTGCGGGCGGGGTGTGCGTCTGCTGGGGCGGGTGCGTGTCCGTCGGGGTGGGCGGTGTGCTTCTGCTGGGGGCGGGGGTGCGTGTCTGTCTGGGGCGGGGGCGTCCGTCGTCTTGACGGGGGTGCGCGTTCGCCATGGGCGGGGGCGTCCGTCGTTCTGGCGGGGGTGCGTGTCCGCCTTCGGGCGGGTGCGTTCGTCGTCCTGACGAGGGGTGCGTGTCCGCCGTCGGTGGGGGCGTCCGTCGTTCTGGCGGGGGTGCGCGTCTGCCTTCGGGCGGGTGCGTTCGTCGTCCTGACGAGGGGTGCGTGTCCGCCGCCGGTGGGGGCGTCCGTCGTTCTGGCCGGGGTGTTCGAACTCGGATGGGCGGGAGCGGGAACGCGGCGGTGGTGTGGTGCGTTGCCGTGGTAACAGCTCGTGCCATGTAGGACATACGCCGTATCCGTTGCTCACCTGCCGTATCCGTCGCTCACCTAGGGAAGACGCTCACTTGATGCCGGACCGCAGCCTGCGAACCATCCCGCCTGCCTCGCAGCCGACGCCCGAAGCTGTCTCGGGGGTCGGTTCGGGGGGAGTCCGCGGGGTCAGTTTGTCTTTCTCCGCCGCCGCTGTTGCTGGGAGGGGTGGGTTTGTGTTGGGGCGGGAGCGGGGGGGTTCTTCTGGTGGGGGGTTTTCTGTGGAGGGGCGGGACGGTTCTTTGAGGGGGGTCGACTCCTCGGGGGGTGCGGGTTCTTCTGGGGGGGCGGGTTCTTCGGGGGGAGGTTCCTCGGAGGGAGCGGGCTCTTCTGGGGCTGCGGGCTCTTCTGGGGAGGGCGGCTCCTTGGGGTCTTCGGGTTCCTCTAGGGGGGCGGGGGTTTCTGGAGGGGCGGGTTCTTCTGGGAGTGCAGGCTCTTCGGGGGGCGTCGGTTCCTCTGGGGGGACGGGTTCCTCTGGGAGCGCGGGTTCCTCTGGGAGCGCAGGCTCTTCGGGGGGCGCGGGTTCCTCTGGAGGTTCGACGGGTTCTTCTGGGGGCGCCGGTTCCTCTGGAAGCGCGGGCTCCTCTGGAAGCGCCGGTTCCTCTGGGGCACCGAAGTCCTCGAAGTCGCCGTCCGCCGAGGACAATCCGTTCGCGCCGCCGCCCGAGGGCACGCCTGATCGGCCGTGGGAGCCTCGGCAGCCCGTGCAGGGTGGTGGCAACGGCGGCGGTGGTGACGGTGGTTCGCCGTGGGGACGGCAGTGGAGTGACCGGCAGCCTGGGCGGGCTTCCGGTGGTGGGTTCGGGGAGCGGCCCGGTGGGGCCGGCGGTCCCGAGGGGTCCGGAGGGTCCGGGGGTGGGCCGCAGTCGTCCGGTCCACGCTGGGACCCGACCGACCCGGTCCAGCGGCGGGCCCGATACGCGCTGCTCGGCGGAATGTGGTCCTTCTTCTTCGCCCTGTTCGGCTGGCCGTACGTCGCGCTGCTGCTCGGTTCGCTCTCCATCTATTGGGGGGTCAGCGCGCTGAGGGGGAAGCCGGGGGGAGAGGGCGAGGGGAAGGAAAGGGGACGGGGACGAAGGGGGTCGCGGGCTTCGGGAGACGGTCCCGAGTCGCGGTCCGGGGTCGGGACAGGCACCGGGGTTGGGACAGGGACCGGCGTCGGGACAGGGGTCGGAACTGGGACCGGGGTCGGGGCAGGGAACGGGATCGGGGCAGGGGTCGGATCCAGCCCCGGAACCGCCCCCAGACCCGGCTCCACTTCAAGGCCGGGTCCCGCTCCCCGCCCCGGCTCCACCCCCGCCCGCCCCCAAACCACCGCCGCAATCAGCGGCCTCGTCACAGCATCCCTAGCCCTGGGCCTCGTCGCCGCCGGATTCACGGCGCAGCTGGTCTACCGGGACTACTACACCTGCGTGACAGACGCCCTGACCAACGAGGCAAAGGCATCCTGCGACAACTTGCTGCCAAAGGATCTGCGAACACTGCTGGGGACGAACAGCTGAGGGGGTTGATGAGCAGGAGTTTGTGATCGGGCTGGGCAGGGGCGTAGGCAGACAGTTGGGCCGAAGCTGAGGGCGCGGGCAGGCAATTTGGCTGAGGCCAAGGGCTGGGGACCGAGAGCCCGGGGCCGAGGGGTCGGTGATCGGGCTGCTGGCAGGGGCCAGGACCGGGTAGCGGAATCCTGGCTCCGGCTTACCGATCGGACTGCGGTCAGGGGCCGGCAGGTGAGGGCGGCTGCCGAGAGGGCGCGGGGCGATGACTCAAGGCAGTTGCCGCAGGCTGAGGGGCGCAAGAGGCGCTAAAGCCGTGCATCCCGAGCAGTACATCTCTAAGGGAGCATCTGGGCGGTACATCCCGGGAGACGTCCGGAGCAGATGCCGTACGGGGCTGCCCGTCCCGAACGGATATGCCCTGCGCAGATGCGTCCCGAGCGGATGCGCCTGAAGCTGTCCGTCCCGAGAAGGTGCCTCCGAGCCGCGTGTCCTCAGCAAGCGCGCCCAAAGCGAGGGACGCCCCGAGCGGATACGCCTGAAGCTGTCCGTCCCGAGAAGGTGCCTCCGAGC